>NZ_JBIBJK010000025.1:18376-162864 GCF_042958635.1 Streptomyces sp. NPDC007971
TTGACTGTCTGCTGGTGCTGGTCGGAGGTCAGATTGTGGCGAGCCTCCACCGCTGGTCCGTCTTGTTGCACCCAGATGGAGGCGAAGCGGGGGTCGTTGCCGTAGCCGCTGACGCAGATGGGTCGGAATCCTCTGCCGAACAGGTCGTTGACTGTCTGCTGGTGCTGGTCGGAGGTCAGATTGTGGCGAGCCTCCACCGCTGGTCCGTCTTGTTGCACCCAGATGGAGGCGAAGCGGGGGTCATTGCCGTAGCCGCTGACCCAGATGGGCCGGAATCCCCTGCCGAACAGATCGTTGACTGTCTGCTGATGCTGATCAGAGGTCAGATTGTGCCGAGCCTCCACCGCCGGCCCGCCTTGTTGAAGCCAAACCGAGGCAAACCTAGCAGCACCTGCCTGCGCCATCTTGGAAACTCCTCCCGCAACCAGCCATTTTGGATACTTCCTGGACTTTGGATAAGTAACTGTCGGTGTTCGCTCGGCCCTGACTCGGCGTTTTCGGTGAAGTCATTCACAGAGCGTCTGCCGGCCTAGAGCTCCGTGAACACGATGTTAGTTACAGAAGCTCTCGAATTCTTGCAGCATGTCGTTGAATACCTCGGTGTCGTCGATGACCATTCCTTCGAACAGGCTGTAGGACCCCTCGGCGTCGATGCGGTGCAAGCGCTCCACCTGACCATTGAGCCCGGGCGTGCGGGGCATGATGTGGACGTGGTTGATGCTCGTGTCCAGCGCATGCCATCGAGGTGTCCTCCGAATGCGCCCACCAGCCTGCCGCCGGAGTTTGAACAGGGGGATCCGCAGCCCGGGCATCGGACGTTCCCGTGGCGGCCTGACCAGCAAAATCCACCTCGCCTGTGACGGCGTCGGCCGCCCGCTCGCCTTCACCCTCACGGGCGGGAACACCAACGACTGCACCCAGTTCACCGCGGTGATGGAGGCGATCCGGGTGCCCCGCGTCGGCCCGGGACGACCCCGCGTGCGGCCCGCCCATGTCCTGGGCGACAAGGGTTACAGCTCCCGGGCCATCCGCAGCTGACTCAGGCGGCGCGGCATCGCCCACACGATCCCCGAGCGGGCCGATGAGGTCCGCAACAGGCTGAAGCGCGGCAGTCGAAGGCGGGCGTCCGCCGGCCTTCGACAAGCAGCTCTACAAGCGACGCAATGTCGTGGAACGCTGCTTCAACCGCCTGAAGCAGTGGCGCGGCATCGCAACCCGGTACGACAAGACCGCCGAGTGCTACCCAGCAGCTGTCGCCCTGTCATGGCTCCTGATGTGGGCGTGACATTTGACGACAACTCCTACAGTAGTGGCGGCCGCACCCGGGAAGCATCAGGCCGCGAGATCCGCGGGCAGAGCGGCCTGCACGGTGCCCGATTCGATACAGGCGGTCTCACCTATGGCGAGTGCCTCCAGGCCGACCAGGATGCGTGTCCGGATGGTCGGCCATACCTGGTCGAGGAACTGGAGCGTGGGCAGTACGCGGACCGTGGCACGCGGGTCGCGGTACACCAGTTCCTCCACTGCGGCGGCCGTGGTGGGCGCGGCCGCCAGGACGTGGGTGATGACCTTGCGACGGCGCTTCTGTACCCAGTCGACGGCGACGCGGCGGAGAAGCTGCAGGCCGTTGGCTGGGCCGGACAGGACCCGGTGAGCGGCTTCTTCGAGGGTCTGCCCGTCATGCACGCCGCCGACGGGCAGCATCAGGGTCCCCTGCAGGTCGGCGACAGCGGGGCAGTCCGGTCCGACCGGGACCAGGAGCGCGACGCCGACCACCGGCGGCCGCCAGTTCTCGAAGGCGGCGCGGCGCCGAACGTGCCCAGCATCTTCAGGAGTTCGCGGCGTAAGTCACTCGGCAGACTGCGGCGAGGTCTCTTCGACCACCCACTTCAGGTAGGCCTCGGATCCGCCGGTCACCGGGAGGGTGATCCATTCCGGGACCTCGTAGCTGTGCTGCTCTGCGACCCAGGCCTCCAGCTCTGGAAGCGCTCTGTGGTCGTCCTGTACGAGATCCGCCACTCCTGGGCTGTCTCGATGGCACCCTTCCACCAGTACGTCGCCGCAAACGGCTGATCAACGTGGGCGCAGGCAGCCAACCGGCTCTCGCCCGCTCCTGGTCGTTGATGGTCGTCTGCGCAATCACGATGTCGCTGGCCATGCAACTGCCCTTCCAGGTCGGTGAATCTCGACACTACCCAGCGGCCGTCGCGTTCTCGAAACGGGTGGTGGGCTGGAGACTTGCGGTGTCAGAGGAGCCGCAGGGAGCGGAGCCGGTCGGCGATGCCGTAGGAGCCGAGTTCCAGGGCGCTGATGTTGCCGATCCGCTCCCGCCAGACCACGAACTTCGTTTTGATCTGCTCTCGGTGTATCCGCAGGTACGCTACGGCAGGCCGTAGCCGTACAGCTCGTTCCTGGTCGGGAGCGGGCGCCCCGCTCGGCCGCCGCCTCGCCTGGTGCCCCGCCCGCGAGCGCCGCGATGGTGGCGAGGAGACCTGCATCCGTGCTCTCCTCTCAACAGCCGCCACCGAGCAGGGCGTTCAGCATCGGAGCATCGCGCCTGGCGGTGCGGGCTCGGTAGTCGGCGTCAGCGCGGTCATGGCCGGTCCCGGGCGCCGCACGGTTGGCTGAGGCCTGTGTGGTCGGGGGCAATGCCGGGCGCGCGCCTTCCGAGGCGCGGCCTCCCCGGGCGATGCGACTCCTGGGTCGCGCCGCCGGGCTTTTTGGTTGCGCCGTCGCGAGGTGAGGAGGTCCTGGGCGGCGGTCACGAGGGGGGCGCCGTGGACGCGCAGACCGGTCGCGGCCACACAACCCTGGGCGTCGCTGCCGGTGGCGACCGCGCAAACGCCGCAGGACCGGTCCCGCAAGGGGGAGGCTACTGGGCTCAGGCGTCGGCGGTCAGCGGGGCGGTGGCTTCCCAGACGAATCCGTCCGGGTCGATGAACGAGCCTGCGTCGCCGGAGAGCACGAGCCGGTGCGATCCGGTGCCGTCGGCGGAGACACCAGCGTCCTTGGCGAGAGCACGCCGCTTGTACAGGGCCAGCTTGACGAGCCCCGCCCCGGCGGCGAACTCCACGTACTTGCCGCCGAAGCTCTTGCCCACGGCGAGGCCCTGCTCGACGTAGAACTGCTTGCTGGCCTTCACATCCTCGACGCCGATCAGGAGCACGAGTTCGTCGAAGTCCCGGGTGACCGGGCCGGTGTGCTTCTTCGCCGACGTCGCGATCTTCCAGATCGTGCCGTCCGGGGCCTGGACGACACCGCCGTAGCCCCACAACGACTTCGAGGCGGGCTTGAGGGCGACGGCTCCGGCGTCGAGGGCGGCGCCGATGAGGGCGTCGACGTTGCCCGGCTGGGGCACGACCAGCGACAGCGTGAAGCCGCGGAAGCCGCTGGTCGGGGTCGCGCAGGCGCGCAGGCGCAGTCGGGACGAGTCCAGCCCGAAGGCGGTGGAGTAGAAGAGGGCGGCGGCCGTGGTGTCGGCCACTTCGAGGGTGATGGATGCGATCGAGGTCATGTCGTCGACGGTAGGTGAAGCCGGGTCACCCTAGCTTCTCGAAAACTGACCGCTTCGGAGGCAGGTCCGGGAGCAGCCCGGAAGCAGCCCGGAAGCAGCCCGGAGGCAGCCCCATGGGAGGCCCCCGACGCGATCGTCTTCTGCCCGCCACCCCGCCACCCTGCTGCGCCGCGTCCGCACCACCCCACCACCACACATCCGCAGCACCCCACCACCCCACCACCCCACCACCCCATCACCCAAGCACCCCTCCGCGCCGCCGACTCCGAGGCACGGTCGGCGTCGCGCAGGCGGGCCGCTGTCCGGCGTACCGGCCGCGAGTGGGCTCTGCGCCGCCCGCCGGGATCCACCTGCGAAGGCGGCCGACCGGGCTTCGCGGTGGGGCATGGGATCGGGTGGTCATGCCCGCCGGGCAGGGCCGGCGGGAAAAGCCGTAAGGCCTGCGAGCTGCGCTGTGTTACGGTCCCGATGCCGGCCGCGGGACTTTGGTGCGACTTCCGGAACCTGCCTGTAAAGCAATGATTCGCAGCTCGTGCTTCCACTCCCCGGCCGGCCTCAGGGGGATACATGAGTGAGCGGGTTGGGGCATGGAGTCGTTCGGGGATCTGATAGCGGCTGACGATGTGCTGCTCTTCATCAATGCTGCGATCACTTCGACGGGCCAGCGTGAGTTCCATTCCGACGAAGGGGTCCAGCGGCTCTCCCTCGACTTCCTGCACGCCTACATGCTGGGCAACTACCGCGACCTGTACGCGGGTGCGCTCGCCCTCGACATCAACGACCACAACGCCGTACTGATCATCCGGCGGCTGCTGGAGACCGCCGCCGAGGCCACCGCGGACCAGCGTCGCAGCGAAGGCCGTCTGATCGCCGGCCGGCTGGCCCTGCTGCCGCCGCAGCGCGTCTACGGGCTTTTCCGGTACCTTCGCCGCGCGGGGGTCAACAACCGCCGCACCCGCGCCCTGCTGCGGGACTGGCTGGCAGCCCGGCCCGACCTCGCCTTCGACGCCGTCAAGTACCGCAACGGCCTCAAGCAGGCACTGCGGCACGCACATCTGGCACCCGGCGGTGCGGAACTCGGCGCCTTCCTGTTCGCGCCGCAGAGCCGTACCCACTACGACACGCCGATCCTCGAGGCCTGGCGCCGTGCCCATTTCGAGCAGGCCGCCGTTTACGAGCTGCCTTACACCGTTGCCGAGGGCTTTGCGGCCAAGCACGGCATCCCACGCGGCGTCTTCCTGGAACGCATCGCTCCGCGGCTGTCCCGTCTGGAGAGGCTGCGGCTCCAGCGGGCTGCGCACCAGCAGGGTGCCGCGGCCGCGGAAGCCGTCGGGACGGACCTGTCCCGCATGCCGCTCACCCGGCTGGCCGGCTATGTGCTCTCCCTTCCGGCCGCGGAGCGGGTATCCCGCCGTGAGGAGCTGACCGGCGCGCTGCGGACGGCGGCCGTGCGGGTTGCGGGCGAACACCGGGGGAGCTGGGGCCGGGTGACTGCCGTCCTGGACGACAGCTTCTCCTCCTACGGCTCGGGGGTGAAGCAGCAGCGCCCGCTAGTCGTAGCCCTCGCCTGCCACTATCTCCTCGAAGCGCTCGCCGTCCGCTACACGGGCCTGTGGACGTCCGGTCGCGGCGACGCGCTGCTGGCGCACCCCGTCGGACCCACCCCGCTGGGCGAGCGGATCCTTGATGCGCTGGGCACTTCCCCGCAACGCCTGGTGATCATCTCCGACGGCTGGGACAACGCCCCTCCGGGTCTGGCGGGCGAGGTGCTCCGGGTCTGGCGGACCCGACTCGATACGGACCGCCGCACCAGCGTGGTGCACCTCAACCCGGTGTACGACGCGGCGGGCTTCGACGTCCGCCGGCTGTCGTCGAGTGTGCCGACCGCGGGCATCCGCGACGCGGAGGACTTGCCCGCGCTCGTTGAGATCGCGCAGTTCGCCGAGGGCCGCACCGGGCTGGCCGAACTGAGAACCTACCTCGACGCCCGGGCGGACCGGCTTCCCTCGGTCCCGCGGCAGCGAGCGGAAGGGAGCCCGCGATGACACCACACGGACAGGGCGCCGTTGCGCCGGTGACGCGTTCCGCTCCGGATGCCGGACCGCCGCTGACGGGTGCCCTCCGGGATGCTGCAACGCCGGTGCCGCGTGCCGGCCTGCTCGACGGGCTCTCCGTACGCCCTTCCCAGGTCTGGGGCGCGGTGCGGCTGGTGCCGCTGGTGCGGGCCGAGCCCGTTCAGGACCTGCGTCTGCATCCGCGGATCTACGGCGGGCCGGGCGTGGTGGACCTGACCGGGGGGCGGCATTACCTCTCCTACATCCCGCACGGATTCGTCGCGGAGTGGACGACGGACGGCTCACCGGCTGCCGCCTACGGCACGCAGCTCACCGGCGGACAGCAGGGCCGGCCGGTCGAAACGCTGCGGCTGCACTTCCACCGCAGGACGGCGCGCCGGGAAGCCAGGAACCGGCTGCGTTTCCTGCCGCTCCACCTCGCGCTGGAGGGCTATCTCGCGCTGCACTTCGGCGGGCCCGCCATCGCGTGGGAGGAGTGGTCGCGACAGGCCCTGAGCCAGGGACTGTCCCCGCGTGTGGAGGCGGCCTACCTGGGCGCGGACGTGCCGGGGCTGGCCGACGCGCTGCGCGTCTTCGAGATCCATCCGGGACAGTGCGGCGTTCTGGTCTATGTCGCCGACGCGCTGGCCGCGGCCTTTGTCGTGCCGCACCCGGAGGACTACCGCACCCTGCACCCGTCCTTGGTGCAGGACCTCTACGGCGACCTCGTCCACCACTACGCGACCCTGATGCCGCCGGTGCCGGACTTCCGCGCCGACATCACCGGCCACGGGATCCGGTCCCTGGGCGAGCTGAGGGCCGCCGCAAGGCAGCAGACCGCACAGTGGGCGGACTTCCACGACACGACCATGGCCGCCGGACTGCTGGGGCAGGACAGCACCTGGGAGCAGGTCTACCGGATGAACCGCTTCACACTCTCCCGCTTCCTGCCCCCGTTCCGCCCCAAGCACGACAACCACATCGGCGAGGCGATCACCGACGAACTCGGCCGCACCGTCTACCTCAAGACCTTCCGGCTCTCGGAGAACCAGGTGCGCCGCGGCCACCTGCTCAACCGCCTCGCCGCACACGACTGGCGTCTGACCGACACGGCCGCCGAACTCGGCCTGGACGAGGCCCAGCTCGGCCACCGGCTGCAGTCGGCCGGCTTCGGCCACCTGCTACGGCAGGACATCCTCGACCGCTACCGCTACCGCTACCGCTACCGCAGCCGGAGACGGACCGACAGCAGGTGACCTGACCACCAGGTGGTTCAGGGTACGACGGTGGTGAGGTGCGACGGCCCCCTCCGGGGCTCGGCCGGAGGGTGAGGCAGCCGCGCGGAGTCCGATGATCCGCTTGGCCGGACAGCCGGACAGCCGGACAGCCGGACAGCCGGACAGCCGGACAGCCGGGCAATCAGGCAATTGGGCAAGCGGGCTATCAGGCACAAGCCGCCGGACAACGGCCGGACAAAGCCGGGGAACGGCAGGGCGTGCGCAGGTGCGTGGCCGGGATCCGGGCTGGATTCGTCGTCCGTACCAGCGGGTGAGGTTCCCGGACGGGACAGACACGCTGGCCGATTGTTGCTCAAAGTAACGGCGTGGTGTCGTGTTGGCTGACATCATCGGCTCTACTCGCGGCAGTTCCCGACGACAGGTGCGCGGCGAGAGGGCTGGGCGCTGGTGTGACTTGCCGAGAAGGAGGCCTGCTGGGCTTGCGCGCGCTGACGACGGCCCGGTCTGTCCGTGGAATGTCTTGGGGGCGCCGTCGATGAGTTGGTCTCACCCCGCCTGGCTGGCTGATTACGTGTTACCGGCAGCTGTGAGCGCGGTCATCGCGTGGGTCGGGCTGGCGCGTGAGTTCGCCGGCAAGGGGCGGCTGCTGGGCAGCTGGGCGTCGGCTGCTCTGATGCTGCTCGTGCTGGCGCTGATGGGTGCGGTGGCGGCCGGGGCGGTGCTGCTACTGCCGCACGCGGCGTCGATTCCTCCGGTGGTTGCGGGCGCCGCGACGGGTGCCACCGCGCTGCCCCGGCGGAAGCAGGACGAGACGGCGCAGCCGTACGTGAAGTTCATGACCCTGGGTATCGCTCTGGCCCGGGAGCGGCTGGTGCAGCGTGTGCACCTCGACGCCTGCACCTGGTCGGACGGCTTCCTGCGGGGCATCGAAACCTCTGCCCAGCTCAGGGTGTTCGTCCACGACCTCAGGCTGTACCTGCTGGAGCGGCATCCGCTGACCGCCCAGACCAAGACGATCAACGCCGTCTACGCGGATGTGGAGAAGGCGGTCGACGCGGCGCTGGACGTGCAGACCGGTATCGACGAGGCGTGCCGTCAGGCTCAGCGTGAGCCGAACGGTGATGAACTCATCGCCCGGCGGCAGGCGTTCGGCACCGCCCTTGCGCAGTGCGGACACCTGCTGCGCTTTGCGTACGACCACGGCCGCCGGAGCGAGAACGAAGAGCTCCGGACCCTGCGTGCGAAGGCGATGTCGAACGACGCGTTCCACAGTCCGGCGCTGCCACCGCAGCGCCGCTGGTTCGACCGCTGGCTGACCCGCTGACACAAGGCCCGGAACGTGATCCGGAGCGGTCGGGGCGCGAGGGGGAGGCGGAAGTGCTCGGCCCCGACGGTCACTGTCTGGCGGGGACCCCACTGCTCCTGACGGATGACGCGTCCGTACTGCTGCAGGCTTTGGGGTCCGCCGGCTGCGGTCGGGGACGGAAGGTGATCTGGACGTCGGCGTCCAGCGCCTCCGCTACTGCGGCGAGCGTCCGGACCGTCAGATTCGCATCGTCCGACATGATCTGACTGACGCGGCCTGGGCTCACGCCCATCGCCGCGGCCAGATCGGAGCGGTTCTTGCCCAGTCCTGCCAGCAGGCCGGCCAATGAGGCCGTGGCCTGCCTCCCTATCCGGGACGCCGCTAAGTTCGTCCGGCTCTCGTCACGAGCGAAAATGCCCATGACTCACCCCCCAACTCATCGAGAGACAACGCTTGTTGCCACTCCATCAGGATGCCACCTTTAGCTATGACTAAAAACTGGGTCGGTGGAAATTCTCTGCCACGGTCCCCCCGTTCAAGACGCTGACCTGCAGCGATATACGTCATGAAGCGGACACGAAGTCACCCTGACGGGTCAGTCCGCCGCGTGGCCTGTTCCGGTCCGGCTTCGGTGTCCGGACGGACGTCCTGCGCGGCCGGTCCGGCCGGAGTCCGTGTCCCGGTCGTCGCGGGCGCAGGCCGCCCGCCGTGAGCGTGCTGATCGGGCGCCGGCCGCTGTCGGGCGCCCTCACCAGGCTGGATCATGGGTGATCGGGTTGACGATGCGGCCCCCGTCGGACGCTTCCGTCGGCGGGGCATGGGTGCTGGTCCTCTTGATGTGCTCGATCGCTCGTCCGAGCCGCGCCGCCTGCGGATCGTCGCTGTGCACCAGGCGGGTGACCAGCTCTGAGGGCGCATTGCGTGCGGAGGACATCAGTTCTTCGAATGCGGGATCGGCTTCATGCATGGTGCCTCCGGGGCTTTTGGGCTGGACGGGGCCCGGCCCGTCGAGGTGCCGGAGACGCAGACCTCATCCGGGCGTCGGCGGTGCGTTGTCGACGGGCGGTACCCTGTCCGACGATAGCACTATGTGTCGTTGATTCGCTACTGTGTGTCACGATCCAGGAGGAGAGATGGGCACCGCCCCGTACGTCACACATCGCCGCGCCGAGCGCCCTGCCGCACCTCACCCGCCCCCCAGTCCCGTCCGCGTACTGGTCACCGATCTCGACGGCACCCTCCTGGGGGGCGATGACCGCGCACGCCGAAGGCTGCGCCACCTCCTGGACCTGCACCCGTGCATCACCGTGGTCTTCGCCACCGGCCGTTCACTGCACTCGGTGCGCTCGATACTGCAGAGCGATCCGCTCGTGCCGGCACCGCGATGGATCGTCGCCGATGTCGGGGCCAGCGTGATCGACGCTGCCGACCTGGGCCATGTCTACGCCCTGGAGGCCCGGTTGCGTGCCGGCTGGCCCGGCACGGACCGGGTACGGTCTGCCTTGGAGGGCTTTGCCGGGCTGGTCCACCAGGACGGAGTCGTTCAGGAGGGGCGGTGCTCCTATTACCTGGCCCCTGAGCGCCTTACCCCGGCGCTCAAGGCGGCTGTGGCCGGGCTGGGCTGCTCATGGACGTACTCCGCAGACCGCTACTTCGATGTCCTTCCCCTGAACGCGGGCAAAGGAGCAGCCGTGCGGGAACTCGCCCGCACGCTCGACTGGCCCCTCTCCGCCCTGCTCGTAGCAGGCGATTCGCTGAACGACCTCTCGCTGTTCGACCTGGGTGCCCATGGCGTGATCATGGGGAACGCCGAACCTTCCCTGGCCACGCGCGTACCTGTCGGCAACCGCGTGCATCGCCCGGCACTCGACGGCGCGGCGGCGATCCTGTCGGCCATGGAACACCTCGGCTGGATCAGCCGGCCCTCACGGGTGGTGGTCGGCTACCACCGCCCGCCCTTGCAGTGGTCCGACGGCAGATGGCGGACCCCGGCCAGCCCCAACGGCATCCTGCCCACGCTCACCTCCGCCCTGGACCCGCGCTCCTGCGGTCAGGACGCCGTGTGGGCGGCCGCCCTCGTCACCGACCAGGACACCACCCCACCGCCCAGCCCGAACGCGCCTCGCGCACGATGCATCTGTCCGGCACCGCCCACCGCGCTGTCACTTGCTCTGCTGCCCGTGAAATCCGACATCTGGGCGAGCTACTTCCACGGCGCGTGCAAGGAGACGCTGTGGCCGGCGATGGTGTCCAAACCGCAGCTGATCCGCCACGATGCCCGTCACTGGGCCGACTTCGAGAAGGTCAACGCAGCCTTCGCCGACCACATCGACGCCCACGCCGCCCACGGGGCGACCGTCTGGCTGCACGACTACAACCTGTGGCTCGTCCCCGGCCTGCTCAAACCGCGCCGCCCCGACGTCAACATCGGAATCTTCCACCACACGCCGTTCCCCACCCCCGACACCTTCCGCCGGCTCCCCGCGGCCGATCAACTGCGCACCTCGCTCGCGCATCTGGACTGGGCCGGCTTCCACACCGCCGCCTACGCCGACAACTTCGAACGGCTGCTGGAGGGCACCCCATGTCCTCCCCGTACAGGGGTGCACCCGCTGGGCATCGACCTCCGGGCGATGGAAGCCCACGCCGGCACACGCTCGGCACGGCGCCGTCGCCGAAACCGCGGGCAACTGGTGCTCTCCGTCGAGCGGCTCGACTACGCGAAGGCACCCGTGCACAAGATCCGCGCTCTGGCGGCCCTCCTCGACCAGGCGCCGGAGTTCCAAGGGCACGTGCGATTCCGGCTGATCTGCCCGCCCCCCGAACCGGGCATCCGTGCCTACGAGACAACCCGCACGGAACTGGAGCGGACGATCAACGACCTCAACTCCCGCTGGAGTAGCCCGGCCTGGCAGCCCGTCGACTACGTACCCCGGTCACTGGCCTTCCCGCACATCGTCGACAACTACCTTGCGGCGGACGTGTTCTGGGTGACGTCCCTGGCCGACGGAATGAACCTCACGGCACAGGAGTACATCGCATGCCTGGCCGCGGCCGGACGCAGCGGCGTTCTCGTGCTGTCCCGACGAGCGGGCGCCGCCGAACACCTGGGCAGGGCTGCACTGCTCACCGACCCGGACAGCCCGCAGAACCTGGTCGACACCCTCCGCCAGGCCCTCACGATGAGCCCCGAGCAGCGCCGCCTCCACATCGCCCGCCTCGCGGCCTGCCTGACCACGCCGACCCCGGCCGACTGGACGCACACCATTTTGAAGGCGATTCCCGGATTCTGAAGGCGATTCCGACGACCGCAAACTTGCCTGGACGTCCCGCCCCGTGACGGCGAGGACGACCAGGACAACCCCGATCACCGCTTGCCCGACTCCGACCATCTCCGACCGCGTCCGGCCCGCCGCCGCCCCATCTCTGGCCCGTAGCACAACTACATGAGAGTTTCGGGCCGTTCGTCAGCGAGGTGACGTGCCGTCGTGAATACTGACGCCCCGATCCGGAATCCAGGGGGGATCCATGGCTAAGAGGCCTGTTCCGAAGCACCTGACGATCACCATCGACTTCGACCTTCAGACCGAAGGGTCGACGGTCCATTACCAGCGCGCCCGCACGGCTTACGGGGCGGCTGTCAAGGCGGCGATCAGTGAAGCGACAAGGGTGCTGCCGTCCAACAGCATCAAGGCGATCACGAGCGAGATCGACTGGTCGTACCGCTGGCAGCGGGAGGGCGATGTCCACTTCACCCGCCCGGATGCCGACGACACCACCCACTCGGATGTCGAAGAGGAGGAGAGGCAGTGGAACGATGACTCCCTCTTCTACGACACCGAGAGCGGCCGTTGGATGAGGACCGTGACAGTTCAGGGCGGCGATGTGGAAATTGTCGAGCTGGACGACTGAGGCAGCACAGCGAAGAGCCCCGACCCGCCCGAAGGAGAGCCGGGGCTCTTCTCGCTTCACGAAGCCGGGGAGCCGTCAGGGCATGACCCCGTGAGGGAGCCTGGGGGTGGGTGCGTGCTGGCCCACGAGAACATCGAGTGCGTGGAGGGAGGCGATCTGTGTCCCGGCGTCGTAGGCCGCCTGGATCACCTCGTCCAGGAACTCGTCTGTGTGCTCGTCGGTCAGCTCGCTGAGGCAGGGGAAGGCGCTGCTGTGTACGGCCGCTCCTCACGGAGCCTTGTTGTACGTCGCCCGGAGCCGACTTGTGGGCGCCATGAGGGAAGCCGGGCTCGGCGAGTAGGTCGTCCCAGTCGGGCAAAGGCGGCGGCCGAGACCGGGGTCCTCCTCGTGCATCCGGAGGCCGTCGTCGCCCGTACGTCGTTGATCATCGGCAAAGGTGGTTCCGCACACGAGCGTGCCGTCCACGAATTCGCCGCAGGCACCCGCGACGGTGTCCTGTTCACCGACGACATCCGCTGCCCGGTGCACGTCGCCGACCTGGCCGCCGCCTTTTTGGAACTGGCGTCGTACGACACGTCCGGCATCCATCACCTCACAGGACCGGCGCTCTGGGCCGTCACGAGCTCGGCATCCTCATCGCCAGACGTGACGCCCTCGACGCCTCCCGGCTGCCCACGGGCCTTCGGGCCGACAGCGCACTTCCGGTGCCCTCGACGTACGCCTCGACATCCGGGCGACCCAGCGGAACCGGCGCACCACGCTGCGCGGTGCCCACCAGTTCTGCCTCGCACCGACGTGACCGTACGGCCCGCCGACCCCCGCGGGGGACAGGGACTGCTCTGTCCGGCTCGGGCCCACCGCCACAGAACGTGCGTCCGAACCGAGCCGTGTTGAAGGGGGAGGCGGTCGGCATCAGGGCCAGGAGTACCGTCGGCAACCCATTTCATCCGCCCTGAGGATCAGCGAGGTCCGGGGGCACCCCACTCGTGGACGTGTGGGCGCCCCGGGCAGCAGCCCGGGGCCCCGTGTCACTGCGGCAGCCGCTTCTCCTATTGCCGCAGCGACGGCCTCCACGGACGCTCTGACGGACCACAGGGCCGCTGACCGTCACGTCACGTCCCCGTCCCCTTGCCGACCGGAGCTTGCAGCGAATAATTCGCGCACAGGACCCGCGAGCGCTGCCTCACCCTGTCAGACGCTTGCAGCGCAGGACCGGCGGATGACCGGGGTGTCAGCAACTCGTAAGGAGCGGCGCTCGGGCAAATCCACGCCGTATCGGTCAGAGCTGACCGGCCGCCGCGGTCGGCCGACGCCATCACGCTCCCCTTGGCGATGACGACGGCGACGGCGAATTCGATGACGACTGCGACTGCGACTGCGATGGCGAAGGTGCCGGAGCAGGGAGGTGCAGCACCGCGACCTGCCGACGGTCACGGGCTCACTGACAGGGGCATGCCCTAGGCTGCCCTGATGAGCGGGATGATCGATTACGGCAGGTTCGGGGAACTCCTCCGGCGCGTGATGCCGCGCTGGGACGACCGTGACCGGATGTCGGAGGACGAGTTCGCCGCCCACCTCGCCGACACAGCCCCGCGGTGGGAACTCCTGCGCCGTTTCCAGGAGGAGTGGGGTTACGAGCTGCCCGAGGACGCCGTTCCGTGGCAACGCTGGTCCGAGAGTGAGCACCGCCACTACCTGCGGCGTCTCAAGGGTGAGCCGGCCGACGAGGCGGGCGAGGACCCGTTCGAGAGCGTGGACCTGAGCCTGCCGGTCCCGGCCGCGCTGGACGAGTGGTGGGAGCTGCCGTTCAACTCCTTCACGCACAGCCCGCGCCTGTACTGGACGAACCCCGAATACCCGCCCACGCTGCGGCCCGACCCGGGCGGGTACGGCGTCGCCGACGGGCTGCCCGACGACACGGCCCTGGTACCCGCCGGGGCCGACCGCCGGGTGTGCGTGTTCAAGGCCGAGTACGAGTACTGCAACGAGTGGGGGTACCCGGCAGCCGAGGCAGGACTGCCCGACCCACGGGTGCTGGTCACCGTCTCCGAAAGGGAGTGGGTGCTCCAGGCCGGCTCCCTCTCGGAGTTCTTCCTGCAACTCGCCGTGCAGCGGCTGCCTGCGCACTACGGCTGGACGGTCCATGGCGACGACGACACCGAACGGATCGTGGCGTGGATCAGGGACGAACTGCCCACACTGGGATTCCAGCCGTGGCGCGAGCTCGGTCAGCACATCACGGTGTACGGCGCTCCCGACGCACTGGTGTTTCACGACACCGGGTACGGTGACGTCGAGCTGACCGTGCACGCGCGCACCGCGGAGGCGCTGGAGACGCTGGGCGCCCGCATGGGCCTCGACTGGTCCGACCGGATCCTGACGCCCACTGCGGTCGAGGAAGCTCCGAAGCCGATCGCGCTGCAACCCGGTGACACGGACGAGTCCGGCCGCTGGACGGTGCTCTCGACCTCCCCGGACCCCATGGGGTCCGGCATCGCGCGGCCCTCGGCCGGTGACGGCGCCGACTCCTGGACCGTGTCCGGAACGCTCGCCGTCACCAGCGACGAGGACGGCACCCTCCGGGCCCGTCGGCTCGACAGCGACGCCGATCCGGTCCTCGTTCACCAGCAGGCTGAACCCGCAACGGCCCTGGCCTGCATCGAACTTCCGGACGAGGGGCCGCTGGTCGCCAGCGGACACCGCGACGGGACGCTCCAGCTGTGGATGCCGGACTCCGGCGACGGTCCGCTTCAGGTGGCACGACAACGCCCGCCGCTCACCGGGCTCGCGCTCACCGCCTCCACCACCGGGACGGTCCTCGCCGCGTGCTGGCGCGACGACGTGGTGGCGCTCTGGGACATTGCGTCCGGCGAACGCGCGGACCTCGACCTCGGCCCCGGAATCACCACCGTGCATCTGGACGCCGACCTGCGTCTGACGGTCGGCGGGCCGAGCGGACGCGCCGTCGTCCGGCTCGACGCAGACGCACTCTGGCCGGCCCGCGAGCTCATGCTGCGGGTGATCTCCTTCGAGAACGCGACCTGTGCGACGGACGGCGACCCGGAAGACGTGCCCCGCCACCTTGCCAGACTGCTGTCGCGGGACACCGACGACGCACGCCGCGCGTTCGCCGAACTGGAGATGCTCCTGAGCCCTGAGCAGGGGCTGTGCTCGGCCGCCGTACTGGCCTTCGTGTATCTGACGCAGATCGGCGCGGCAGTCGGAGTGGGAGCACACCACTGCCACGTCCGGCGCCAGGCCCTCGGCCTGGCACTGCGCACCGTCAGGGCGATGGGCACGATAGGCACGAGGGACACGGCCGAGGAGCACTGGCACACGGTGGCCCGCGACATGCTTGCGGACATCGGGCCCGTACTCGCGGACATGCTCCAGGAGGAGGATCCCGTCACGCGCACGGCGGGCGCGCTGCTCGTCACGGCGCTGCGGCAATCGGACGACAGAGCCGACGGGCTGCTGCGGGTGCTCGCCGCCGGTGACTCCGATCCGGAGGTTGCGGCCGCGGCCGCACTGGCGCTGGGCGATGCCGCTGCTGTGGACGCGCTGGTATCGGTCGGCTGGGAACGGGCAGACGTGGACTCGTTGCTGCCGGGACGCTGACGCAGCCCCCACCTCCCCCTGCTACCAGGCGCCACTCCTTCCGCACGGACACAGCGTCCATGCGGATGCGAGTCGGCTGGGGGAGAGGCCGCGCAGGAGCACGACGGAGGCCATCAGAAATGCCCGGGCCCCACTGTGGTCCGGTGGTCCGGCATGCGCCGGGCCTGCCGCCTCGGGGTGCGGCCGACCCACCCGCTTCGTGAGAGGGGGCGCCATGCCCATCGGCTTGGCCGAGCCTGCGGTCACCGATGCCTGGCACCGGGAACTGGCCGAAGGCGGGGCGCCCGGCCCAGGCCGCTTCGATGTGCCCCAGCGGGCAGCAGAGCCACAGGCCGAGATCGTCGGCCCTCTCTGAAATAAGGATTCTGCTTTGAGCGGCACTGTTGTGTACAGTGGTCCTACCGACGCGGGGTGGAGCAGCTCGGTAGCTCGCTGGGCTCATAACCCAGAGGTCGCAGGTTCAAATCCTGTCCCCGCTACGAAAGCCCGAAGGGCCCGGCATCATCCGCCGGGCCCTTCGGCATATTCGGCCGCATCCTGTGATGCACGTCGGCCGAGAACCCCGCCCGATGTCCGCCCATCTCACCGTCAGCTCTGCAATTCATGCACTGGCTGGATCCGGACTGAACAGACTGGGGCACGTCGGCAACCGGGAACATGGCTGACGTAAATGCGGAGGAAATGCGGTGGCGGCGGGTTGCTCGGAGTGACTGCCCTGGCGCCCGCAGCCGAATTTCCTTCCTCGATTCCCGATGTCGCGCTCGCCGAACGCGGCTGAACAGGTCACCTTGTGATCGACGAGCGGTTCTGCGCCCGGGCGGGACGAGGAGTGCGGCACGTCTGAGCTCGGAGCAGCCCCTTCACCGGACCCTGAACCGACCTACCGTGGTCATCGAATACATCGCCAGGGCATGCGCGACTGATCTCGGACCGCTACTCCCACCGGGGATGTCCTTTCGGCGCCAGGGTGCTGTCCAGGCGGCGCCCCGTCGGACAGGCGCTGGTGGAATTTCTGTCAGCGGGATGCGCGGCTGCTGTGGAGGGCGGTGGTTGCGAGGAATCCTGTTGCGGCGGCAGTAAGGAGGGCACAGAGGGCGAGGAGAAGGGGATTGCGATGCATTGAGCGGCCTTTCTCACCGTGGTGATGGATGCCCTGGACAACAGCGGCGGTTCCGATTTCGGTTCGCGCAGGCCGCAGGTACAACCCGCATGGACGCACCTGCTCGGGGCAGCGGGTGCTGCGAGATGTGCATCGATCGGGTGCCAGGCACTGCTGCCTGCCGGCGGGGGAGAGGGACGATCACGGACGTCGGCCGAGGTCGGCCCTTCAGGTCGGCGACGGCCAGAGCCGCATGCCGTGCGGCTATCGGTTACCTCGATACTGGCTGGACGAGACAGCTCCTAGAGGCCCGCCCTGCCCGCGGATCGGGTCTGGCCCGGAGGCATGCCCAGGGGGCAGAGCGGGTCATGGCATGTTCGCGGTCGAACTCCGCGGGAGGGGGGAGTTGATGCTGGGTCAGGACGATGGCGTGGCAGGTTGACCGACCAGGAGGGACAGAAGCTGCAGCAGATCGTGCGCCGGGGCAGCACCAACTCGGTGCGTTACCGGCGGGCGATGAGGTTGCTGGCCTCGGCCGGCGGGAACCGAGTGCCGGTGATCGCGAAACTGGTCCAGGCCGACGAGGACACGGTCCGGGACGTGATCCACCGGTTCAACGAGATCGGCCTGGCCTGCCTGGACCCTCAGTGGGCGAGAGGCCGTCCCCGCCTGCTCAGCCCTGACGACGAGGACTTCGTCACTCAGACGGCCATCACCCGCCCGACCAAGCTCGGCCAGCCCTTCACCCGCTGGTCGATCCGCAAACTCGCCGCCTACCTGCGCCGCGTGCACGGCCGCGTGATCCGGATCGGCCGCGAGGCGTTACGGTGCCTGCTCGCCCGCTGCGGCGTCACCTTCCAGCGCACCGAGACCTGGAAGGAATCCCCCGACCCCGAGCGCGACGCCAAGCTCGACCGCATCGAGGAGGTGCTGGAGCGATTCCCCGACCGCGCCTTCGCGTTCGACGAGTTCGGCCCGCTCAGCATCCGCCCCACCGCCGGGTCGTGCTGGGGCGAGCAGGGCAGGCCCGAGCGGCACCCCGCGACCTACCACCGCACCCACGGGGTGCGCTACTTCCACGGTTGCTACTCCGTCGGCGACGACCCCCTGTGGGGCGTCAACCGCCGCAAGAAGGGCGCCAGCAACACGCTGGCCGCGCTCCGATCGATCCGCTCGGCCCGCCCGGACGGCGCCCCGATCTACGTGATCCTGGACAACCTGTCGGCCCACAAGAGCGAGCACATCCGGCGCTGGGCGAAGAAGAACCGCGTCGAGCTGTGCTTCACCCCGACCTACGCCTCTTGGGCCAACCCGATCGAGGCCCACTTCGGACCACTGCGGCAGTTCACCATCGCCAACTCCAACCACCCAAACCACACCGCGCAGACCCGGGCGCTGCACGCGTACCTGCGCTGGCGCAACGCCAACGCCCGCCATCCCAACGTGCTGGCCGCTCAGCCGCGCGAGCGCGCACGCTTCCGCAGCGAGAAAGGGCTCCGCTGGGGCGGACGCCCCCTCGACTCGGCGGCCTGATCAATCCAACGCGATGAAGTCGAACCAACATCAGGCCGACAGCAGGGGCGGGACTGGCCTCGTGATCGCGGCAGCCGGCAGCAGAACGTCAGGTTCGGCGCCGGGATCCTCGGAGATGACGAGGCCGGCCGCGTCGATATCGAAGCCGTTCGGCCAGATGGTCAGGTCGCTCGCCAGCGCGCCTTCCAGTCTCGCGTGCCGCAGGTCGGCACCGCCGAGGTCGCAGCCCCGCAGATCAGCCAATCGCAGATCCGCACGGACGAACACCGCCCCATGGGCCCGAGCTTTGCGCAGGTTCGCCTCCCTGAGGTCCGCACCGGAGAAGTCCGCCTCCCGCAGGTCGGCCTTGACCAGGCGTGCGCCGCGCAGATCGGCGTCGAGACAGCGGACCTGGTGAAGAATCGACGTCCCGAGTTCGGCATGCCGCAGATTGGCCTCGATCAGTGACGCCCCGCTCAGATTGACCTGATACACGCTCGCCGCTTCCAGGCACGTTCCGTCGAGGTTGACACCGTTCAGCCACAGCCCGTCGCAATCGGCTCGACGAAGATCGGTGAAGCTGACGTTCAGCCAACCCGGGCTGCGTTCCTGGGCAAGGACCCCAAGGCAGGTGAGTGCCACCTGCGCATCAGCGGCACGAGTCTCCAGCGGGCGCACCGAGTTGACGGACGCGTCCGCCGCCGGAGTGCCCGGCTCCTGTGGCGGCCACGGTAGGTGCGTCCGAAGGTACGCCGCCATGATCGAGACGACGGCCTCGTGGTCGCGGGCGGAGTGGTCCGCGATCCGCCACAGTGCGTAGATGCCGCCGATCCGCACGTCCAGCTTGTCACTGCCGAGCTGTTCCACTGCCCGGCTGAAGCGATCGGTGACATTGCCCTCCCGGGTGGCGTTCAGCCCGTCCTGGCTGACACGCAACTGCCGCCAGGTGGCGTAGGCGCCGAACAGGACGACCGCGCCACCGATCGCCTGAAGGAGCGTGGTACGCACGTTGTTCACCGCGTTCATCCGGTCCGCGGCGGCAAGATGGCCTCCAGCGAGATCGTGATCCACCACCATCCCTGGAAGGACCAGAAGCACGACTAACAGCACGGCCAGTGCGGCCACCCCGACCAACGCCAAGACGACCGCGCGAGTCGCACGCCAGCGGCTATGAACAGATCCCCCCATAGCCATCGGATCCTAAAGCAAGGCCGAACCCGGCGAACCTAATTCGTTCTCAGCAGCCCACACAGAGCGGTTGTCGCTCCAGCGGGCTGTTCGAGTACGGGGCTGCGACGCCTCCGGCGAACCGGGTTCGTTGAGACCTCCGCATAGAGCGGCGTGCAGCCCCCGTGCTCGTGGTGGTGGTCGCGTGGGCGTCGGACGGATTCCTGCACGAAGCCTGGCTTGAGAAGCCTTGAGCGAAGAGCGAAGCGCTCGCGCTTGCGTGATCGCCACTACCCCAGGCCTTGCTTGCTCGTTGACGTTGGTGGTGCGAGCCCGCTGCATGGTGACCTCTCGATATGCCCGAGCTTTGCGAGCTCCCGTCGAGACCGAGGCCCGTGTGACGCGCTGGTGCCACGAACGGCTAGTGAGGTGGCGGACCGGTCTTGTCGCCGAGTCCTGGAATTAGGTCGCTGCGTGGCCCGCATGCGCTCGTGACCAGCGCAAACACCCACGCCATGGGGAGGATGCCTTGATCTACTGCGGAATCGACTGGGCCGAGAGGACGCACGACGTCGCCCTGGTCGACGACTCGGGCCAGCTGCTGGCCAAACGCCACATCACGGACGATGCGGCCGGCTACAAGGTCTTGTTGGACCTGCTTGCCGAGTACGGCGACACCGAGGAACACCCGATCCCGGTGGCGATCGAGACCTCCCGTGGTCTGCTGGTCGCCGTGCTGCGGCAGGGCAAGCGGAAGGTCTTCGCGATCAACCCGATGGCCGCCGCCCGCTACCGCGACCGGCACAGCGTCTCCCGCAAGAAGTCCGATCCGGGCGACGCCCTGGTGCTCGCGAACATCCTGCGCACCGACATGCACGCCCACCGGGTCTTGCCCGATGACAGCGACCTGGCCCGCGCCATCGCTGTCCTCGCCCGCGCCCAGCAGGACTCCACCTGGAACCGCCAGCAGATTTCCAACCAGCTCCGCTCCCTGCTGCGCGAGTACTACCCAGCCGCCCTGGCGGCGTTCGAGTCCTGGAAGAACGGTCTCTGCCGCTCTGAAGCCCACGAAGTCCTCAAGCTGGCTCCAACTCCCACGCGAGCCGCTCGACTGACTCGCGCCCAGCTCCAGGCCGCCCTCAAGCGAGCTGGCCGCCAACGCGGCATCGAAGCCGAGACCGAACGCCTCCGTGAGGTCTTCCGCGAGGACTACACCCACCAACCTGCCCTCGTCGAGGACGCGCTCGGCAAGCAGATGCTCGCCCTCCTGGTCCAGCTCCAGGCCGCCTGCACGGCTACCGACGACCTCGCCCAGGCGGTGGAGGAAGCTTTCCCTCAGCATCCGGACGCTGAGATCATCCTCAGCTTTCCCGGCCTCGGCGTCCAGCTCGGCGCCCGGGTGCTCGCTGAGATCGGGGACGACCGCGGCCGTTTCGCCGACGCCCGCGGCCTGAAGGCATACGCCGGCTCCTCGCCCATCACCCGGGCTTCCGGCAAGAAGGCCAGCATCACCCGCCGCTGGGTCAAGAACGACCGCCTCAACCACGCCGGCTACCTCTGGGCCTTCTCCGCCCTCCGGGCCTCGCCCGGAGCCATGGCCCACTACCGTCGCCGCCGCGACGAGCACGGCGACTGGCACGCTGCCGCCCAGCGCAACCTCTTCAACCGCATGCTCGGACAGATGTTCCACTGCCTCCAGCGACGCGAACTGTTCGATGAGAACACCGCATTCCCAACCACCTTGGCCGCTGCGGCTTGACGACTTGGGGTCGTGAGGTGTCTATGCGGTCACAGCACTAGAGATCGACTTGCGCGGTACTTCCGACCGCGCAAGCACCTCTCAGGCGCCGGTGACCCCGTCGATCTGCTCGCGGATGAGATCGGCATGACCGTTGTGACGTGCGTATTCCTCGATCATGTGCACCATGATCCAGCGCAGGGAGACCCCCTGATCACCGACGTGACCGGCTTCCTGTTCAGACAGGTAGCCGGAGTCGTCCAGCGATGCGTCAGCGATCAGCTCACGGCCTCGGGCGACCTCCGCCTGCCACGCAGCCGTCGCCTCGCCGATTCCTCGTTCCGGCCGGAGCCCAAAGCCGTCGAGGTTGTTCTCCCCGAAGACCGGCGACACATCCTGACCTGCGAATACACGCTGGAACCAGTTGCGCTCCACCTCAGCCAGGTGCTGGACCAGACCGAGCAGCGTCATCGAGGACGGTGACGCTGCAGCAAGTCGTACCTGATCATCTTTGAGGCCTGAACACTTCAGAGCGAGAGTGGCACGGTGAAAGTCCAGCCATGCTTCCAGCATGCCGCGCTCGTCAGCATGTGCGGGCGGGACAGGCCGTCCATCGGGTGTCGTATTCATCGGCACACCATGTCACCAACCTTCGTGGCCCACAGCCATCTTCGCTGGCGACGAACGCGCGTCTTGCCCATCTCCCAAGGCGGGCCACTGACATCAAGAGTCACTGACCTCGACCCTGCGACGGCAGGCGGGTGGCTACTCGAAAGCCGGAGCAGCAGCTACCAGCATGCTGCCGATCGAACCCGCATCGGCGGTGGCGTTGGTGGGATTGACGCTGGATTCCTCCGCGACCGTCGTTGCCCAGCAATCTCCCCAGGTCGCCGCCCAGTCGCCGGCCAAGTCGCTGGTGGGGTCGAGGTCCTCGGGCCTGCCCGTGATGCCGTACGCGTCGAGCAGCCGTCGCTCGACTCCGAACGGTTCCCCCAGGGCGAGCTCCGGGTACTCGCTGATCCAACGTCTGAGGATCCGTCCGTGTTCGGCGATCAGCCACGCCTCCCCGTCGTTCTGCTCGCTGTGGAAGAACAGTTGGGCTTTGCCGTAGCGCGCGCTCAACTCCCGGCACCGGTTGGTGACGTGCGCCGTCCGATGCGGATGGGGCAGGCCGAAGTACGGTCCGACGACCAGGGTCCACCCCTGGACGGCGCGGGTGACGACGACTGTGGAGAACTGCGCCTCCTCGCTGTGTGCCACCTCGTCGATGAGTTCCACGCCGTGGGCCGAGGTGGTCTCCCGTACATGCGTCAAGCCGAGGGCCTTCACGACTGCGGCCCGGTCGACGGTCTCGACCGCGAGCCATGAGAGCCAGCAGGCCCGTACGGACAGTGTGGAATCGGGTGTCCCCATGGCCCGCATCGTAGGGGCGCCGACGCTCGGTATCCCGGCCACCCCCCCCCGGGTCTGGCCCAGGACCCCTGCCCGGCCCAGGGCCCGAGCGGTCGATCTCGCCGAAGCGGACCGGTAAGACTCCACCGCAGTTGAACGTGTTCAAAATTCCTGTCACGATGCGTTCAGCCATCTGGAGGGTGCTGGTCGAAAGGATCACAGTCATGACGAGCTCGCTTCTCACGCCGCGAGGCCGTGCCCGCACGCGCACGGCGGACAGGGGAACAGCTGCGGGGAGCACGGCGCCGACGCAGATTCTCGACTGGCGGCATCCGAACGTTTCCTCATTGCTCCGGCGGATCGACATCCCGCGGATCGACATCCCGGCGGATTCGGGGGACCTCTCGGGTCCCGCCCAGCGGATAGCGGCCCTGCGCCGGGCTCACCGATGGACCGCCGCAGCGGTCCACCCCGTGTACTCGGTGCAGGACGAGCGTCCCGTGTCGGAGGTGCTTCGCCGCCGCCGTGGCTCGTGCAGCCAGCGGTTGGCGGTTCTGGAATCCGTAGCGCGGGCATCCGGGGTGGCCACGCGAGTGCGTGGCCTGCTGGTGGACGGGACCTTCTGGTACCCGCGCTTTCCTCGGGTCCATCGACTTGTCCCGCACCAAGTGGTGCTCGCCTGGCCGGAGTTCCATCTCGACGGGCCGGCACCGACTGACCACCACAGCGCGCGATGGCTGCCGGTGTCAGAACTCTTCGGTGGTCTCGACGAGCTGAGCGAAGGCAGTGGTGGTGGCTTCACCAACATCGGTTCGGAGACACTCTTCGAAGCGTTGTCCAGAACAGCGATCGACTGGGACGGCGCGACGGTCTGCCCGGCCGCCGACACCGCGTGCGATCTCTCGGGCTACGTTCTGGCCGACCTCGGCCACTTCGACTCGCGTGACGAACTCTTCGCCCACCACGGCCAGACCCTCTGCGGGATGGCGAGAATGCTGGCCGAGCCCATCCTGAGTCGCCGCTCCGCGGGCGGGTAGGTGAGGTACATGAAGTCTGTCACCGTGTCAGTCGATGTCCCGCACACGCCCGAGCAGGTCTTCTCCTTCCTTGACGTCATGGCTCATCATGAGCGATTTACGAACCACTACCTGACCAACTGGCGCTTCAGCGGCCCCGATCGCGGCAGAGGATCGTGCGCCACGGTCACCGTCGCGCTGGGTGGCACGAAGACCGACGTGGCCATCGAGGTCATCGACGCCGACGCGCCACGGCGCATCGTCGAACGGAACGTCAGCGCGGCCGGCCGTCGCCTGGCCCACGGCACCTACACCATCGAACGGCAGGAGAACGGGGGGAGTCGCATCGCCTTCACATACGCCTGGGTGCGCGCGCCCGTCGCCGACCGCCTACTGGCGCCCGTTGTCCGAGCCACGATCCGGCGCGCCAACCGCACGGTCATGCATCGTCTGGCGGCCGAGTTGGCTCGACACGTGTCCGCTGCCGGATCCTGATGCCGAGTGGCCGGCTCTTCTGCCGGGCACGGACCGCGAGACCCACTGCATGTCTGCCGTCACCCGGGTTCGGGCCGGCCCTTGACAGGACCTGCGGACCGAAGGCTCATGCGACATCGCCGGGTGGTCGGCGCTGTCCGAGGGGGGCACCGCACCACACCTCGACGTGCCGGGCCAGGCCGGTCGACGGTCACGCAAGCACGCCTGTGCTCGTCGTTGCCGTGCGTGGCTCACTTGGGTTGTCCGCCCGGATCTCATCGAAGCGCCAGTGCCCGGCGGGCCAGGCACTGGCCGGTGGGTGCGTCAGCCGACGAACGTGAACCGCTGGTAGGACAGCCCGTTGTATCCGAAGGCGCGCAACCCGAAGTCCAGGCTGTCGTCCATGACACGGCCGGTGCTCTGGTTCTTGAGCGTCTTCGTGCCGTCGGACTGGTAGGTGATCGACCATCGCTGGTACGCCGAGTAGTTGCAGCTGAAGGCGCGCAGGCCGTAATCGGCGCTGTCGTCGATGCAGCGGCCGGTGTTCTGGTTCTGGACGATCCAAGTTCCGTCGGACTGGGGGTACCAGTTGAAGTTCTGGTAATTGAGCCCGTTGCAGGTGAACGCGCGCAGGCCGGCTCCCCACGAGTCGTCCACGCAGCGGCCGGTGTTCTGGTTCTTGAGGGCGTAGTAGTAGATCGTGCCGTCGGCGATGGCCGGGCCCTTGGGCTTGGGGGTGACGGCGTGTGCCGTTGCGGTGCCGGCGAGCAGCAGTGCGGCAGCAGCGAAAGCGGCTGCCGCCGGTCTCGCGATGCGGGTGGCAAGGGCGGTGCGCAGGATCATGATGGTCCTCCCGTTTGTGGTGGCCCGCCTGGTCGAAGGGCAGGCACAGGCGCAGGTGGGCGGCCGTGTGTGCTGTGGAGCGCAGGTCATCGTCCGGCCGCGCATGCCTCGCACACGCTAGGGGCCAGGGCATGAACACTTCAATCCGATGGGCGATACGTCATCCGGTATGGCCGGTTCCGCGCGGTCTGACCGTTACCGGCGCATGCCCATGAGAACCCGTTACAGGTGAGTGCCTGTCCCCCGAGACCTGGGCCTCGGCCCGGTCGAACCACGCCGACGGGTACCGGACGCCAGGACGTGTGTGGTCAGACCGGCGGCGTCGAAGGGGGTGTACGGGTGAGCGCCACATCGACAAGCCCCGTACGGAGCCCGGCCGTCGGGTCACCGAGGTCCGATTCGTGGATGGTGACGTTCACGTGGGGGTGTCGGGGCCGGAAGAGCCGGACCAGGCGACCGCCCACGTGCTCGGCGGTGTCCGCAAGTGTCCCGACGGCCAGGGTGGCGCTCGCCGCGTCGGTCAGCCGGCTGCGCAGCCGTTCGGCCCGGCTCAACAAGTCGGCCGCACCCTCGTACAGGACTGTCCCGGCCGACGTGAGGACGACGCCCCTTCGGGTGCGCTCGAACAGGACGACACCGAGTTCGTCCTCGAGCCGCCGGAGCGCGCGGCTCAGCGGTGGCTGCGTCATGTGAAGCCGGTGCGCTCGACGCCCTTTTCGGTGAACGTCCCCCAGTGCGTGCTCGACGGATCCCCGCATGTCACCCGGCTGTTTCCCGGCTACGAACTGCTGGAACGCGACTACCACCGGCGAACCGGCATCCTCCCGATCATGCACGCCATCGTCGTCCGGCGGGATCTGCTGGGAAGCGCGGCCCGGCCTCGCCCATGGCATCTACCACGCCTTCTTGCGGGCAAAGGGCGCCGCCGTCGACCGCCTCCGCCGAAACCGCAGGCTGTAGCAGGTTCAAAGCGTCGTGCGCCGCTGCACCGTACACGCCGGCCTCGCGCACGCACTCGTACGCGAGACCGGCAACGACGCTCATGAACAACCTGCCTGCCTGGACGCCCCCACCACCGAGATTCAGCGGAACGGCCGGGCGAAAACAGCGGGGCGATCGGGGAGATGAGCGGAACGACCGGGCGAAGCACCATGGCCGAGCCTGCTCGCCCGCCTGTTGGAGGTGGTGCAGGAGGTGGGGCCCGGGACGGCTGTGCCACGGCCTCACCAGCAGGATCGACCTGAGCACGGACGGCCTCCGCCGACCGCGGTCACCGCTGACAACCGGCGGGCAGCAGCGTCGTCACCGCTGGTCACCGGCGGTCGGAGTGCCGACTGCGCCCGGTCGGGCCGTGTGCTGATAGGACGGATAGGTGAGGTAGCCGGCGTCGCCACCCTGGTAGTACGTGTTCTCGTCGACGGGAGCGATCGGCAGGCCGACGCGGAGGCGTTCGACGAGGTCGGGGTTGGCCAGGAAGCCGCGGCCGAAGCTGATCAGGTCGGCGCCCAGGCTCAGCCAGTGGTCGGCTTCCTCGCGACCGGTCTGCTTGGGTCCCATCGGCAGGACCGGGTTGACGATCAAGGTCCCGGACCAGGCGCGGCGCAGTTCCAGGAGTACCTCGTCGTCCGTGGTCGCCTCCAGGTGGACATAAGCGAGTCCGAGACGGGACAGCTCGGTCAGCAGCGCGGTGTTGAGAGCGAGTGCGTCTGTCTCCTCGACACCCCAGAAGCCACCCCCCGGGGAGAGGCGGATGCCGGTCCTGGCCCCTCCGATCGCGTCCACCGTCGCGGCCACGGCCTCCACGGCGAAGCGGATCCGGCCCGGGATCGTGCCGCCGTAGCGGTCCGTACGCCGGTTCGCGTTGGAGGAGAGGAACTGGGAGATCAAGTAGCCGTTGGCGCCGTGGAGTTCGACTCCGTCGAAGCCCGCGTCGATCGCGCGTCGAGCCGCGTCGGCGTACGCGTGGACGTGCTCGGGTACCTCGTCGGTGTCCAGCGCACGGGGCGTCGGTGCGGGCTGTGGGCCGGTCGGGGTGAACACGTCGCCCACGGCGGCGATCGCCGAGGGGCCGACGGGCTGGTGGCCGGTCGTGTCGGGGTGCGAGACCCGGCCGCCGTGCATGATCTGGGCGAAGATCCGTCCGCCGTTGACGTGCACGGCGTCGGTCACGGCACGCCAAGAGGCGGCCTGCTCGTCGGTGTGCAGTCCGGGCGTGCCGGGGTTGGACTGCCCGACGAGGCTGGGCTGTACGCCCTCGGACACGATCAGGCCGGCTGTCGCGCGCTGCGCGTAGTACGTCGCCATGGACGGTGTGGCAAGGCCCCCGGCCGCGGCCCTGACACGGGTCATCGGGGCCATCACCGTCCGGTTGGGCAGGGTCAGGTCACCGAGTCGGTGGCTGCTGAACAACGTCGTCATGTCGGACTCCTCCGTACGTGCATCGCGTGCCCGGTTGCTGGGCACGGCGCTACGCTAAAACCTGACATTGACGTCAGAGGCAAGCGATGTGGCGTGGATCACTCGGGGAGGCAGTCATGCGGATCGGCGAGCTCGCGGCGCGTACCGACGTCAGCGTTCGGTCGCTGCGCTACTACGAGGAGCAGGGGCTGCTGAGCAGCAGCCGCAGCACCAGTGGGCAGCGGCATTACACGGAGGCCGAGGTCGAGCGGGTGCGCTTCATCCAGCGCCTGTATACGGCGGGCCTGTCCAGTCGCACCATTTCGGAGCTGCTGCCCTGCGTGGACATGCCCAGCGAGGGAAACTCCGATGCCGCTCTCGAGCGGATGGCGCAGGAGCGTCACCGGCTCTCCGAGTACATCGACGAGCTCGTACGGACCCGGGACGCATTGGACGGTCTGATGGCCACGGCCCGGTCCCATCGGGAGATCCTGCGCACTCCGGCCCGCAAGGATCGGCCCATCCGCTGCGGAGCCGACAACGGCTCGATCGCCTCCCAGTCATGATCGGCAGGCTCAGCGTTTCGGCATCAGCGGCGGGACCACCATGCCTCTGAACTGAGCCGCCGACATCCGCGCCCTGCCCCTCGCTCCCGCCCAAGCATGCGCCCATCCAAACGGCCGGCTCATGCGGCGCCCGGCCGCGCGGTCCACGTGCTCACCGAAAGCGGCGAGCTGCCCACCTTCCGGGCGCGCGCCGATGCGGTACGCCTCCACGGCGCACTGCGTGGTCGTGTTCGGCTGGGAGACGATGTCCACGGAAACCGGCGACGTTGTGGGCGGAGGCCTGGAATTTCTCGTACTCGACGACAACGGCCGGATCAAGGCCGACTACATGTTCCCGGGGGCCTGACCCGTGACAGCAGGGGCCGCGGGTTCGGCGGCCGCCGAGAGCGCCTCGGCTGTCGCCGGGTCGGCCGGCAGGAACGCCTCCAGCTTCAGCTCGGCGAGGGTCACGTCGACGGCGGTGGCGAAGGTCGTCACGGTCGTCATCAGGCGCAGCTCACCGTGCGAGGACTGCAGGCGGAGCGGGACCGCGAAACCCAGGAGCCCGGCGGACGGCTCCAGCTCGGGAACGTACCCGGCGAGTTCGGTGCGCAGCTCCTGCAGGTGGTCGAGGCGTGCCAGGATGTGGTGCGCCCATTCGGCGAGGTTGAGGATGCGGGGAGCCAGGCCATCAGGGTGCAGGGCAAGGCGGTAGACGTTCGTGCCCGGGCCCAGCAGATCGGGGGCCGCTCCCTCGGTGATCAGGTCGAACGCGGCGTTCGCGGCGATCAGGTCACCGCCGCGGTCCACCACCAGGGCCGGATACGGCAGATGCCCGCGCAGGATGTGGTCGATCGCCGTGCGTACGGGGGCCAGCACCGGGTCGTCGAGTCGGCTCTCGGGGTAGGCGGGTGCGTACCCGGCGGCCAGAAGCAGTTCGTTGCGCTCCCGCAGCGGCAGTTCCAGTGACTCGGCCAGGCGCACGACCATGTTCCGGCCGGGGAGGGACCTGCCGCATTCGATGAAGCTCAAGTGTCGCTGGGTGGTGCCCGCCCGCAGCGCCAGGTCAAGTTGACTGAGATGACGGCGGGTACGACGTTCGCGAAGCGTACGAGGAAAGTCCACGTGCCTGTTCTAGCGGTGGCAGAGGACTCAGGCCATTCCCCACAGGGAATTGCTGCCCCTCGCACCGGTCGTGATCATCATCGACATGGACATCGGTGTACTGCTTCCGACCGCAACCGCCCAGTGGGGACCGGCCGACGACCCTCGCGAGCTGGTCGCCCTGGGCCGCCAGGCCGAACGCCTCGGCTTTTCCTCGCTCTTCGTCAACGACTCCCTGATCAGCCCGCGCATCGAAGCGCTCACGATGCTGGCCGCGCTCGCCCCGGCGACCGAGAACGTGACGCTGGGTACGGCCGCGCTGATGCCGTTCCTCCGCCGGCCGATCCAGGCAGCCCAGTCCCTCGCATCGATCGACCTGCTGTCCGGTGGGCGACTCACCGTGACCGTCGGCGCCGGATTCCCCGGCCGCTTCGGACGGCCCCTCTACACGCTGTCCGAGCTGCCGTGGGAAGGGCGCTTCGCCCGCCTGGACGAGACTGTCGCGATGTGGCGGTCCCTGTGGGACGGCGCCGATGCCTTCCACGGCGAGATCCTCCGGTTCGATGACATCCCGCCCATGACCAGGCCGTTCCGAGCAGGTGGCCCGCCCATCTGGCTCGGCGGCGCAACCCCCGCAGCGCTGGCCCGCACCGGCCTGATGTACGACGGATGGCTGCCCTACCCGCCCGAACCCGCCGACTATGCATCCGGCCTCCGCGATATCCACAGAGCGGCGGCCGATGCCGGACGCGCAGCCGAGGACATCACCTCCGCACTCTTCGTCTCGGTACGGATCGACGACGACATCGAGAGCGGCCGCCGAGCACTGGACGACTACGCACGGGCCGTATACGGCATGCCGCTGGAGGAACTGGAGAAGATCCAGGCAGTCGTCGCCGGTTCCCCCGACCAGGTGCGCAAGCGCCTGGGACGGTACGTCGCCGCCGGCGTCCGGCACATCGTCGTACGCCTCGGCGCCCTGGACCTGCACTCCCAGCGCGACCAGCTCGAACGGGTCGCAGACCTGATCCCGGCCGTCCAGGCGGCGGCGGATCACGCCTCCCTCTCCGATGGCGCCTGAGCTTGGCCGAGCCGACCCGGGGTGTCGATCACGGGACAGCTCCAATGAAGCTGTTCCGTGATCACACGACCGCGGCACTACCAGGCCGTTGCCCTTGGGGACCTCGCGGGGCGGTTCCACCGGCAGCATCACCTCGCCGCACGGTGGCCAGAAGCAACCCTTCCCGGGCGTGCGGCGGTCTTACCAGGCGTCGTGCTCAGAGGCCCAGCCTCTGTCGAATCGAATGGGTGAACCGACTGGAAGGGCGCTCTCCATGGTGCTGAATCCTGACTTTTGCCTGGACGTTCCACAGGGTTTCGACGACTCGGACGCTGAGACGGGCGTGCATCCTGTGGCCAGGAAACTGTTCCTCGCCACAACTGCCGCGGAGGTCTTCAGGAAAGCCCATGAGTGGGTGCGGGAACAGGAAATCCGCCTGTCAGACGTGTCGTGGGATTTCTTCCACGACGAGGACGAGCCCTACTGCCTGGGTATCTATTTCACCTTCGAGTTGGACCCCGAGGCCACCTGACCACGACAGTGCGGTTTCGTCGGGATCAGCCGGCCGTTGGTCCGGGTGTGCCGCTGACTGACACGCAGGGGGAGCGGATTGAATCGTTGCCTCCGGACTGGACGGCCCATGCCCAGCCGTAGATCGCGATCTTGCCTTGTCAGCCGCTACTTCAGCCTTCAGGCCCGCCCCGTTGTCGGATGCCGGCGACGGGCCCCTGACGTTGCTGGATGACGTGGGTGAGTTCGTGCGCCAGGGTGTGCTTGTCGGCGCCGCCGTCTTCGATGACGACGTGGTTGCCGCTGGTGTAGGCGCGCGCGCCCACCTCGGTGGCGGATGCCATGGCGGCCGCGTCCGTGTGGATGCGGACATCGGAGAAGTCGGCGTCGAACCGGGCTTCCATGTCGGTGCGGGTGGCATCGTCCAGGGGGCGGCCCGGCGTGCGCAGGACGCCGTGCACAGCGGACCGCTGCACCGCGGGCCCTGCCTGATCGGCCTGATAGTGGCCGCAGGCAGGGGCGTGCTGATGCTGCTCCGGCTGGACTCCGGGGCGGTCGGCCCGGCCGAGCATCTGGACGACCGCGGCGTTTCCGACCGTGCCCTGCAGGCCGAGCAGGCCACGCTGTTCTGAGAGTGTGGCGGGCGCGGGCCTACGGACGGCATCACGGCCGTTTCCGGTCCCGACAGCTCTGGCGTTCTCGCGATCGTGCTACGGGGTCTCTCCTGCAGTGCGAAATGGTCAACTTCTTCTGCATACGCGGTGAGAACCCGTCAGCGCCAGATACGGAGGGGCACCATGAACTGCCCGAACAGGCAGCACGCGATGTGTCGTTCGACGGGCCCGCCACCCGGTTCTCGGTTCTGACGGCTCTTCTCACGCCTGACGTCGCACCCCGATGTCGGCGGGCAGCTGTGGTCCACGCGAGGGCAAGGCCCCAGGCGGTCGCGCGCGGACACCACTCGCCGCCGCTCGTCCCCGGTCAGGCTCAGCGGGTTGAGGAGGCCATCGACCCTGCCGACCGCCGCGTCCGTCCGGTCCGGCGCAAGTCCGCCGTCCCCGCCCCTCGTCCAACTGGCGGGCGACCGCGGCGCAGCAGGGCTTGGCGTGACGCCGTCAGGACGTCGCCCCGTCACGGGCACAGGTAGGGTCACCGGCCCACGGACGCGGGTCGGCAAGCAGGTGGTCGACGGGAGACCTGTCGTCCGGGTTTCCGGGGATCTGCCTCGGGGTGAGTCCGGTCATCGCCTTGCACACATGGTTGTAGTGGGCCTGGTCGTGGAACCCGGCGAGCTGGGCCACCTTCGACAGCGGCAGCCCGCTCGCCTGCAGCCGCAGGGCCCGTTTGAACCGCAGAATGCGGGCGATGGCCGCGGGGGAGCGCCCGATCTGCTCCTGGAAACGGCGCTCCAGATGCCGCGAACTCCAGTGCGTGGCCGCTGCCAACTCCGTTACGTGGAGACGCCCATGGGTACGGTGCAGCTCCCGCCAGGCCCAGGTGACCTCGGCGGCGATGGACGGACCCCGTTCCAGAAGCGGCGGAAGCACCCGGTTCAAGGTGCGGAACCGCTCGGGCCAGTCCACCTCCTCCAACTGCTGTGGGAGGTGCCGCAGGTCGCGGGGCAACAGATGGACCGGGTCCATATGGGGCAGGTCCCACTCGCGCATCGGCACCCCGAAGAGCCGGTACGCACCCATGGGCGTCAGCCGTAGCACGACCCCGCATACTCCGCCCTCGTGCCACCCGAGCATCGCAGTCATGACCGGCAGGATCGCCATGGACCGGGCGCTGACGGCCTGGCTCGTACCGACCATGCTCGCCGTACGCACGGTCGCGCCGCCGAAGCCGAAGGTGATGGTGGCGAGGGTGTCGGGGCAGACCATCCGCCGCTGTGGGGAGCCATGGCCGTACTCGTATCCGGCGTACGACTGGACCGTGTTTCGCAGACCGGGCGCGGGCGGGACCCGAGTGAGCACGGGACGTCGGCCGATGCCGCCAGTAGTCGTGGACATGCCCTTGTACCCCCAGTCCGAGAGCTGTCCGGGACGGAGTGATACTTCTCCCGCCGTCGCGTCTCAGCAATGCGAACTTGGGCCAATATCAAGTGAGTTGAGGGCCGGGAGGCGAGGCTGAGCAACTCCGCTGGCGGTGCGGGTGCGGGGTCGGGGCCGGGTTCGGATCGACGCCGTGCCGCCGAAGGCAACCGGACGGCGGTCCGCCGCATCGTGTCGCATCCGAACAATACGAGCGGCCCCGCCCGCGGCCACTCTGGTGGCTCCAGCTCGACCGGTGCGCTCGAACGATCGACCGCACCGGCTCTCCTTCACGAACCCTCGATCCTCGAACCCCTGAAGTGGAGCCCACTCATGAGAAGTCGCAAGGTCGCCCAGCGTGTCGCCGTCCTCGCAGCGCTGCCTGTCCTGGGCCTGAGCCTCGCGGGCACCGCCTCGGCCTCCTCCGCCGGAGCGGAGAACGCCGACTACGTGGTCAGCAACACCAACGCCTGTGTCGCCACCGAGCAGATACGGGTGTGGAGCGACGGGCACGACCGCATGCAGCTCGACCCGAACCGCAACGACTCGACCTGTTGGTTCGGCATCTGGAACAACGCCACCAGCTCCTGGGTCTACGGGCCCACACAGAGCGGCGGCCTCTCCGGCTGGTACTGGGACGGCCCGGACACCAGCCTCATGGTCGGCGTCTACTCCACGGCCACCGGTCACTGGAACTGGGGCCCTTCCAACTGACACACCCCGCCGACCGCTCCGCGGGCGGACTTCCCGGGACGCGCATACACGTCGGGCCCGGGGAGCCCGCTCTCACGCATCAGGGGAGGGCAGCGATCCCGACCCCACAGGAGCGCAGGCCCCGGCGCCGGAGCCATTGACCGAGAGCGGCGAGGTGTCCGGGACCGGGACCTGCATGCACTGATCTGAAAGAAGCCCTGACAGCCCGAAGCAGGTGACGGGCTGACTTCGGTCGCTCAGCCGCCTGCCGAGCTGCCCCGCACTCAGATCATCCAGCGCACCCGTCACCGCTTCGAGGACATCGACCGCCTGCTGGAGAACTGCCGGCCTCCGCCCGCGACTGCCGCCCCGATGGTGTTCTGGAGCCGTTCAAGGCATACGACGGCAGCGGGTGGCGTGCGCCGGGTTCGCTGCCGTCGGCGGTCTGGCGTGCCCGTCCCGCCTGTGGGGGACGGACCCACCAGGGACGGACCCACCAGGGACGGGCCCGGCCGGATGCACGCGGTGTCAGCAGCACCATCTGGTCGGACTCGACGTCGAACCCAAGTACCGGGTGGCTTCGCTCCCAGTCCCCCTCGGGCGTCATCACCACTGACTTACCCAGTCGACGCCCGATCGCACGGAGAAACCCACACAGCACGTCCAACCGCTCCTGCCCCTGCAACTCCCGCAGGTCCACATCGAATCCGATCTCCTCAGCCGACTCCAACCGAAAGATCGCCAGCACATCCGGGGTCGGCCAGACCCGCAGATCCGCGCACTCAGCATCAGCAGACCGCGACAGCACCTCCCCAGCACGCGGCAGCGGCATCAGCACGCCACCTTCGGAGTACTCACTCCGCCAGCCACTCGCAACGATCAGATCGAGGACCGCTTGCCAATCCTGGACCGTAGTCACCGTGACCCACACATCCGGCAGACATCCCTCCCCTTCAAGGTCGAGGGAACCCTTCACGTCATCCCACAGCAGCTCCGGCACCAGGCAATGCTGGCTTCGGCCCGAACCCAGACGCACCCGGATTTCCTTGCCCGAACCCATGGGACACCCCCGACCGGCAGACCGGTGAGGGAGATTCCGATCGGGACGCGGCTGAAGTCGGCGTCGTGGAAGAGCCCAAGGCGCTCTGGGCAAAGAAATTTCCGGGTCCCTGTCACACCTTGGTGCTCTGGTCCGTCAGTGCAGTGAAGTCGCTGACCAGACGGATGTGAAGGAGTGCAGTCATGACGGACACCTCGATCTCCCGGATGCCGAACCCGGCCGAGTTCGTGCCCGAGCTGAACGACATCAGCGCGGCGCTTTTCCGGGCCACGGGCAACCGGTCGGTCCCGCGGACCACGGTGAGCCTTGTCCACCTGCGTGCAGGGCAGATCGTGGGCAACACCTACCTGACGGTGCTGAACACCGGATTCCTGCGCAAGGCCGGAGTGTCGGAGGAGCGCATCACCGCCGTCTCCTCCTGGCAGGACGCCCCGTACTTCAGCGACGCCGAGCGTGCCGCCCTCGCTCTGGTGGAGGCGACTCTCCAGCCCGCCCCGCACGGTCGGGAGCGGGTGTCCGACGAGCTGTACGCCGAGGTGGCACGGCACTACGACCAAAAAGCGCTGGCCACTCTCACCATCGCAATCGGCCAGATCAGCTTCTTCATCGCCCTGGCCGTCATCGGCAAGCCGCAGCCGGTCACCTCTCTCGCCGACGAGCAGTGGGACTGAACTGGCCCGACCCGCCCACCGGCCAGGCCGAACCGCACCCACCACGGCCACCGGCTGCGCCCACTGCACCCCGGCCGCGATGCGGCCCGATAACGGGTGACGTTGCGGAGCCGGCCGGCGCGGCGGATCGCGCCCGGGGCGATCGGTGCGCAGGCGGCGGCGGTCCACGGGCTCGGCGGTTCTGCTGCGGTGGGTAGTCGGCCGTCGCGGCGGCACCACGTACGCTTGTGCCGCGCCCGCCGCCGACTCCGCCTGCGCATCGTGGTGCCGGGCGGGGTGGTGATCGGTGGGGTCTTCGGGATTCCCGGCGGGATTCGCGCCCGACCTTGCCGGCAGGGCGTCAGAGCATGAGCAGGAGGCGCGTGTTCGCCACGAGCTTCCGGTTCACGCTGGTGCTCTGCACGAATATCGTGAAGTCGTCGTTGTGGTCCGGCTTGACGCGGATCTCCACGTCCGGCAGGCCGAGCAGAGCCCGGGCCTCGGGCCCCGTGTACACACGGTCCGTCTTCTTCTCCAGCACCGCGATCTGCTTCTGCGCCTGGATCTTCTCCGACTTGGTCAGCTGGTAGAACGCACCGCCGGTACGGTAGGTGTGCCCGCATTCCACGACCCAGTCGCGGATCGCCGCGTCACGGGCCACCGGGATCAGCTGGTACTGCGACGGATCGACCGGGGTGAGGCCGGCAGCCTTGATGGTGTCCTTGTTGACCGCCTTCGCACCTGTGGAGAACACCGCCTTCGATCCGCGGATGCCCTGGGTGCGGCCGACCATGAACTGCTCGGTGGCCTGACGGATGACCTGCCCGGCCTCCTCCAGACCCTGGGTGCTCGTGGCGTCCCAGATGGCGATGTTGTCCTTCGGGAAACCGCACTGCATGGCCTCACGCTTGCCCATCTGGTCCGGCACAAGGACGGCCAGCGTCCAGTTGTCGTCCTGCGTCTCGATCATCTCGGCCACGGCCCGGACGAGTGCACGCGGATCTCTGGCAGGGGCATCCGGGCAGCGGTGACTTGCGTTCTCCTGCCCGTCGGTGAGTACGAACGTCAGGAAGCTGTGGTCGCCGTACAGTTGGGCCGTCTGCGCCAACTCCCGCTGCGACTTCAGTGCGGCCGCAAGCAGCGCCGTCATTCCGCCGGCGCGGTAGAGCTGCTTCAGGGAGGGCATCCGCAGCACGTCCTTGTCGTAGATGACGCACTCCACCTTGTCCGCGAAGACATACACCGTGACGCGGGTCTCCTGGTCCAGTTCCCCCGACCGGCGGGCCAGATAGGCGATCTGCTGGTCGGCGACTTCGACGACCTTGCTGCTCAGGTGCGACATGGACGAACTGGCATCCAGCACAAGGGCAACGTGATTGATGTAGTTCTGGTTCCCGGACATTGCGGCTCCCCCTCTTTCCGGCTCGATGTTCCTACCGTCTCACCTGCCACTGACAGTCGGCCTTGGCTGCCAGACTGGTTGCAGAGCCCGCCCGCCCGGAGCTTCAGTTGGTGCGGGTGCGGGTGCGGGTGCGGGTGCGGGTGCGGGTGCGGGTGCGGGTGCGGGTGCGGGTGCGGGGGCAGGGCACGGGCTGGCACGGTCACGGCCCGGTTCCCGTGCGCGCATCGGTGGGTCCGGACGATCCATCGGCCCCCCGGCCGTGGCCTGTGCCGCGGCGTGCAAGTCCACCGTCGGGGCAAGTTCCCCTTCCTAGTGCCGTGTCCGCAGCCGCCTCACTCCGCACAGGCACTCCTCGGCCTGACGAACGGGACCCGACCGCCTCGTCCCACCAGGCCCACGGGGACATCAGGGCAAGGGGGACGGACAAGGAGCCGACCGCCATCGGGAAACGGACGTACATGCGGGCGCAGTCCGAAGAAGCAGCCGTGGACCTGATCGGAGCGGAAGACCGCCCCGGCTCCTGGGAGTACCGGCCGTCGGCATCACCGGAGCCCCGCCAGGCCGCGCGGCCGGGCCTCGAGGACCGCGGCCCGCTCCCGGATGCGCTCGACGGCGGCGGCCCGGCTTCCGACGCGCCGGGCGCGCTTGGCCCTGCCCGGGCGCTGCCCGGTACCGGCAGAGCGACCCACCCCGAGACCAGCCGGTCTTCGGACTTGAGGACGCTCGCGACTCCCGCGTGCTTGCGACCATGCCGGGAGGCCGCCGCGCATGATGCCGGTGTCTGGCTGCAGTCGGCCCTGACCGGGCCGGGTTTGGCACGCGCACGGGGGCCGGGTTTGGCCCACGCATCACGAGGGCCGGCTATGGCTCGACTCCCGCAGCCGTCGTAACCGATGTCCGTGACCTCCCGGCGACGGCACTGCGTGCGGCAGCTCCTCGGCACTCCCGTGCACCGCTACCGGACGGAATCGCTCATCGTGGCGTTCCGGCAGCGATGGGTGTGGTGAAGTCGCTGAGGAGGTGGTCGTAGTAGTCGGCGGCTGTGTTGAGTCTTCCGATCGCTCCGAGTGCGATTTCGTGGGCGGCGTCGGGGTGGTCGGTGAGCCGGGGGAGGACGACGTTAGTGGTCCAGCCGGCGGCGTGGTCGGCCTCCTGGGCGATGTGGACGGCGTAGAAGGCGAGCGGGCCGTCCCACTGCCGTTCCGCGATGCCGGCAGGCCCGGCGGCTGGAACAGCAAGGCCGACGCGGGTGCAGCCGGCGAGGAGTTTGGTGTAGTTGGGCGGGTCCATGGCCTCGGTGACGGCCAGGGTGCCGATCATCCGGAAGTGGTGTCGGCGGTGCAGGGCCATGCCGACGACGTGGTTGTAGCCGGCCAGGCCCTGCCAGCCGTGCACCACGGTGGTGGCCAGCGGATCGTAGGAGAGCCTGAACGCCTCCAGGCCGGCCCTGCACAGGTTCGCGTGTCCCCGTGCCTCGTCGCCGTCGCCGGTCTCGTCGACGAGGTTGCGTACCATCTCCTGCCGCATCGCCCCGCGGGCGCCGACCATCGCCATCAGCAGGACCTCGTAGAACCGCACATTCAGCGGCCCGTCCAGCTTCAGAAAGTGCAGGACCTGCCGGCGGCCGGCCTGCTCGGCAAGGAAGTCGAACAACGGATGCCCGCACACCGCATGCCCGCCGACCACCTCCTCGAGCCAGCGGGCGAACCGCGTGGGCTCGGTCGGCACGTCCCTGGCATCCCACGGCGCCCGCGCCCGCTCCGCCCGCTCCCACCCGTCCTCCAGGATCTGCTGCACACCCACCGCACCGGGATGGAACTGCCCACCCACCGGCCCCTGATCGGGGGTGAGGAAATGCTGGTCGTACAGCCATGCCAGCGCCTGGTGCGCAGCCAGCAGCGCGTCCGGATCCCGCTCCTCGAACGCCGAGCAGGCCACCTCGGCCGCCTGGTCCCACAGCTGCGCCCACCGGGCCCGCTGCGCCGGCGACGCGGCACCGGCACCATCAGGTGCCGCCAGCTCCCGTACGCGCGTGAAGAACCCGTCCACCGAATTCGTCACCTGAGCTCCTGCCTGCTTTGGTCGTGGTCTTCACCTGCCGCACCCAGCCTGGGGTCATCAGGCCGACGGTGCCGTGTGCGAGCGCCGCGTGCCGGTCACGAACACTCGGACGGACTCTGTACCGGCGCTTGCCGGCACGCTGGACTGGTACCTGTCCGGCGGGCCGTCCCGTCCAGAAGATGTCCGACGGGACGCGGCTGGGTTCACGCCAGGGAACCCGTCTAGCGAACCGTCAAGGGGAAGAGGAGGGAACACGGCGATCGCCGCGGGCCGGTGGGGTACCGGCGACGGATCGCGGGATGTCCTGCTCTATGGCCGGGCATGGGGGTAGCGTGATCGGCGTTCGTCGCCCGCCGGTGCTCGTCGTCGTGGATCCGTCACAGGAGAGGGAAGGCCATGCCCGACTCGCCGCAGATCGATGTCGTCCGCAGTTTCTACGACGCCAAGGGGGATCCGGCGGTCATCAGGTCGCTGGTGGCACCTGACGCCCAGTGGGACGTGACGGAGGGGTTCCCGAACGGTGGCGTGTACGACGGGCTGAGCAGCATCCTCGACGACTTCTTCGGCTTCCTGTCCCTGTTCTCCAGCTTCCGGGCCGTCGCGGAGGAGTTCCACGAGGCCGGTGACCGGGTCATCACCCTCGGCCGCTACGTCGGCGTCACCCACGGCGGACGGGACGTCACGTCGCGGTTCGCCCACTTCTTCACACTGCGCAACGGCATGATCGTGCGGCTGCAGCAGACCAGTGACACGCTGCCCATCGCCCGCGCACTGGAGGAATGACCGACTGCCGGCGGAAGACGCTCACCTCATGCATGCGAGGCCCTTCGCGGCGGCTTGGCGGTGGACTCCGGCCGGGCGCGTCCGCGTCGACATCATGCTCGTCCCCGCCCACGACTGGAGGGAATACGGGCTCGCGCACCCCCAGAAGGCAGCCCTCCGCGCCATCGAGAGCGGCTACGGGCTGGTGCGCCAGGACTCCGAGGGTGGGTGCAGGAAGCGCAGCGCGCAGGCGAGGGAGCCGGGCAGGAAGGCCCGGCTCTCGCGGCGGGTGTTGGAGATTTCCCGGGCGCGACGCAGGACTTCGGGATTCGCGCTCCTGGCGCCCCCCGGCGCGGCCGAGCGCTGCGGCGCATTTCCTCGGGGCAGCGCTCCACGGCCATTGGCCGGGACAGGGCTCGGGCCCGAGGCAGCGCAGTGGGCTGGTGGGCCAGGGCGCTCACCGTCTGCAGTTCGCAGGCGGTCTGTGGGTGGCACTCACCCGGGCGAGTACCGCTTCCGCGCGCGGACGGTGCGGGACGCGGCCCAGGGATGCGGCGCGGCACCCGGTTGCGTCAGCCTCCGTTCATGGCCGCGCCCAGTGCCAGCGCGAACAGGATCGGAAGGAGCACGCATCCGAGCCCGGCGCCGGCGGCCAGCATGCGCGGTGTCCGCAGGGCGCGGCGGTGCGGCAGGGCCCAGGAGAGGGTGAGCAGGCCGGCCGACCAGTAGAAAATTCCCCCGAGGGCGCCGAGGCCGTCCTCGGACCGGAACCAGATGTACTCCCACACGAGGAACGGCAGGCCGAGCAGGGAGGTCACGAGAGGCGCCTTCCACCACGTCGGGTGGGCAAGCCGTGTTGGAGCGTCGTTCGGTTGTACGTCGTCGGGAAGCATGCGACCACCGCATCACGGCCGCCAGGGCCGGAGGATCGGGTCACCTACTCACCTTCGTACGCGCGTGTACTCACACCGCCACGACAACAACCTGGCCGCTGCGCTTGCTGTGTGCGCTGCGTTGATCGGCTTGCACACGTCCGCCCGATCGGCGGCATCCTGAAAGGCGAAGACCTCGTCGCCGCCGACCAGGTGGCCCAGCAGATCCAGCTCGCCGCCGCGCCGGCCGTGGCGGCGAGCGTCTGCCTGCTGTCATGCACGGCCGGCCGCGGAGCCGCGCGCCTGCTGAGACGGGACGCCCCGCGACATCGTCGCTCAAGCTCGCCCGCGGCATGAACAACAGCAGCGCGAGCGCGGTTCCGATCTGATCACCACCACGCTGCCCGACAACCCGCACCTGCTCCGGCCGGTCCTCGCTCCGGCCGGTCCTCGCTACGGGCTACGGGCTACGGGCTGCGGACTGCTGCGGAACACGGACGCCGGCCGGGCGGTACGACGACAGCGGCCGTGCGCCCACTGCTCGCGCCCGCCGGCTCATGCTGCCTGGCCGGCGATCGGGTCGGCCCTGCACCCTCGCAACCGCTCTCTGCACACAGCACCGGGGCGTAGTACCCCGGTACCACCCGCCCTGCTCTCTTCAGCCCCCCGGTACCACCGGATCCGGGGCATCGCGGTCCTAGCGTTGCGGAAGAGGCGTCAGGCGTGCCGGATGCCGCAGCCCGAGAGAGAGAACGCGAATGATCGACGTACAACAGCTCACCAAGAGGTACGGGGAGAAGACAGCCGTCGACGGCCTGGACTTCACCGTGAAACCGGGCACGGTGACCGGCTTCCTCGGGCCCAACGGTGCGGGGAAGTCCACGACGATGCGCGTGATCGTCGGCCTGGACGCGCCGACGAGCGGCTCCGTCACGGTGAACGGACAGCGTTACGCCCGCCACCAGGCGCCGCTTCAGGAGGTCGGGGCGCTGCTGGAGGCGAAGTCGATCCACCCGGGACGCTCCGCCTACAACCACCTCCGCGCGCTCGCGCTGACCCACGGCATACCGCGCCGCCGGGTCGACGAGGTCGTCGAACTCGCCGGTCTCGGCAGCGTCGCCAAGAAGCGGGCCGGTGCCTTCTCCCTCGGCATGGGCCAGCGGCTCGGCATAGCGGCCGCCCTGCTCGGCGATCCGCAGACGGTGATGCTGGACGAGCCGGTCAACGGACTGGACCCCGAGGGCGTCCTCTGGATCCGGAACCTGCTCACCTCCCTCGCGGCCGAGGGACGCACGGTCTTCGTCTCCTCGCACCTGATGACCGAGGTAGCGCTGGTCGCGGATCACCTGATCGTCGTCGGACGTGGCCGGCTGCTGGCCGACACGACCGTGCAGGACCTGGTGCGCGAGGCGGGCGGCGACACGGTGAAGGTGGCGACGCAGGACCCTGGACGGCTGCGGGACGTGCTGGCCGGCCCGGGCGTGGAGATCACCGGCCGCATCGGCTCCGAGGAACTGCAGGTGACCGGGATGCCGGCCCGCGAGATCGGGCTGAAGGCGGCCGAGCACGGGATCCCGCTGTTCGAGCTGACCACGAAGGCGGTGTCGCTGGAGGAGGCGTTCATGGAGCTGACCAGGGACGCCGTGGAATACCACGGCTCCACGACGGGCACCGAGACCCCCGGGAGCGCGGCATGAGCACCCTCACGGCAACCCCCGAGAGCCCCGAGACCCCCGAGACCGTGCCGACCGCTCAGGCCCGGCCCGCCTACCGGGTGACCGGCCGACGCGTGCTGTCCTCGGAGTGGGCCAAGCTCTGGTCCCTGCGCTCCACCTGGATCACCCTCGGCCTTGGCCTGCTGTTCCTCGTCGCCTTCGGCGTCATCGCCGCGAGCCACTACAAGTCCAATCTCGACTCCGGTCGGCACATGGACCGCGACTTCGCCTCCGCGACGGCCGTGAGCCTGTCCCTCTTCGGCACCAACTTCGCCCAGCTCGCCCTCGGCGTGCTCGGCGTGCTGGTCACGGCGGGCGAGTACTCCACCGGCATGATCCGCTCGACCCTGGCGGCGGTGCCACGCAGGCTGCCCGTGCTGTGGTCGAAGGCGGCCGTGTACGGAGTGGTCGCGCTGGCGGTCGCCACCGTCGGCGCGTTCGCCGCGTTCCTCGTCGGCAGCCAGATCGTGTCCGGCACGCCCGCCGCCATGGGCCTCGGGCACGCCGGCGTCGTACGCAGCCTGCTGGGCGCCGGGCTCTACCTCGGCCTGGTCGGCGTGATCGGCGCCGCCCTCGGGGCGCTGCTGCGGTCCGTCGCCGGCGGCATCTCGGTCCTGGTGGCCGCCCTCATGCTGGTGCCCGGACTGGTCTCCCTGCTGCCCACGTCGTGGCAGGACGACATCAACCCCTACCTGCCCAGCAACGCGGGCGAGTCGATCTTCGCGCTGACCCATGACTCCACCACCCTGTCGCCCTCCGCCGGGCTTCTGGTCTTCCTCGCGTGGACGGCACTGGCGCTGGCAGGGGCGGCCTACCGGCTGGTGCGCAGCGACGTGTGAGCAGCAGCCACCTGCATCATGGGTCGGTGACTTCCGTGACCTCCGAAGATCTCAGCGGGATGGGGCCGCTGGTCGCCCGGCTCGGCCGGGTCGGCCAGCGGCTCCGGCACGCCGACCGGGCCCGTCCTTGGGCACTGGACACCGCGGTGGTGGTCCTGGTCTTCCTGCTGTTCTGTCTGCCGGACCTGCTGCATGCGGTCGGCGGGGACGGCGACGGCGACGGCCCGCGCCGCTTCCGCATGGTGTTCACCCGGTTGCCCGTGGCGGGCATGCTGGTCCTGCAGGCCGGGCTGGTGCTGCCGCTGCTGTGGCGACGCCGGGCGCCCGCCGTCGCGTTCGGCGCCGTCACGGCCGTGTTCGTCCTCCAGTGGTCGCTCGGCGCCGTACTCCGTGCGGACGTCGCCCTCTTCGTCGCTCTGTACAGCCTGGCCCTGCACGGGCGGCTGCGGCAGCTGCCGTGGGCCTGTGCGGGCATGGCGGGCGCGCTGGGCCTGGTGGCGGCGCGCGCGTCGGCGGCGGTGTCGGTCTGGGACGCGCTGTTCTTCCTGCTCAGCACGGCGACCGCGGCTCTCGCGCTCGGCCTGATGATCCGCATCCGGCGGGCTCAGCTGGCCGGGCTGCGCGACCGTGCGGCCCGCCTGGAGGTCGAACGCGATCAGCGCGGCAGGCTCGCCGTCGCGGCCGAGCGGGCGCGGGTGGCCCGTGAGATGCACGACATCGTCGGCCACAACCTGTCCGTGATCATCACGCTCGCCGACGCCGGTGCCTACGCCTCCGACGCCGCCCCGGAGCGGGGAAAGGAGGCCCTGCACCTCATCGGCGACACCGGTCGCCAGGCACTGAGCGAACTGCGGCGGGTGCTCGGCGTACTGCGCGAGGCGGACGGCCCGCGGGCCGAGCCCGAGCTGAGCCCGCAGCCCGGCCTCGCGGACATCGACGCGCTGTGCGAGGGGGTACGCGCGGCGGGCCTGGAGGTCGTCTACCGTACGGCCGGACACGTCGACGTCCTCGACAGCGGGGTGCAGCTGACGGTCTACCGCATCGTCCAGGAGGCCCTGACGAACACCCTCAAACACGCCGGCGCCGGTGCCCGTGCGACCCTGGCGATCGTCGTGGAGGACACACGGCTGACCATCACCGTCCAGGACTCCGGCCCGCCTGCCCCGGCCGTACGTCCCGGCACGGCGAACGAGGAAGGACACGGCCTGGTGGGCATGCGAGAACGAGCAGCTCTCTACGGCGGACACATCACCGCAGGACCTGCAGGCCCGGGGTGGACGGTTCGGGCCGCACTCGACCTCGCGTCCCAGGGCGGTGCTGCCGGGTGACCACCGTGCTCATCGTGGATGACCAGCCACTCCAGCGGTACGGCTTCCGCATGCTCCTGGACTCCGTGCCCGAGACGGAGGTGGTCGGCGAGGCCGCGCACGGAGCCGAGGCCGTGCGCATGGCCGCCGAACTGCGCCCTGATGTCATCCTCATGGACGTACGCATGCCGGGCATGGACGGAATCGAGGCCACGCGCCGTGTCGTCGCCACGGGCGGCCGTTCCCGGGTCCTCGTCCTGACCACCTTCGACCTCGACGAGTACGTCTATGCGGCCCTGCGTGCCGGGGCCAGCGGCTTCCTGCTCAAGGACGCCCGCCCCGAGGAGCTTCTCGCGGGCATCCGTGCCGTCGCTCTTGGCGACGCTGTCATCGCGCCCGCGCTCACCCGCCGTCTGCTGCACGAGTTCGCGCGTCTCGTACCGCCCGGCGGCGACGGCTCCGCCGAGGATCCGCGCCTGAGTGCCCTCACCGACCGCGAACGCGAGATCCTCGTCGCCATCGGCAAGGGCTGGACCAACAGCGAGATCGCCACGCGTTTCGTCCTGTCGGAGTCCACGGTGAAGACCCATGTCGGCCGCGTCCTGTCCAAGATCGGCGCCCGCGACCGCATCCAGGCGGTGATCTTCGCCTACGACCACGGCCTGACCCGGCCCCGGGCGGGCTGAACCGACGCATCGGCCATGGAGACGTCCGTTGTGCACCACGGTGGGCCGACTCCAACGCCCACGACGGCACCGACGACGCGAGCGCCTCGTCAGACAGCGGGAGTCGGTGTCCACACCTCGACCGAACGGGCGGGAACACCCGGCGCGGTTGCAGCCAGTGTCCCTGATCCGCGGTGCGGCTGCGGGGCTGTGTTCCCGGTCGCCGGGGAGCCGATCAGCGAGCCCTCGGGGTTCCATCCCCAACCCATGCATACCAGGTTCATCCGGCATGAAATATCACAGGAAGCGCGGGCTGCCCGTTACTAACCCACGCTCCTACTGCCGCATGCCAGATCCGCGCCGGAACGGGCGGTCAGCAGTGGTCAAGGGCGGTCGGCGGCAGATCTCGACCGAGGCTGGCACAAGCTGACGGCCCTTGACCGTCGTTGCCGGTGCGGGGCCGTTCCGCTGCAGGGAGCATGGGACTCGAACCCACGGTACGGGTCACCGCGCGACAGTTCCTCAGGCTGCCTTCGTCGGTATCCGACCCCGGCTCACTGAGCCAGGTGTCGCTCCAACGCAGCGAGGAATGCGTCCGGGTTCTCGAGGTGGGACGCGTGGTCGCCGGGCAGTTCGAGAACCCGTGTATCGGGCAGCCGTTCGTCGAGGACGGCGACGACCCGCTTGAGCCAGTCAGTGGTCGCGGAGCCGTGGACCAGGAGGACGGGGCTCCGGATGTCCCCGAGTTCGGCGACGTTGCGGTGGGGCCGGTCGGCCTGCTCCGAGCTCCAGGACAGGGCCATCCGGTGCGGGACCCAGCGCGGCCAGGCGGGATGGGTGCGGGCCTGGTCCTTCGACGGCGTGAGTCCGGCGAGTTCGAGGAACTCGGCCAGGTCGTCCTCGTTCACGTCCTGTCCGGCCAGCGCATGCAGGAACCGGTTCAACCGCGCGACCTCGGGGTCGGACCCGCCGAGGCCGTCGAGGATCCAGTACGCCGCGGGCTCCACGAGCGTCAGTGTCCTCACCCGCTCCGGATGGGCCAGGGCGAACTCGACGAGGGCTCGCCCACCAGCGGACCACCCCGCGAAGTCGGCGCTCTCGATGCCGAGGGCGTCCATGGTCATGTAAAGCGATTCACGCTCGATTGCCGCGGTGTACCCGGCGTCCCCGCGCTCGCCGGCCGAGCCGAGCTCGTTGTGGATCGGCTGCACCCTGATGGTCCTGCGTCTCGCCGACAGGGCGTCCGCGAGGGGCGTCCACGACACCCATCCGGTGAGCCCGCCGGGCACCAGGACGACCGGCGGCCCCTCACCCTTCACCTCGTTGAGCAGGACCCTCGGTTTCATCGTCCGCCTCTGACGGGTTGACAGCAGATCCCGTCAACCTAACCGCGATCCCGACTTCACGCAGAGGATGTCGCGGCGAAAAGGGACCGGGGGCAGCTTCCGGTTATGCCGCCGCCCGAACGCAAGGCGGGGAGCGTCGTATCCGGCATCCGCGATGACGAGGACGTCGGGGTCGCCTCCCTGCCACTGCCCGGCGGTGATCAGTCGGTGGAGAAGGTCACGCAGCTGTCGGGCGGTGGCAGTGGCACCGCGGCCAGGGCCCGCGCAGCCGGCCGGTATCGACCCGGCCACGGGCGACGGCGGCGTAGAGCCCGCCATGACCGCGGCGGTGTTCGCCGATCAGCGACAGCTCGGCCAGCGATCTCACTGGCCCGTCGCCGCACAGAACGGCGTCAGGCAGCTCGAACAACGCATCCGAACGAGCGGTGTGACAGGAGTGGAACTCGCCCCGCAGGCATGACAGTTCAGCCGATGCCTCTTGCCGGGCATCGCGATGCAGCAGACTCATCCTGGTGGCCTTCGTGCTGGACGTGTGTGTTCCTTGGTCGGAGCACATGTTCAGGCGAAGGCCGCTTTGACGTACGGCGTTTACCGGACCGAGTGATCAAGCTCGAGGCACCATTCGACGTCGGCCGCTAAAGATCAAGCTAGGGCCTGTTTTAGAAGTACTGGCAGGCGGTGCCGACAGCGGGGGGCTGCAAGGATGTGGCCATGGAGCAGATGTTGAGTCGGCGGGAAGCATCAGAGGCGGTCCAGGACTACGGGTGGCGCTTCTTGCTGGGCACTTTGCGAACGTCGGTCCGGGTCAGATCGCTGGCTCAGGCGATGGGCTTGGCGGCGGACACTGTCGCGGTGTGCGGCGACGACGCCGACCGGCACCTTCGGGTCGATGTCCGCCCCGATCGGGTCGTCTTCACTCTGCAGTCGTGGGACCGCGCAGCGGTTACAACCCGGGATGTCGAACTCGCACGTCAGATCTCCGCCACCGCTGACAGGGCCGGGCTTCTGGCAGAACCCGAAATCGGAACGGGGGCACAGCGGTCCGTCCAGGTGCTGGAGATCGCGATTGATGCACTGAACATCGCCGGGATTCGGCCGTTCTGGAAGGCGGTGCTGGGCTATACGGATGAGGCGGGTGCCGAGGGACCGGAGGATCCGCTCATCGACCCGGTCGGGCAGGGCCCTGCCATCTGGTTCCAGCAGATGGACCGGGCGCGCCCACAGCGCAATCGCATCCACTTCGACATCTGTGTTCCGCATGACGAGGCATCCCGGCGGATCGAGACCGCACTGGCGGCTGGGGGCCGACTTGTGTCCGCGGCCCGTGCCCCGGCTTTCTGGGTGCTTGCCGACCTGGAGGGGAACGAAGCCTGCATGACCACATGGCAGGGTCGAGACGGCTGAAACTTCCTTCGACCGCGCTGCTCACAGCCACTCGTTGATGGCTGCCACCAGCACGGTCGCCTCGCAGCGGACGGCGAGCTTGTCGTATCTCGTGGCGACCGCGCGGTGGCGCTTGAGGCGATTGATTCCGCATTCCACCGCGTGGCGCTCCTTGTAGTCGGCCTTGTCGAACTTCGGTGGCCGGCCACCGTGGGAGCCGCGCTTCTTGCGGTTCGCGACCTGCGCTTCCCGTGTGAAGCAGCATCCGGGACGGACCCCAATACCCCGGGTGCCGACGGAGAGGGTGATTGCTCCCTCTGCCCGGCGCCTACTCACCACCGGTCGGCCCCCTCGACAGCCGATCACTTCGCTTTCGACCACAGCCGCATGAACACCTCACGGTGCCAAGCGGTCAAGTCGGGGTCGGGAGAGGCCGGCGTAGCCTGCTGGCTGTTCGACTTCAGGCAGGGGATGGGGATGTGATGGACGTAGCGCGGGTCGTCGAGCCGTTGGCAGAGCAGGGTGTGACGGTGATGTTCAAGGTCGACGCCGAGCGCATGCGCGATGCGACGAAGCCCTGGACCTTCGTCGCGAGCGGGGCTCCGTTTCGCGATGATCTCCTGGTTCGCGCGGACACTGACTCTCTGGAGGCGGGTCTGGAGATCTGCGTTCCGCGACTGCGTGAGCTCGGCTTGGTGATTCCCGATTGACGGCCATGGTCAGGGCGGGCAAGGAGCCGTGATCGAGCTTCCCGAAGGGTCGTGGTGGGACTGGGACATTGTCGACTGGGCCCCCGGGCGGTTGCGTCTGGGCGCCGGGCACGACATCTCGTACGCCCACGGCCTGGAGCTGGTGTTCAGCGACCCGGTCTTCGTCACGTGCCCGGCCGCCTTCCAAGACCCGGTGTTTCGTGTGCCGACGCCTGACGAGGTCCGACTCATTGCCCGGCAGGTCGGTGAGACACCTCCCGTACTGATTGCCTTCGAGGCCGATGCGGGCGGGCCGAGTCTCGCCTCCGGGCTGGTCGCGGCGGGACGGCTCGACATCGTCCAGGGAACCGTCTTCCGGTACTGGCGCGAGAACCTGGGAGTCGGGGAACGCCTGGCTCCCTGGGTGACGCCTCCGGCTTGATCGGTCCTCGGCCCATGCGGCCACCGCACCAACGGCTTCGCCCGAAGGCGGGAAAGCGGTGAAATCGTCGAACAGTCGGGGGTTTCCGAGGCAGTGGTAGAGCTGTCCGAGCAGCCGGTTGAAGAGATTGCGCTGGGCGGCGGCGTGCCGGTAGGCGTGCTCGTCGTGTCGGCTCCGGTAGTGGGCTTTCGCCCCGTGGCGGCCGCCAGGGACGCGGAGTCCGGTGGTCTGCGGTGGGGCCTTGAAGGGTCCTCGCGGCAGCTGATGGGCAGCTCACTCTTCAGACTCCCGTCCGCTCCCGCTCCGCTCAGGCACCTGAGGCCTGGAGGAGGATCTGGGCTGCGTCGGTGGTGCTGTGCGCGGCGGCGGTGCCGTGGCGGACGGTGTGGAGCAGTCCTGCGGCGCGGAGCGTGGTGGCGTGTTCGCTGGCGCTGGCCGGGGCGATGCCCACGGCTGCCGCCAGTTCCTTGGTGGAACAGCCCGGGTGGTTCGCCACCGCTGTCAGCACTGCGGCCCTGGTGGGCCCCAGCAGTGAGGCCAGAGAACGGGCGGCAGGGGAGTGAGGGCTCAGCACAGTGCCGGGGAACAGGGCACCGGACGAGCCGTGGGCCGCGCCGACGGGATAGGTGAGGAAGGGCTGTGGTTCGGCGTCGGGATCGATCACCGGTGCGTCGACCCCGAACACCGACGACACCAGAAGCAGGCCGCGGCCCTCCAGGTGCAGGTCTCCGTTGGTCCCCGATGCCATCAGGACTTCCAGGACGGGTGGATTCCAGCGCACCCTGCGCGGATTCACCCGCGCCAGGACGCCTTCCATCCCGTCCCGCAGCACGTGCCGTGCCCTGGAGGCACTGTCCGCGGTGGTCACCGCCGTGATGCGCCGCCAGTGCGGGTCCAGCAGACAGTCGTAGACGTGCTGAAGGCTGTCGGCGACGAGGCGCAGCGCCTCAGGGTCGTCGGCCAGGCGACGGGTCCACGACGGCAGACTCCGGTGCTCGGCGACGCGCTGCAGGTCGGCGCCCGCCTTGGCCCGCGTCGTCGCGCGAACCCGCTCGAGGAGCTCCTGCGGTGTACCCGGGCCGGAAGGGGTGATGAAGTCCGGAACCCAGCCCCGCGGCGGGATCAGGTCCAGCACCATACGCGCGTCGGGCCTCAGCCTCGAGAATGCCCGGCGGCGCCAGGGCCCCATGCGTACCGGATGCTCCGTGCACTGCAACTGTCGTACCGCAGTGCTGAGTTCGAGCAATGGTCTTGGCTCTGCGGCGATCCGGGTGCGCGCCAGATCTTCGACGCTGAAGTGAATCCGATACACCATGGTCTTCCTGAGTCCCCGTATTGCCCGGTCCCGGGCGACTTTCCCTGTATGTCGTTGTTCGGGCAAGGCCGAATCAGGTCGAGCTTTTCCCGGCCGCTGCGGAAGCTGAAAGCACACAGCGGATCGCGGCGGGCACGGGTGTCATCCGGCATCTCCTCGCCGCGACGACCAGGAGGTCTTACAGCCATGCGTATACGCAAGCAGTTCCTGCTGCTGGTAGCCACGGCGGCACTCGGCAGCGGACTGGCCGTCGCACCGGCAGCTCAGGCGGCGGTCTCCGCACCGTCGTCCGGCGTCGTGGCGCCGATGGTGCACGGCTGCAACTTCACCACGGCCCAGCCCGTCCTGCGGTACGGCTCGACCGGGAGCGCCGTCAAGGAACTGCAGTGCCTGCTGAAGTACTGGGGCTTCAACCCCGGTGCCGTCGACGGCAGCTTCGGAAGCAACACCGCCAAGGCGGTGAAGCAGTTCCAGGCCTGGTGGCCTCTCGCCGTCGACGGCGTCGTCGGTCCCGACACATGGACGGCTCTCAAGAGCTGAGCTGATTCCCTGCGCCGTCGGTCCACGTCGGCCACGGCCGCATTCTGGGAAGTCCCGGGGTGACGCCCTGCCGTCCGGTGTACCCATCGCGTCGAGAAGGGCGCGGCCCGGACGACGGGGTGGGCCGGCCCGATCGGCGTGCGGTCGACACTCGTGATGCAGGAAAGGCCCGCCTCAGCGGGGGTGTGAGGCGGGCTGTCCGGCGGAGCATGAACCCGCCCGAACGAAGTATCCGAGCCGGCAGGCATCATCTGGACAAGGGCCGCGGTCGAGGTTCTGCGGTTGCTTGAGCAATTCCGCGTGATCATGTGCCCCGTCCGGGCAGATCCCGGTGGTCATGAGCAGCGGTTGCGTTCCGCGGTTGTGGGTTCGCGGTACCGGTCACCGCCGCGGATCTGCCCGCTCACGAGGGCGCCTCACCTCGACGGGACCGGCTGGACCGGTGCGGGAGTGCGTTTGGCGGCGCGGCTGACGATGGCTGTCTCGACGTGGGTGATGCCCAGGCCGGCCAGATCCCGGGAGAGGAAGCCGTAGAGGGTGGTCAGGTCCGGGAAGTACGCGGCCGCGTGCAGGTTCGAGGGTCCCGATGTTGCGAACGCGCCGTGCACCGAGGGGTGGTCGGCCAAGGCCTGCCCGGCGGCGGCCAGGTGGTCGGGGGGCACGTGCAGCAGGAGCTTGGCCTCGATGGGCAGCCCGAGGCGGCGCGGATCGACCAGGACCTGGGTGATCAGACGGCCCTGGGCGGCCAGTTGGGCGAGGCGGCGGCGCACCGTGCTCTCCGGGTGGCCGGTGCGCGCGGCCAGGGCCGCAGAGGTCAGGCGTGCGTCGGGGGTGAGGGCGTCGATGAGGGACTGTTCCAGGGCATCGGTGTCGACGCCGTACGGGCCCGGGGAACCGGAGGCGGCCGCCCCGGGGACCGGCCCGGCCGGGCTCAGCGCCGCGCGTTCGGGCGCAGTCAGCACGTGGTGGCGCCACTCGGAGGTGAGCCGGAAGACGTGCAGGATCGTGGCGCTCTGAAGGGACGTCACCGCCTGGGTGGAAGGCAGTTGGCGGAAGACCAGCGGATCGCGTGAACCCGGCTCGGTGCGGGCGACCGCGAAGATCTCGTCACCCGAGGTGGTGACGTCGATGAACGGGATGTCCTCGCGCGCCGCGAGCGCGGCCACGATGGTGTCGAGCTTTCCCCGCAGGACCCGGATGCGCAGGAACAGGGCCCCGGCCGCGCCGCCGCCCCGCGGTCGGGCGACCGGTGAGATCACCACGCGCACGGTACCGTCGGCGCCGAGTGCGTGCAGGCGGCGCCGCACGGTGGCGGGGCTGAGTCCCAGCACGTGGGCCGCCCGCTCCGCGGTGAGGCGGCCGTTGCACTGCAACGCGGCCACCAGCCGCTGATCCATGAGGCTCAGTTCGGAATCCGCCGATGCGCGCGCCATGGAAGCAAGTTTCGCCCATTGCGTCGCCGTGCGGAGCCCGTCTCGGGGACCTCGCCCCCAGCATGGACGGCATCCCCCCGAGAGTGGCGGATTCACCACGGAGGTCCATGTGTCAGGGTTCGAGCAACGGGAAAAAGTACGTTTCGCCAGTGGTGACACTTCGTGTGCCGCCTGGCACTATCCGGGTGTCAACGGCGGCTGCGTGATCATGGCCGGCGGAACCTCGGTGACGAAGGAACCGGCCTCGGACCTGTTCGCCGCACGGTTCAACGACGCCGGTTTCGCGGTCCTGGCCTTCGACCACCGACGGTTCGGCGAGAGCGGGGGCGCGCCGCGCCAGATCGTCCGCTTCGACGAGCAGGTCGCCGACTGGCACGCCGCGATCGAGTGCGCGGCCGCTCTGCCCGACGTCGACCCGGACAGGATCTCCATCTGGGGCTTCTCGCTCGCGGGCGGCCACGTCTTCCGAGTCGCGGCCGACCACCCGCGACTGGCCTGCGCGATCGCACAGACCCCACTGGTCGACGGCCCAGCCATCGCCCCCCACGCGCTGCGCTCCATGACCCCCCTCGCGGCGCTCCGTCTCTTCGGCCGGGGCGTCGCGGACGCGCTGGGGGGCCTCGCCGGACGGCCGCCGCTGCTGGTCCCGACCGCCGGAGCGCGCGGCGCGGTCGCCTCGCTCACCACGGCCGACGCCATGGACGGCGACCGGGCCCTGGATCCCGACCATCGCCACACCGGCTGGGAGCAGACCGTTGCCGCACGGATCGCCCTGCAGATCGGCCGGTACCGGCCCGGCCGCCACGCCTCCCGGATACGGTGCCCGCTGCTGGTGGTCGTCTGCGACCAGGACCAGAGTGTGCTCTCCGGCCCCGCCGTCCGTGCGGCCCGGAACGCGCCGGGGTCCACCGTGGTTCACCTGACGGGCCGCCACTACGCCCCGTTCCTCGAGTCGCACGAACTGGCCGTCGCGGCGCAGATCTCGTTCCTGGAGAACCATCTGCATCCCCGCGATCCACGGTGAGGAAGATCGCCGGCTCGATCGATGTGACCAACGGCTGGGACGATGTGGAACGTCGAACGTCACGTAATTCCCCACCGGCAGCATCAGTTTCCCCCACTCAAACGCTAGGGCGCGATCCGCCGGCAGTGCACCAGGGGGCCCCACCCCTGTTGTGGGGCGAGCCCTATGCGCTGGCGTGGGGGCGCTGTGGCGGCCACTCGGGGGCAGGGTCTTCGGTGAGCAGCGGCCGGAGGGCGCCGAGAACCGCGCCGATGCAGACGTCGCGCAGCTGGGTGCGGGTGCAGGTCTCGTGGGTGAGCCAGTCGACGCAGAGGACCTGGACGAAGACCAGCCAGCTTTTCAGGACGGCGGACACGGCCTCACGGGCGCTCTCGTCCGCGAGTGGGAGTACTGCCAGCAGTCGGGCTCGCAGCGCGTCCAGTTCGTTCGTCATGATCGTCTGGACCACGGGGTCGCCCGCGAGGACCCGGTTCGCGGCGAGGACGGCATTGCGGTTGGCCACGAAGTAGTCGAGATGGACGTCCATACCCTGGATGAGCTGCTCCACCAGGGAATCGGCCGGGTCGAGCCGGGTCTCGGCGAGCAGCTGGTGCGCGGCCTGCTGGTAGACGGCCGCGAAGAGGGCGTGCTTGCTGGGGAAGTGACGGTAGAGCAGGGCTCGCGAGACACCGGCCTCTTCGGCGACCTCCTCCATCAGCACGTCGTCGTACGGGCGCGCGGCGAAGAGCCGCGCTCCGACGGTGAGGAGCTGGGCACGGCGGTCGGCGGGGCTGAGTCGCTGGCGGGGGGACACGAGCGAAGACTACTTGACATGTGTCTACTAGCGCACCCAGTCTAGTAGACACATGTCAACTAAGCTCGGCCGGGACGGCTTGGAGGGACCATGGCAAGGACTCTGCGTGCACTCATGCAGCTGATGGGCTGGTCGTGTGTGGCGATCGGCCTGTTCCACGTGCTCCTCGGCAATGCGGCGATCCCCGGAGCCGGTTCTGCCGGCACGACGGTCGACAGCTGGGGCCGGTTCATGGGGGCCAGCTTCGTCGGCTACGGGCTGGCGTGGCTGTGGGCGGCGCAGCAGCGGCCGATCCCGGCTCGGGCGGTGCGGTGGCTGGCCGGCGTATTCCTCCTGGGCGGGGTGGGCCGGCTGCTCTCGCTCGCCGTGCACGGCTGGCCGCAGTGGTTCCAGATCGTGCTGGCGGTGATCGAGCTCAGCCTGCCGCCGGTCTTCTTCTGGCTGGCTGATGCAGAGGAGCGGGCCCAGCGCAGCGGCGTGGAGGCCGTGCCTGCTGAGGGATGAACGCTCGCGAGGCCGCCCGGATCGAACGCTTGGGCGGGGAAACCGGTGTCGCCGGTGAGGAAATGAGTAATCGTCGACACCCTGGGGGTCTGGAGAAGCCCTGCAGCGGGGCGACTCGTGGGTCAGGCATGACGACGTACGGCACAGCTCCGCGGCTCGCCCCCGAAAGCAGAGGGCGCCGTCCCGCTGACGGTCCGCTTCGACCTGACGGTCCGCTTCGACCTGACGGTCCGCTTCGACCCGGGCGAGGCCCCGGAGATCGACCGATGGATCTTGGAGCTGCGTGCCCGGACCGGCATTCGCTGGGACAAGGCCGAAGGTGTGCGTGAACTGCTGCGCACAGCCGGTGCGCCCGATGGCATCCTGCCCGACGCGCTGATGGCCCGCACTCGAAGCGTCGGCGCCCGAGCGGGGCCGGTGCCGACTGCCCAGCGACGTCTTCCGCATCCGCTGAGAGCGAGCTTGCCGGCGCCGGTTCACTCCGCAGGACCATCCGCAGGAGCGGTGCCCCACATGCTTTCGGCCCCCTCGATGTAGGTTCGAGGGGGCCGGTGCGTTGGTAGCGGGGACAGGATTTGAACCTGCGACCTCTGGGTTATGAGCCCAGCGAGCTACCGAGCTGCTCCACCCCGCGTCGGTGCGCCCAGCCTACGCCATGCCCAGGGCAGGGCTTGCCCGGACACGGGCCGGGCAGGAGGTGCGCGCCAGGCGCCTGCAGGGGACGTGAAGGCCGCCTCGACAACGCGCCGCAGTCTGTGATGTTCGAGAGGATTCCTGCTCGTGCGGTTCACCCGTACCGCTGCCGCTGCCGCCGCATTCGCCGCCCTCCTCATCCCGACGACCGCCAACGCCACCCCGGGGTGCCCCGGCTGCTGCCGCGCCCGGTGAGACCGTGGCCCCGTCCGTCCGTTTCCCCGCCCGTCCGCGGCGCCCTCGCCAGGGGTGCGCGACCACCGACGTCGGTGCGCGCGCCTCCTCCCAAAGAGATGTCCGCCGTCAACTCTCCCTGCTTTCACGCCCGGGGACGTGTCGTTGGTCCGCCTACGACCTGCTGTGGAAGAAGCCGGACCCCAGATCCCCGACGACGGCGTCCAGCGGATGCCCGCTCACGATGAACGGTCCGTTCCACGGTGCGCTCAGTGCGAAGAGCAGTGCCAGGCTGAGTCCGACCACGCTCCCGACGCCTGTGATGAGCAGTGACGTTCGCAGGCTGCTGCGGAAGGTCAGTGCGCCCGCGTTCACGATCAGGGCCAGTCCGCTCACCACAAGCGTGACGACGTAGAGCGTGGGAACGTCCCGCGAGGCGGCCGCAACACGAGCGCGCCGACTACTGGTGACGCCGTCCAGGGAGACCAGCAGCTCCGTACTCGCCGGCGACCCCAGCTCGGGCCGCGCCGCCTCGGTGCGTACGCTCCGCTCCAGCCGTGCGATGGCGCGAGCGGTGGCCGGATCCTCACCGGACGCCGCTGCCGCGCCCTTCCACTCCCTGGCTCGCGTGGTCTGCAGGTAGTCCCGCAGCGCCCCATGAATCGGCTCCGACTGGACTTGCGGACTGGTCGCCGCCCACGCGAGACGAGACGCTGAGGCCGCCTCGTCGCTCACCAAGCCCTCCGCAGCGCGCAGATAGCCGGCCTCGCTGGCCAGCGAGAGGGCCGCAAAGATCGCGAAGGCTGCGCCGAGTGTGGGCATCAAGGGCATGGCGATCTGCGGTACCCGCTCCTGTTCCCCGGCCGGTACCAGCGCCCGGACCCCGACCCGCGCCAGGGCCGCGACCAGCAAAGCGAGCAGGAGCCAGCTCACGACCAGCACCAGGGCCGGCAGCGAGGTCAACCAGTTCACCACATCACCTACAACGCGTTAGGGCGAGCGCCGCTCGGCGGGTCCATACATCCCGCGGGCTGGAACTCCTCGTCGATCACCTGCAGCCAGAGCCGCATGATCACAGGCCGAAGCCTTCCCCGCGCGCGACACCCGGCACGTCACCTTGTTGCTTCGGCCGAACAGCCGAACAGCCGAACAGCCGAACAGCCGAACAGCCGAACAGCCGAACAGTCGGACTGCGGGACTGCGGGACTGCGGGACTGCGGGACTGCGGGACTGCGGGACTGCGGGGCAGCCGGACGGCGGGACAGTCGGACACGTCGCTGCGAGCGAGTCCGACCGGCATCGGCGACGGCCGTCCGATGCCACCCGCACTGCTTGGGCATCCCGGCGGTTGCGAAGCGGTCACTCTGATCGGCCGCGGTGACTCTCGGCGAAGCCTGCGACGGCCAAGGCGGCATCGCGCCGACGGGCGCCGTCGTCCCGCGCGACACGCGCCAGGGGGCGGCCGGCTCCCGTCACGCCGTGTGGCCCGACCGACGCGGTGGAGGCGGGGCGGTGCGGACGGCTTGGCGGACCACGGCGCCGCCGTCGGCTCGGTGCCGGCGGGGACGGCGCCGTGGATCGCGGCCAGGGCGCGGGCGACGTACAGGGCGGGGCATTGCCCTGACTGAAGTGAGGGACGGCTTCGCGGAAGGCGCGGGCCTCCTGGGGGCGTGAGATGTCCGCACGGCGTTCAGGGGAACCAGGACCGCTTCCCCCCAGGAGGGAGGAGGCGTGGGGTTCCGGGAGGCGTGTGCAGTCCGTCATGCCAGGCACCTCGTATCCGGTCGTGCCGCATCGGCGAGGAAGACGGTGCCACCGCCAAGGCTGGGCTCAACATTCGATCGCTGACGCTGGATGGAGGGGTGTTCCTCCAGATCCTCACCGCCAAGGCAGCATGGGCCGGGCGGGAAGTGATGGCTGTCAACCCCCGTGACCCCTCACGCCGGTGCCCCGCTTCGGCCACACCGCCGAGGACAACGGGCCCACACAGGAGAAGTTCCACGGCCTCTCGTGCGGCCACAACGTGCACGCTGACACCGTGGGTGCCCTGAACGTTCTACGGGCCGGGCTGGCCCGTTGCGAATCGCCCCGCGATCTCAAAGAAGACCGCCGAACCCACCACCCCGAACTGGTCCTCTTCCCCAACTGGGCGGCCTGCAGGACCACTCCGCCCATGACCCCGCCGGCCGAGACCTTCAGCCACCGGTCAACCCGGTCGCCCCCCCCGGCGTCGACTGGCACTGTCGGAGGAGCCCTTGAGGGCTTGGCCCCGGTGGCCCGACGCCGGGGACAAGTCCCCTGTGGTGCAGTCAAGGTCAGGTACCTGGTCCGGTGCCGTTGGCCTCGTCCACAACGGCTGTGGCGAAGGGGCGTTCGGCGGCGGAGCGGTGAAGTGCTGGGCGAGGGAGCGGCAGGCGCAGTGTCCGGCACTGGTGAGGGCAATGCACACTCGCCCCCCACGGACATGTGTTCATGGGATCAAGGACATCGGTAAAGTCTCGACGTCGTATGGGCTTTACGGGGGCAACAGTCGATCGACCAGGCCTGCCGTGTGACTGAGAGGCTGATCGTCAGTGAGACGTACAAGGGCATCGTTGGCTGTGGCAGGGCTGGCGGGGATGCTGGCGCTGACGGCCTGCGCCGCGAGCGGGGGCGGCGGCGGAGGCAAGGGTGTGGGCCCGAAGGCGACGAGCCCCGGCGAAGGTCAGCAGGCGTTGAAGGTGAACGTGCCGGTCCCGCGGGCGTTCGACAGCACCAAGGGCTGGCAGGAGGCTCTGCCGTGGGTCCCGGAGGATGCCACAGGCCGGCCCTATGCCGCGGCGCCCGGGGCCGGGGTCGTCGCTCTCCTCAAGAAGCAGGGGCGTTCGTACATCCTGGAGGCCCGCGACGAGGCAACTGGTGCGCTGCGGTTCGGTAGCAAGCCCTGGCAGCCGCCGAAGTCGCAGGAGATCACGGGCAAAGCCATCGAGGAGACCCCAGGGGTGGAGGCCGTCAGACAGGACGGCCGGGAGTACTTGGCGGTCTGGGCGCAGGGCACGGACAGCGGCGACGCGCTCAACAAGCCCCAGCAAGTGGTCGAGGTCGACATCTACCCCGTCGGCACTTCCGGTGCCACTGCTGCCCCCGCTCACGTGGTAAAGGTGCCGATCGGCGAATACTCGGGCGTGGCGCGGGCGCGTGACGGGGGAGCGGGGCTGCTGATCAGCGCGGACAACGGAGACGAGTCCGTCTCCGTGGACATGAGGACCGGGCAGTTGAAGCACTACCCCAGCACCACAAAACTCGGCGAGCCCACGTGCGGAGCGATCGGCTGCGTCACCAGTGAGGTCAAGGCGCTTACACCGCACGGTCCGGTGTTGGCCAACTCTGTCGGCGGGTTCGGTGTGCCTGGTGTCTGGAATTCGAGCAGAGTCGTTCCGCCCGGTGCCGAGACGCACGACTATGCGCAGTACAAGAGCACGGCCCACTTCGCCGTCTCCGGCCATCTCATCGCTTCATGGACCGCTGCGGACAACGGGGACGACATATGGGCCGTGCACAACGCCGAGACGGGCAAGGTCGAGGCTTCGACCAGGTGCTCAGCAACCGATCTGTCGGAATGGGACACCCCCAGCGCCTTGTCGATGAACGGCCGATACCTGCTGGCCGGACCGCTCGCGTTCGACCTCACATCGGGCAAGGGCTACTGCTTTGCGAGTAGCGGCACCAGTCGTCAGATCCAGATGCTGGCGGTTGACGACGACGGTCAGGCGTACGGCATCGCCCAGGGCGACGACACCGCGGCCGGTGCGTCCGTGTCGGTGCCGATGAGCACAGGGCATCCGGCGCCGTTGCCGCACGGACAGCAACCGCCCTTCCTTTCCCTGCATGCGGTCGGCGCTTTCTCCCCGTCGGCGGATGGCCCCGGCGTATTGTTCGTCTTCCTTCGGCGCCGCTGACATACGACCGGGAAGGGGAGGTGCATCGGTTGCGTGGCGGGGCCGCGTGTGTTGTCTCTGCGTTACTTCAACCCGGTCGGGGCCGACCCAGAGCTGCGTACTGGGCTCCAGCTCAAGCAGCCCAGTCATGCCCTGGGCGTGCTCATCCAGGCACACGAGGAAGGCCGTCCGTTCCCGGTCACGGGGACGGACTACCCGACACGCGATGGCTCGGGCATCCGGGACTACGTGCACGTCTGGGACCTTGCCGCGGCGCACATCGCGGCGATCGAGCGTTTCGACTCCATCCTCGTGGGGCCCAAGCGCTCGATCGCGATCAACCTGGGCTCCGGTTCGGGAACCACGGTTCGGGAGCTGTGCGCCGCGTTCAACAACGTCGTCAGCACGCCCCTGGTCGCCATCGACACCGATCGGCGGCCCGGTGACGTCGCCGGGAGCTACACGAAGAGCGACCGGGCGGCCGAGCTGCTGGGGTGGACACCGAAGCTGTCCCTGGAGGACGGCATCCGGTCCGCCCTGGACTGGATGCCGGTGCGCGATGAGCTGTTGAAGGACTGAAAGCCGGCACGGGGGGGGCGTTGAAGCCTGGGCTGCCGCTTCTCTGGTGGACCGGCTGTTGGGGCCGCATGCCTGGAGCCTGTCCGGATATCAGCTGGCCGCGGCCTACTCGGCCAGCGCCTTGCTGTGGGTGACACGGTATGACTCGGTGCCGGTCTGGATGATTGCGCCATTGAAGGTGAGCCGCTCGACAATGGCTGCGCAGAGCCGGGGATCGGTGAAGGTCTTCGTCCAGCCGGAGAACGACTCGTTGGAGGCGATGGCGACGCCGTTCTTCTCCTTGAGTTCGGTCAGGACCTGGAACAGCACCTCGGCGCCGCGCCGATCGAGTTCCATGTAGCCGAGTTCATCAATGCATAGAAGATCGACATGCGAACGGCGAGTCGGTCGATCAGATCGAGCAGATCCAGCCCGACCTGATCATCTCCACCGGCAAACGCAGGGGCCAGGCCCCAGCGTCGCGAGCATCCACCGCCACGCTGCACGCTCCCACGCGAACGAATTAGCGCCTACCGGCGTCGGTCTATTGTGAAGACTCACATACTTGAACGTCGTGTTGTGGCAGTGACCGTTGCGGCCTTGGCCGTGCTGACGGGATGTGCGGGATCGGGAGCCGCCGGGTCGAAAACCGTCACGAGGAACGAGGCGATCACTCGACCGGTCACGGTGAGCGGCGACGATCGCACCCTCACCGTCATGGCGGAGTCGGGTGGGTGCGACGGCCCTCCTCGCCTTCGGGTGTCCGAGACCTCCAAGGCAGTCTTCCTCACCGTGCGGGTCATCTCCCGGTCGGGACCGGACGTCGCTTGCCCGGCTGACGCCCGCATCGGCGCGGCACGCGCGACTCTGCACACGGTCCTCGGATCGAGGACCGTGATCGATGAGGCGACCGGCCGTCGGTTGGTGGTCCGAAAGGAGTGACCACGTCGGGATGACTCTTGCGTCACGAGGTCAGTGGTCGTGGGCCCGCGTGTGTGACGCCGGTGTGGCGTGCTCAGCACCGTTGTCGATACCCGGATCGGGAACGAAGGCCGCTTGCCCCGGACGATCCCGACGCGATCGAGGGCACCGGCGGGCAGCAGGGTGAAGGGCTCGGGGGCCGTACCGACCGTACACGGGACGGAGGGTGGAATGAGGGGAGCTTCGCGATCTGCTCACGCAAGTGCTGCCGAGCACGCTGGACCTGCGCGTGCGTGCCGAGGGCGCCGAAGACCTCCGTGGAACTCCTCCAGCCGCGTGAATCACTCCCTCCACCTCAGATAGCTTTGAACCATGCACCAAGCTGAAGTACCGTCAAATCTGGGGTAGTTGATGACAGACGGGGCGCAGCAGAGCGGGCAGCAGGGCAACAGCGGGGGTCCCCACGGGGGCGGGACACTCCGCTATGTGTTCGGTTCCGTCATGGTGTCCGTGGTCACCGGGCTGGTCTATCAGGTGCACGGCTGCAGCCCGGACACGCCGGACCCGGTTCCGGCATCCACGGTGACGGAGACGATGCCCGCGGAGACGTCGGCGCCCGACGACGGTGCGTCCTCGTCCCCGAGAGTGTCCGCGGATATCACCCGCATCCTGAACAGGGGGAGGAACGCCGGGAACCCTGCCTACTCGGACATCGAGGTCGACGTCGCCATCAGAGGGTTGCGAGGCCAGGAGTGCCTCATCAAGTGGTCCTCCTACTATCCGGGCAGCAACGGCCGGAGCGACACAAACACTGGCCTCAGCGGGCAGATCTCAACCGGTCTCATCGCTCGGGACAACGAGTCGCACTGGAACGTCTTCGCCGTTCGCAATGCTCAGTACTCCGGCTGGTTGGTTCACATCTTCGTTTATGCACCCGATGGCGAACTCCTGGATCAGGACGACGGCCCCACAGGGTGAACCGCCCCAGGGCGCCGCCGGTCGGTGTGCGAGGGCGACGGTCGGACGGCGCCGGGGGACAGGACCTTCGGCCGAAACTGCTGCGCCCGTCACCTCGGGCGGGGCACTCGGTCGCTTCTCCGCAGCAGCGCACAGGCCTCGGCGACCGCGTCGGGACGACGGGCCGCCACCAGGGGCAGCACCGTCGTCCACCGCTCGCCGGCCAGCGCCTGCCGCAGCGCCCACTCGGCGGCCTGACGGGTCAGAGGGTCCGCGTCAAGCCGGTCGGCGTCGGCCGCCAATCCGCTTGCGAGCCGGGCCCATGCGACGTCACGCTGCCAGGGGCTGGGCACCTGTTCCAGAAGGGCCTGGGCGCCGGGCCGGTCGTCCAGTGCGGCGAGCGCCCTCGCGGTCACGGTCAGGCTGTCGAGAACGGGATCCGTGCGGATGAACTCCTGGCGGCCCAGGGCCGGATGGGCGCCGAGCGGGCCTCGATAGTCCCCCAACAGGGCGGCCGCCGCATCGGCTTGAGCCGCCGCCCAGTCGGGGAGTGCGGTGACCGCGCCCGCGGCGGCTCCGGCGAGCAGCACCGGCAGGACGTCGCCGCGATCGTGCGGAACCCGGGACTCGGGTGCTGTCAGCGCGCTCGACAGATCGCCGACGCGGCACAGCAGGGCGGTGGCGTCGGCGACGGCCGAAGCCGGGGCCTCGCCGGGCCTCACCGGGTCGAGGGCTGCCGCAGCTTCCAGTGCCACGGCGGCGAAGCGGGCGGACGCCTCCTGATCCAGGTGCTCCAACGCCACGGCCGCACGCGTGGCGAGCGGGAGCACACGGGCGGGCGCCAGCCCGGAGTCGAGCAGGCCGGCCATGCCGCGGACCGCTGCGGAGACGGTTGCCCGGTCCGTGGCCGGGCAGTGCCGCAGTACCGCGGTGAGGGACTCCACCGTGTCCAGCGCGCCGAGCCGCGTGGCGGCCCAGCCCACGGCCTGCTGCCGTAGCTCGTCGGCCACGTCGGGACTGTGGAGGCCTGCCGTCGCGACGAGGGCCAGGCACTCGGGGACCGCGGTCGTGTCCTGTGATGCGAGTACGGCTGTCGCCAGGCGCCGGACCTCGTCCTGCTGCCCCGCCGCCACGGCGGCGGCGGTCAGCGCCACCCAGGTCCGGCACCGCCAACGACGGTCGTCGAGCTGCTTCAGCATGGCATCGGCGGCCGCGCCGTCGCCCGCGCGGGCCAGCACCACCGCACAGCGCCCCAGTGTCTCGTCCGCGTCCGCGAGGGCCCGGGCGGCGTGCGCCGCTTGTGCCGCATCGTCCGGCCGACAGGGTGCCAGCGCTTCGGCGAAGTCGATCAGGGCCCGCTCCGTGCCGACGCCGGCCTCGTACCGGCCGGGGTGCGCGATCGGCGGCGTACGCTCGGCCTCGTCCGCCAGGAGGGCCGCGTACCGGGGTTCCCGTTCGACGAGGGTGTCGGCCACTCGGGTCAGTGCCGTGCGCCGGGCAAGGGGTTCTGCGATGTTTCTGGCGATCGACGCGGCCGTGCGCCACTGGCCCTGCCGGGCGCAGGCCTGTGCCAGGGCCGAGCACCATACGTCGGCTCCGAAGACAGGGCGGAGCGCGCTCAGTGCCTCCGTCCTCCGTGCCGGCTGCCGGGCCAGCAGCTCGGCGACGGCCTCGGCGATGCCGGCGCCGTCGAGGGCCAGGTGCCGCAGTGATTCCGTCCAGGTGGAACAGTAGGCCGCCAGTGCCTGCCAGCGACCGGCTCCTGCGAGCACGGGGAGAGCCAGTGATTCCAGCCGGGCCATTTCTGTGCCGCTCAGCGGTTCCGGTGGCGCGGCCAGCAGCTCCTCCGCCAGTTCTGTGGCCTCGGGCCGACCGGCGTGGGAGCCTGCGTACACCATGGAGACCGCAGCGCCGATCCAGCCGTCCGGCTCGTCCTCGCTCCGATAGCGTGCCAGCAGCTCCAGGGCCTCTTGCCAGTCTCCGCGCAGGGCCAGCACGGTGAGGGCCTGACGGCGTACCTCCCGGCGGAACGGCGCGGGATGCGGCAGGGTGGCCAGCGCGAGCGCCTCCTCCCACCGGTCCAGGGTGCCCAGCGCCCGTAGGCGCATGGCTCCGCACGCCCCGCCACACGGCCAGTCGGCAGGGGCCGTGCCGGCGTCGTGGCCGTGCGGGCAGGCCTCTTCGATCAGGCGCAGCCCCTCCCGCGCGTCCGGTGCACGCACCGCAAGGTCCAGCAACGCCCGCCGTCGGGCCCCGGGTCCGGTGACAGAGCGCGCGGCGCGCAGGGCCTGGGCGAGATCTCCGGCCTCGCCGAAGGCCTCGCTCAGCGCACCGAGCGCCGGATCACGGTTCCCCGGTGAAACCCCGTCCACCGCATGCCAGGCCTCCGCTTCGGCGCCGGCCGCGGCAAGAGCGGTGGGCCATGCGGCGCGTGCGGTGGCCGTCCAATCGGGTGCGTCGGGCGTATGGTCCGAGGCGGCGTCCGGCAGACGGTCCAGTGCGAAGCGATGGCCGTGCCGCGCGTAGGCAGTGAGGGCGTGACGCCAGATCGCCTGCTGACAGCCCGGGTGACCGGCGGCGGACCAGACGGCCCGTACGCCGTCCAGATCGCCGGCGGCGCCGAAGGATTCGGCGGCCGAGACGAGAATCTCGTCCGTCCAACGGGAGCGCACGGAGCTCCGGGACCGCTTAGAACTGCGAGAGTCGTCGGAGCTTGTCTTCGGCTCCCACGGGCGGGAGGTGTGTTCCGCGGCGACCATGGCAAGCGCCGCGTGCACGACCGGTGGGCCTTCAGGGCTGCCCAGCCGCATCAGAACGCCGCCGGCGCGTACGGCGGCGAAGGCGGGAACCGACCGGTACGAGGATGGTGGTGCACCGTGCACGAGCGCCGCTGCCTTCTCCGCCAGGACGAGCGCACGTCGTGGTTCGGACTCGGCGAGCAGGTCGGCCAGACGGATCAGGGCGAAGCACCTCGCGCCGTCCTCGGGTATCGCCTCCACAAGTGCCTGCGCCCGCTCGGTCTGCCCGAGCCGAGCCCGCAGCAGCGCCAGCCCGCCGTCCTCCACGTCGACCGTATGACGTGCCGTCACCCGGGCGTGTGCCGCGGCCAGCAGGACGGCGGACCGCAGCCCGTCGTCGGTGTCGCCCTGTGCGACCGCGCCTCGGGCGGCTTGCAGTTCCGCCAGTGCGGGGCCGTCGCCGAGCAGCCGGGACGCCATCCGGTCGTGGCGTGCGGGGTCGGCGATCACGTGTGCGATGCGCCCCTGGTCTCCCGACGTCACGACCATGCGTCCGTAGCCGGTGAGCAGGAAGTGGGGGGTGTCCGTCGGCCAGCCCCGCTCCCGGAAGGTGTCGGCCCAGCGGTGAACGCGATCCTGGAACGAGGACAGTTCGTCACCGAGCAGCCGCAGTGCGGTGGCCGGCAGGGTGTCGTGCGCGAAGACGAGCGCGGTGCGGGCCCGGTCGCTGAAGTCGTGGAAGACGGGAAACCTGCGCTCGGCCAGACTGCGGCCGAGAGTACCGCCGGTCAGCGCGTCGATGCTGCTGAGCGGCATGCCGGTCAGCGCGCCCAGTTCGTCACGGCTCAGCCCCTCTCCCGCTGCGGCGAGCAGTCCGATGACCTGTCGCTCGGGCGAGTCCTCACAGACCAGCCCCTTGAGCTCGTACTCCGCCTCGTAGCGCAGGCGTGTGGCGTTCGGCGAGGCAGTGAGCACGAGTGGTTCGCAGTCCCGCAGCGGGTGGTCACCCGGAAGATCCGCAGGCAGTCCCGGCAGTGGGCGGCTGGTGACGAGGACGGAAACGCCGTCCGGGAGGTGACGGGGCAACAGTGACGCGATGCTGGGCCGGGGCGGGGACGCGGCCTGCGACACATCCTCGTCCAGGCCGTCCACGACGACCAGCAGCGGCCCGCGCTGCCGTTGTCGGCCGGCGGCGGCTTCGAGCAGTCGGAGCCACTCCCGGAGGTGTACGTCGGGTGCGGCTCCGTGCACGATGGGCTCCCCGGCCAGAGCCGCCAGTTGGGCGGCCATGGCCTGTGCGAAGGCGTCGCTGTCGCACTGGGTCGCATTGCGCCGTGTCACGAAGAACGAGGCCACGGCCACCCCGGCGGGGGGATGCGCGGCCAGCCAGGCGGTGAACGCGGTCTTGCCGTGCCAGGGCGGCGCCTGCCACCACTGATAGCCGGACGGGCCCGCGCAGAATCGGAGCACCGTGTCGCATTCCTCCTGGCGGCCGAGGAGTTCCGGTGGGGCGATGGAGCGGGCCTGCGCCCGGTAGCCCTCGGCCACCCGGATGTCTCCGGCCGCGGGCCCGATCCGCTGCGGAGGGATGTCGAGCCCGGCCCGCCGCAGCAGTTCGACGCCGGCGCCGTCGGACGTCCCGGTCCAGCGGTCGGCGCGGCTGACCGTGAGGGTCCCGGGTCCCTCTGTGTGGTGGTGCTCCACGACGATCCCGATGACCCGGCCTTCGGCCCACACAGCCGCCCCGGACATGCCCTCCCAGGGCGATCCCTGCGCGGTGGCCTCGGGAGGCGGAACCCTGAACTCCAGAGTGTCGCTGCGGAAGTTGGACAGCACGGGAAGATGCCCCCACGCGTGACAGGCGTCCCGGGCGAGCGACCCGTCGGGGCGCCGTCGCATCTTGAACAGCGGGAAGCCCAGCGCGCTGCAGGTCAGTACGGCGTTGTCGTTTCCCGGCGCGCCGAAGCGGACCGTATCCACCTGCCGGGAGAACGGGCCCGCCGCGGAATCGAGTTCCAGCAGGGCGGCATCAGTCCGGTCCGGGCCGAACCAGCCCGCCCGTGCCGGAGCACTCCACTCGTCGGCCCGGTCCGGGTTGAAGCGGACGGTGACCGTCTCCGCGGTCCTGACCACGTGCGCGGCCGTGAGTACCAGGCCGGTCGCCACCAGATAGCCAGACCCCCGCAACCGGGTGCCGTCAGGACACATGACGGCGACTTCGGCGACTCGGTCCCTCTCCAGGTCCGGCATCGGCGTGTCAGCGTTCCTCGGTAGCGCCCGCGTCGGAGGTCAACTCCCACGACTGCGCGTCGCCGTTCAGCACGGACGGCTCGGCAAGAACTGGCGGATCAACACGGACGACTCCACCACTGCTGTATCCCCCCTGCGACAGCGACCCCACCCGTGTCCACAGGCTAACACTCCGTCATATATAGGGCCCGGGCGCGAGGATGGGTTCTGCCCCAGGCGTCCGTCCTGCAGTGCGGCGGTCTGAGGCAGAGGCGCGGCAGACACGAGGCCCGAGCAGCTTCGAGGGGGGCACTGCGGTGTGTCAGCGCTCGAAGCGGCTTTGTGAGAGTGGCGGGCGGCGGCGCGACCTGCACCGGACGTGGGCTCACTCGAACGCGCGTACGTGTCGGTGGGGCATCGGTGGTAGGGCGTGGTGAGGTGATGCGGGTGGCGGGAACTGGGCCGGGACCGCTGGCTCGCCGTCCGCCTGTTCCTTCGTCTGTTCCTTGCCGAGATGGGGAGCGTTCATGTACGGCGTACGCAGATCCGTTGCCGTGGCGGCCGGCGCCTCCAGCGCGTTGCTGGGGCCGGCCATGGCCCCGGCCGACTCCGGGGCCGCGGCGATGGTCGCGCCTCACCCCGCGCGGGCGGCCGAGGGCGTACGAGGCGGGGGAGACGGCACCCTCATCACCCACCTGCACACACCCCCTACCGGCACGTCGATCGCCTCACCCGCGCGACACCCTCTTCGCCTGCAAAGGGAGAGCCTCACCCGGCCCGACCGCCCGTGGATCGACGCGCACGGTGTGATCGACGTACTCAAGCGCCCGTTCGTGTCGGGGACCATGAACTGGCACAAGGACCTGAAGGTGACGACGACCGCGACCGAGAGGCGCTTCAGGGGCAACGGGCTCCCGGACCATCCCACCGGGCGCCCTCCCGTTCAGAAGGGCACCCCGGCCTACAAGTACTACGCGGAGATTCCCGCGCACGGGTACCCCAGGACCCGGGGCAGGTGGGTGCCGCCGAGGACGGTGACCGTCGGTTCTTCGCCGCCGAGGGCCGAGACCGCGAGCCGCAGGGAGCCTGCCGTCCACGTCGTCTACTCCTCCGGCCAGACCGTGCGGTCGCCCTCGAAGACGGCCCCGTCCAGCATGTGCCGTTCGCGCGGTGTCTCGTCCTTTCGCAACAGGCCCAAGCCCTCGACGGCTCGATGTCACCCCGGCGAGCCGAAGTCAGGTGAACAGGGAGCTCACCAATGGAGCAGCGACTGCTCAAGCGGACCATTTGGAATGGACAGGACCCCTGCACCCGGAGCCCACTGGGAGAAGGGGTCCGCCGGGGTCGTTTCCCGCGGCCGTCTGGATGCGCCGTCCGACGTCATGGAGAACTCATGAAAGGAATGGCCGCGGCGACAGTGCCGGCGGCTTCCGCCGTGCCGCTTGCTGCTGCAAGCGGCTGCCCCAGTCGGAGGATCTCGTCCTTCTGCGCCAGGCCCGGATCCGGAGCGCTGCCGGCGGGCGTCGCCGTATGCATCCGCTCGACCGCCCGCGGCAGCAGCGCGGCGGTCGCCACTGGCACGGCCACGGTGCACCTCAGCAAGCTCGGCCTCATCCTGGACAACGCCAAGGGGCGGACGCACTGCCTCCCCGAGGCCGCCCAGTCGACTGCGCCGACCGGCGGCGGAGCATGCGCGTTCGCCTGGCCGCCGCTCACCTCCGGCACGCCCCAAGCGGCCCCGTTTGCCAGGAGCGAGGCGATCGGCACCTCGAAATGCTCCAACGGCACCCCTCAAGTGACCTTCACCGGGCACCGCCTGCACCGCTTCGCGGGTGACACGTCGGCCAGTGGCGCCAACGGCGAAAAGATCAGAGCGCCCGGCGCCACAGTGGCACGTCGCAGACGCATCGGGCAGCAAGGTCGAACCGGATCGATTGGGGACTGATGACTGGACACACGGGCGCGCGGATGCGGCGTCCCACACGAACGGTGGCGGGCCTTCTGGCTGTTCTGTTGCCGGTCGCGGTCGCGGTGGGGGTGTATGCGTTCGGCCGCATGCACACACCCGACTACACCAGTGGCCTGTTCGGGCTGCACGGCGTCCGCGTCATCGATCTCAAGGCGCGCCTGGGCAGCGCTATGATGGCCCTCGCGGTCGTCCAACTGCTGCTCGGGCTGTGGATGTACCGGCGCCTGCCGGGAGCGGGGGCCGCGCCGCACCGCGTGCACCCGGCACACCGGATCATCGGCCTCCTTGCCTTTCTGCTGTCGCTGCCCATCGCCTACCAGTGCATCAATGCCTACGGAGTTGATCTCACGAACAGCCGAAAGGCGGTGCACTCCATCACGGGCTGCGTCCTGTACGGCGTGTTCGTCGCCAAGGTGCTGGTGGTACGTAGCCGCCAACTGCCTGGGTGGGCGCTCCCGGCCGCTGGCGGTGCCCTGGTCGCTGCCATCGCACTCATGTGGTACACAGCCGCCTTGTGGTTCTTCGCCGGCTCCGCCCCCGGCTTCTGACCGTGCCATCTCCGCCGCCCGCCAAAGCCTGCACGGCAGCCCTGTTGCCGATGCGAGCGTGCGGATGTGGGCGAAGCGGCTGGCGGCGTCGGACTCGGATACCCCGGTGTGTTCGAAGATGGCGATCGACCGGCTGATCGCTCGCCGTGATGTCCGCCTGCGGGAGATGACGGTGTGGCAGATGCCCCACGAGACCTGCGCCTGCTCCGAGCCGGTCCTGGACATCAACATCGAGGACCTGGACCTGGCCGGCCGCCGCCCGGCGGACTCCAAGGGCGTCCAGCGCAAGGTCCGCCGCTGCGGCGGGGCCCGTGAAGAGCTTCGTTCCGCCACTGGATTGCCGCAGCCTTGAACTGCTGCACCTGACCGAGTCCTCCTTGCTGACACCGGTGTGCCGGGCCCGGTCTCCTCGGTCCGTGAGCATCCTCTTGGTGTGCCGGGCCAGGCGGGACACCGACCACCTCTGAAACGCGCTCACATCCTGTGAGGGGCGCCCGGGGGCGCAGTAGCCGGTGGGCCCGGCACGGTGTCCAGCACGGCCAGGCGTGCCAGCTCGTGCCGGAAGGCAATCGCCGACCCGTCGGCGTGCAGCATGTCCCCTGCTACGGCCTCCTCAAGCGCGGCATCCGCCTTCGGCATCACGGCGCCGACCAGCCGCAGGGGCGCGGGCGGGCCGATCACCGCCACCGCCTCAACCGCCTTCCGCGCCGGGGCCGACAGCCGGGCCAGCCGGGCCAGCCGGCCGAGTACGGCCTCGCGGACCGTGGCCGGGAGGCCCCCGGCCGGTGCCGTCAACGCCTCAGTTCACGAAGAACGAGTTGCCGCCAGTGACGCGATGCAGTTCCTCGGCATCCACCGGGCGGCCCGTCGCCAGAGCAGCCACGCCGGCCAGGCTCAGCGGGGCGACCTCGCATCGGTGCACCACCGGGCAGCCCGCCAGGTCTCCCAGCATCACCCGCAGCGGGTGTGCCTTGCCGATCTCATCGTCGCGGTAGGTGGCTATCAACAGCGCAGAGGCGGTCTCCATCCGCCGGCCGAGGTAGCCACAAGGGTGCGGCGGGATGACCGCGCCCATCGTAGGCGGCGCTTCAATGCCGAGATGAGGGAGGAGTCTCAGCCGACTGGTGACACGTCGGTGTCTGCGTCAGCGAGGTCACCGGCCGAGGCAACATGCGCGGCACGGTGGGGGGCCCGGCTCGCCCAGCCGTAGTCCGCGTTCACGTCGTCGCAGCTCCGGCCCGCTGCGCGAGTGGCCGGCATCTGGACAGCCTGCCGATCGTCATCGCGCACTCCCGCGTTCGGTGCCGTCGCCCCGCCCGTTCGATTCGAATGCCCGGCTGGGGTGTTCATGGGAGCGCTTGAGCTCGGGCACCACGACGCAGCGTCCCGGGGACGGAACTGCCTGATCTGGGGCCAGCGCCAGCTCCAGCTCCAGTACTGCCAGAGACCAGCTGCGGCCTTTGCGCCGTCAGTGCTGTAGAACCGGAGGCGACGGGGAAGCCGTTGATCTTGCGCCAGGGCGAGCCAGAGCGTGACTCACCGAGAAGCTGTCACTCATGCCACGAACCTGCCGGCAGGTTCGACCTGCATCGCCAAGAGACCATCAGGCCGCCAGAGAGAGCCGCCTCAAGATTCGAGTTCTGCAGGGACGCCGGCACCGAGGGCAGTCAGCAACGCCGCGACGTAGCCGTCCAGTTCAGGACCCACCCCGGTGATCTCGGGGTCCCTCCGTGACGCGAACAGGGTGCTGGGCTGGTCGAGTTCGAAGCGTGCGCTGCCCGTTCGGTCCTCATGGATCACGACCCGCAGCGGTGCATAGAGCATCGCCACCGGATCGCGGCGGTACATGCGCTCGGCGATCACGTGATTCCCCATGAGATAGGAGGTGCACTTCCAGGCGGAGCCGGACCCCGTCATCGCGGCCGTGACGTCGCCCTCCCAGTACCGCATGAAGTGGTGCGGCGCGTTGATCCGTACCTGTTCGACGACTGCTTCCCCGGATTTGAGTTGCTCGAAGCGAGCTTGGTCGAGGACGGGCACGAGTTCATTGAAATGGGCACGCGCCTGGTTGTACGGCTGGTGGAGCGGAACTGATAGGTGCCGCACCTCGAAATTGGCGGCGAGCGACGACGGCAGGGTACTCATGGAGGCAACACCCTTCGAGCGACAGGAAGATATCCGGAACGTGCGAGGTCCTCTGCGAGCAGTGGCTCCTGCCTGTAAGGACCCCTGGCCGTAAGAAGAAGTACACATCACGGAGATCGATACGGACTATAAGGTGTTCGTGGAGGGGATGCCCGTCGGAATCGCGTCGGCAGCCGATTAGTTTGGTGGGGAACTTGATCCCGCACGCTTCGCTGATGTCGTACACGTACCGGGCGGTCGGGAACGCGTCACCGAGGAGGGGGTCGGCTCCGAAGTGGAAACTGTCCCTTCTCAAATGGTCCGGCCCCAAGCCGTGTTCGTGATCTGCGGCGACCAGAACAGCTGAGAAGCCGTCTCTCAACCGATCTTGGAACGTGCAGGTCGAACAGGGGTGCTGGTTGAGTGATCTTCCGGCGGTGAGCAAGGCCGTCCTCACCCTGGAGAACCACCGATGAAGAGACTCATTGTGCTATTCAGCCTCGCCGGCGCCGTCGCCTTGGTCCACGAAGGCGACGCCACGCCAGGGCGACGGACCGCCGAGTGTCTGGGTGAGACGTTCCTGCGAGGGATGGAGTGAGCGTCGGGCCGCATTGACGAACTTCAAGTGCCCCTGGTCCAAGGCGGTGTGGATCGGTCGGAGCTCCTCAAGATCCGCTGGCTGACGATCGTGGAAGAGGATGGTGAAATCCTCGATGACATCGCAGAGCTGGAGAGCTGCTGCGGCCGCCTCGGGATTCGCCACCAAGCTCAGCGACTGGATCGAGGCATTGAACGGTCCCCATGCGACTGCAGGTCTGCGCCGTTCGAGGAACGCCTCACGCAGCTCCATCTCGACGGCGCCGAAAGCCTGCAGGAACCTCTCGTAGGCGGACGTCTGTGTCTCCTGAAGCCACTTTCGATTCTCGCTGCGCCGCCCAACGGCCCCGCCTGCAACGACGCCCACGATGGTGGCGGCGACACCGCCTACGGTGGATATCAAGAGCTCCCATGGAACAGCCATTTCAAACCCCCTGGGTGGTTGTCAGAAGCCGTCTCAACCGGCCTTGGAACGTGTGGGTCGAACAGGGTCTTGGTTGAGTGAACCTCCGCCGGTAGGTGCATGGAGGCAGGGCCTCCTGGTAGCTCGGGGGTGCGACCCCGTTCCGAGCGGTTCCCGGAGGCCCTGTTGTCGTTGTTGTACGCGCCCGATCCCGTCCGCTTCAACTCGCCTGCCGTGTCGTGCGATTGTCTCGCGCACCGGTACGGCAACGCGGCAGATCACCCCGATCGGGTGCGCCGGAATCCGTCGGACATGACGGATGCGGAGTGGGCGGCCATCCGGCCGTTGCTGCCGGTGCCGGCATGGCTCCAGGGGCGGGGCGAACAGCCCGAGGGCTACTGCCACCGCCGGATGCTGGACGCGATCCGCTACCTGGTCGCGGGCGGGATCTCCTGGCGGGCGATGCCCGCGGACTTCCCCGATTGGAGCCGGCCGGGCACCAGCCAGTCGGCAAGGGCGAGACCGATCGCGGCGAGAGCCGAACGCAACCGCCGGTCCATCTGCTGTGCCTCCGGGGCAGCCCCGGCATCTGCTCGGCAAACGTCTGCCGTTCGCTCGAAGCAGCGGGCCGTGTCCTCGGTCCACGAACGCGGGACATACAGCTCCCGGTCCATCGCCGCGTGTCCGAGTGGAGTCGAGTAGGCAAGGGAGGCGGCGACCTGGGAGTTCGCGATGTGCCCGGCAGTGCCGGTGTACTGGCGCTGTACCCCCACCGTCCCCGTACCCTTCTTCAGGTCGCCGGTTGCATCCACGACCAGTACCGCATCCTCGTGGTACAGGTGCTCGACGACGAAGCCGCGGATGTCATCGCGTACCCCGTCGGTATCCCACCTGGCCCTCGACAGCAGGTGTTGCAGACCGTACGGGTTCGCGTCCCCTGCCTGCTCGGCGAGTGTCCAGCAGTTGTTGCGCGGCAGGTCCGAAAGCAATCCGAGCACGAACGCCCGTGCCCGGCGCCGGGGCTCCATCCGGACGAACCGTCCCGCGATACGGCCCATCAGGACCTAGAACGCTTCCTGCCAGTGGGCAGGATCTATGCTCTGACCTGCGGCCATCGTCTGATCTCCTGCCTTCACACACCGATGATCACCGGTGGCTGTACCCGTTCCCGGGCCGGACCCGACCGACACGATCAGGATCTGGGCCCGAGTGCCAGCTCTGGAGTTGAATCGGCTGATGGACATGTGCTCCCGCGAGATCCGCATGCCCCTCAATGAGGTCGTCGCAGTACTGCAGGACCTGAACGAGTTCGTCGTTTCCCTCGACCGACTCGGATCCCGCCAGGCATCCGGAACCGCCGACGAGTTCACCGTCGGCAAGTTCATCGCCGACTGGGATGTCGCTCGGCGATTGGCCCGTGCCCGACGCGTCATCAGCGTGGCACTGGATGCACAACTGAGTGAGGAGGACAACGCCGAGATCGATGCCCTGTGCGACAAGGGCCGCTTCTACGGCGCGGACAGCGCCATCGGCCCCTCGACTGACCAGTCCCGCTGAGACAGCATGCGCATCGGACCGGTCAATTGAGACGGGTATCAGTACTGCTGGAGACCTGGTACCCGACCAGCAAGATCACGACCTACAACTGGAGTACTACAGTGAGCGTTTTCAGTGTTGCCTCTCCAGAGTGAGGACCGCTTTGGTGATGACGGTCATGCGGTTGGGGCTGATGCGGGATCTGCGGAAGATCTGCCGGGACTTCAGCCGTGCCATGGCGCGCTCGACCGGAGCCCGGGCGGGGGCCCGGTTGACTGCGCGCTGGGTCGGGGTGAGCTCTCCGCCTGGCGGCCGCTTGAGGCCGGTGGTGACCCAGGTGCCGGCGCCCGTGTAGGCGCGGTCGGCGAGGACGGGGACACCCTGACGTTCGCAGATCCGGATGATCCGGTGTGCGCGGGCCGCGGTGAGGTCGTGGGTGCGGCCCGGCAGGGCGGGCGAGATCCACAGCAGCTCGCCGGTTGGATCGGTGAGGACCTGGACGTTCACGCCGTGCTGGCGGTGCTTGGCCGAGTAGTTCGCGGAACCCTCGCCGACGCGGTCGCACTCAGTGAGGGTTCCGTCGAGGAGGACGAAGTCCGGGTCATTCTCGCGCAGGGTCTTGAGCAGACCCGGGTCCTGGGCGGCGAGCAGGTTCGTCACGGTGGTGACGTAGGCGTGCGCAGTGCCGACGGATATGCCGAAGCCGGCCGCGATCCTCGCGAGGCCGTCGTGGCGGCGCAGGTACACCGGAGCGACGAGTGCGCGCTGGTGCGGCGGGAGCTTGCACCTCCGGTCACCCTCGCGGGTGACGATGAGCATGGTGACCCACTCGACCAGAGCATGCGGGAGGTCGAGTGCGGGGTACATGCGGCCCACTGTCACTCTTTCGGTGGTATTGGAGCCTCGCCAGCTTTATTCGTTCGAACCCGAACGCACGGTTTCACAGCTTCTCAGCAACCAATCCATGGCGACCTCTGGGGTCGCCATGGTCAATCTGGTTTCGTGTACTGGGGTCAACGCGCTCCGAACATCAAGGTGAATGTCGCAGCGGGGTTGCCGTAGTGATCTGTGTAGTGACCGGCACCCGGACCCGCATCCTTGAATTGAGAGTTGAGAATGGCGGCGCGGTGCCCGTTGCTGGCGTAGTTGTTCTCGGGGTTATGGTTCATCCACCAATAGACTGCGGCCTTAGGGGTACCCCAGGTCCATCCAGCGGCACGACATTCGTGCCGTCGCTCAGTCCGCCACCATTCTGAGTGTTCTCCACCGGCACGGTGGGACCGTAGCCCGACTTGGTGAAGCGATCCTCCGGCCAGGAGTATCCCGCTCGGGAGTCCCAGTGGGCGCATACTAGCGGGGGGTTGTGCTGTGGACAGGTTCGATCCGGGTTGGTCGCCCAGTCTTTGGAGTGCGCCCGCGCCTCGGGGGCGAGCTGACCGTTGTAGCAGAGCGCTGCCAGACCACGCTGGGTACGCTCCACGTTCACGAGGTAGAGCAGCGCGTGCTCGGCGTTGACGACGTCGGCGTCCGTCTGGGGAACCGTGTCGACATAGCCAGAGTATGGCTCTTCCGCTTTCTGGCAATCCCCAGCTGGTGTGCCACTGTTGTTCCAGGATGCGGCGATGTCGGTCTTTCCGTCGCCGTTGAAGTCCCCGGAGACCCACTTCGCTGAGTCAATCCAGCCGCCATCGCGGTCGCTCCACTGGGACCACCCCGGGAACTGAGAGCCATCGGACAGGTAGACCGCGGTGGACAGGAGGTCGCCTGGAGCGGCCAGCGTACGGCCTGAAACGGGAGTCAAAGCGATTGCCACTGCCAAGAGCAAGCGCCCGGCGGTGTCCCATGTCCGGCTCCTGGACATAAGCCCTCCTTCAGCGGTCGCTAGCGAGCTGCTGTGCAGTAGTGCGCGAGCTGAGCCATCTGGTGGTCGCTGGAATAGCCGATGTGATTACGGAGCTGGAGCAGCTAGGATCAGGTCGTCGGTGGAGTTGCTTGTTCGCTCGGGCTCGAACCGTCGGATGCGCCTTCCGTGCAGGTCAGTTGATTGACCAGCGCGCTGGCTTAGCGCTGGCAATTGCCTGTACGTCTACAAGGAAAAGACAGGCCAGTCCACCCTGCAACCGCTGTGACAGGGAAGCATCTGCGCCCAAGGCGATCAAGCCTCTACCCCCCGGCGTCAGGGCTGATACGTTCTCAAGCCGCAAGACCGAGTAGCGCGGCTGCGCGGTCGGGATGTGACCGACAGTGGTCGACTGTGGCGGCGATTTTGGTCCAGCCGACCTGGCGCATCAGGCCGATGGCGAGTACTACCTATGAACTCGTAACACGATCTTGGTGGCGAGATTCCTGAGACGGATGCGGCTGGGATGATTGTGGGCATGACCCTGGACTGGTCCCGTCTGAAGCACGCCTACGGATCCGCATCCGACCTACCACGGCTCTTTGACGAGGTTAGTGATCCTGAGCTGGCTGACGTGGCGTGGGAGGAGCTGTGGGCTTCTCTCTACCACCAGGGCTCGGTGTACACGGCCAGCTTTGCCGCCCTGCCCGTTTTGGCAGACATCGCCACCGGTCGCAAGCCGGGCGGTCGTTGGCAGGCCCTTGGGCTGGCCGGCCGCATCGTCGTCGAGGAGCAGCAGCTTCACGAGCCCGGTTACGTCCAGGGTCGCTACCCGTCTGCGATCAACGAGCTGCACCAGCTGACACAGAACCAGGTGATGGCAAGGCCCTTCGAGGGCGATGAAGACGACTTTCTGTACTGGCTGGAGCACCTTCTGGCTTTCGAGGGGGTGCCCATATGGAGGCGCAACTTGCGCCGCGATGCGTACCCCGTGGTGTGCCCCTTCTGCGCAGGGAGCTTGGAGATCGACCTCTCCTACAAGCTCCGAGGCACTTGCCGTCGGGACCCGAACGCGCGTTTTCGGGTTGTCGGCCGCGAGGGACCCATACTCACCGGGGTCCGCCCGGCGGCCCCCGCGAACCTGCCGCCGACGGCGTCCCGGCTGCACGGTCTGGCCGTCAGGGCCGGGCAGTCAGCCGCCGCAGACCATCTGACCCATCTGTTCGGCCGCACGACGTGTCCGGACTGTGCTTCAGAATTCTCGGTACCGGACCAGATCGCGGCCTTCCAGGCATAACAGCTCATGGGCGAACTGGACAAGACCTCTTGAAGCGTCTCCAGCAGATGAGGCTGCAGGCAAGGGATAGGAGGGCGTCATGCAGGTCGAGGCGTCGCTCCCAGCGGACGGCCAGCCGTTTGAAGTGATGCAGGAGCGAGAAGGTCTGCTCAACGACGTAACGGAGCTTTCCGAGGTCCTTGATGTTCGGGGCACCCTTGCGGGAGATCACCGGAAGGATCCGACGTCTGCGCAGCTCGCGGCGGTTGGGGTTGCTGTCGTAGCCTTTGTCGCCGAGTAGGGCATCGGGCCGATGGCGTGGACGGCCAGGCTTGCCAGCCACGGGCGGGATGCCGTCGACCAGGGCCTGGGTCTGGGTAACGTCGTTGACGTTGGCGGCGGTAGTGATGACCTTGAACGGGGTGCCCTTCCCATCGCAGATCAGATGGTGCTTACTGCCTGTCTTCCCGCGGTCGACCGGTGACGGACCGGTGCCTTCGCCCCCTTTTTTTTAGCGCGGATGTGGGAGGCGTCCACGCAGGCCCGCGACCAGTCCAGCTCGCCCGCCGCGTGCAGTTCGGCGAGCAGAAGGCGGTGCAACCTGTCGAAGACACCGGTCTCATGCCACCGGCCGAGTCGGCGCCAGCAGGTCTGACCGGAGCCGAACCCCAACTCCAGCGGCAGCCTCGCTGATGCAAGAGGCCAGTCGGGAGGCGGACCGCAGGCCGGCCGTGCCTGTACACCGTCGAAGCCACCCACGTCCAGGTCAACGCCTACAAGGTCAGTGTTCTGAACGCCCTCGGCACACCGGACTAAGGCGTCGGCATCGCAGCCCGGCTCGACATCGACCACATGCAGACGGCCACATGCAGACCCCAAGGACGGCGCGAAGGTGGACGCCGGCACCCCCATCGACGGTATCGCCCTCAGCGCCGAGACCGTCGAGCTCGCGGAGGGATCCACACGGCTCGGCTCCGTCCCGGTGATCGGCGACAGGTGGACGTTCACCCCCAAGGACGGCTGGACGGTGGGAAGTCACAGCGTCCAGCCGTGGCGGTCAAGGGAGCGCAGAAGTCCCAGGAGGCCAAGGTCGGCTTCACGGTGGAGAAGAAGAACCTGACCGTCACCTACGAGCTCGTCCAGGACCCTTGGCAGGACTGGGAGACCATGGGGTGGATCTACCCCTACGACATCACCCTGAAGGCCGGGGCGACCGATGTGACGCGGTGGCGCGTCGGCTTCGGCCAGTTGCCCGCCGGGACGGCGCCGTTCAAGGAGTTCGCCACGAACTTCTGGGGCGTGATCATCGAGGACGGCTCCAACGGAAGGTTCCGACTCGGCTCGCCTCCGCCCGAGAAAGGCAAGCACATCGTGCCCAAGGGGGAGACCCTGACCATTCGGGTCCAGGTGCTGTACCCGGCCAAGGAGGACGCGTACAAGAAGCTCTACGGGCTGTACGCCGAGGACTGGAGCAGCAAGTAGGCGGCATTTCTCGCACCGCTGTACGTCCGCACGTCCGGGCCGTCGACTCCCGCTCCCCGATCCGTGGCTGCACCCCTGCAGGGGGACGGCCGGCAGCACCCTGGAATGCCACTCTGCAGGCCCTTCGGAGTGGAAGACGGCAGGTGGGGGCAGCTGTCGGTCATGGTTCACACGCCGGACGCAGGGTGTCGCTGACCAGCAGATCCATGCTCCTGGTCCGCAGGACCGAGGTCCACGCCTGGCCCGCACGCGCTGAACCACGACGTGACGCGGCCGGTTCAAGATGAGACAGGCTCCACGTAGAAGGGGTGCCCCTCCATGAGGGGGCCCCTTCTGGCCTGCGAGGCTCATAAGTGTGTACCCACCTCTTGGTGCAGACGAGCCGCTCCACCCGGGGGATAGCAGCTGACCAGCGGATACGTCACTTCAAGGTGAGGCAGCCCTGCGCAGGGCTTCGGTGTAGTTGGCGTCCGAGTCGTGCTCCAACGAGGCTGACTTCGACAAGATCGAGATGGTTCGCGCGAACGCCACGGCAGGGGAGGGGGCCGGTGCGCGCCCCGTCACCGTGCGATGCCGCCCTTGCCTCTGTCTCGACCCTTGCGTCATCTATCGACATTCGATAGATTTCCATCGCTATTCGATGGAAGGGTGGGTCATGGGAAAGCTGACAGTGCGTGCGCTGCGCTCCGTGCTCGTGGTGGTGTTCGCCGGCACCGTGTTCGTGCAAGTGTTGATGGTGTGGGTGCTGGTCAGCGGGAGGGACCCGGAGGGCGGGTCACTTCCGCTGACCCCGCTGCGTGTGATCACGACCCTGGGCATGGTGGCGGCCCAGGTTGCCCTGGTCTGCGTATGGCGGCTCGTGGCGATGGTGCGCCGCGGAACCGTTTTCTCCCATGCAGCCTTCCGGTACGTGGACGGGGTGATCGGCGCGATCGTGGCGGCCGCCCTTCTGTGGTTCGCGGTCACAGCCCTCAACGCGCCGGGCCAGCGGGACGACCCGGGGGTCACCGTGATCATGGGCGGGGTTGGCGTGGCCATCCTTGGGGTTGCCCTCATCGTGCTCGTGCTGCGGATGCTGCTCGCCCAGGCCGTCGCGCGCGACGTCGAAGCAGCGCAGATGCAGGCCGAGTTGGACGAGGTGATCTGATGCCGATCGCCGTCGACATCGACGTGATGCTGGCCAGGCGGAAGATGTCCGTGGGCGAGCTCGCGGACCGGGTAGGGATCACTCCCGCCAATCTGGCGGTACTCAAGAACGGCCGTGCCAAGGCGGTGCGCTTCGCGACGCTCGCCGCGCTCTGCGAGGTGCTCGAGTGCCAGCCGGGCGACCTGCTGCGCTGGGAGGCCGAGGGCGCGGGCGGATGACCTGCCCCCGGGCGGGCGTGAACACGCTCGGCACCACCGGACTGACACAGCACGTGGACCGCATGCACGTGGATCGCCGATCACCCGCAGCACCGTCCCGACCCCGTTCGGCAGTCAGGCCGGCAGGAGTCTGGAACGTGATCATCGATGGTCGTTGAGCCAGTCGCCCGGGATCAGGTCACGAACGCGATCGAGGTCATCTGCTGTCCGGCCGCGGGCCAGGATGGCCGCGCCGTCGTCATCGCGCAGAAGGACGTCGTGGCCCAGGAACCACCGGGTCTCCTCGCCGACGGGGTACACCGGGAAGGGCAGTCTGACGGAGTGCGTCTCCAGCAGTTCAAGACTGTCGCCATCCGGGTCGAGGTAGTCGCAGAGCTCTTCATCGGCCTGAAGGGACTCCGACAAGATGATCTCGACGAAGCAAAGGGAAAGACGCTCCAGCCAGTCCTCCCACCGCTCGGCGCTCTTGTCGGCAAGGTCGAGCCGGATGAACACCGCAGGATCTTCACCCTGGAGGGTGTCGAGGAGGATGCCCCAGGATGTGGCTCCCTGGTTCTCGTGACGGAAGACCAGGGCCTCCTTGGCATCGTCGACATACAGCTCTGCAGGACCGAGCAGCACATCGTGGTTGCTGGTGAGATCCTGTCGGCGCCCGAACAGCAGATACGCCTCGCGCAGCGCCGTCGGCAGCCGAAGGCCCAGTCGCTCCTCGGCAGCGTCGAGTTCGGCTTCGGCCCATCCGTCATTGCTTCCCAGGGCGGCACCGACCCAGTGGGCGGCGAAGCCCTGGATGAAGGTCCATGCACCACTGCGGTCTTCGACGCCTCTGGCAAGCGACGCGGAAAGATCGAACCCTTGTGTCATGCCAGGACGATATCCGTCCCGCTCATCAGGCGTCTGCGCACCCCGACACGCCGACCAGGTGTTCCTGGAGTCCAGCGACATTCCGGACCGGCTTGAGCAACATCCGTTGCCCGAAGCCGGCGTCAGCCGCTCTCATCTCACACCGACGAAGCCAGCCGCCCTGTGCACACCCGGGCACGGCGCACCGAGGGCATCCGATACGCATCCCTCCCGCCACCGGCCAGGTGCACGTTGCGTATCGCCTCCAGGCTGTCGGCAGGTTCCGCGTGGTCGGGGTCCGGGATGACGTTCACCGTGAACCGAATGATGCTGCGTGCGATGCCCGAGAACTTCGATGCTCATAAACGGGCTGGCTCCGAGGCCACGTCATGGCGGGACAGACCGGACCCGCGGCCGGCGCGGTCGCGGCCGTCGCCACCGCGGTGGGCCTGTTCGCCCGGCTGGAGGACTGCCGCAGCGCGCCGGCGGCCGCATCTACGGTGTTTTCGGAGTCCCGATCCAGACGGTATGGGCCTCCCTGCCGGCACGGTGCCTTCTGATCGCCGACGAGGAACGGAGGCCTCAGCGAGCGCGGAGCCAGACGCCGCCGTACGCGACGATGGCACCGCCGACGGCGCTCGCCGCGCCCCGGAGCAGACACAGGCCGACCTCGTTGCGCATGCGCCATGCTCGCCGGGCCCATTGAGCTCTCGTCGATGACGGGCCGTGGGGTTCCGGGATCGCCGCGTTGCCCTTGCTTTCGGCCTTGGACATGAGTCCCTCCCCGGCAGGGGACGGTCTGGATCTCTGCGGACGGCTCCCGGCCCACCGGAGGCCGCCGCCGTTGACCGTGGCATCCGCGCCGATGGCCGCACATGGAGAACGTAAGACATCTCGCGGGGCACGATCTCTGACGTTGTCAACGGCAAGTTCTTGCCCGCCGAGGACGCGCTCAAGGGCATCCTCGTCGGCCCCCACATGGCCAACGGTGCCCCCGAGGACCACCAATGGCTCGTAGCCGGCCGCGTTCGGTGATCTACGGGATCCGGCATCGCACCGCTTGCGCACTGCTGCCACACCACGCCGGGCCGGCCGCGGGACCGTGCGACGTACCCCGGTGAGTCCGCGGTGAGCTTCCGGTGAGCCCTTGCCGCGACGGTTGGGTCATCGCCGGATCCGCCACGGACCGGCCACCCAACAGGGAGCGACGATGAACGTTCTGACTGGCAAGACGGCACTGGTGACCGGCGGCTCGCGGGGAATCGGCCGGGCGGTCGCGCTGCGGCTGGCGGCCGAGGGCGCGCTGGTCGCCGTCCACTACGGCGCCGACGACCAGGCGGCCAAGGAGGTTGTGGCGCGGATTGAGGCAGCGGGCGGCCGAGCGTTCGTGATTCGGGCCCGGTTCGGCGAGGACGGCGCGGTGGACCGGCTGTTCGAGGAGCTGACCGTGGGGCTGGCGGGGGCCGGGCTGGACATCCTGGTCAACAATGCGGGCATCGGCTCGGGCAACCCGATCTCGCAGGTCTCCGAGGAGGAGTTCGGCAGGCTGATGGAGATCAACGTCGCCACCCCGTTCTTCGTGATCCAGCGGGCGATGGCGCTGCTGAACGACGGCGGACGCATCGTCAACATGGGTTCCACGGCCAGCCGTTTCGCGGTCTCCACCCAGATCGGCTACACGATCAGCAAGGCGGCGCTGGAGTCGATGGCACCGTCGCTGGCCAACGAGCTCGGCCGCCGCGGCATCACGGTGAACACGGTCGCGCCGGGCGCTGTGCGGACCGACATGACCGCGGGCTACACCTCCATCCCCGAGGTGGTGGCCGGGCTGGAGTCGATCACCGCGCTGGGGCGGTTGGGCGAGCCCGAAGACATCGCGGACGTCGTCGCGTTCCTGGCCGGCCCACAGGGTCGCTGGGTGACCGGTCAGACCGTCGACGTCTCGGGCGGGACCTTCCTCGGCCCGATCGCCCCATGATCTTTTGCGTCGATGAATAATCGCCTGCATGCAGTTTGGAATCCTCGGCGAGACCCGAGCATGGCACGGTGACGGCAACAAGGTCCCGTTGGGCGGACCGGCCCGGCGGGCGCTGCTGGCCCTGCTGCTGGTGCGCCCCGGAGAGGTCGTCTCGACGGACCGGCTGGCTGACGAGATCGACCCCGCCGGGGCGCTGTCGGCACATTCGCTGCAGTCCCAGGTGTCCAGGCTCCGTAGCGCACTGGGCGCCGGGGCCGCGATCGAACGGGTCGGCGCGGGGTACCGGATCGTGGTCGATTCGGACGACGTGGACACCTCCCGGTTCGAGCGCTTGGCCGGGGAGGGCCGTGCGGCGCTCGCCGACGGCGACGCCGGACGGGCGGCCGTGCTGCTGCGCGAGGCGCTGGAGCTGTGGCGGGGACCTGCGCTGGCCGACCTGCCCGAGAGCGAGATGGCCCGGGCCGCCGCCGTGCGGCTGGAGGAACGCCGACTCGGGGCACTCGAAGACCGCATAGAAGCGGGGCTGAGGCTTGGCGAGCACAGGGCGGTCGTACCTGAGCTGCGCGAACTGGTCGGCTCCTATCCACTCCGGGAACGGCTGGCGGGGCTGCTGATGCGGGCGCTGTTCGCCGAGGGCGGGCAGGCCGAGGCGCTGGTGGTGTTCGAGGAGACCCGGCGGCACCTGGCCGACGAGCTGGGCGCCGATCCCTCGGCCGAACTGACGGCGCTGCACCGGGAACTGCTGAGCACCGATCCGATGCCGTCGCCCGCCGCGCCGCCCGCCCAGCTGACGAGCTTCGTGGGCCGCGCCGATGAGGTGACCGAGGTCGCCGAGGTGTTGCGGGTGGCCCGGTTGGTCACCCTCATCGGGCCCGGTGGCGTCGGCAAGACCCGGCTGTCGGTCGAGGTCGCGGGCGTCGGGGGCGCCGCGGACCAGGTGTGCTTCGTGGAGCTGGCCCCGCTGCGCGACGGCGGCGGCCTGCCGCATGCCCTGCTGGGCGCGCTCGGCCTGCGCGAGAACGGGCTCCAGATGGACGGCGGCGCGAAGACGCCGGTCGATCGTCTGATCGCGGCGCTGTCCGACCAAGTGCTGCTGCTCGTCCTGGACAACTGCGAGCACCTTGTCGACGAGGTCGCCAGGCTGGCGGCGCGGCTGCTGGCGACCTGCCCGCGGCTGCGTGTGCTGGCGACGAGCCGGGAGCCGCTCGGCATCATCGGCGAGCACCTCTTCCCCGTGCGGCCGCTCGACGAGGACGCGGCAGTACGGCTGTTCACCGAGCGGGCCGGTGCCGTACAGCGTGGCTTCACCGCCGACCCCGAGGTCGTGCGGCGGATCTGCGCGGCACTCGACGACCTGCCGCTGGCGATCGAGCTCGCGGCGGCGCGGTCGCGCACCCTGGACATCGACGACCTGGCGGGGCGGCTGGACGACCTGCTCGCTGTCGGCGCCCGCGGCAACCGCACGGCGGACGAGCGGCACCGCACGCTGCGTTCGGTGGTCGCGTGGAGCTGGGACCTGCTCAGCGAGCCCGAGCAGCGGGCCGCGCGGCGGTTCACGGTCTTCGCCGGGGGCGCGACGGCTCCCTCCGCGCTTCGGGTGTGCGGCACCGACGGTGAGACGCTGGAGGCTCTGGCCGACAAGTCGCTGCTGGAGATGGCGGGCGGCCGCTACCGGATGCTGGAGACGATCCGCGCGTACGGTGCCGAACGGCTCGATGCGGCGGGCGAAGGCGAGTCCGTTCGGCGCGCCCACGCCGAGCGCCTGCTGGAGCTGGTGCGCACGGCCGACCCGCATCTGCGGCGGGCCGAGCAGGTGGAGTGGCTGCCCGTGGTCGCCGCCGAGCACGGTGACCTCCTGGCCGCTCTGCGCTGGGCCGTCGAGGAGCGGGCAGTGGAGACGGCTTTCGAGCTGCTTGCCGCGGCGTTCAACTACCTGTGGATCCGGGGCGCTTCCGCGTCGGTTGCGCCCCTGGCGATCGCGCTGCTCGCAGCGGTGGGCGAGGCGGTCCCCGACGGGCTCGGCGAGGAGTACGCGACGTGCGTGCTGATCGCCGGCGCGGCGTCGGCGACGGGCGAAGCCGGGGCGCAGGCCTGGCAGCGGCACCGTGCGACGGCCGGAAAGGCGCTGGCGGACGCATGGCCCGGCGACCGGTCGGGCCGGTACCCGGTCGTCCTGCTGCTGTGGATGATGCGGAACGCGGGCGGGCCGGACCCGCAGGGCGCATTCGCGCTCGTCTCGTCCCAGCGCGACTGCCCCGAGCCGTGGGCGCGGGCCGCCGCCCACTATGTGTCGGGATTCGGGCACCTCGGTCGGCGGGATCCCGCGGCGGCCGAGGACACCTTCGGCCAGGCCCTGGAGGGATTCCGTTCGCTCGGTGACCGGTGGGGTACCGCGCTGGCCCTGGACACGATGGCCGGCGTGGCAGGCGCGCTCGGCGACCGGACGCGAGCCCTCGCTCTGACCGACGAGGCGCTGGTGCTCACCGAACGGCTCGGCGCCCTGGAGGACAGCGCCGACCTGCTGGTCAATCGGGGCGATCACCTCGCCGGGGACGACACGGCCGGGGCTCGTAACGCCTATGCGGACGCCGCCGATCTCGCCCGCCGCGCCGGCAGTTCCACCTACCTGGCGGCTGCGCTGCGCGGGCTCGGCGACATCGCCCTGGAGGAGGGCGACCTGGCAGAGGCGGAACGGCTCTACAGCGAGGCGCTGGAGCGGATCGACCCGCACTGGATCAAGAGTCTGGGGCCCCGGGTGCGCACGCTCATCGGCCTCGGCCGCATCGCCACCGCCCGAAGCCACCACGCGGAGGCACGCAAGCACTACCGGCAGGCCGCCGAGGTCGCCGACACGGCCGGGGCGCACGCCTCGGAGGTCCTGCGCATGCTGGGATTGTCCGAGAAGGTCGTGGAGTCCGTCCTCGAAGCCATGACTGTGGCCGTGGCCGCGGACCGGTGAGGGCGGTCATCCGGGGGCCGGCTGCACCAGGGGGTTCTCCTACGCCTGGACGATAAGGGTCTGGTGGACTTGTCCTGCGCGGTCCTCGACTCGGCTCACGTTCGCGCGAAAAGGGGGGCGAACTTGCAGGTCCGAGCCCCGTGGACCGAGGCAGGCCCGGTGCCAAGGTGCACGTCCTGTCCGATGCGGACGTAGGCCCCGACGCGTAGGACTCTCCGCGGCCAACACCCGCGACAGCCTCGCCCTGAAGCCGATGCTGTCCCCTTTCCGCATTGGACATGAACCCCATACAGCCGATTCCAAGCCCGTGCGTCTTCATGCCGACAAGGCCTGCGACATCCCTCACCTGCGGCGATGGCTCTGGGCCAAGCGCATCGGCGTCCGCATCGCCTGCGAGGGCATCGACGCGAGAGAGCGACTCGGGCGCCGCCGGTGGGTCATCGAACGGACCAGGTCCCGGCTGACCGGCTACCGCCGTCTCGACCGCCGCTACGAGCGTAAACCCGGCAACTACCTGGCCTTTCTCGGGCTGGCAGCCGCACTCTGCTGCTACCAACGGCTCCTCAAACCGACCAGGAAGGACACGCTCTTGGCTGCCGTCGAGGTGGTTGCTGTACTTCGCTGTCGTACAGCAACACCGCCGCATTCGAGCGGAGCTGCCGGTCGGCCGCAGCTACAGCCCGCTGTCGCCTCGGTGGGCTGGCTGGTGCATCAGCCGTCGCCGGTGCCATCACGGGCGGCGCTCTTGTCGCGGGTGTCGGGGTCGGCCTCCACGGCGTAGACCTCCCGGGGCTTCTGGCCGGGGCCGTGCACCCAGCCGGCCCCGGTCAGTCCGTGCGCCGCTGCGGTTCGGGCTGGGCGCTCTCGGTGAGAGCCGTGCGCGCGGCCTGCAGCAGTTCTTCGGAGAGCGGGTTGCCCCGGGTGGCGCGGGCGAGGGCGAGGGCGAGGGCGAGGGCGAGGGCGAGGGCACCGACCATGGTGCAGAGCTGGGCCATGCCGTCGTCGTCGCCGGTGGCCAGCCGAGCGGCACGGTTCCGTACCCCGTTGATGTAGACGTGCTGGGCGCGGGCGGCCTGCTCGGGCTCGCGCCCCAGGTCAGCGGCGAATCCGGGGACAGGGCAGCCGTCCGCGGGGTGATCACGGTGCCAGACCGAGAGGTAGTCCTCGATCACCCTCCGACGGACGGTCTCGTGCTCCCCGGACTTCTCCTCGAAGGCCACCGCCGAGTGTGCCGCCTGCTCGGCGAAGGCGTGCGCGACAGCCTCGTCGACCAGATCCTCCTTGGAGGCGAACTGCTTGTAGAACCCGCCATGGGTGAGCCCGGCGGCCTTCATCAGATCGGCGACGCTGACCGCGGTGCCTTTCTCGCGAAACATCCGGGAGGCGGTGGCTACGACGCGTTGCCGGTTCTCCTGTGCTCGGCTTGCGCCCGGGACACGCGGCCCATGCAATCACTCTCCTCACATAGATGCCACTTGCCATCTATCCTGAGACAGTCCTTGACCCCGGCTTCCCGCACTCCGGCGCCAACGCCGCGTGGCCGTGACGCTGTCGGCGGGCCGGCCGGTGTGCCTGCCGGTTCTTCTGACGATGGTCGGCGGCCTTACTGCGTGGACCTTCCCCGTCCCGGCCGAATCGGGTATGCGGCTCGGCCGACGCTGTTGTACGGGCGAGGGTCGCGCTGCGAGGTTCGAAGGTCAGTCCGTGGCCGCGGGCGGGGGCGCCGGCGGTCGTTTGTCGGTCGTGCCCTGTTCCAGCTGCCGCGCCTGCCGGATCAGCGCCGTCAGGACGGCGGCGAGCAGGCAGGCAGCCACTCCGACGGCGGGGGTCCCGACCACGCGGGTGAGGATCGCGCCGGCAGTCGCACCGACCGCAAAGGCGACCACGACCGCGGCGTACCGACCCGCCCGCCGTGCGGCCGCCGGCTCTCTGGCCATCCACCACTGGTGCGCGGCGACGATGCCCTTGAGCAGGTTCCCGCTCTCCGCAAGTGTGGTGTAGGGGCTGTCGCGCAGGGTCGTGAACGTCGAGAACTGCAGCGCGGCAACGAAGGAGACCGTCACCGTCGTCACCTGCTCCGGCATGCCGGCGGGCTGCGCTGCGATCGCTGTCAGCAAGACGATCTGAATCGTCACCACGAGTCGCAGCGGTCGGCGAACAAGGCGTTGCACACGAGACAGGCCGAGCACTTCCACCAGGATGACACCGACGCTGAAGGCCGCGATCGGGGCCAGCAGCAGGAGGGCTCTGTGCCAGTGCCCGGCCGTGGCTTCCACGCAGAACAGCAGGACGTTGCCCGATTGCAGGTTGGCGAACACCTGGTGCCGCACGAAGGTGTAGGCGTCCAGAAAACCGCCCACTGTTGCCAGAAGCACCCCGACGGTCAGGGTGTCGGGACGGCGGTGGATCGTGGCCATGCACCACAGCATGCACGACATGACCCGCCCCGCAGCGGTGGACATCTGAGTGGACTGCGGTGGACTTCTGCACAGCACACGGGAGGAGGTCGGGCGCGGGCCGATCACGCCTGCTGGTGTGACGGCTCCTTCGCGAGGCCCGCAAGCCCAAGCAGCCACACACCGCTGCCCGCCTGATCACGTGTCCGTCCGCTGGCTGACGTGGTGTCCTGTCCTAGATGACTCTTGGGCAGGGCGAGTCTCTGACCTGCGGCGCCTGAGCGGACGGGCCGGCGGTCGGTTCCCCGCTCAGCCGCAGGCAGCCGCGTCTAGGGTGTTCATCGCGGAAGCCCATTGGCCGAGTCGGAGGCGTCATGTCCCTGCAGATGAAGCTGGTTGCGATAACGCTCGATTGTCCTGATCCGCTTGCTCTGGCTGCGTTCTATCAGCAGGCCACTGGCTTCGAACCTCACCCGAAGTCGGACGCGGACTTCGCTGGTCTCAACCGTGAGGACGGACTCTTCATCGGTTTTCAACGGGTCGACGACTTCCGGGCTCCGCGCTGGCCCGACCAGACCGTTCCCCAGCAACTGCACCTTTGCTTCGACGTCGTCGATCTGGACGAGGCCGAGGACCGGCTGCTGGAACTGGGCGCGGGAAAGCCGGATCATCAGCCTCATGAGGCCACCAGGGCGCGGGTTCTCACCGATCCAGCCGGACATCCCTTCTGTATCTGCCGAGGCTGACTGGAGGGTGTAGCCGGGCTTCGATGTGTCAGGCCGCGGGCCGTCCGCTTATGACACGGCAGCTCACCGGGAAGCGCTGGAGGGTTCCGAAGTCCCACCAGAGCGACTGCTGCCTGTATGACGCGGTGACGGAAAGCGCGGTGCCACTGATCGTTTCAGAATGCCGCTCGTGGGAGATGCCGGAAGCCCCTGTGTGACCATCGCTACGAGCCTGGACGGGGAGCCCGCTTGGAACGGAGCTCGGCTGCGACCGAACCGCACGAGGTGACAGCGCGTGTCCTTGTGATCGGTTACATCGATGCCCTCAACGCGGTTGGTGTGGCCATGAGAGCTGCGATCCCCCGCTTGAACGGCTGGGGGACATGCTCAGTCTGGTACGTGCATGCCGGATCATCAGTCGGAGCGACGAAATCGACACCTACTCCTACCAGGTCCACGGGGCCGGCTGCCTCTTCATCAAGGACAACGGCACCCGGATCGACATGGACTCCGCGTCAGACGGCACGGAGATCTTCGATTTCTGGCGGCTGCGCTGCTACGGACTGAGTTTGCCCGAGCCTCACGACCCCACGGAGCAGGACTTGCGGTCCGCAGTGGAGTCGCTGAAGCCCCTACTGATCGAGGTGCGGCCGGGGTGGTTCAGCGTGGCTGAGTCCAAGGCTTCAGCTGACACCGGTGTGTCGGCCGGCAGTTGGTGATCTCCATCGGCAGGGTCTGCGAGGTGTCCGATGATCTCGTCGCTGAAGACCTGTGGAAGCGCATAGCCCCACTGCTGCCACCGCAGCCCGAGCGGGTGCCAGACCGGGCTGCATTGGCGGGCATCGTCTACGTGCTGCGCAAGGGTGTGGCCGGCGGGACGTTCCTGCAGCGGTGGTGGGCTACTCGGGCGTGACCGCCTGGCGACGCCTACGGGAGAACCGAAGCCGGTGTCCGGCCCCGGCTGCACACGGAACGCCTTGCCGAACTACGCAAGCAGGGCCTGCTGGAGATGGACGACTGTGCGGTCGACGGCTCCCACGTCAGAGCCTTCAAAGGGGGGACCACGTCGGACCGTCGCCGGTCGACCGCGGTCGCCCCGGCTCCAACCATCACCTGATCGTCGACCGGCACGGAAGCACACTGGCCGTGTCCGCGGCTGGCGGTAACCGGCATGACGTGACGCAGTGACTCCACCAGTTCACACGACTCCGGACCCGCTGCGAACACCGCGCCGACCTTCACCAGGGCCTGCTCGAACTGGCTTGCAGCATCACCTGCCTGAGACGGCTCCGCACGTCATTCTGAAACGATCAGTACAGTAGCCTTCCGGGTCAGGAATCTTGACCTGAGTCAGCCGTGCTGGTGCTGGACGATCGCGGGCGGTCGCGGCACGGCCCTGTTCGAACAGCTGCGTGGGCAGCGAGACCAGGGCGGCTACTCCACCCTCACCCGCTACCTCCGCACCGTCCGCGCCGGCACCGCACCCCCGGCCCCCGCCGAGTTACCCAGGCCCCGCCGGATCACCGGCTGGATCATGCAGACCCGCGCGAGCCTGTCACCTCGAGATGCCGCCGGACCGGACGAGCTACGGCTCGCCTGCCCGGACATCGCCGCAGCCTGCGACTTTCCCCGCACGTTCACCGACCTGTTGCGTCACCGCCGCGGCTACCTCCAACACGACTGGATACGTCAGGCCGAGCAGACCACGCCCGCCCCGGTGAAGAGCTTCGCCGGATTCCCGCGTCAGGACATCGACGCCATGCTGGCGGGGTTGACCTCGGACTACAGTTCCGGCGTGGTCGAGGGACACGTCAACAGACTCACAACGCTGAAGGGGCAGATGTTCAACCGGGCCGGACTCCTCTTGCTCCGCAAGCGGGTCCTCCTCGCGGCTTCGTTCACTTCAAGAAATGACGTCAGCGCCCTCGCCACATCATGGCGGGAGGCTGCAGCGCAGTTCCGCGCGCCGAGAGCGGGGATGGCTGCTCCTGGCCCTCGGCGGCTGGGGCCAGGAGGCGGGCCAGGCCCTGAGGGTGGGTGGCCGGACCGCGGTCGGTGTACGTGCGTTTGCCGACACCCAGGGGTCCCTAGGGCCTGTCTGATGGGTCTGTGACGAACCAGGTGCGGACTCGTTCCGGGACATGTGGGGCGGGGTGATCTAAGTGATGCGGAGTGGGCCAGGCTGAAGCCTCACTTGCCGAAGAATGTGGGGCGGGGAGGCCGCTGGAAGTGTCACCGCCGAGTGATCAACGGAATTCTGTTCCGGCTGCGGACCGGTATCCCGTGGCGGGATCTGCCATCCCAGTTCGGTAAGTGGCAGACGGCATACGACCGACATCGCCGCTGGTCAGCGGACGGTACGTGGGAGAAGATCCTGCGGGCCGTCCAAGCCGGCGCAGATGCGCAGGGGCGCATCGACTGGTCGATGGCGGGCATCGACTCGACGGTCTGCCGGGCCCACCAGCACGCTGCTGGCGCCCGGCACCAAGCTCCGAAGGTGCCGGGCAGGCGAGTCCGCCCTGCTCACCACCGGGACGACGAGGGGCTCGGCCGCTCCCGCGGCGGGCTCACCACGAAGGTCCACTTGGTTGGTGAAGGCGGCCTGCGGCCGCTGGCCCTGCTGATCACTCCCGGGCAGTGGGGCGACGCGCCTCAGATGATTCCTGTCCTGGATCGCATCCGCGTCCCCCGGACCAACGGCGGGCACCCGCGCACCCGTCCAGACCATCTCGCAGGCGATCGTGCCTACAGCTCTCGACGTAATCGCCGCTACCTGCGGCGCCGGCAGATCAAGCACACCATCCCTGAGCCGAGCAATCAGCGGGCCAACCGCCTGCGGCGTGGCAGCCGAGGCGGTCGACCCACCAGCTTCGACGAGACCCGCTACGTCCGCAGGAACGAAGTGGAACGGCTGATCGGGAAGTTGAAGATCAACCGGGCAGTCGCCATGCGATTCGACAAGCGGGCGTTCGTCTTCCACGGCACGGTCACCCTCGCGGCGATCCGGCTCTGGCTCCGGTCCTAGAAAACGCCGTTGCTGTCATTACATTGAGTCGACCGCGACGTTAATCTCAGCCACGATATCGACGACGATGGGTTTGAGCCTCTTGCCGGTAGGCGGGTCAACGGTGTAGGTGGCGACGGTGGCACCGGTGGCGTTCGTGACAGTGAGCCGGGCCGGGAGGTGGGTCCCATTGGTGATAACCAGGACCGGGGCGCCGTCCTGGTGGTACACGGACAGTGTGGCCTGCTCCTCTGGGGTCGTCTTCTCGGCCGGGATAAGGACCAAGCCGGTTTCTTCGGTCGAAGGCAACTTCTCGGACACGTCAAACTCCCTGTGTAGTCGGCGAGTTACACACGGCGATCTTGGCATGTCGCACCCCAGCTGACCACCCCGCTTGACCATCACCATCCCTTTGGGCCAGGGAGCGCGGCGCATGAGGCCGCACAGCCTCCGTCGCATGACCCATCGGACAGGCCCTAGGCCGGTCGTCGTTGCACGGCATCGGCGACAACCGCTGTCACGAGCTTGTTGACGGCTGTCAGGTCCGGCGGGCCGGGGGCGCGGTCAGCGAACAGGAGATGCCCGCCACCGACCAGAGAGAGGGTGAGCGAGTCGATGTCGGCGTCGGCCGCGATGCGGCCCAGTTCACGCTCGACGGCCAGATAAGCGGAGATCGCGGCCGCGGCCTCGGCGAGGATTGCGATGCCGCCTCCGGGCCTGGCCTGCCGCAGCCGTGCGCGCAGCTCATCCCGGAAGGTGATGAGCGGGATGATTGCCACCGGAATCGGTTGGAACAGGGTGTTCAGCGCGCTGGTGAGGTTGTCGGCCACCGAACCGGTGCCGGCGGACTCGCGCAGCGCACTTGCCTGCGTCTCAAGCTGCGCGGCCCGGTCGAGCACGAGGTCGGTGAGGAAGGCGTCGAAGTCGGTGAAGTGCCGGTGCAGGACGCCTTTGGCGCAGCCCGCCTCGTCGGTAACGGCCCGGCTGGTCAGCCCGTTCGGCCCGTCCCGCAGAAGCACGCGTTCTGCAGCGTCGAACAGCTGCTGCCGTGCGTCGCGAAGGTGCACCCCAGTTGGCATTCACAGATCCTCTCGTGCGTCACCCCGCCGGCAACCGTTGCCCAGTGGGCGCACGCCCACTAAGGTGGGCGCATGCCCATTTTACCGCGAGAGCAGCCAGAATCATCCCCGGCGGGGCCGCATGAGGCCCGGGGGATGGCCGAGTCGTTCGGCGTGGACGCGCAACGCTACGACCAGGGCCGGCCCGGCTACCCCGATACGCTGGTGACGCGGATCGTCACCGGAAGCCCCGGCCCTGACGTGCTCGACGTCGGCTGCGGTACCGGCATCGCAGCCCGCCAGTTCCAGGCCGCCGGCTGCACCGTGCTCGGCATCGAGCCCGATGTGCGGATGGCCGACTTCGCGCGAGCCCGGGGCCTGCAGGTCGAGGTGGCGACCTTCGAAGCCTGGCAGTCGGCCGGCCGAACATTCGACGCGGTCGTCGCCGCTCAGTCGTGGCACTGGGTGGAACCGGTCGCCGGCGTCGCAAAGGCGGCACGTGTGCTGCGGCCAGGGGGACGGCTGGCGATCTTCGGGCACGTGTACGAGCCGCCAACCGAGGTGGCCGAACCGTTCTTTGCTGCCTACCGGCGGGCGGCGCCCGACTCCCCGCTCAACGGCCAACCGGCCCGACGTCCGCTCGACCTCTACCAGGCGGCATACGCGAAGTTCGCCGACAACATCCGCGAGACCGAACAGTTCAACGCTCCCGAACAGTGGCGATTCGACTGGGAGCAGTCCTACACGCGCGACCACTGGCTGGACCTGCTGCCCACCACCGGCGGCCTCACTCAACTCCGTCCCGATCAGCTGGCCGAGATACTGGACGCGGTTGGGGGCGCCATCGACTCTCTGGGTGGACGCTTCACGATGAACTACACCACCCTGGCAGCGACCGCCCGTCGCGTCGGCTCCCCCTGAGTCCATCGGCCAAGTCGCCGCCGACCCACGAATCCGTGCGGCTGCTCGACGCTCTGCCGGGCGTCGGCGGTGCGGCCCGCGCGTGGGCGACCATCTCGACCGGGAGTTGCCAGCCTGGCGGGTGCCAGTGACGACTGGAATGCAGACGGGGCCGGGTGCTTCATCGGCGCGGTGCGCGTAGGCAGGGCACCCTGGACAGGAGTCATCCTCGCGTGATCCGGATTACTGTCCGTCACTCATCACAAAAATCTTGCCTGAACCCTGGGAGTCCCCAAGTACCTGTCGCCGTCACGCACACCCGCCCTCATGCGGTACTGACCGGTGCGGCACAATCGGGGTCAACTGGGCGGGCGACGGTAGGGGTGGGAACGTGGGGCTTTGGCTCACGAAGACGACGCAAGGGCATACCGAACGAGCCGGCGCTCGTGTCTGCGGCTGCTGAGAATCCCGGTGGCAGCGTCGCCGAGATCGACCCGACGTATATCGACGACCCGAACGGCTACGTTCCTCCCGAGGCAATCCGCGGCGCGTGGTTGGTGGACAGCAGCGGGAAACTGACAGGGGAGTAGCAGGAGAATCTCCGTCACGGGGTGCCGCAGGACGACTTCAGCAAGCTCACTGATCCTGATCACTGGCTTGGCTGGCTCGGCGATGATCCCGCGGCCGCCTTCCGGAAGGGCATCGAGGAGTCCTTGCGCGCCCAGGTGGCAGACGCAGTGGTCGAGTGGGTCAAGATCCTTGAAACGCCCCGTTTCTTCACGGGTAGGCGTCGACATTCTCAGGACCAGCAGGTCATGTTGGTCACCCGCGCGGCACCCTTCGACGAGTATGTCGCCAAGTTCACGATGGCCTATCGAACCGTTCCCCGTCACTCCTGCGACTTCATTGCCCGGAGCCCACCTGCCACGGCGCAGTGGTCCGCCGAACAGGCCCTGAAGCGTGGGTCCGTGGGGGCATTTGCTGCCGCACGGTGACGTGGGCCGTCGTCCGCCATGTGGGGTCCTGTGACGCGGAGCGGTCGCTTTCTCTCCCGTAGGGGCGGGGAGGGGATTGGTGATCACCCGACAAAGGCGGTGCGGAAATGTCGGGCGATCGGGGCCGGTGTCGCCGCACGATGGGGGCATGGATGACACGACCTTGGTATCACGCTTCCTCAGCGACGGCTTTGTGAAGCTGGAGGGCGCCGTCGCGCCGCGCGTGGCCGCGGACTGCGCGCGGCTGCTGTGGCGGGAGACGGGCTGCGACCCGGACGACCCCTCGACATGGACGCAGCCCGTGCACCGGGTGGGCGGCATGGCGCAGGGACCGTTCGCCGCCGCACCAAACTCCCCGTCCCTGCACAGCGCGTACGACCTGCTCGTGGGCGCCGGCCGCTGGGAGCCGCGCTACTCGCTGGGCACGTTCCCGCTGCGCTTCCCGCACGAGGAGGAGCCGGACGACGCGGGCTGGCACATCGAGGGGAGCTATCTGCCGGAGGGCGAAAGCTGGTACTTCACGAATCTGCGCTCCCGAGGCCGGGCGTTGCTGATGCTGTTCCTGTTCAGCGAGGTCGGGGAGGAGGATGCCCCGACCCGGATCCGGGTCGGCTCACACCTCGACGTGCCGAAGGTGCTGGAGCAGTACGGGGAGGACGGGGCGAGCGGGCTCGCCCTCGCGCCCGATCTGGTGGCGGCGTCCGATCACCGGCCACTCGCCCTCGCCACCGGGTCCCCGGGCGACGTCTTCCTGTGCCATCCGTTCCTGGTGCACGCGGCGCAACCGCACCATGGGGTCCGGCCGCGCTTCATGGCCCAGCCGCCGCTGATGCCGGCCGTGCCGTACGAACTGATACGGGCCGACGGTGCGTACTCACCTGTGGAGATTGCGATCCGCCGGGGCCTGGGACAGGACACCCCCGGCCCGGACGGGGACAGCACCGACCGCAGCGCTCGGTAGACAGGCTTCACGACCATCGTCGGCAAGGTGGTCGTGAAGAGGGAAGAGGAAGGAGGCCGGGCATGCTGGAGCGGCTGAACCAGGCCATGGAACACATCGAGTGCCATCTCGACCAGGCTGTTGACGTGGAGGAGGTGGCACGCATCGCGGCCACCTCGGAGCACCACCTGCGCCGAATGTTTTCCGCGCTCGCGGGCATGCCGCTGTCGGAGTACGTCCGGCGCCGCCGGCTCACCCTCGCGGGCGCCGAAGTACTCGCGGGGCGTGAGACGCTGCTGGAGATCGCGGTGCGCTACGGCTACAGCTCCGGCGAGGCGTTCGCGCGGGCGTTCCGTGCCATGCACGGCATCGGACCGGGCGAGGCCCGGCGTACCGGCGCCGCGCTCAACTCCCAGTCCCGGATGGCCTTCCGCCTCACCATCGAAGGGAGCAGCAGTATTCGATACCGCGTCGTGGACAAGGAGGACTTCACCGTCGTCGGGCTCGAGACCCGGGTACCGCTGGTGCATGCGGGGCCGAACCAGGCGATCATGGACTTCGTCCGTGGGATCGACCCGCAGATCCTGCAGCGCCTGGAGAAGCTGTCGGACCAGGAGCCGCACGGCATGGTCGCGGTATGCGACGGCATGGAGCCCAGCCGCGCCGAGGGCACTGAACTCGACTACCACCACGGTGTGATCACCTCCGCGGCCGCTCTGGAGGGCATGACCACGTTGGCCGTCCCGGCCGGCACCTGGGCGGTCTTCACCACCTCCGGGCCGGTGCCGCAGGCCATCCAGGAGCTGTGGCGGGACGTGTTCACCGAGTGGTTCCCGTCGAACCCGTATCGCACCCGCACCGGCCCCGAGATCCTGCGCACGCGCCTGAAGTCGGAGAAGACCGAGGCCGACGCCGAACTGTGGCTCCCGGTGGAGCCCGAGCACGGCTGAACACAGCGGCAAGCTGCCGGGCATGAGTGTGCGAGCGCTTCGGTGGGCTCTGCCTTCGACTCGACCTCGACAGCCACGTCCGGTCACGTCCCGGAAATTCGTACTTTGACGAGGGCAACGAATTGCCGTCCACGACGACCAGTCCGGGTCTGTTGCGCAGGCCATCCCTCGGCTCGGACACGGCAAATATCTCCGCGGGCCTGCATCCGCACTGCCACCCGGCGCTGGCGTGCCGCTGGTGGCAACCCGTCCCTGTCCGGTACGCCAGACACCACGAACTGCCGCCAACGCCTCACCCGCATCAGGAAGTTCAGCACCTGGCTTTGTTCATGAGAACCCTGGTAAACGATGCCAGCGCAGCAATCGCGACCTCTGATTCCGTTGGTGTGCGGGATACCGCCCATTTGCTGGGGGCGCGGGCAACGACGCCGCAGACCCGGCAATCTCCACGGTGACAAGGGCTATGACTACGACCACACGTGATGATGGTTGCGAGCTCGCGGAATCACACCGCGGATCGCCCGCAAGGGCATGGACTCAAGCCAGCGACTGACGTTTTCTCAGCGTTGATCATTTCCAGACGCCGTTGAGAACGATGGCGGCTCGGGCGATGTCGCCGATCCGCCTGGGGCTGAGCGTGACGTGCTGCAGGGTTCGCCACCGCTGCTTGAGCTCGGCTGCGGCGCGTTCCCCGAGGGCGCGGACGCCTCTGATCAGGCTGTTGGTGGCGCGCGTGTCCGCGTGCAGGGTCTGTTCGGAGCGGCCCTTCGGGCGCCGGACCGGGACAACGATGCCGATCCCCGCGCCAATGTAGCCCTTGTCGGCGAGGGTGGGCAGGCCGTCGGCGGCGGCCTTGTACAGCGCGGGCAATGCGTGGATGCGTGCGGCGGTGATGTCGGGGGTGGAGCCGGGCTCGGCGTCGGAGACCCACAGCGGGGTGCCGTCCGGGGCGGACAAGAACTGCACGTTGCCGCCGAAGGCCTTGTGTTTCTGGCTGAACCACAGGTCGTTGCCGTTGTCGCAGACTCCCGCGGCGCGGTCGGAATCGATCAGCGTGCCGTCGAGGATCACGTGGGTCATGCCCTCGCGTCGGCAGCGGTCCAGGACCTGGTGGAGGTCCGGGGCCTGGGCGGCGAGGCCATCGATGCCTTCGTGCAGGTAGCGGTAGCCGATGGCCTGGGAGACGCCGGCGTCGCGGGCCAGGCAGTGGACGCATCCGCGCTCGCGGAACCAGCGCAGCACCAGCACGGCTTGGCGGAACGGGCCGAGCGCGCGGCTGCCGCGCGGAGTGCCAATTCGCCGCCGGTGCACGGCCAGCAGACGGGACAGGTACTCCACGCCATGGCGCGGGACGTCGAGCGTGGCAACATAGGTGACCAACGTGAGGCCTCTGGTGGTTACGGACATGATCTTGTGATGAGACCTGTCCTACCAGGGGCTTTACGTCTGTTCGAGCCCGGGGCCCGCATACCCGATCCGCGCTGGATCGAGTGGCTCAAGCCTTCTCGGCGCGGATCGAGTAGGTGAGGGGAGTGCGCGGAGCGCCCTCGGTATGCCGGTAGATGTCGCCGTCGTGGCGCTCAAGCGACTGGCATTGGAGGTAGAAGGTGTGGTCGTGCTCGTGAAGAAACTGGATCCGTAGCCCAGCTCCGGCGATCGCCGAGACAACGGTCGACAGACTGTGCCGCCACTCGACGGTCTCGTTGGCCTCGGTCGTTGCCGCCTCATCGGCGTACGTACCGGGGCCTCCCGAGGCTTCCGGACCTTCATCGAAGTAGTCGTGTGTGACCGTGCTTCCGGTCTCGTCATCGAGGACGAAGCTGAAGGGATGGAACTCCGCGAGGTACAGGTGTCCACCTGGGGCGAGCAGTTCGGCGACCACCGACGCCCAGCGACTGATGTCGGGAAGCCAGTTCAGCGCCCCGAAGCTGACGTAGACAATGTCGAAGGTCTCCCCCTCGACCGCCGAGACCGCATCGTAGACGTCCGCGGTCACGAAGCGTGCGTCGATGCCGAGATCGGCTGCGAATCGTGAAGCCGCCTCGATCGCGGGTGGAGAGAAGTCCAACCCGGTGACCTGGGCTCCTCGTGCCGCCCACGACAGCGTGTCCCGGCCGAAGTGGCACTGCAGATGGATCAGGCGCTTGTCCCGACATCCCCCACCTCGGCTGTCTCGAAGTCCTTCAGCGAATCGGGCCGGGCCCGGAACCCCTCCATGTCGTAGAAGTCCGCGCCCAGATGGATGGGCACCCGCTCGTCCCCATACGCCTTGTTCAACTCCCGCCAGCGCCCTGCCAGGTCACCCATGAGTCCGGACGATACACGGAGGCGGACTGGCCCACTACGCTGCCGGACTCGCCAACCAACCTGTGGCCAGCACCAGGTCGATCGGCTCTCGAAATCCAACTCCGGATGCGCGTACGGGGACAGCTCCGCCAAGGCACAGTTGATCTTCTGCGCCCGCTGGGCGGCACGTGCGCGCTAGGCGAGCGACTGCCGCCGAGCTCAAGCAGCGATGACGCACCCGCCGCACGTGACCGCCAGGTCATGGCTGTAGTGGACAGCGAGATTCTTGGGCGTTTGCCCGTCAGGATCTGGGAGGTGTGGGTCAGCACCAAAGGCCAAGAGCACTGCGGTGGTGAGCACGGTTAGCGTGCTGCGCACGGGGGAGTGGGGCAGGGGGGACGGATCGTGGCGTATTCGACAGGCTGGCTTGCTGTCCCGGTGCGATGGCGGTGTGGCCGGGTGGGGCAGATCCTCGGCGGGGACCGCGGCGGGGCCGGGAAGGACCACGTGCCCGGTCTGTGTGCCCGGTATTGCGGGGTGCCCGGTATCACCGGTGTGTTCGGGGGACAGGGTCATGTTGTCGGGGTGTTGGTGTGGGTTGTTCGGGTGGGCGCGAGGGTGGTCGGCCTGGTCCTGCCGGTGGTGTTGCAGGTGTCGGGTGATCTGTCGGTTCTGTTCATTGGGCGATTGCGTCGGTGGGTTTTCCGGTCATGTTCTGCCGATTGTGGGCGGGATGTCTAGCGGTGGGGGTGGTGCATTTACGGTGCGGTTGCGGGCGGGTGAGGGGTCTGGTGCCCGCCGCTGCCGAACAATCAAGGGGAGGCGCCGATGGCGAGTGTGGAAGTGGCTCTGAAGGAAATGATGACCGGGGTCGAGGGGGCGTTGGGGGCGGCTGTCGTCGACTACACGAGCGGCATGGCTCTTGGGACCCTGGGTGGGGGCAGGGATCTGGACCTGGCGGTTGCCGCGGCGGGGAACACGGATGTGATTCGTGCCAAGGTGCGCACCATGGAGCTTCTGGGTCTCGGGAGCCGGATCGAGGACATCTTGATCACGCTGGAGGGGCAGTACCACCTCATCCGGCTGGTGGCCGGCCGGACGGGTAACGGTCTGTTCGTGTATCTCGTCATTGACAAGGTCCGTTCGAACCTGGCCATGGCCCGTCATCAGCTGAAGCGGATCGAGGAGCAACTCGAGGTCTAGGACGTTCCCGAGAGCCGGGCCGACATGCGCCCATGAATTGAAGACTTCTTCAAGTCATCACATGGAGAGGACGGCAATTCATGAACGAGAGGTGCCTGGACCGAGGAGAATGAGCAGGCAGGACTTTGTGTCGCGGTGGCGTCCTCGGGACGCCACCGCGACTTGGAAGGCCACCCCGACAGGCAGGAAGAGCGCTATGCAGGTCCCTCTCTACCAAGCCAAGGCGGAGTTCTTCCGCATGCTCGGGCACCCGGCGCGCATCAGGGTCCTGGAGTTGCTGCAGCATGGTCCGGTCCCGGTGCGGGACTTGCTCGCCGATATCGAGATCGAGCCTTCGAGCCTTTCGCAGCAGCTGGCGGTCCTGCGCCGCGCGGGCATCGTCGTGTCCACGCGTGAGGGCTCCACCGTCAGGTATGAACTCGCCGGCGGTGATGTGGCTGAACTCCTGCGCTCGGCGCGCCGCATCCTGACCGAGCTTCTGGCCGGACGCAACCAGCTCCTGGCCGAGCTTCAGCAGACCGACATCTCCCCACCGCAGGCGGCAGCGGCAGTCAGCCCTTCAGCCGGTTCCGCACAAAGAACGGTGTAGATCCGGTCGGGGAAGCCGCATCTGGTGACAGACGTGACCATGCCGGTGGAGGCGGTGGAGGCGGTGGAGGCGTAAGCCTGTCGTTTAGGGTCTGCCCTCGAACGCGTCCCGAACTTATGCAAGATTTCCGCAGTTCAGCGGGCGTGAAGGTTGCCCCCGTCTGATCATGTGCTCCGTCCCAGAGGTACTTGACCAGCACGAAGGCCGTAACGATGAGTTTGGTGTACCAAGGTGTCCCGCGGGACGCGCTCGCGGAAGTGTCACGCTTCCCGACGGAGTTGTACGCCTGCTTGACCGCTCGGGGCGACGCGTTGTTCGAGTTGTGCAATGCCCTGTTGCGCTCGGACGGGCCGGTGAAGACACTGGTCGACCTCGCGCTCGCGGCTGAACATCGCCGTGGCCACGGAGCTCTTTACGGCGGCCACAATCAAGGCCGAATCGATGTCGGCCGACTGCGTCGGGCAGTGACAGAAATGCCGTCGCTCGGGTGCTGGACTGTCGGCTGGTCTTGGCGGTGGACGTCTCGCCGTGGCTGCGACCGGATGCCGCCACATGTCCGGACCGGTCCGCGGCATCCCGCCGATCCGTTCCCGCCGCGGACCACGTAGGCGTCGGCCGGCGAAGCTCCATGCCGACAAGGGCTACGACTGCGACCAACTCCGCCGATGGCTCCGCAAGCGTGGCATCCGCCATCGCATCACCCGCAGGGGCATCGAGTCCCCCACTCGACTGGGCCGACCTCGCTGGGTGGTCGAGCGAACCGTGTCCTGGTTGGCGGGCTCTCGACGCCTACATCGTCGCTACGAACGCAAGGCCGAGCACTTCCTCGCGTTCGTCGGCATCGCCGCAGTTCTCATCGGCTACCGAAGACTCGTGAATTGAAACACCATCAAGTCGCAGCACGCCACGGCGATATACCGTGTGGCCATGTCGGTGTTCATACAACCGCTCCCCGCACTGATCGGCGTGTTAATCGGCGCCCTTGGATCGTACTTGGCGAAGCACGCGCGGCGACCAAGCCCGATTTCGTCGCGAGCAGGCAGCCCGTTGGGAAGAGCGGCGGCTGACGGCCTACGCCGACTACGCCAGGTCGCTGAAGAAGAGTGTCACCCTGGCGTACCGGATCGCGGCGCACCTTGGAAACGACCCTCACCCGCACCCCTTGTCACCCGAGGAAGCTGCGCCTCACCTGGCCGATGCCACTGAATGCCCGGGACCCAGCCGGGGAGGCACTACTGATGCTCGGCAGCCCGGACGTGGTGGAGAAAGCCCGCGAATGGGTCGTCGTGGTGATGGAGATGGAAGGGTTTCTGCGAGACCAGACTCATAGCCCGGAATCCTGGTCAACCATGCTCAAGCGCCAACGCGCCGCACGTGAGGCGTACTACGCGGCTGTCCGCCGCGACCTGGCGCTCCCGCCTGGCCATTCCGGGGAATGGCGACTTGCGCCGCCCCAAACGCCCTGAGTACCCACTACCAGGGCGGCCTGCGGCTGTCGCGCGCGGGGCGTCTAACTTGAGCATTGTCGGCCTTCGCCACCCAATGGTTCGCCGTGCTCAGCGGCACCTCCACCTCACCAAAAGAGACCCGTTCCTTGGCCGTGGAGCGGTGGACGTGGCTGGTGATCGCGGCCCACACCCAGCTCCGTCTCGCCCGACCGTTGGTTGCCGACCTGCGTCGGCCCTGGGAGAAGCCGGCTTCAGCGAACAAGCTCGCCCCGGCCCGGGTCCGGCGGGGGTTGATAAACCTGTGCGCGAAGGAGCCATCACCAGCACGTGTACGAAAACCTTCCCGTCCCGGCCCCGGCCGCCCACCTGGTTCGAAGATCCGCCGCCCGTCACCACGTCATGACGTGGGACGAGTCCTTGCGACGGGCGAGGCATACGCGCGTCCCGCGCATCACACGAAGGGCACCAAACCCCGTCGAACCGGCTGACCGTCAACTTCAGGGCAGGTCGCCGAGGTAAACGGAGCCGTTCGCGGCCTGTTCCGTGCCAAGTGCGGCGAGGGATGCCGTCAGCCCGAAAGGAAGCAGCACCAGTTCGCTTACCGTGAACCAGGGGGTGCCAGATGACGGCTGATTGCGTGCGATCTGGCGCTGTCGCTGGCGACGTGGTGTCGGAGGCCAGTTGGGCTTTGAAGTACAACTGAAGTTGATGCATTTGGGTGCGGTGATACGGGTTGGCTGGGTGCCGTTCCGGCAGGTACTCGCGGATCCAGAGCAGATCACCGATGCTGACCTGCAGTCCGGTCTCTTCTTTCACCTCCCGGCAGGCGGCCTCGGCAGCCGTCTCACCGGGCTCTACACGTCCGCCAGGCAGAACATGGAACTCTCGGTCATTATCGAGATGCCGGATGAGGAGGACTCGGCCCTCCTGGTTCACGACGACTGCGCGAGCACTGACCCGCAGCTCGGCCTCGCGTCTACGTAGTTCGGCACCGGGCCCTGAGAGGGCACGATCGTTCATCCAGGCAGCCTATGGCCCTTGGGACTGCGTGAGACGTCGGCGGACGTCGTGTTCGAGGATCCCGCCAACCCTCAAGGGGTAAACGACAAGGTAAGTGCGGTTTCTGATCTGGGACCGATGGTGGGCTGGTGGGCGACTCGGTGAGCCGACGTGATCGATGGTGTGACGGATTGAGATTATCGATTCCAAGGGGTTGAGTGGTCGTAGGCGGTCAGTGCGCGCATGACTGGCTGGCCGCGCATGAACCTGGCGCCACTCATCGGGCCCCCTTGGAATCGATCATCTAGGCTGGCGCGGTGACTGATGAGCAGGAGCGGGTGCAGCCGTCGGGAGTGTGGGCCACGGCGGTCGGGGTGGCCAGGGTGCGGGCACTGGAGACCGAGCGGGAGGACGCGCTGTTCCGCGACCCACTGGCACAGGCCTTCGCCGCCGCCGGCGGCCTGTGGCCCTCCTCGCCGCCGCCCGATGACGAGGCCGCGCGACGTCGCCGGCTGGCCGTGTCGTTCTCCATCGTCATCAGGACGAAGTTCCTCGACGACCTGTTGCAGCAGGCCTCCGCGTCCGGGGTCCGGCAGGTCGTGCTGCTCGGCGCCGGCATGGACAGCCGGGCCTTCCGGATGGACTGGCCCGAGGGCACCCGGCTGTTCGAGGTCGACACCGCCGCGCCACTGGACTTCAAAACTTCGGTGCTGCGCCAGGAACGGGCCGTCGCGCGCTGCGAGCGGATCACCGTCGCGGTGGATCTGCGTGAGGACTGGCCAGCCGCGCTGGCCGCCGCAGGGCACGACCCGGCCTTGCCGACCGTGTGGATCGCCGAAGGACTGCTGATCTATCTGCCCGAGGACGCGGTGGAGTTGCTGTTGGCCCGGATGGGCGCGCAGTCGGCGGCAGGCAGTCGGATGGGGCTGACGTTGGGCTCGCGCGGCGTGATCGAGCGCTTCGGCGCGGACGCCGTGCCGGGATCGGCAGCGTCCTTGTGGGTCTCGGAGATGCCCGACGACCCGGTGGGCTGGCTGGCCGGGCAAGGCTGGGAGGCCGACAGCCACACCCTGCGCGAGTGCGCTGCCGCCTATGGCCGCCCGATCAGCACCCCGCCGCAGCGCGAGGAGCGGCCCGGCGGACTGATCTCGGCGGTCCGCCGGTAGTGCGCCTCATGGTTCCTTGGATGATCGATTCCAAGGGTGCCTGATGAGGGGAGCCAGGTCCATGCGCGGCCAGTTCGATGCCTGGAGTTCGACGGTGCCGGTGCAGAAGCGGTAGCCGTTCTTCTTCGTCCAGATCCCCCCAACGACCGCGCGGGCCGGCCGCAGGCCGGGCGGGTCGGGATCCTGGGGCGCCCGCGCGATGAAGGGCAGCCGCCGTGCGGTGCGGCCACAGTCGTGACAGCCCCGGCCCGGTCAGTATCCCGGTGACCGTCCGTCTGTCCGTCTGCCTGTCTGCCTGTCTGCCTGTCTGTGCGACCATCCCGGCCACCGGGTGGCAGAACGTCTCGAACGAGTCCTTGGTGAACCTTGGCCGGGTGGCCTGCAGGACCGGCACAAACGACGCCGGTGGCGTCATCCCCGGAACCGTCAGCGGCTGTTCCTCACATCGAGGCCGTGGATCAGCACCGCCGATGGTTCTTCACATCCGGCCCGGCCGTTCACTCGTCAGCCCGGACTCACCCGGACGAGAGCCTGCCGACCTCGTCCCTGATCCCGGTTCTCGGCAGGCTCGGGGGCCGACGGGCTTCCGCCGCCCCGGGGGGCCGTCCGGGGCGACGGAAGCCCGTTCACGTACCGCCGATGCTGCGCTTCCTGGTGCACCGGTCGAGCCGGGACTGCTGAGCGGGGATCAGGCTTCGCCCGCCTGTGGGGCGCTGAGTGTGTAGGTGGTTCCGACGCTGGTCTGCACCCACGCGTCCGGGAGGGCTGCGGCGAGGGTGTGCTGGGCGCGCCAGCCGGTGCAGTGACCGGGGACGATCAGCTCGGGTGCGAGTTCGGTGAGCGCGGCTACCGTCGGGCCGATGACCGGCTCGAAAGCGGGGCCGCTCAGGTGGAAGCCGCCGATGAGGGCCAGCAGTCTGCTGACGCCGGTCAGCCTCATGGCGTGCCGGATGATGTTGACCACTCCGGCGTGGCCGCAGCCGGTGATGATGACGAGTCCGCGGCCACGCACGTTGATGACGAGTGCCTGGTCGTCGATGACGGTGGGGTCGTGTCGCCAGCTGTTCCCGTCCCAGGCCTGGTGTGCCTGCGGCATGCCGTGCTCGAACTCGGTGACGCGGTCCACCTCGCCGGTGATCAGGATGCCGCCGGCCAGCAGCGACGGCTGCCGGCGCTCGATTACCTCGAACCCTTCGCGTTCCAGGGCGCCTCGTGACAGCGTGGGCATCTCCAGGCCCTGGCCTGAGGGCAGTTCCAGGCGGCGGCGGGTCCAGACTGCGGGGTGGACGGTCAGCGGCAGGCCGGAGCGTCCGCGCAGCCGGGCCAGGCCGTCGAAACCGCCGGCGTGGTCGAAGTGTCCGTGGCTGAGCACGACGCCCTGCAGGTCGCTGGCGTCGATGCCAAGACGCTCGGCGTTCACCGCTAGCCCGTCCGGCGATGCGCCGGTGTCGAACAGCAGCGTGCTGCTCGCGTTCCCGCTGTGGACGGTGACCAGGGCGGAGAAGCCGTGCTCGGCACGCAGCCCCGCGAGGGCCTCGCCGCCGGTGAACTGCCGCGCGGCGGTCCGCCCGGCGCCCAACGACGCCCGGGTGACGCCTTCGGCAGAGGCCAGCAGGGCGTCGTAGGTGTTGTCGACCATCGTCGTGACCCTGACCTCGTCGACCTCGGGAAGTGTCACCGGGTCAACAGCCGGTCCCTGCACGACGCGAGGCGCTGACCACGCCGCCTCGGCCGACGAGTGCCCGTGATCGTCGCACATGCTAGAAATCGCCTCCCCGCCGATACGGCCGGCCAGGGAAGCAGGTCCCGGCACAAGCCGCAGGCCCACGGCGGTTGCGTCGGCCGGACCGGCCGCAGGCGCCGCGCGGTGTCATGCTTGCTCTCGCGCGGGCGGGACGACGACGTCGATGAGCCCGGTGGCCACGTCGTACACGAGCCCTGAGACGAAGACTTGGGCCGGAAGCTTCCGCTTGAGGATTTCGACGTCGATGCGGACGGCGGCGACCGGGTCGGTGACCGCCTTGGCGTCCAGGTCTCCGGCCGGGACTTCGAAGTAATCGGCCAGCAGCTCGGGGAATGCGGCCAGGTCCGTGATCCCGCAGTCGGTGTGGTGCAGGACCGCATAGTGGACGTCGCCCGGGCGAGGGCCGCCCGTGCGGGCCTGCACGACCTTCGAGAGCATCTCCAGCGTGCGGAGTGTCGCGGGCGTGACCCGCCCTCCGACGTTGCGGATCACCGCTGCCTCGCCGAGCCTGAGCCCGAGCACATCGGACGGGTCGACACGAGGGTCGACGCATCCGATGACCGTCAGACTGCCGCTGGGCATAAGCTTGAGGGTGGCGAATGATCCGCCGTCGGCGAACCCGGCGTTCCGCTTGGCCAGCTCGTCCGTGTCGATCACTGTGACCGTAACCCCTTGTTGCTCTGAGACTGGACCACCGGTGACGCCGACGGCGACCTCCAGTTGCCGCCCATCTTGGCCCGCCACTGCCTCGCATGCCACTCGACTTTGCGGCAAATCGTGATCATGCAGGTCAACGCCCTGTATGACCGACACGGCGAGTCGGCGCCGAGGTGCGAGCCGCACCCGAGTAACCCGACTTGCACCTTGTGAGATGAGCCGATAGCGATTCGAGATTGCGACTCGCCGCAAAGTTGAGGTTGCTTGGCGGTTTCGGGAATGGGGTGGGTGTGGATGTGGGTGTCCGGCGGGGCCCTTGTGTATTCGTGGGTAGGCGCTGATTGTGGTCCCGGGCCGGCCGGTGGCGGTCTTGCTGTGTGTTGCTGTCGCGGGCGGCCGGGTGGCCTGTGTGTCGCTGTCGTCAGTGGCTGGGTGGACTGTTGGGGGCGTTGAGGAATGTCACGGGTGCGGAAGGCATCCGCCCTGTTGCGTGAACCGGTTTTTCATGGCTTGTTGGGCGGGCCGTTACGGTCGGATTCATGGAGTGGATTTTCGAGACGGCCGGGCAACTTGTGGCTGCTTTGCGTGCCCGTGAAGTGTCGTCGGTGGAACTGACGGCCGAGGCGATCGCCCGTATCGAGCGGGTCGACGAGGCGGTGAACGCGGTCTGTGTGCCGGATTTCGAGCGTGCGCGCGCGGCCGCGCGTGATGCTGACCGGGCGCGGGCGCGTGGTGGGGACGGGCCGCTGCTAGGGATACCGGTTACGGTCAAGGAGTCCTTCGACATGGCCGGTTTGCCGACGACCTGGGGTTTGCCGGCGTACCGGGACTATGTCCCGGTCCGGGATGCGGTGCAGGTGTCGCGGCTCCGGGCGGCGGGCGCGGTGGTTCTGGGCAAAACGAATGTGCCGGTGGGGCTGCAGGATGTGCAGAGTTTCAACGAGGTCTACGGCACGACGAACAATCCGTGGGATCGCGGCCGTACACCGGGCGGGTCCTCCGGGGGATCGGCGGCCGCTCTGGCGTCGGGATTCGGTGCGCTGTCCATCGGCTCCGACATTGCCGGTTCGTTGCGCACCCCGGCGCATTTCTGCGGTGTCTACGCGCACAAGCCGACCCTGGGGCTGGCGGCGAGCCGTGGCATGGTGCCGCCGCGGGTGCCGGCGTTGCCTGGCGAGCCGGACCTTGCCGTTGTCGGCCCGATGGCGCGCTCTGCCCGTGACCTTGTACTCCTGCTCGACGTCATGGCGGGGCCGGATCCGCTGACGCTCGGTGTGGCGCACGAGGTGAGGCTGCCGCCCTCGCGCCATGAGCGGCTCTGCGATTTCCGGGTCCTGGTCCTGGAGGAGCATCCGCTCATTGCGACCGGGTCCGCCGTGCGGGCCGGTGTGAACCGGGTGGCCGACGCGCTTGCCGGCGCCGGTGCCCGCGTCGAGCGGCACAGTCCGCTGCTGCCCGATCTGACCGAAGCCGCAATGCTCTACACGCAGTTGCTGTGCTCGGGCTTCAGTGCGCGTATTCCCGCCGAAGTGTACGAGCAGCTGCGGACGCGCGCCGCCGGGCTGGGTGCAGACGACCGGAGTCTGGCGGCTGCGCGGCTGCGCGGCACGGTGTTCAGCCACCGCGACTGGCTCGAGGCGAATGGCCGGCGTGAGCTCCACCGCCACGGATGGCGGCAGCTCTTTTCCCGGTTCGACGCCGTGGTGTGCCCGGTCACGCCCACTCCTGCGTTCCCACACGACCACAACCCCGATGCGGAAGAGCGACGGATCGACATCGACGGCGTGGGGTACCCGTACTTCGACCAGCTGGTCTGGGCCGGTGTGGCCACCATGCCCGGCCTACCCGCCACCGCTGTTCCAGCGGGCCGGTCGCCCGGGGGTCTGCCGGTGGGGGTACAGCTCATCGGTCCGATGTTCGAGGACCGCACCCCGCTGCGCCTGGCCGAACTCCTCGAGCAGCAGATCGGCGGCTTCCGGGCACCGAAGTAGAGCGCACCACCGGGTGCCGGCCGAGGGCGGGGCGCGGATCACGACGAGCTCCCGACGGCCGTATCCGTGACAGCTGGTGGGCGGTGACGGAAGTGCATGCTTCCGTCGCCGTCCGCCGGCCTGTTTCGCTCTGTGTTACTGGCCGCTGCTGGTCGCTACTGGCTGTTGAGGGAGCCGTTGCCCGTGATGTTCTGGTCGTGGGGGTGGAACTTGTGGCGTCCCTTGGTGGTGGTCGTCTGGGTGGTGGTGGTCGTGATGGTGGTGCCGTGTCGGGACTTGGTGGTGGTGGTCGTCTCGGTGGACTTGGTGGTTGTGGTGCTGTGGCGGTTCTTGGTGGTGGTTTCGGTCGTGGTGGTGGTGCTGATGGTGGAGGCGCCGTGGCCGCGCGGACCGTGGAACGCTGCCTGGACGTGGCGTGGGCGGGCGGGGAGGCGGCGAAGGCGCTGGCCGGGACGCCGCTCTCCACCAGCCCTTACGGGTCATCAGACATTCAGGACCGCACCCGGCTGGCTCCCGCAGTCCACGATGACCGTGTGGCCGGCCGCCGGACACACCACGAGCCCTGCGGGATCGGAAGCTGTTTCGGATCGACTCATCTGTGACGTTCTGTGACAGGTGGCCGTGTCGCTCGGTTGTGTGCCTGGGCCGGCAAGCGGTGGCTAAACGGAGCGCGGCCCGGCGCAGAACCGTCTTCGACTCCGACAGAGCTCGACCCGACCGGAAGGACCTCCCGTGCCCGTCATCCGCGTTCCCCGCAGGCCGACCGCGCTGCAGCTCAAGGCTGCGACCGCCGTGGCCCTGCTCGGCCTTGTCGGCTGGTACCTGTTCTCGGGCCCAGGCGCAGGGCTGCTCCCGCAGGACAGCTGGGGGCCGTGGAGAGAAAAGCGGGTGCCCTACTGGTCGGTGTGGGTGCGGGTCAACTCCTGGAGCAACGCCGCCGAGGCGGACGGGCACTACGGCAAGGCGGACGACTTCACACTGAAGGCCTACGGCACCTCGGCCACCACGACGACCGTGATGGAGGGCGTTTGGTTCACCCTGGCACCCGACGGCGAGCTCACCGTTGACGGGCCGCACGCGGGCTGAGGCGCGACGCGCCGACGCCGATGTGCATTCGTCCCCGGCCGCGGTCCTGAGCGACAGCGCCGCGCCTATGACCGAGCAGATGTCCAGGGAGGACCGCGAGGGTCATGCGTGATGACCTCAGCGCCTTCAGAAGGACCACGCCGTGAAGCGGGCCCACGCGGACGAGTACGTCGCCCGAGGCTTCCCGGACCTTCAGGACCTCCAGGACGCCTGACAGAAGGGCTCGGGCGCCGGGAGACGACTCCTTGGCGCCCGGACGGTACGAGCGCCCTCCTGCGCCGCCCGTTCCGGTCCGAGGCCGGCGACCCTGTCGCTGGTGAGCCTTGCCCGCCTGCTCTTGCTGCTTGCTCAGGAACACCCCGGGCTCGACCTCTGTGCCAGGGATTCCACCGGTTCCTCCAGTCCCACAAGGCCGCCGAGATCCAGGCTCGGACTCGTCGGCCGTGACGGCGGAGAACTTCGTTACGGTCGACCGTCCCGGACCGTGACGAGCAGGTGGTGTTCTTTCACCGCCGGACCGGGCACCGGCGCCTGCCAGAACCTGCAATTTTCCAAGGCCATCGGTGTCGAGCGGGTGGATGCGCCTGCCTGAGCCCGGACGTGGAACAGGGGCGGGCGTTCTGATGAACGCCCGCCCCTGGATTTCCGGCAATGCACCGGGTCGGTCGGTGTGTCCTTTCTGCGGTATCAGAGGGGGAAGGGGAGGGGGAGGGGGAACGACAGCGGAATCTTCGGCAGCGGCGGCAGCGGGATCGGCAGCGGAATCTTCGGCAGCGGGATCGGCAGCGGCGCAGGCGCCGGCGCCGGGGACGGGGCCGGCGGCGGATGCGATCCGCCGCCCGAGCCGCGGCCGCCGCCCCAGCCGCCGTCACCGTGCGAGCCGCGTCCGCCCCAGCCGCCGCCCGAGCTGTGACCGCCGCCCCAGCCGCCGGAGCCGTGGCCGCCGCCCCAGCTACCACCACCGGAGTCATGGTTGCCGCCCCCACCATGGTGGTCGTCGGCAGGTGCGGCGTGACGGACAGTCGCTGAGCTGGTCGCCACGGTGTGCGGTGCAGCAGCGAATGCACTCGCAGGTACCAGTGCTCCGCCTACAGCGAGGGCGGTCGAGGCGGCCAGCATCGTAAGGCGTCGGGTGCGAGTCGTGTGAGACATGGGAATACTCCTTTTTGTGGAATGGGATTGATGGATTCCGTACGACCCGCCATTTCCATGGGTCTTCGGACGCGGGAAATGTCCCGCAAATCGCGCCACCCAGACCGTTTCCTGCCGGTTTCTCTGGGTCTTATCGGTGCGATCCCATGCCTCAAGTAAGCCCTGGCAGATGATTCGCGTCACGACCCGGCATCTCGTAGCTTGACATGCCGCGGCATGTTCGGTAAAAGCCCCCGCATTCCGCAGCCCGATGCACCGCTCGGACACGTGTCCGCCGTCCGGGGCTACGGCCAGGACGGCCGGTCACCGAACGACCCGGATGCACCGGTCACCGGACAAGAGGCCGGGGAATCGATACCCCACATCCACACGAGTGGCGCCGGACATGCCTGCGCGCAGGGTCCCTGCGCTCTCGCTGGGGGCTCCGTGGAAGTCTGGCGGTCATTGACGACCGGCCCGGGCGACATCCCGACGGCCTGACCGCGATCGGAGCCGCCCTCGGCCGCATGGTGTACCGCGCTGGAAGCCTTGAGGCGGTGGTGAGGTACACAGGCGGTTGGCTGGCCACCACAAACAAGCAGCGCGAAGCCCTCAACGGCGTACGGGCGGGCGTGCTCGTGGACGAGGTCAGGAAGCTCGCTCAAGAGTCTGCTGCCATCGGCCGTATCTCGGGGTAGCGCCGAGGCAAGTCCCCAAGCCGCAAGTTCTTGATCTTGGTGTCCGGCCCGTTGGGGCCGTCACCCATTCGGCCAGGAGTCGTTGGTGGTGATCCTGACTGGTATCTGGGCCTGGGGCGGGATTGTGACCTCGATCGAGTGGACCGCGTACCCGCGCTTCAAGCAGCTGATCACCGTGCATGAGCTGCACTTGTTCTTCGCGCCGACGCGGCAGGAAGCAGCGTGGGCCGCCGAGCGGATGGACTGCGACGGCCATCAACTGGTGTTGCTGCCGGCGCTGAAGGCCAGGCACGGCGGATCGCCGAGGCGGCGGTCCGTAAGGCGGCCGCGGCGAGGAACCGGCCCGCCGGCCTGACCAATATCGCGCTGGAGAAGGCGGCAGCAGGCAGGGGAACTGCGTCGTCCCGTCGCCCTCGCCCTCGTCCGGCAGGCGCATCAGCGCAGCCCGCTCGGCCGCGCTCATCCGGTCGTGGATGCCGCGACAGATGGAGGTGTTCACCTCGGTCCGGATCGTCGAGGTTCGCCTACGGCGCTCAGTCACCACACCGGCGCTCCTCGCGGAACGGCTTCACGAGCTGCTGCTCTTGGTCGAGCGGGCGGGCCTGGGGCGGGGAGCCGGGTAGGTGGGGGGGTGCGGATCTGGGCGCAGGGGCGAGGGTTGCCGCCAAGGGTGCGGCGGGCTGTCGCGCGGTCGTCGTGGGGCCGCGGTTCGACTGCTTCCTCTGCTTCCTCGGCTTGCGGTCCGGGGTGGGGCGCAGCGCGCCCCGGTTCATGTTGCCGGGCCGGCGGGTGCGGGCGGGACGGTGTTGGTGAGGGCGCGGATGGCGGTGTGCTGGGAGTAGGCGAGCAGGCCGATGGTGAGGGCGCCCATGGCGAGGGCGAAGAGTGCGTGGCCGAGGGTGGAGGTGACGGCCAGGCCCAGGGCGTTCATGGCGAAGTGGCCGGCGATCCGCAGGGCGATGAGCCCGAGGGCGATCTTGCGGGTTTCCCTGCCGCGCCACAGTGCCTTGGCGAGTCCCAGGCGCTTGCGCATCATCGTCAGGGAGATGGTGATGTTCGCGGCCAGCAGGAGCAGCAGTACGGGCCACGCCGCTGGGAAGGCCTTGAAGATGTCGAAGGCGGCTGCCAGGACGCCTTCGAGGGCGAAGAACCAGAGCGGGAGCCGGTAGTCGGCGGGTGCCGGGGCGCTGGTGCCGGTCGTTTCGGCCTGCGCGGCATTCCTGCTCAGGATGTTCATGTTGCCCCCGTGGTCGGTGTCGTGATCGTCAGTGTGCCCGGGCCAGGGGCACACGGGGCAGGGCCACGGGTCACGTATACCGTGTGACAGGTGTCATGTGCCGGCCAGGAGGCGTGCTGTCACCTGCTCGCCGAAGCCGCCAGCGCCTTGGCCTCGTCCGGCGTGGCCGGCGTCGCGGACCTGTCCTGAACGGGCAGATCGTCAAGGCCGCGCTCGCTGCGCGCTGCACCGGCATCACCGAGGCTCGCACCGGGCGCGGCCCAGAACCCGTCGACCGCCTCCGCACCGCCCTCACGCCCGCCGGCTTCACGCCCGCCGGCCTCACGGCCGTTAGCCTGCCGCCCTCACGCCCTCTGGCCGTCGTCCCCGGCCGCCGGCCGCCGGCCGCCGGTCCCGGCCGCGTCCTTGCTGCCGCTTCAGCCGGGGGAGGGGGGCATCCCGCGCGTGCCGCTGCGCCACGACCGGGCTGTTATCGCCGCCGCGTCCGCACCGCCCGGCTGCTCACCGTGCGCCCTACCGCACGCCCTGCCGGGCGCCCCGTGTACGGCCTGGCCGCGCACGAGCCGGCCGCGCCCGGGCTGCTGGTCCTCTTCGCCCACGAGGGGCGGCCCGTGGTGGAGGTACCGCCCGGGTCTCTGCGTCGCGGTCCCGCGCACCGAGCTGCAGGCGCTGGAGCTGAGAACCCATCCTTGAACCCGCAGGGCGAAGTAGCGCGGCTTGTGGCTCGTTGGAGGGGATGCGAGAGAAGAAGGAGGGGCCCCGGCAGGTTGGTTGATCGGTCCGCGAGTCTTGATCGCTACCGCGCCTGCTGATTGGCTGGCCGGCATGACTGAGTTCGGCCCCGTCGCCTGGCCGCCCGCCCCGATCAGGACCGGGAGGCTCGTGCTCCGTGAGCCGGAGGCCCGGGACCGTGCGGCGGTCATCGAGCTGTTCACCTCGCCTGAGGTGAGCACCTACATCGGTGGCCCCCGACAGCGTGAGGAGTTCGAGCGTGTGGTGCCCGAGGCGCCGAAGCGGCGCCCTGGCCTCTTCGTGGTCGATCTCGACGGGGCGATGATCGGGATCGTCACGCTCGACCGGCGCGACCCGGAGCATCCGGTCCACGTCCGCCCCGGGGCCTCGGAGGCCGAGCTCGGCTACATGTTCCTGCCGCACTCGTGGGGGCACGGGTACGCCGCGGAGGCGTGCGCGGCGGCACTCGGCTGGTGCGCCGGAGCGCTGCCCGGCGAGCCGGTGGTGCTCACCACCCAGACCGCCAACGAGCGCTCGATGCGCCTCGCGGCGAAGCTGGGGTTCACCGAGGTCGAGCGGTATGAGGCCTACGGCGCCGAGCAGTGGTTCGGCATGTGGTCCCCGGTCGTGCTGTCCGGCTGAGGTCGTGCTCGGCGCTGTCCGCACTCACCGCGGTGAAGCCGGGCGGGCGCGAGGAGACCGATCGAGGTTCAGAGACGGGTTCTGCCTGCCGAACAGCCATCCTCCGCGGGCGCGCATGCCCGTGGCTCGCCGCGCTGGGAAGGACGTGTGCCGGTGCGTGCCGGGCCGCCGATGGCGGTGCGCCATGAGCGTACGACGTTCCCGGTGCGCGCCGCCGGGACGGCAGCATGTGACACCGTCGGCCTTTGCGCGAGCCCGGACGGGGCCACGGCCACGGTCCACCGCACTGCGGCTTCGCTGACGGGGCTCCTGCTGAATCCGGTTCTGTCGGCGGTCCCCGGAAATCCGGGGTCGGGGCCGTCCTGGAGCGGCGGCCCGGGCCGGCGCCGATTTTCGGTGAGGCCGTTACCTTCGGCAGGATGGGCTCATGACCGAGATCCGTACCCCCCGCCTTCTCCTGCGTCGCTGGCATGACGACGACCTTGCGCCCATGGCGGACATCAACGCGGACCCGCGGGTCATGCGCTGGATCGGCGACGGCTCGGTGCGCGGCCTGGACCACACGGCACGAGCCATCGAGCGGTGGGAGGAGGAATGGGACGAGGAGGGCTTTGGGCTTTTCGCCGTCGAGCTGCTGGCTTCGGGTGAGCTGGCCGGCTTCACGGGGCTGTCCGTGCCCGGGTTCCTGCCGCAGGTACTGCCCGCGGTGGCGATCAGCTGGCGGCTCGGCTCACAGTTCTGGGGTCAGGGATACGCGTCCGAAGCCGCCCATGCCACGCTGGAGTTCGCGCTCCAGGACCGCGGTCTCGACCGCGTCATCAGCATCAGCCGGGTGGGGGACGACGCCTCCGGAAACGTCGTCCGCAAGCTCGGCATGGCCCCGGAGCGGGAGACGGTGCACCCGGTGCACGGCTGGCCGCTGCGCGTTCACACCCTCGATCTCACCGAGTTCCAGGCGTGAGCCGGCCGGGCCGCCGCTCGTCACAGGACAGCCGGCTGCTGTCCGTACGGCTGGCCCCCAGGTGAGACCTGCGCGGCGTGGATGCCGGATCCCTTGCCTGCAGTCCCTGGCCGGTGTGCCGGCCGCGCCGGGTACCGGCAGGCGGTTCCCGGGGAAGGCTTCGTCGCCCGCGGCCGTGGCCTCGGCAGCGGCGGTGCCCGGAGGGTGCGTGCGGGTCTTGTGGGGCACCGGCAGGCCGTGCTCGGTGGACTTCATGAAGTCCGGCATCAGCTGGTTGGTCTTTCCTGCGCGGCTGCACGCTGGTCCATGAGGGCTGCAAGCAGATCTACGGTGCGGTCAGTGCCCGTCAGCTGCCGTTGAGGCCTGCAGGGGCGGGCTTCCTCGCCGGCCAGTTCCTGTGTCGGCCGGCCGTACTCGTCCATGCTCTCGCCGGGCCGGCACCGTGGTGTGTGGTCAGCCGCCGCCGGGCCGGCTGCCCGGCAGGGTTGCCGCTGTCCGCACGGACAGAGGAGTGGTGATCCGCCGCAGCCGTGTCCGTGAGTTCCGCGGCCGACGCGGCAACGTCGCGCGCCACTCTCAACTCCCGGATGTTGTCGGTGCGTTGTGCATGCCTCCTGCGCAATCCTGAAGGCGCATACCGCGAACAAGGATCACTTCGGGTATCGGTGACCGTCACCTCCGTGCGCCGGGATGATGGATCTGCTCCTCAAGCCGGAGCCGGATCGCTGCGACGGTTCCTGGGTTCGGGGATGGTGTGCTTGATCTGCCGTCTGCCCAGGCAGCGGCGGTTGTGGCGGGAGGAGTGCGTCTTGTCGCCGCCTGGATGGCCGGGCCGGTGCGAGGATGCCCGCCGCCCGGACGGCCGACTGCCGGGGGCGCGGCGGGATGTGTGCAAGAGTCGGACGCCGTTGTCCATGCCGGCCATTCGAGGTCGAACCCTGTGGCCGAGAGGATCAGGAGTCGTTCCATGTCCGAGGAGATCACGCTGCGCCCGGTGACCGCTGGCGATCTCGACCTGTTCGAGCGCGAGTTCAGCGGGCCGGAGGGGACTGGCGAGTACCAGTGGTTCGGCTTCGGTTCGCCGGCCGGTCTGCGCCGGCAGTTCGAGCAGACCGGCCTGCTCGGCCCCGACGGCGGTGTGCTTTCGGTTGCGGAGTCGGGCCGGACGGTGGGCCGCGTCGAGTGGTTCGCCAGCACCTGGGGGCGGCCCGCCACCTCCACCTGCTGGACCCTGGCGATCGGCCTGGTGCCGGCCGCGCACGGCCGCGGCATAGGCACCCGGGCCCAGCGGCTGCTGGCCGAGTACCTCTTCGACCACACCAGGGCCGAACGGCTCCAGGCCTGGACGGACTGCGCCAACCTCGCCGAGCAGCGTGCGTTGGAGAAGGCGGGCTTCGTCCGGGAGGGAGTGCTGCGCTCCGCTCAGTGGCGCGGCGGCCGGTGGCACGATCAGGTGATCTTCTCCATGCTCCGCGCGGAGCGGTCCGGCGGCGAACCGGGGTGAGCACCATACGGTGACCGGCCGGACGGGTCTTTGGTTCCTGAGCCGGAGCGGACCCGCCGCGCGAGCGGCCGGGCCTTCCCGGCTTCCTGGCTTCCTGGGTTCCCGGCTTCCTGGGTTCCCGGCTTCCTGGCTTCCTGGGTTCCCGGCTTCCCGGCTTCCCGGCCTCCCGGCCCTCACTTCCTGCCCCGCCTCCACCGGGCGGGCGACAGGACTCTGCCGGGGACCAGGGCTTTGCGGCCCGGCGTTCTGTGCCCCCGCCCCGCCTTGGAAGCAGGGGCCGGCGGCGGATCGGCACGGGCGCCGGCCGGGTGCTGGCGGCCGGGCACGGACGGCCGTTGCCGGATGTTTTCACATCTGCTGACGATCAGAGGCCAGGCTCCGGCCGGCGCGGCAGGACCGCAGGTGGTGTGCCGTTTCTTTGCCGAGGGGCCGGGAACCCGGAGGATGCCTTCCCTGTCGTGGCAGAGGTGAGGACCATGACACGGCCAGGACAACGGACCGGTTCTTCGACGGCCGCAGAGTACGAGACCGGGCACGCCGATCGCAGGGCGATCGTGCGGATCCTTCAGGCCCGGCTCGAGCAGGTGTGTGCAAGCGCCCACGGCCTCACGGGACGATCGGCGCCCACGGCCGGCAGGCCCTGGCCTGCCAGGCAGGAGAGCGGAGAGGAGCAGGCACATGACGAGCCCTTATGCCAGGCCGGGACGGACCGCCGGGCTCAAGCCGGGCGGCGGGATTCCCCCGGGTGAAACCCCTCCCGCTGAGGGGAGTACCACCTCTGGCATCTCCTATCCCGAGCCTGAGCTGCGCAGGGGATGGGCACTGATGCCCCTCACACTGATCATGCTGGTGGTGGTGCTGATCGCGGTCGGGCTGATCGCGATGGCGGTGGCCTTGATGGTCTAGTACTCCAGCTGCAGGTCGTGATCTTGCTGGTGTAGTGGGCCGTGGGGTCTGGGCGAGTGAGCTTGGACCGTGTGCTGGCGCGTCGCTGGAGCCAGGTGCGGCGAAGCTGCTCGGGTTGGGCGGCTTCGATCGGGCGTGGCGCGGAGGTGGGCTCGCCCTGAGTGGCCTTGGCCCAGATGAAGGCTGATGCTTCCTGGCACTTCCGGTCGTCCATGATCGGCTGGAAGGGGCCGGGAACTGGCGGAAGGTTCGCGGTGATCTTCTGCCAGAGGTCCGGAGTCAGGCGCCAATCCTGCAGGGCCATGCGGCGACGTTGATAGTCGACTGGACCGGGGGTGGCATCCGATTCCTGGGCCGGTTTCTGTAGAGCGGTGGTGAACTGGGCTGTGCCGAGCTGGTCGAACCACTGGTAGACCTCACTGGACGAAGCGTAGTGGCCTCCCTTGGGGTTGATCCCGAGGAAGCCGGCGGCATCGCCCATGGAGCCGCCCTGCGGCCACTGGACGAGGAAGACTCGGCGCGTCCATCCCCCCGCCGCGGGCCAGACCCTGGCGCCCTGCGGCCACGCTGACGTGGACCAACATGTCCTCCCACCTGCACCGATGGGACCACAGCGGCCCCGGGTGAGTAGGGCCCCCGGCGTCGGCGGTGAAGGCAATGCCCTGCGTGACCTGTCCACCCCATCGGCGAAGCGGCTGGCTCGCGCCGGCGGTGGACTTCTTCGGAGTAGGCGACAACTTGCTTGCCGAACGATCGTCAGCCGTCAGATACCTCGCCGATTCAGCGACGGCTGTCGTGCTGACCTGACCCGAGAACCGCACGTCGGGTACCGCTGTCAGCGACAAGTAGCGTGCTGAGTCGCAGTGACGGCGCATCGCCTCGATGCATGCGGCTCGGGCCGGGTTCGATCGGTCTCGGAGATGGGGGACGCCGAGGTTCATGCCGCTGTCGGTGGTGATCGGAGGCTGCTGCCGGGCGAGATCATCGTCGTCGGGGCTCCACGGTGGTGCACCGCAGCACGCCCGCCGCGCGCCATGTGTCCCTGGTCGAGATGGCGAGGACTGTGTCGTACGTGGTCGGGCCACAGGCTGCCCATCGGCATCCACAGCGGGGCCGGGTGCGGCTGTTCACCGTCAAGGACCCGGTCCGGGGCCAGCCGGTCTTCCAGCTCCTCGACGAGCCCTGCCAGGCGTGGAGCTGGCGGTATGTCATCCGCTTGAGGCGAGCCGCACACGGATGCCCAGCGTCCTGTCCCCTCCCCGGCGCAGCTTGCTGTCGAGGATCATGAGGCGGCCGAGGATGCCGTACTTGCGGGCGATGAGTGAGCGGTAGCGGGCGCTGGTCGCCGCGTCGGCGATATCGGCGGTGGCCGGGACCTGGTCGCCCGTCGGGTTGCCGCGCAGGTCGCAGGGACCGATGAGGATGTCGCCGCGTGCCCGGATCCGCTTGACCTTCCAGGAGTCGGCGGGGGTCCGCACGCCCAGCGTGTCACCGTCGCGTACCACCCACACAGGGGTGGCGACCGGGGTGCCGTTCTTGCGATAGCTGGTGACCAGCAGGTACTTGCCGGCGCCGAGCCGCTCCAGCAGCGTTTCGTTCATGATGCGTTTCTGCTCCTCGCTAAGGGGTTCGAGGCCGTGGCCTCTTGGACGGCGTACTTCGATGTCAGTTCGGAGGTAGCCGTGGCCGAATGCCGGTCTGCCGCCCGGATCGGAGCCTCACGCGGCGGCCGGCACTCGTCCGGATCCGAGAGCGGCGGAGTGCGCCCAGATGATGACGATCGGGAGGGGGAAATCCAGGAGGGCGGAGGCGAGGAAGACTCCCGCCGGGCCGGTCATGCCGTCCTGGGCGAAGGAGACCGCCCGCCCGATGCCCCCGAGGAAGACCGGGACGGCCAGGAAGCAGACGAGTACTCCCTGCCTGCGGATCGTTGCCGCCGCCCAGAAGAGCAGGGGAGCCCAGCCCAGGTGGACGCTCGCCAGGAAGCGGTGCAGATGGTCCGCGTCCGCCCCGCCCGCCGGAGCTCCTCGCGCCCATTCCTCCAGGCCGCCTCCGAGCGCGATGGCATTGGCCGTCACCAGGTAGACACGGACGATGATGTCGGCCGGTGCGAGAGGGGTACGGGCGGCCATCGTGCATGCCTGCTTGTCTCGGAGTCGGCGTTGGTCTTGTCGCTCAGACCTGCTCGGTGGGGCGTACGAGCAGCTCGGCGACGGCCACGTGCCGGGGGCGGGTGACGATGTAGCCGACGGTGTCGGCGATGTCCCGGCTCTGCAGCCGGTCGATGTCGCCCAGAGCGGCGGTGATGTGCTGCTGGATGACGTCGGGGTTGTGGGTGCGCAGTTCGGTGTCGACGCTGCCCGGCTCGATGACGGAGACGCGGACGTGCTGGCGTGCCAGTTCCTGGCGCAGGGATTCGCTGAAGGCGCCGACGCCGAATTTGGTGGCGCTGTACACGGCGGACATGGCGTAGGCGTTGCGGCCGGCGAGTGAACCGATATTGACGATGTCGGCGACCTGGCGAGGGGCCTCGGCTGCTGCCTTGACCAGGTGGGGGACGGCCGCGTGGGCGGTGTACATCAGGCCCATGAGGTTGATGTCGATCATGCGCCGCCAGTCATTCAGGTCCGCGCTGGGGGCGGGTCCGAGCAGCATGAGACCAGCATTGTTGACCAGGGTGTCCAGGCGGCCCAGGCCTTCGACAGTCCGCTCGACCGCCTGGGCGGCGGCCTCGGCGGTGGTGATGTCGGCGGCCACGACCAGGGCCTTGCCGCCGGCGCTGGAGATTTCCGCAGCGAGGTCCGTGAGCCGGTCCGCACGCCGGCCTACCACCGCCACGGAGGCGCCCTCCCGGGCAAGCTCCAGGGCGGTGGCGTGGCCGATACCGCTGGATGCTCCGGTGACCAGAGCGACGGTTCCTTCAAGACGACGAGTCATCGTTCAAACCTTTCGACACGCGGCACGGCCAGCTCGCTGCGGGCCGTGCGGGATAGAGGGAAGACAGCCCTACCGGCGCGGGCTGTACGGGGGTGGCGGCCGCTCAATGCTGGAGCCAGGGGCAGAATGGGGAAGTGAGCACCTCTGGGCAGAAGACCATCAATGCCAACCATCGGGAGACCAAGATCGAGGGAGGCCTGCCGCCTCGCGAACGCCTGGTCCGGGCCGCGTCACGGCTGTTCTACTACGAGGGCGTCCGCGCGATCGGCGTGGAGCGGCTGATCGCCGAGGCCGGGGTGACGAAGGCGACCTTCTACCGGCACTTCGCCTCCAAGGACGACCTGGTCGTGGCTTACCTGCTGACCAAGGACGCTTACTACAAGGAGGTGGCCGAACCGCTGGCCGCCGGGCATCCGCCCGCGGAGGCGATCGACCTGATCTTCGAGGCGATCGCCGAGCACGCCCGCGAGCGCGGCTTTCGGGGATCGCCGTTCATGAACGCGGCCGCCGAGTATCCGGACGCCGACCATCCGGTCCGCGCCCTGGTGACGACGCACCGGGACTGGATCCGCACCCTCTTCCAGGAGCTGCTCACACGGCTCGGCCATGCCGACCCGGAGTCGGCCGCCGGTGCGCTGCTGATGCTGTACGACGGCGCGATGGCAGCCGGCTACCTGGACGACTCGGCGGCCGCCCACAACACCCTGCGGGACGCGGTCCGGCTCATCCGATCGGGCGGCTGACCCCACCGGGGGCACGCGCAACACCGACCTTGTGCTGGACCCCGGACAAGCCGGGGCGCGGATTGGTTTCATGGAGCTTTTCATCTCTGTTCGACGTGCACCGGGATCCACTGGCAGTTGCCCGCCTGCTGGCAGTTCCCTCCAGGAGACCGAGATGCCACCCTGGAGGTAGGAAGACCGGTCGTTCTCCCTGTCGACGATAGCCCTGCCGACGTCCACGCGCCAGCAGGGCGGCCCGTTTGTGGGATCCCTCACCGGCCATGGGCCAGGGAGGACGCAAAGAAGGAATGCCGCCCATTCACCCCCAGGGGCACCCGAAGTGCGTTGCCCGGTCAGGCCCGGCAGGGCTCATGAGGACCGTCTGCAAAACCGCAGGTGAGAGACGTTCACCGGTGACAACTGGAAAAGCGGGTCACAGTGAGGGCCGGTGGGGGGACGGGTGCAGCCACCGATGATCATCGAGAGTTGCGTGGACAGGCGATGAGACGGTGGCCGCAGTCCGCAGCGTAGATCCCGCCCGATGGGGGGAGGCGTTCGAGGTGGCGATGGGAGGGATCGCGGGCAGGTTCGCCCGGTACGAACCCCGCCTGCGGGCTGGGTGGTTGGTGCTGGGTTGCTGTCGGACCTACCGCGCAGAAATTGCTGGACCATCGCCGAGTGGTCTGGGGAGGCCGGCCCGCACGGCATGCAGCATCTGCTGCTGTCCCGGGCCGTCTGGGGCGCTGACGCCGTCCGCGACGACGTGCGCGAATACGTCGTCGAGTACTTCCACGACGAGGCCGCGGTGCTGGTCGTCGACGAGACAGGCGACGTGAAGAAGGGCACCCACACCGTCGCCGTCCAGCGCCAGTACGAAGGAACGGGCAGTGCCAGGAAGGTGGTTCGCGTAACAGGCACACCAAGGAGGGCGACGCCGTCCGACATCGCCCTCAACGCCTTCCGATCACAGGAAGCAGCAGTGCGGGGTGCTCATGAATGCCACGCGAGTTTGCGAGCTTCGGTGAAGCCCTTCATGCCCACCAAAGTTGGGAGACACGGCCTGGATCCCCCCGGCCGCGCCGCCGGCCGCCGACGCCGCCGCCCGCCATACACGGCCAGGCCCCCACGGTTCGTGGCCCTTGTCCGCGTACGCGTCCGCGTCGGGGGGCCTGAACGCGTCGCCCTGCCCCGCGCCGGCGGTGCACAGGGCGCCGGTGGTGCACAGGGCGCCGGTGGTGCACAGGGCGCCGGTGGAGCACATGGGCCACGCCGGTGCGCCCGTGCACGGTCCGGTGTCCCTGGGCGTGACGGCCGGCCCGCCCATGCTGTGTGGTCGGCTCATCGCGAGCGCCGGGCCCGCCACCGGGTACCGGCGCGGCGCCGCCGTGCAGCCCGGTCGCGGCAGTGACCGCCTGCGTGGCAGGCAATAGGGCTGTGCTGCTGTGCGGCGGCCGCGGAGAGGACGGGTCTTTGCGCGGCCGTGGCTCAGCGGCCGTTTCCGGTGGGTGGCCAGGGCGCGCCCCGCCCTGGCCACCAGGGGTTCAGGTACTGCAGTTGCTTGTCGGTGGTCGGCTCCGTCTTCGCCCTGGCCGCTGGCGACGGCCTCGTGGCCGGCATCCTCACCGGCGCCTACGGCGTCTTCAGCGCCGGTGTGGGCCTCAAGGCCTTCGCGAATGCGACACACCCGTCGTCGAAGGGCGGGGCTTCAAGCGGCATCACCCGCACCGGCATCAGGACCCCGCTCATCGCCGCCGTCGAGGGCCACGCGCTGGGCTGCGGCACCGGGACGACCCTTGAGAGGTCCTGACAAAGGCGTTGGACGCGCGCTGTGTGAGGAAGCAGGTGGCGAGGCCCAGGAGGATTGCGGGCGCCAAGTTCAGTGCGGGTGCAGGGCATGTCACCTTGCTGCGGAGGCTGCGGAGGCTGCGGCAGCGTCGGTGCGTGCCGGGTGCGTCGACGGCGCCGCCGTGCGCGAGCGTGGGGTGGGGGCCCAGGGCCGGTGTTGTGCCGGGGCTGTCGAGGGGACGGCGGAGGGTGAGGCGGTGGCGGCCGGGGGGTGGGTGGGAACGGGTGCCGTGCTCCTTGAGGGGCGGGCGCTGGGGCGGGGGGTGACACTCACGGGAGCCGACTCGGCCGGGGCCGGTGGGGTCGTGGGGCTGCTCGCGGGGGGCGGGGCGAGGGGGACCGCCGGGGAGGCGGGGTCGTGGTGGGCGGTGCGCAGCAGTGGTAGGGCGAGGAGGGCGGCGACCGTGCAGGTCGCGCCGGCTCCGGCAACAGCGCGCAGGATGCGGCGCCGCGCCGCGCTACGGCGGATCTCCTCGAACCGGCCGGGGTGAGGGGCGAGGTGCTCGGAGGGCGGCCGCATGATGACGGCGAGGGGGTCGTCGGGTTCAAAGTCCGGACCGTCGTCACTGTATGTGATCAAGGCTTCTCCTCAGGTGGGCGCGGAGCAGTTCGCGGGCCGCGTGCAGGTCGGCCTTGACGGTTCCTTCCTTGCGCCCGGTCATCACGGCCACCTCCCGGATCGGCAGGTCGGCGTAGTAGTGCAGGAGGGTCGGTATGCGCAGTCGTTCGGGGAGCGCCTGGACGAGCAGGCGGACCGAGGGGTCGGTCTGCTCGGCGGGCGGGCGGACGGATGCCTCCACGGTGGCGCGGCGCATGGCGTTGCGCTCGCGCTCCAGGCGGCGCCAGTGGTCCCGGACGATGTTGGCGGCCGTGACGTAGAGGAAGCCCCTGGGCTCTGACACCGACGTCCAGCGGGCCCAGAGGCGGGTGAACGCCTCCGAGGCGATCTCGTGGGCCGTCTCGTCGTCGTCGACCAGACGGCGGCACCAGCCGGCCAGGCGCGGGTAGAGAGCGGCGAACAGCTCTGCTGCCGCCTTCTCACGGGACCGTTTCAATGCTCTCCATGGAGGGGTGGGGGGGGCACTCTTCGCGCCCCAGGGGGGCGCGGGGCACCCGCGGGAAAGACCCCGGACCGACGGCGTACGTTCCGTCGGCCCGGGACCGGGGCGGGCGGCAACCGGTCAGTGGCCCGCGCTGCTCGACGCGGCGAAAACGATCACGTTGTCGAGATAGCCGTCGCCGCTACGGGGACCGCCGCACGTGATGAGCCGCAGCTCCGGCCGGCCGACGTCACCGTAGACCGCCTTCGTGGGAAAGTCGGACTTGGCGACGGTCCGTACGGAGGTGACCGCGAACCCGGCCGATCTGCCGTTCTCCAGGCGCACCGTGATCGCGTCGCCCCGGCGCAGCCGGTCGAGGTGGCGGAAGACACCGTCCCCGTAGGCGCCGACCGTGACATGGCCGAGGATCACCGACGGACCCGTCCGGCCCGGCGCCGGGGAGTTCTGGTACCAGCCCGCCCGGTCGTGCGCGGTGACCGGGGGCACCTGCACGCTGCCGTCCTGCGCCAGCCCGAGTCGCATGACCGGGGTGTCGACGCCGATCCCGGGAATCAGCAGCCGCGCCGGAGCCGAACGGCCCGGCGTGTCCGGCGCGTTCACCGGGTCCGCGGAGGACCGGGGGCTCCCGTGCGTGCCCCTGGGGCTGGTGGCAGATGCCCCCTCGCCGCCGTGGCCGGCGCAGCTCACGAGCAGCGAGGCCAGTGCCGCGGTGACGAACGCGCGCCGGGACAGGTGCGTCATGCCCCGCTCGCCCGTCGGCGGCGCACGAGGAAGACCGCCGCGCCGCCCGCCGCGAGGGCCCCGCCGGCACTGCCGCCGATCAGCATGCGGTCCGGGCCGGAGCCGTGGGAGCCGGTGGTCACACCGGTGTTGGGAGCGCCGCTGGGTACGACGCCGACCTGGCCGCGTCCCTCGCTCGGCGCGGCGGTCGGCACGGGGGTGGCCGCCCGGCTCGGCTCCTGGCTGGGGACCGCGCTCGGCTCCGTGCTGGCCGGCGCGCTCGGCCGGGCCGACGGCTGTGAGGTGGCGGAGGGACGGGGGGTAGGTGACGCGCTTGCCCCGTGGGCGAACGCGGGCACCGTGCTCGCCAGCACGGCGACGCACGCGGCTGCCGTGGCGCTGAGGACTGTTCGGCGCATGAATCGCTCTCTTTCGTCGGCCGGCCCGGCTGGTGGCCGGGCCGGCTGCGTCATGGATCGAGCGGAGAGACGGGACAGGACCGGCACAGGTTGTAAAGGAGTGGCAAAGTCGCGCGGGGCGCCGGCTGACGCACGGTCAGACCCCCGGGCACGCACGCTGGCTGCGGGCCGGCCGGCCTTGGCAAGGCAGCGGCATGCCAGGTGCAAGCGGCCTGCCCGGCCCCAGGACCGGAGAGGTCCGCGCGGGGCCGACCCGACCGGCCCGAGATCCCCGCCCCGGCGTACCACGTCGCCCGGCGTGGCGGGCAGTGCGCCGACGGCTGCGGGATGCTGCCTGGCGAGGTGGAAGCATCGCTGCCCTTGCATCGACCGGGCGGAGCCGGTGTCCTCCGGCTGCTTGCGCCGCTCCTCGGACAGCGCCCCGGCCGTCGACGCAACCCAAGCCCCTGGGCGCGCGGCTGTCCGCTCCTTGCTGCTCGCCGGACCGCGGCACCCGCGTTCTTCGGAAAGATCCCCACCCGCTGTCCCCGGCAGGTGGAGCAGGCCCGCGCCGGCAGGCCGGCGCAGGCCGCGGCTGCACGGGCCGGCTTGATGCCGGCGCTGTCGCGGGAACCGCTGCGGTTCTCCGCCGCTGCTGCCTATGCTTCGTGGCGGCGGTGTCGCGCGTCGTTGCCGGAGCCGGGGTGGGTGGGGGAGCGGAAGGTGCGGCGGTAGGTGTCCGGTGGGACGCCGACGGTCCGGTGGAAATGCCGGCGCAGGGTGGTGGCGGTGCCCATGCCGGTGGCCGTGGCGATGGTGTCGACGGTGTCGTTGGTGGTCTCCAGCAGCTCCTGGGCGTGGCGGATGCGCTGGGTGTGGAGCCACTGCAGCGGGGTGGTGCCGGTCAGCGACTTGAAGTGGCGGCTGAGGTGACGTGAGCTCATCCGTGCCTGACGGGCCAGGTCTTCCACGGTGAGGGGCTCGTCCAGCCGTTGCAGGGCCCAGGGGAGGAGTTCGGCGAGAGGGTGATGGCCCGGGGCGGGGACGGGGGTGGCGATGAACTGGGCCTGACCGCCGTCGCGGTGCGGTGGTACGACCAGGCGGCGGGCGATCTTGTTGGCGTTCGACGAGCCGTGGTCGAGGCGGACGAGGTGCAGGCACAGGTCCAGGGCGGCGGCTTTCCCGGCGGAGGTGAGCACGTCGCCGTTGTCGACGTAGAGGACGCCGGGGTCCACCGAGACCTTCGGGTGGCGCCTGGCCAGCTCCCGGGCGTGTGCCCAGTGCGTGGTGGCCCGCTTGCCGTCCAGCAGGCCGGCAGCGGCCAGGACGAAGGCGCCCGTGCACAAGGAGACCACGCGTGCACCTTCCCCGTGGGCCGTGCGCACAGCGTCGACGAGTTCGGCCGGCGGGTTCTGGGCGACGTCGGCCCAGCCCGGGACGATCACGGTGTCGGCGTTCGGGAGGTGGTCGAGTCCGTGGTCGGGCTGCAGGTGGAAGCGGCCGACCTGCACGGGGCCCGGTCCGCAGAGCGCGAAGCGGTACCAGGGGTCCACGATGTGGGTCAGGTCCGAGCCGAAGACCTCGGTCGCCAGGGACAGTTCGAAATGCAGCATGCCGTCGGTGACGGCCAGCGCGACGGTATGCATGTCCGAAATTGTATGGGCCATGTCGTTCCGGACGCTCGTATGGGGGGTTTCTTCTCGCCAGGATGTCCGTACGAGAGGGCAGCGGATCAGCTGCCGGTCATCCAGGTACGGGGGAGCAGCTCATGGGAGCAAGCCGGACGGCAGCGGTCTTCGGTGCGTACGGGCACACCGGGCGGTTCGTGGTGGCGGAACTGCTGAAGCGGGGGTTCGTCCCAGTGCTCTGCGGCCGCGACGCCCACAGGCTGAAGACGCTGGCCCGCGGGACCGGGCTGGACGTTCGTGTCGCGTCGGCCGGCGATGCGGCATCGCTCGACGACGCCCTGGCCGGCACGGCCGCCGTGATCAACTGCGCGGGACCGTTCGCCTCGACGACCGCCCCGGTGATCGAGGCGGCCCTGCGGGCACGGATCCCCTATCTGGACGTGGCGGCCGAGATCGAGGCCAACCTCGACACCTTCGCCGACTTCGCCGGCCGGGCGCGCGAGGCAGGAGCCGTCATCGTCCCCGCGATGGCCTTCTTCGGCGGCCTGGGCGACCTGCTGGCCACCGCGGCGATGGGCGACTGGACCCAAGCCGACTCGGCACACATCGCGTACGCACTGAGCAGCTGGCACCCCACCGCCGGAACGCGTCTGTCGGGCGCGGTCTCCAGGAAGCGGCGCGGCAACTGCCGCCTGCGCTACACCGGCGGCCGGTGGGAGCACCGCACTGACGCCCCACCCACCCTGCAATGGTCCTTCCCCGAGCCGACGGGACCGCGTCCGGTGGTCGGGGAGTTCACGATGGCCGACGTCGTGACCGTGGCCAGCCACCTGTCCATCCCGGACGTGACCACCTACATGACGGCCGACGCGGCCCGCGACGTCACGTCCCCCGACACGCCCGCGCCGGCGGCGGCCGACGAGAGCGGCCGGTCCGGCCAGACCTTCCTCGTCGACGCCGTCGTGCGCTCGGGCGACACCGAACGCCGCGCCGTCGCCCGCGGCCAGGACATCTACGCCGTCACCGCACCGCTCGTCGTGGAAGCCCTCGACCGCGTCCTGACCGGACGCACCCGTACGGTGGGCGTCGCCTCCGCAGGCGCCATGTTCGACGCCCTCGGCTTCCTGCGTGCACTGGCCCCGCGCATCACCGTGGAACTGCACCCGTAACGGCCTCTCCCCAGAGCCCTCCCCGGTGCCCGCGCCAGGCCCGGACAAGGCCCGGACAAAGGACCGGACACGGCCGACGGACCCCGCGGGGAAGGCACACGGAAGCAATGAACACCGCTCGGGTCTCCTGCAGAACCGCCCCGGCCCGGGGCAGGGGGCACGACAGCGCAGCCGGCGGAGTGACGCCGGTGATCCCGGCCGGGCTGAATCAACCCTGCCGATGGGGGGAATTCACCCGCCATGACCGAGAACGCCAGGAATAGCAGCAGTGCACCGGACCCTGAGGCCTCGACCCGCCGCTACTACGAGACCGGCGACGTCGACGCGTTCTACGACATCGTCTGGGGCGGCGAGGACATCCACATCGGCGTGTACGCCCATGCACAGGAGGCAATTGCCAAGGCCTCGCACCGCACCGTGCAGCACGCCGGGGACCGGGTCGCGGACCTGCTCGGCCCGGACACGACGGTGCTCGACCTCGGCTCGGGGTACGGCGGCTCGGCCCGCGCGCTCGCCGAACGGTTCGGCTGCCCAGTGGAGGCCCTCGACCTCAGCGAGGAGCACAACCGGCGCAACCGCGCCACCAACGCCCGACGGGGGCTCGACCACCTGATCGAGGTCACCACCGGATCCCTGACCAGCCTCCCCTACGAGGCCAAGTGCTTCGACGTGGTGTGGTCCCTGGAAGTCCTGTGCCATGTCACGGACCGGGCCGGCGCTCTGGGCGAGGCGGTACGCGTCCTGAAACCGGGCGGCGCGCTGGTCTTCTCCGACATCATGGCGGCCGAGGAGGCCCCGGCGGCGACGCTGCGGCCCGCGCTGTCACGTCTCGGGGTGGACAGCCTGGCCACGCCGTCGTCCTATCTTCAGTGCCTGGCCGGACTCGGGCTGAAGGCCGACTTCGAGGATCTCACCGTGCACCTCACCACCCACTACGCACGCCTCGACGAGGAGGTGCGCCGCCGCGCGGCCGAGCTGCGGAGCATCATCAGCCCGGCCTACGTCGACGAGCTGCTCGCCAACCTGCCTCTGTGGACGGACATCACACGCCGAGGACTGCTGCGCTGGGGAATCTTCCACGCCCGCCTTACCGCGGTCACTGACTGACCCGTCACGCCCGGCCCGCAGCACTCGACCCCCGCCGGGATATCCACATGCTTCCGGCCCCCTTCGACGCTGGTGTCGAAGGGGGCCGGTGCGTTGGTAGCGGGGACAGGATTTGAACCTGCGACCTCTGGGTTATGAGCCCAGCGAGCTACCGAGCTGCTCCACCCCGCGTCGGTGCGCCCAGCTTACGTCATGCCCAGGGCAGGGCTTGCCCGGACACGGGCCGGGCAGGAGATGCGCATGAGGCGTCTGCAGGGGAATCGGAGGCTGCCTGCGCCGTGCACCACCAGAACGCGCCTCGTCGATGAGGCCGGACACGAGCGTGTCAGCGGCCGGGTCACCCTCCTGGTCCGCGGCCTCCAGCTCGGCTGCAACGCTCTCCACGGTCAAAGGCACGGCATTGCTCCCTTCTGCACGGTGATGGGGGCCGCCCCCGCGGGACTTCGGCACACGCGGGCGAGACCTGGGCGCGGTGCCAGGTGGGTGTTCCATGCCGGCCACCTCGACGATCGCGCCCGTGACCGTGCGTGACTGAGATGGGCCGGACGAGTGGGGCCCTCGCGCGCCCGGGGCGCACATGAAGGCGCGCGAAGCCGCACGAGGCCGCACCCTGTCCGTGCTGCTGCCCCTGGCGGCCATCGGACCGGCGCTCAAGGAGACAGCAGCGTCAACGCGGCAACGCCTCGTGCTGCGGTTACCCCCACCCCCCACACGGTGGCCGGCCGGATGGGCAGCGGCACCAGTGTGCGGCGATCGTGTGTCCCGGAAAACACGTGAGCCGAAGGGGGAACCAGTGAGTCGTCCCATGGAACGCGCTCTTACGCGCCGCACGCTACTGGCCAGCGCAGCGGCGGCCGGTGCGGGAACGGTGTTCGCAGGCGCGGGCAAGGCCGCGGCCGGTGGGTGGGCAGGGCCGGTGAGACAGACGGCGGTGGCCGCCGAGACGGCGCGTCTGGAGCGCGCGTTGATCGAGTTGCGGCGGGACATCCACCGACACCCCGAGGCCCCGGGGCAAGAGCAGCGCACGGCCGCTGTGGTGGCCCGGGAGCTGCGGGCCGCGGGGTTGAGCGTCACCACCGGGGTGGGCGGCCACGGTGTCGTCGGTGTCCTGCGGGGTACGAGTCCGGGCCGGACCGTTGCCTACCGGGCGGACATGGACGCGGTTCCGCCCGCAGACATCGTCGGGACAGGTCCCGCGCCGGCCCACGTCTGCGGCCACGACATCCACACTGCGGTGGGCATCGGCGTCGCCCGGGTACTGGCGCGGCTGCGGCAGCAGTTGAGCGGAACGGCGGTCTTCCTTTTTCAGCCTGCCGAGGAGACCCTGTCCGGCGCCCGCGCACTGATCGACGCGGGCGTGCTGGAGCGTATGGGCATCGAGGAGATCCATGCGCTGCACTGCGGGCCCTTCCCGATCGGCCAGTTCGCCGTCACCGCGGGCTACGGGCTGCCGGGCCAGGACAAGGCGGAGGTGACCCTCTCCGGACCGGACGCACTCGATGACGCGCGGCGCCTGGCCGCCGACATCGGCGCGCTCGCAACGGTGGCGCTGCCGCAGACCCCAGTGGACCTGGAGCGCCTCGTTACCGACGCCCGGACTCCCAACGGTCCGCTGGCCCGCTTCGTAGCCGTCCGGGCCACGGCCCAGCAGGCCACGGTGAGGGTGTCCTACCGCTGCTGGCCGCCGGAGCGGTACGTGGAGGTCCGCGAGGACATCCGCCGGGCGAGCACGCCCTACACGGGGGCCGCGACGCGCTTTCCCGGCGAGCCGTTCCCGGCCATGGTCTGCCCGGAGCGTGACGGCCGCCTGCTCGCCCATCACCTGCGCCGCACCGCCGGCCGGGACACGGTCACCGAGCTTCATGCCGCCTTCCCGCCCTTCAGCGGCGAGGACTTCGCCCTCTACCTGGACCGGATCCCCGGTACCTACACGTTTCTCGGCGTCCGTGCTCCTGGAGAACCCATCACAACGAGCTACCCGCACTATCCGGATTTCTCCCCGGACGAGGGCGCCATCGGCGTCGGCGTATGCGCGATGGCCGGCTGGATCGCGGAGCGCACCCACAAGGCTCAGGGCCTGCCGGGCGGATGCAGGGCCCGGGGCGACTGACTCCCGTTCTCGTGAACACCGCCTGTGCGCGCGAGCGTGCGCTGCCGGTCTTCCGTCGACGACGTCACAGCTCAGGTTCTGGCTCAACTTCTGCCAAACGGCCACGCTGAGTGATCGATGGATGCCTGGGAGCGCTGCCTGTCCCTGATCCACAACGGTGAGTCTTCGCAGGAGCCGCCTGCCCCGCCGACCGCCCACCAGGAATCACGTTCCGCCTTCAGACGGGCGTAACGCTCGCGGGCTGCGATACCGTCCGCGTTCTGCGGGGCGCTGGTCTCCTGGACCCCATGCCTTCATGGCGTCCAGGACGCGGTCTCCTGGAGTGAGGCACAGGGCGAATGCGGCGACCAAGAAGGCCGCGTACAGGGAAGGGTCCACCATGGCCGCCATGCTGATCACTGCACGGTCACACGTCGACCAAATTCCACGGACTGAGATATCGGTTGCTGACTGCCGCCTCTTGCACACAACGAGAAGCAGCAGGCAGGGGCCAACGTTGCCTAATCCCTTGTTAAGGGTGCCACGAGGAGCTGTGAGCCTTGCGGTGCTGTTCGAAGTCGATGGGCATCGGCTGCGCCCACTGCGATGCACCGTCGCCCCTGCCTGGCTCGTGCGGAAGCCAGCGGTGTACACACCGCTCGTCTTGGCCACTCTCCCGCCTCCGTCGGCAGCGTCGGCGGCACAGCCGGGTTAGCGTGCGACTGACCGTCCGGATCGGGCACCGCAGCTTGCAGTCGGGGCCAGTTGAGGGCGGACCGTAGGGTGACCAGCGGGCTGTGTACCGCTGCTCGTCTGGCGCACACTCTGGCTCTGGCCGCCCGTGACACCGTCAACACCAGTGCGCGGCAGGGCAACGGACTCCTTCCCCGTCGCTGAAGCGGCCACGAACGCGGTGGGTGACTATGTGCACAAGGAGCGGGTTCCGGCAGATGATTCCCGGCACGGTGACCGCACCTGAGCCCGCGTGGGTGAGTGTGACGGTGACGATCAGCGTGTCGCCCCGGGCGACCGGGTGCAGGACCTGCAGGTCGTCCCCGACGGTCGGCACGGCCTCGGGAAGCAGGTCGCCGCTCGTGACCCGGATGGGGTGGACGGCCCTGCTCGTGCTGCGGGCGTGCGTGCCGTGATGGGACGGGAGAGCGGTCAGGGGGCCGCGATCGGACGAGGGAGCGGTGACCGTCAGCAGGGAGGTGAGCAGGACGGCGTAGCGCGCCGCGCGTCCTGTCCCGCGCGCGTGTCCGGCCTGATGGCTGTCCGCCTCTGCCTTCGGGGGCGTGGCCGGTCCGGCGGGCGGGACGACCGCGGGATGCGGACCGTCTTCTCCGGCGGGCGCCATGGTGACAGGAGCGGTCGGCGACCTGGCGCCGATGAGCCCGGACCGGGCCGGCGGCAACGCATGACGGGCAAGGCGAAGGAATTCCTCACCCTCGTCCTCTGGCAGGCCGAGGGCCGTGGCCAGCAGCCGCCCGTTTCACGGCGGGGCCGGGCAACCCTGCCGTGCTCGAGATCACGGATTGCCCGCACGCTCATCCTCGAGCGCTCGGCGAGCTCCTCCTGCGTCAGCCCGGCTCCCCTGCGCCGGGCGCGTAACAGTGCCCCGAATCCGCCCTCGCTCATCACGCCCCCCGCCGGATTATCTGGACCTGCGCAGGCGAGTACACACCACAGGGTGTCTGCCGGGAAAACTGCCGGTGCTTCTTCCGGCCATTCTGCCTGGTCACCACCGTGTGGGGCTGCTGATGATCGGCACCGCAAGCCCTCGGCGAGCCTTGCCCCGTCACCTCACGCCGGGCCGCCCCAGGCGGCACAGCCTCACCACGAGAGCGCGTCAACCACTCAGGCTGGCCCTGCATCCCAGATGAAAAGGAGAAGGTCATGAGAAAGACCCTTGGCCGCCAGGGTGTCAAGCGGGCCGCCGCCACGCTCACCATCGTCGGCACGCTGCTGGCCACAGGCGTCACCGTCGCCCAGAGTGCGTCGGCCAACACCGGTGGCGGTGGCTGCCGGGACAAAGGCTACGCCGGTGAGACCTACGGCATCACTGAGTTGCCCTGCAGCAGGGGGGACGGCAGCCGCGGCGTCTACGGGGAGACCAACTACAGGAATCCGAACAAGGTCAGCATCTTCCCGTGTGCCCAACTGCTCAAGGTCAACTCCGACCACACCACCACCCAGGTCGCGGACTTCGGCTGCCTGGGCAAATGGCTGACTTCGAACAAGGACGACGGGTCGATCCAGTTCAATACGAGCACCATCGGCGTCTCGAACGGCACCTACGTCGTGCAGGCCGGCTACTGGGAGTACGACCCGAACGGCAACCTGGTGTACATCCTGGGAGCGCAGGGCACCCCGGTCCAGGTCTTCGGGTAGTCGCTGCTCTGCGGCTCCTCGTCGGCCGAGCATGAACGGCGATGCAAACCGGGCCGAACGCCCAGGTGCAGCAACGGTGCCTTCCATCCGGCACAAGTGATGCCCCTGGACTGGTCCCACTGCTCGGTCGGTTGGACACCGGCATCGGTGAGCGCTTCGGCCACGGTTGCGCAGCACCGGCGTCGCCCGGCGCGGTCCACGGTTGGTTCCGCTTCGGTGCCGTCGGTGTTCATCCAGTCCGCTCGATCGGCAGCAGGGTGCCGTCCAGGATCACGAGCTGCGCGTAGGTGCCACCGCACCGCAGGTGAACCGGCGCAAGGAGCGCCCGACGGCCGGCTGTCGGCCGCCGCCGGCGTGGCCGATCTCCAGCCGCCGGGCGACGAGTTGACCGGTCAGGTACCTCAGGGCGCGGGTGGACGGATCTCTTGAGGAGGGGTGGGCAGGCACGCGAAGCTCCTGGCGGCACGGGTGATCCTGGTCGGGATACCGTCTGCCAGGAGCTCCGTTGCGTCTGTGCGCTGCTGCCGGCCTTCAGTCCCCGTCGTCTGCAGTCGGGCCGGAAGTTGGTCTCAGTGGCTTGGGCGCTGCGGGGCGCTGGCCACCCCTGTCTCCCGACCGCTGAGCGAGGCGTCCAGGGTCTCCTGGGCCGTGCGCATCGCCTCGGCGTACTTCGGCTCGGACATGCGCTGCCAGGCCAGGTCCGGTGCGATGTGCTCGACCCGGCTCATCACCCACCAAATGTTGCCGAACGGGTCCCGCACCCTGCCGCCACGATCCCCCCACGCACTGTCAGCAGCCTCGGTGACCACTTGTGCCCCGTGCGCAACAGCAGCGGCCATGGCGGCGTCCGCGTCCGGGACATAGACCCGCAACAGCGAGGGCATCACCGGCCAGTCGGGCCGTCGGTCGAAGGCCAGCACGACCGTGTCGCCGACTCGGATCTCGCCGTGGCCGATGGTGCCGTCCTCGACCGGCACCCGTGCGATCTCTTCGCCGTCGAACGCGCCGGTGATGAAGTCGAGCAGTGCGCCGGTGTCGTCGGTGACCACCCACGGTGCAACGCTGGTGTAGCCCTCGGGTGCAGTCTGACCCATTGGTGTCGTCCCCTTCTGTGGTTCTTCGTGATGTGAAGACACTAGGGGGCAACTAGGACGGTTCTGTTCCTAGATGGGCCCGGAATCAGCACGACCTTCTCAGCCCCTGGTCGTAGCCGTCCTCCCCTCGAACCTCGCGCCGAGGATGAAAAGGGCTCACGGACGGCGTTCCTCGCCAAAGCCGGGCGGGAGAGGAACACCGTCCCGGGTTGAGGTTCGGTTCGGCCGGCCAGTCCTTGGCCTGTCCGCACATTCCCTGCGCCCACTTCGTGGATGCAGGCCGGCAGACGTCAAGACCCTTGCCGGCGGCCCCCGCGAGGATCCCCTCCCAGAGGTGCTCGCAGGTGCCGCCGCCGCGCTCACCCCGCGCGGCGATCAGGACCCGCGGCCGCCCGGCCGTCCTGATCAGGACGAGCAGCTCCGTATGGCAACGGCCGCGCTGATGGGGGCAGGCCTCGCACAGAAGCCCCCTGTCTCCTGCGGCGAGCACAGCGAGCAGGGCCCCAAGGCCCACAGGAGCTGCCCCGCATGGCCCCGTTGAGGTCCGCGGCGGCGGGCGCGGGACGTGGACGCCCCACCACGGCCGGCTTGCTGTGCGGTGTCGCGCTGTCTGTGCCGTCTACTAGGCTTCTTGATCGCGAACGCGGTGGCTGTGCGGCCGTGGGCCGGGAGTGAGCACGGGGGAGAGGTACGGGGATGGGTTACACGATTCCGGGATGGCTCGATGAGGTCCTGGACTTTATCGGGGTCAAGTTCCCGAACGTGGACGAGGACGATTACCGCGACATGGCGGATGCCATGAGGGAGTTCGCAGACAGGTTCGAGGGGCATGGTGCGGATGCGCACAAGGCCGTGTCCCGGATCCTTTCCTCGTCCCAGGGCTGGGCCGTCGATGCGATGGAGAAGCACTGGAACCAGGTCAAAGCCAGTCACCTGGAGAAACTTCCCGAACTGGCCCGCCTGTTCGCAAAAGCGTGTGACGTCCTCGCCGAGATCATCTTCTGGATGAAGACGAAGGCGGAGGCCGAGCTGGCGGTCATGGCCGGCTCGGCGGGTCTGTCCATCGGGCTCGCGTGGGTGACCGGGGGCCTGTCGGCGGTGCTCGGTGCGGCCGAGATCACGGCCATGCGGCAGGTGGTCAAGCGGATCCTTGACGAGGCGGTGGACCGGATCGTCGACGAGGTGATCGCGAAGGTCACCGAGCCGGTCAACGCCAAGCTGGAGGCGATGGTCGAGGACATGGTCCTCGACCTGGCCGAGGACGCTTTCTCCATGCCGCCGGCAGCGGGCAGCGGCGCCGGGCATGCCAGGGGCAGCCACGGGGGGATGCAACTCGCCTCGGCCGGCGGCGTGGGCGCCGCCGGCGGTGATGCGGGCGGGACCACCAAGATCGACCATGTCGAGTTCGACGACGGCGCGGGCAAGGTGTCCCGGCACGGCAGCGAGATGCACATGGCCGCGTCCTCACCCTTGGGACGGGTCAGGGGGGCGTTCGGCCGCAGCAAGGGCCGCGACCCCTTCACACGGGTCTTCGACGACGTACTGCACGGTGCGATCAGGGGCTCGGAGAAGGCCCTGAAAAAGATCTCCACACACATCACGGAGACCGTTCCGGACCGCGTGAAGGCCACTTCCCGCCTGCACAAAGGCATCGACCTCGATGTCCGCGACCGGGTCAACGCCATCGGCGGCGGCAAGAAAGGCGGCGGACATGACGGCGGGCGTACCCGCCTGGACGGCCTGGGCAAGCGCCTTCCCGGATCCCTGAAGGACGCCCTGGCCAACACGCGTGGCAAAGCCGTCGCCCTGACCCAGCGCCGATGCAAGACCGACCCCGTCGACGTCGCGAGCGGGGAGATGGTGCTGTCCCAGACCGACCTGGGCCTGCCGGGCGTGCTGCCCCTGGTGCTGCGGCGCACCCACATATCCGGTTACCGCTACGGCCACTGCTTCGGGCCGAGCTGGGCCTCGACGCTCGACGAGCGCCTGGAGCTGACGGGCAGCGGTGCGATCTGGGCCCGCGAGGACGGCTCGCTCCTCGTCTACCCGCGCGTGCCGGCCTCCTTCGGCGAACCGGTCGAGCCGGTCGAAGGCGAGCGCGTCCTGCTCACCTGTGTCGACCGCAACGCGCTGGGGGAGGTCACCTACGCCACCACCGACCCCTGCTCGGGCCACATACGCCGCTTCGTCGGCAGCCCCTACACCCCTGGCGGCCTGTACTGGCTCAGCGAGATCGAGGACCGCAACGGCAACACCGTACAGATCGTCCGCGACGACGAGGGGCTGCCCAGCGCCGTCGTCCACGACGGCGGCTACGACGTGCGGGCGACCTGTGACCGGGCAAGCGGCCGCGTCGCGGCCCTTCAGCTGCGCACCGCGAACGGCCCCGTCACGGTCGCCTCCTTCGGCTACGACGGCGGCGACCTGAGTGAGGTCACATCCTTCTCCGACACCGTTCCCCTGCGTTTCACCTATGACGACGAGCACCGGGTGACGTCGTGGACCGACCGCAACGGTCACACCTACGCGTACGTGTACGACGCGGCCGGCCGGGTCGTGGAGACGATCGGTCCCGACGGGGCGCTGTCCTCACGATTCGCCTACGACACCGCCGAGCGCGTCACCCGGTTCACCGACTCGACCGGTGCGGTCACCGTCACCCGGCTCAACGCGCTCGGGCAGACCGTCTCCGAGACCGACCCGCTCGGCCACACCGTCCACTTCGTGTGGGACCGCCGCGACAACCTGCTGGAGCGCACCGACCAGCTCGGCAACACCGCCCGCTTCACCTGGGACGAGCGGGGCAACCTGACACGGATCCAGTTCCCCGACGGCACCGAGTCGGCGACCCGCTACAACGATTCCAACCTGCCAGAAGAGGTCACGGGGGCCGACGGCACGACCTGGCGCCAGTCCTTCGACGCGCGCGGCAACCGCACCCGGATCACGGCACCGGACGGCACCCAGACGCATTTCTCCTACGACGCCCGCGGCGCACTGCTCACCGTGACCGATCCGGCCGGCGCGACCGAGCACCTCACGCACGACGCGGCCGGCCTCGTGCTGACCCGCACCGACGCCCACGGCCACACCGCGTCGGTGCAGCGCGACGCCTTCGGTCGGCCCGTCCGAGCCACCGCCCCCGGCGGCGCCACCACCCTTCTGGACTGGCTGCCCCAGGGCTGGCTCGACCGACGGGTGGCTCCCGACGGCTCCGAGGAGCGCTGGAGCTGGGACGCGGAGGGCAACTGCACATCGCACACCGGCCCCGGCGGCGCCGTAACCCGCTTCGAGTACACGCACTTCGACCGGCTCGCCGCCCGCACCGGCGCGGACGGCGCCCGATACTCATTCGCCTACGACACCGAGCTGCGCCTGACAGAAGTCCTCAACCCGCAAGGGATGAGCTGGAAATACACCTACGACGCGGCCGGCAACCTGACCTCCGAGTCCGACTTCGACCAACGGACGGTCACCTACGAGTTCGACCCGACGGGCCGGCCCACCGCACGCACGACGCCGCTCGGCGCCCGGATCACCAGCGAGTACGACGTGATGGGCCGCGTCATCGCCAAGGACGTGGCAGGCCGGTGCACCCGCTACACCTACGACGCGGCCGGCCGGGTCAGCTCGCTGACATCGCCCACCTCCACGCTGACCCTGGAACGCGACGTGGTCGGCCGAGTCGTCGCCGAAACCGTCGACGCACGCACCACCCGCTTCACCTACGACGCCGCAGGACGGCGCACCACACGCACCACACCCACCGGCGCCGTGACGCGCTCCACCTACGACGCGGTGGGCAACCGCACAGCGCTGCTGAGCGACAGTCATGCCCTGACCTTCACCCACGACGCATGGGGCAAGGAGCTGACCCGCAGCTTCGGACCCGCCCAGGCACCGGTCACCCTCACCTCGGGGTGGAACGACATGGGCCGGCTGACCTCACAGCTGCTGAGTGCCGGAGGCCGAACCCTGCGCGCCCGGGCATATGACTACCGGGCCGACGGCTGCCTGGAGACAATCGTCGACGAACTGAGCGGCACGAGCCGCAGCTTCGACCTCGACCCGGTCGGCCGCCCCCTGCGCGTCACAGCCGAGAACTGGTCGGAGACGTACTCGTACGACAGCGCCGGCAACGAAGCCCATGCCCAGTGGCCCGATCGGGCCGCACGCACCGAGGGCCGCGGACGACGCACCTACGAGGGCACCCGCGTCCTGACCGCCGGACGGATCCACTACGCATACGATGCCGCGGGACGCACCACACTGCGCCAAAAAACACGGCTGTCGAAGAAGCCGGACACCTGGCGCTACACCTGGGACGAGGAGAACCGGCTCGTTGCCTGCGTCACCCCCGACGGCACCCGATGGACGTACTCCTACGACCCGCTCGGGCGGCGCACGGCCAAGCACCGCATGGCCGACGACGGGCGCACCGTCGTGCAGTCCATCCACTTCACCTGGGACGGCACCCGGCTGGCCGAGCAGACGGACACGGACCATCACATCACCACCACCTGGGACTACGAGGGCCACCGCCCGCTGACCCAGCTCGAGCGCCGCACCAGCCCCGGGCACCAGCCACAGAGCGAGACCGACGCACGCTTCTTCGCGATCGTCACGGACCTGGTGGGCGCACCCGGCGAACTCGTCGACGAACAGGGAGCGATCGCCTGGCGCGGCCGGTCCACCGTCTGGGGCGCCACCAGCTGGAACCGGGACGCGGCGGCCTACACCCCGCTGCGCCTGCCGGGCCAGTACGACGACGCCGAGACTGGCTTCTACTACAACTACCAGCGCCACTACGACCCCGACACCGCGCGCTACACAAGCCCCGACCCGCTCGGCCTCGGGCCGGCGCCCAATCCGGTCGCCTACGTCACCAACCCGCACACCCGGATGGACCCTGAGGGCCTGATCGCCAAGGGATGCACGGAAAGCGGCGGCTGGTACAGCGGGCTGAAACCCGCGAACCTCCTGGACGACGACAAACAGCGCATCAACCCCGTGGACCAGGAGATCAACCACATCCCCGCGAAGGCGTCCTACGCCCACCTGGACATGCCCGGATTCCGGACCGACAAGAACGGCGGTGGCGCCGGCATGGGCCCCGCGATCCGCATGGACGCCGAGGACCACCGCGAACTGACGAGCACGGGCTCCAGCAAGGAGAGCGAGCAATGGCGCGCGAAACAGCGGAAGCTGATCGACGCCGGGCGCTGGGACCAGGCCATGAAGATGGACATCGACGAGATCCGGGAGCTGTACGGCGACAAGTACGACACCCACATCAAGGACATGGTGGACAGCCTCAAGAACAACAAGAAGTTCCAGGCCATGCTGACCAAGAAGGGCTGGACGATAAACTACGACATCCTGAAGTGATAACGCCGCAAAGAATTGAGGGAATAGGCGATGGATCTGGTACTCGACCCCCCGCGCGGAGTCGCGCCGATCCTGCTGGGCACGACCCTCGACGAGGCGCTCGCCGCGGTGCCCGACTGGGGCGAGCCCCGGGTACTCAGGCGCCCGAGCCGGAACTCGGCGAAGGCGTCCTGGACCCTCGACCACGTCGGCGTACAGGCCCTGGCCGAGGACGGGACCCAGGTCACCGCGATCGAGCTGTGGTGGCCCGGTGAAGGCCGCACGTCCACCACACGCGTCCTGCTCGAGGGGGACGAGGTCTTCACCACCCCAGCCGAGGACCTCTTCCAGCGTGCCGTCGAGCGGGGCTGGACGGTCGACAGGTCGCAGCCCGAGTACCCGGTGATCCCCGGGGTGTCGCTGGGCTTCACCAGGCAGACCTCACAGGAAGTCGAACGGGACTCCGACGGCCTGCCGAGGTACGTCACCTCTGTCCTCGTGGGCGGCAAGGACTACTACAACTACCGCTATCAGGAAAGCGGTCGATAGCCGCTCGACTCACGACTACGACAGCTTCGCCGAGGCGTATTCGGCCTCGAACGAGACCAGCCTCTTCAACGCCTACTACGAGCGGCCGGCGATGCTGGATCTGGCCGGGGACGTGGCCGGTCGACGCATCCTGGACGCCGGCTGCGGCTCCGGCCCCCTGTCCGCGGCGCTGCGCGACCGGGGCGCGATCGTCACCGGCTTCGACTCCAGCACCAAGATGCTGGAACTGGCCAGGGAGCGGCTCGGCGACGATGCGGCTCTGCACACCGCAGATCTGGGCAGCCCGCTGCCGTTCCCCGACGCCGCGTTCGATGACGTCGTCGCGTCCCTGGTCCTGCACTACCTGGTGGACGACCTCGCTGGCCGAACTGCGGCGCGTGCTGACTCCCGGCGGCCGGCTGATCGTGTCCGTTGATCACCCCTGCGTCGGCCTCGTGCAGCCGGGCACCGACTACTTCGCGACGTACCAGCACTCCGAGGAATGGACCCTCGCTCGGGCTTGTCAACCTGGAAGCCCACGCGGGGGGCGAAGGTTCCTCTCGCCGTTGATGCCGCCCGCGAAAGCGACCAGCTCGGCCTTGGAGGCGAAGTTGCCCACGTTGGTGTCCAGTGGCTCGTCGGTGTACTGGTGGAACATCCACTTGGTCTGGATGTTGGGCTTGCCCGCGGCTACGCCGTACTCGGCGATCCAGAGGAAATCACCCGCATTGCTGGTGGTGTCCCGGTGAGTCCAGAAGTCCCGGTTGCAGTACAGCCCGATCTTGTGTTTGGTACCGCGCAGCCGCTTGACCTCGGCGATGAAGGAATCCTTCTCCGCGGACGTTGCCGCGGTGCCGTTCGGGTTGGTCTCCCAGTCGACTACCAGCAGGTCGTGTTCGATGCTCGCGCACCCCTCCGCGAAGTGGGCCGCCTGCTCCTTGATGTGGCCCGGGTGCAGGAAGTGGTAGAAGCCGACGACCAGTCCCGCGGCGCGGGCGTGCGCGGTCTGCTCCTTCTGCTTGGGGTTGACGTAGAGGCGGTCCTCGGTGCCTTTGATGAACGCGAAGCTGGTGCCGGCGGTGGGGAAGTTCGAGTCCTGGAAGGCGGATACGTCGTAGCCCTTGATCGTCACGGTGGTCCTCCGATGCATTGTTCCGGAGGGCGCACCATGGGGCGGCCACGCGGACAACGCCGCGCCCTCTCCGATGGGGGCCCGGCGACGACTTCGATGTCCACGACACCGCCGTCCTCGATCGAGCTCAGGCGCGTATCTCGACCGTGAACAGGCGCTTGGCGAGCATGACCAGGTCCGGCTGCTCGTCTGCGTGGACGGGCCCGCCCAGGCCGGTGATTCACGGCTACCACCGCATCGTTGCGGTAGTGCTCGTGGCGCTGCCCTCCAGACACCGGGCGTCCGTGCGCCGGTCCGGCATGGTGCGGCCCTCCGTGGTCTCTTCCACGATCTGTCCGGTGGCCGGATCGCGCAACTTGCGGTCTGATTCCCAGGACAGTCGGCGGCTGGGCGTGGTGAAGGCACTGCGGCCGGTGCAGGAGGCTGGGGCATTGTTGATGTTGCCACCGAGGCCTTTACGCCGCTCTTCCCGCCAGCGGGAGAGGCTAGTACTCCAGTGCGGTTTCGTGATCTATCCAGTGGGTGCGTCGGCGGATCGTCGTCGGTAGTGGCTGCGTCGGGCTGCTGTCTGGTGGCATCTGCGCCAGGTGGACCAGTGCAGCAGCCTGGGCACGGACATGGCCGGTGGGGCGAGGACGGCGGCGAGTAGGCGGCGGATTTCCGGAACGGTCAACGCGATCGGATCGCGGCTGCGGGTGGGATGGTGTGGATCGGCGGCTCTGTCGGGCGCCGCGCCGACTGCGAGGGCAGTGAGGAAGGCCAGGGCGAGCATTGCGAGCGTGATGTGGCGGTGCCATGAGGTCCAGTGCCTGACCTGGTAGTGGTCGAGTCCGACCTGGCCCTCGGCGGCCTGGAAGCACTCCTCGACGCTCCAGCGGACACCAGCGACGCGGACCAGCTCGGACAGGGGCACGTTGATGGGCGACCAGCACAGATAGTAGGCGAGTTCGCCAGTGGTCCGGTTGCGGCGGATGAGTAGGTGGCGGTGGCCGCTGGTGCCGGTGTGTATCCAGGCCCAGTCGTAGCAGCGCGGGCCTTTCGCACCGCGGCCGGCGCTGTGCCGCTGCCAGGAGGCCCTGGGCAGACGGTCGGCGAGGGTGTCCGCACGGACCAGGGTCCGGCCTTGGTTGATCCGGACCCTGATGGAGCAGGCCACGGCCAAGACGTAGCCGATGCCGGCCTCCTCCAGACGGGCGCGTAGTGCGGGTCCTGACCGTAGGCTTCGTCGCCGGTCACCCAGGAAGCAGCGATGCCGGCGTCCAGCGCGGCGGCGATCATCTCCCCAGCCAGGCGGGGCTTGGTCGCGAACTGCACCTCGTCGGGTATCCCGGCAGCGCGGCGGCGCTCTTCATCGGAGCACCAGGAAGCCTCGGGAAGATAGAGCCGACGGTCGATCAGCGCCCGTCCCCGCTCGGTGGCGTAAGCGAGGAACACACCGACCTGGCTGTTCTCGATGCGTCCCGCGGTGCCGGTGTACTGGCGCTGCACCCCCGCCGAGGCCCGGCCCTTCTTCACAAAGCCGGTCTCGTCGACGACGAGGACACCCCCGTCGGCTCCGAGGTGTTCGACGGCGTAGGCGCGGACGTCGTCGCAGACGGCCTCTGCGTCCCAACGGGCGTAGCGCAGCAGGCGCTGCATCGGCCCGGGCCGGGCACGGCCGACCTGTTCGGCCAGCTGCCAGCAATTCTTCCGCTCGACACTCGACAGCAGCCCGAGCAGGTAGGCGCGGGCGGTCGCTCGGGGCTCCACCCGACCGAACCGGCCCGCGATCCGGGTCATGACCTGGTCGAACATCGCCCGCCAACGGGCAGGGTTTACGTTATGGCTCGCGGCCACCGCACGATCTTCAGAAGTCCACACAAGCCCTGATGATCACGCGTTGGCCGTTCTCATACTCACAGGGCCCCAGCGCAAAATTCGCGAGGGCCGAGTGGATGGGTGCGGCGCACTCTCGCCCGAGGCGGCTGATCCACCTGCCAATCCCTTTGTGCGACCGAGCAGGTCACCTCTAGCGTGCAAGAGCATAGGAATCGTGCGCGAGGGCAGCGCGCCACACGAATGAGGAGCAACCGCCATGGGAACCATGGTCTCGGTCAGGGGCTGGCTGCAGTGTGACGACGGACAGCTGGCCCAGATCAAGGAGATCGTGGAAGCAGACGATCCGGAGCGCACCTACAGCGGGGGCTGGGCCTTCCCCGCTCGGCAGTACAACAGCGTCAGGTGGGTCTTCTACGGGGGCGACATCCGTGCGGTGTCCCTCGACTGGTTCGAGGAGAGGTTGCGTCAGATCGCCCAGATCCCGGCCGCCTACCAAGATGATGAGTACGACGATAGGCCTCGGGGGCTGTTTCTGGTCAGCCACGATGTCCACGGCATGAGCGAGTGGAGGGTTCACAACGGCGGCCTAGTGATCGGCCTTCCTGATGGGGATTACCACTACCTCGACGCCTAGCTAGATCACGAAGTCGCACTGGAGTACTAGGTCCTCCTTTTAGGACTGCAGCAGGGCCCGCTGCTGCAGTCCTACTGGGCGGCGCACCCCCCAGCCTGCCGCCAGGCCAGGGCGTATAGGTCGGCCATCGTGGCCACGGCGTGGTTGTCAGCTCGGGCAGGGTGTGGTTCAGCATGCGGCAGACCGAGGCGATCTCCACGGGCGAGTGCAGCGCGCTGCCAGTAGTCCGGCAGCGGAAATCTGTTTGCGAGGTGGAACCTCCGCTGAGACGCACTCGGTTCCTGGCCAACCCCACTCCCTTCTACGAGTCGCTTCTCTCCCTCCGGCTGCTGCTTCGCGGAGGCGTCCCCGGGGCTGGCCCCCTGGCTGAGCTGGCTTCGGCTTCCAGATACGCGCCATCCCGGCCGAGTTGACCAGCACCGTCCTTGAGCATGCCCCAGTCGTGGTGTTAGGGGTGAGGCGCGCCGGTCCTCCGCCCATCCCGGTCGTGACGGGCCCCCGTTCTGTGTCCGTCGGCCGGTTGTCGGCGCTTCCGGTGTTTCCTGGGGGACGGTGCGGGGGTTCGGTGCTGCCGGTGTGTGTGGGTGCGGGTGTTCAGGGTTTGTGGGGAGTTCACGGGGGGTGCAGGAGTTGGGGCGGGTGCGGCACGGGTGGGAGCGTATGTGGGAGCGGGGGATGTCAACTGGTTTGTGTGTGATGCGTGTTCTGCTCCATGGGTTCTGGTGCCTGTGGTGGTTACTGTGGGTTGATGGTGGTCAGAGGGGGA
>NZ_JBIBJK010000026.1:0-142930 GCF_042958635.1 Streptomyces sp. NPDC007971
GTACAGGGCCCGTTCCCGCTCCACCAGCAGGGGCAGCGGATCCGAGGCGGTGACCAGCTCCCGCAGCGGACACCGGGACAGCACCGCCTCCACCTCCGGCGCCAGTGCCGCCGCGAGCCGCCAGGCGGCCGGGCGGTCCTCGTCCCGCAGCACGGCGGCGGCCTCAAGGACCGTGTCCCGCTGTTCGGCGGGGACCCCGGCGGCCGCCCGCTCGTACAGCCGGGCGCCCTCCAGAAGGACCAGGCCGGTGTCGATGCCCGCCGGGATCTTGATCTGCGCGTGGTGCCGCCAGGTGGTGACCGGATCCGACCAGGCCTCCACCGTGTAGGTCCAGCGGCCGGGCGCGCCCGCCGTGACGGTGGCGCCCCAGCGGTCGGTTCCCGGGGCGAGTTCGCGCATCGGCGTCCAGGGGCCCGCGCGCCCCTCCGGATCCCGCAGCACGACGTTGGCCGCGACGGCGTCGTGTCCCTCCCGGAACACGGTGGCCGACACCTCGAACGACTCGCCCGTCACGGCCTTGGCGGGACGGCGCCCGTGCTGGACCACGGGGCGTACGTCGAGAACGGGAATACGGCCGACGGCGGTGCCGCCCGCGGCCGGGGCCGGAGGCTGCCGGGGATTGGCCGGATCGCGGAGGTTCTCCGCCGGCGCTCCCGGTTTTCTGCCCGGACTTTGCCGTCCGGCAGTCCTGCCGGGGGTCGGGAGAGCTGACGAGTGGTGGTGCGTGGCGGGCATGACCGCTCCTGTCCGCTTCAACGTGGGTGTGGGCGGAGGGATATGGGGAGGTGGGTCCTGCGGATGAGCTGTGGTGCTGCTGTGGGCGTACCGGAGGAGCCTTCCCACCCTATTCGGGTGGGCAATCCGGCACTTTGTTAACTACTCACGCGTATGTCTACGCACAAGACCGGCCCACTTTTCCAGGTTCCCGCAGGCTCGGTTCCCACGCCTCGCCGCCGCCGGCCGTGCTCCCTTCGCGCCCCGACACCCGTACCGTTACGTCCCCACCGACCCCTCGGTAACCACTACCGTCGACATCGACCACGAGACGTACAGCGCCGTGCGTCTCACCCCGCAACGCGTCCGAGGTGAATGTGAAGGCGATCCGTCGGTTCACCGTCCGTCCCGTTCTCCCCGAACCCCTCCGGCCGCTGAGCGACCTGGCGCGCAATCTGCGCTGGTCCTGGCATGCGGAAACGCGCGATCTGTTCCAGTCCGTCGACCCCGAACGCTGGGCCGCCGCCGAGGGCGACCCGGTGCGGCTGCTCGGCGGGGTACGCCCGGCACGGCTCACCGAGCTGGCCGGGGACCGGCGGTTCCTGCGCCGGCTCACCGCGGTCGCCGACGATCTCGACGACTATCTGACCGGCGAGCGCTGGTACCAGCAGCAGGGCGACGGACTGCCCGCCGCCGTCGCCTACTTCTCGCCGGAGTTCGGCATCACGGCCGCGCTGCCCCAGTACTCCGGCGGCCTCGGCATCCTGGCCGGCGACCACCTGAAGGCGGCCAGCGACCTCGGGGTCCCGTTGATCGGTGTCGGCCTGCTCTACCGGCACGGCTACTTCCGCCAGACCCTGTCCCGGGACGGCTGGCAGCAGGAGCACTACCCGGTGCTCGACCCGTACGAGCTGCCCCTCGGTCTGCTGAAGGAGGCCGACGGCACGCCGGCCGGGCTCTCCCTCGCCCTGCCCGGCGGCCGGTCGCTGCACGCCCGGATCTGGCTGGCCCAGGTGGGCCGGGTACCCCTGCTGCTGCTCGACTCCGACGTGGAGGAGAACGACCTCGGCGAACGCGGGGTGACCGACCGGTTGTACGGCGGTGGCAGCGAGCACCGGCTGCTCCAGGAGATGCTGCTGGGGATAGGGGGTGTCCGGGCCGTGCGGACGTACTGCCGGCTCACCGCGCATCCGGAGCCCGAGGTGTTCCACACCAACGAGGGACACGCCGGCTTCCTCGGCCTGGAGCGGATCGCCGAACTGTGCGCCACGGGGCTGGACTTCGACTCGGCGCTGGAGGCCGTTCGGGCCGGGACCGTGTTCACCACGCACACCCCCGTCCCGGCCGGCATCGACCGGTTCGACCGGGAGCTGGTCGCCCGGCACTTCGGGGCGGATGCCGAACTGCCCCGCATCGATGTGCAGCGGATTCTGGCGCTGGGCATGGAGACCTATCCGGGCGGCGAGCCGAACCTGTTCAACATGGCCGTGATGGGGCTCAGGCTGGCCCAGCGGGCGAACGGGGTCTCGCTGCTGCACGGACAGGTCAGCCGGGAGATGTTCGCCGGTCTGTGGCCGGGATTCGACGCCGAGGAGGTGCCGATCACCTCGGTCACCAACGGGGTGCACGCCCCGAGCTGGGTCGCCCCGGAGGTGCTCCGGCTGGGCGCCCGGGAGGTCGGCGCCCAGCGGGCCGAGGACGCGCTGACCGTCGGCGGCTCCGAGCGCTGGGACTCCGTCGAGGACATCGCGGACCAGGAGGTCTGGGAGCTGCGCCGCACCCTGCGCGAACAGCTGGTGCTGGAGGTGCGGGAGCGGCTGCGGGCCTCCTGGCACCAGCGCGGCGCCGGGAACGCGGAGCTGGGCTGGATCGACGGCGTGCTCGATCCCGACGTGCTGACCATCGGGTTCGCCCGCCGTGTCCCGTCGTACAAGCGGCTCACGCTGATGCTGCGGGACCGCGACCGGCTGATGGAGCTGCTGCTGCACCCGGAGCGGCCCGTCCAGATCGTCGTCGCGGGCAAGGCGCATCCGGCGGACGACGGCGGGAAGCGCCTGGTGCAGGAGCTGGTGCGGTTCGCCGACGACCCGCGGGTGCGCCACCGCATCGTCTTCCTGCCCGACTACGGCATGGGAATGGCGCAGAAGCTCTACCCGGGCTGCGACGTCTGGCTGAACAACCCGCTGCGCCCGCTGGAGGCCTGTGGCACCTCCGGGATGAAGGCCGCGCTCAACGGCTGCCTCAACCTGTCCGTGCTGGACGGCTGGTGGGACGAATGGTTCAAGCCGGACTTCGGCTGGGCCATCCCCACGGCGGACGGCGCCGCCACCGATGTGGACCGGCGTGACGACATCGAGGCGGCGGCCCTCTACGACCTCCTCGAACAGCGGGTGACCCCGCGCTTCTACGAGCGCGGCCGGGCCGGGCTGCCCGACCGCTGGATCGAGATGGTGCGCCGCACGCTCTCGCTGCTCGGCCCGAAGGTGCTGGCCGGCCGCATGGTCCGCGAGTACGTCGACCGGCTGTACGCGCCCGCCGCCCAGTCCCACCGCGCGCTGACCCCCGAGACGGCCACGGAACTGGCCGCCTGGAAGGCCAGGGTGCGTGCCGCGTGGTCCGGCGTGAGTGTCGACCACGTCGAGACGACGGCCGCCACGGCCACCGCGGAACTGGGCACGTCGGTGGGGCTCAGGGTGCGGGTGGGGCTGGGCGAGCTGACCCCGGACGACGTCGAGGTGCAGGCGGTCTCGGGACGGGTCGACGCCGAGGACCGCATCACCGACGCCACGACGGTCCCGCTGAAGCCGGCCGGCGCCCCCGACCTGGAGGGCCGCCGCCTCTACGAGGGCCCCCTGTCGCTGGACCGCACCGGCCCCTACGGCTACACGGTCCGCATCCTGCCGGCCCACCGCCTCCTCACGTCGAGCGTGGAACTGGGGCTGGTGGCGGTGCCGTCGCAGGACACGGTGGAGGGGGCGGGGGTGTTGCTGCGCTGACGCGCATGCGCTGGAACGCATCCTGTGGACGACGACGAGCCGGTGATCACCGAGGCCCCGCCGGAGAGGCTCCACCACGTCGTCAAGGAGCCCGGCTTCAGCGCGTACTTTCTGCTCGGCGCCGAGGACGGGGCGGAGACGGTCCGTGACGTCGACGCCCGGGTACGGCTTCCCGACGGCAGCGAGTGCCCGCCACGATGCTGACGCTCGACGCGGCCGACGAGGTGCTGAAGCGCTGGAAGGCGACCGGTGAGCACGGCGGTGGTGTCTTCTTCGCCTGCCCGGATCTCGTGCTCGTGCCCGAACCAGGGGTACCTGCCATGACGGCGGCCCTCCGCGCGATCGTCGCGGAGGGCCCTCGGGGAACGCTGCGGCCGTTGGCCGACCAGGATGCTCAGCTCTCGTCGAACTGAGCGCACAGCCGCTTCAGTACCGCCCCGCACCGGCGGGCGTACGCGTGCTGCAGGCCTCGCGTCGCGGCCCCGCCCGCGCGGGCGTACCACTTCTGGGCGCGGCTGAAGGCGGCGACGGTCAGCCAGACCGTGCCGTCGCCGGTGCGGTCGATCACGAAGGCCTCCTCGCCGCACTCGGGGTGGCCTTCCAGGGTGCCGTAGGCCCACCCGGCGCGGCGGCCTTCGGCCACCGTCCAGACGATGCGGCAGGGGGCCTTGATCAGGCCGGCCAGGGTGACGGTGACGTCCACGCCCGGGGCCGCCCGGTCGGCGGTGGCGTCGATGCCCACGCCGAGGGCACGGTGCATCTCCCAGGTGAGGACCGCCTCGGCGGCCCGGTCGAAGACCTTGTGGCCCTCGCCGAGGCGGGTGCGTACGAGCATGGGGTGGAAGCCGGGCGGACAGTGAGCCAGATCGTCGCGGGTCACGCCGACCGGTTCGTAGGTGAAGGGCGCCTGGGACATGGGTCACAAGCGTAGGGCGGTACCCCGGACGCCGTGCGCCGGGGTACCGCCCCTCAGCCGTTCGGTCAGCTGGTGACGTTGACCGCGGCCCAGGCCGCCTTCACCGTCGCGTACTCGGTGCTGCTGGAGCCGTACAGGTCCGACGCCGCGCTCAGGGTCGCCGCGCGGGCGTCCGAGTAGTCGGTCGTCGACGTCATGTACTCGGTCAGCGCCTTGTACCAGATCTGCAGTGCCTTGTCCCGGCCGATACCGGTGACCTTCGAGCCGTTCTTCGTCGGGGAGTCGTAGCTCACACCGTTGACGGTCTTCGCGCCGCTGCCCTCCGACAGCAGGTAGAAGAAGTGGTTCGCCACGCCCGACGAGTAGTGCACGTCGAGGTTGCCGACGGAGGAGGACCAGTAGTCCGCCGAGCCGCCGTCCTTGCTGGGCTTGTCCATGTAGCGCAGCGGGGTGCCGTCGCCGTTGATGTTGATCTTCTCGCCGATGAGGTAGTCACCGGGGTCCTTGGCGTTGTTGGCGTAGAACTCCACGCCGGTGCCCATGATGTCGCTGGTGGCCTCGTTCAGGCCGCCGGACTCACCGCTGTAGTCCAGGCCCGCGGTGTTGGCGGTGACGCCGTGGCTCATCTCGTGGCCGGCCACGTCGAGCGAGGTCAGCGGGTCGGTGTTGCCGTCACCGTCGCCGTAGGTCATGCAGAAGCAGCTGTCGTCCCAGAAGGCGTTCACGTACGCGTTGCCGTAGTGGACGCGGGAGTAGGCGCCGACGCCGTTGTTCTTGATGCCGCTGCGGCCGAAGGCGCTCTTGTAGAAGTCCCAGGTCTCCTGCGCGCCGTAGGCGGCGTCGGCGGCGGCCGTCTGGTCGCTGGAGGAGCTGGAGGCGGTGCCGGTGCCGAAGCTGTTGGTCGAGCTGCTGACCAGGGTGCCCTTGCCGGACGTCTTGCGGGCCAGGTTGTACGTCTTGTGACCGCCGCGGGAGGCGTCGGTCAGGTTGTACGACGAGCCCGACTGGGTCGTGGTGAGGCTGACGGTGCCCGAGTACAGCGTCTTGCCGGTGCCGGTCGCGTTCTCGATGCCCTGGTACTCGAAGAGCTTCTTGCCGGTGGCGGCGTCGGTGATGACGTGCAGCTGGTTCGGGGTGCCGTCGTCCTGGAGGCCGCCGACGACCGTCTCGTAGGCGAGGACGGGCTTGCCGGAGCCGGCCCAGATCACCTTGCGCGCGCCGTCCGCGGAGCTCTTGGCGGAGCCCAGGGTCCGGGCGGCGCTCACGGCCTGCTGCGCGGCCTTGGCGGCGGTGATCTGCGGCTTGAGCGAGGCCACCTTGATGGCCGACCGGGCCGCCTTGGTGACGCCCTCGGTTCTGCCGGACCTGGCGGTGTGGACGACCAGGTCGCCGCCGAGGACCGGCAGGCCCGCGTAGGTGCGCTCGTAGCGCGTGTGGACGGTGCCGTCGGCGTCCTTGACGACGTCCTTGACGACGAGCTTCTCCTTGGCGCCGAGGCCTATCTGCTGCGCGGTCCCGGCGGCGTCGGCCTGGGCCTTCTGTATCAGGGTGGTGCGGGCGGCGGCGGAGAGCGCGGTCGGGGCCGCGGCGAGCGGCTTGGCGGCGGCGGACCCGGCGGCCGGGGTCTGGGCGTTGGCGCTGGTGGCCAGACCGGTGGAGATGAGGGCTCCGGCCGCGACAGCGGTGGCGATGGCCAGAGTGGCACGCTTATGACGCGCGTAGAGGGGGCTCACGGAAGCTCCTTCTGGTGGGGGAGACCGGGCAGTGTGGGGTTACTGGCCGGTGAGTATGGCGTTGTGAAGTTGCTGTGCTGCTGCGGCGGGTGAGGGAACTGTGGCATCAAGGGCGCGTACATGTCATGACCCTGAAGTGATGTTGGCCGAAAACTGACAGTCGGCGAACATTTCGCCTCTGTGGCCCCGTGTTTCGGGCGCGTGAACGGGCGCCGCCCGAGGGTGTGGAACCCTCCGGCGGCGCCCTGTTCCCGAACCGGTGGCCTGCGGTTTACGGGAACGTCAGCTTCCAGCTGTTGATCGTTCCGACGTCCTGCGCCGCCTGGTCCTGGACCTTCAACTTCCAGGTACCGTTGGCCGTTTGGGCGGAGGCGTTGACCGTGAAGGTCTGCTTCACGTTGTCCGCCGAGTCGGACGAGGAGAAGTTCTTCAGGCGGTAGGAGGTGCCCGACGGACCGACGAGATCGATCACCAGGTCACCCCGCCAGGTGTGCGAGATGTCGACGCTCACCTGAAGGTTGCTTGGCGCGTTTCCGCTCCTGCCGGAAACGGTGATCGCCGAGGTCACCGCGGGCCCGTTGTCCGGGATCGACACCGGGGTGGTGTTCTCGTACGACGAACCGCCGCCGCCTCCGCCGCCGGAGCGCGAACCGACGTTGACGGCCGCCCAGGCGTCCTGCACCGCCTTGTACTCGGCGCCGGAGGTGCCGTACAGCTCACCGGCCGCCGCGAGGGTGCCGGTGCGGGCGGCCGCGTAGTCGGTGGTGGACGTCCACTTGGTGGTCAGCGCCCGGTACCAGATCTGCAGCGCCTTGTCCCGGCCGATGCCGGTGACCGGGAGGCCGTCCGAGGTCGGCGAGTTGTAGCTGACGCCGTTGATGACCTTGGCGCCGCTGCCCTCCGACAGCAGGTAGAAGAAGTGGTTCGCCACGCCCGAGGAGTAGTGCACGTCGAGGTTGCCGACGCCCGAGTACCAGGAGTCGGCGGAGCCGCCGTCCTTGCTGGGCTTGTCCATGTAGCGCAGCGGGGTGCCGTCGCCGTTGATGTTGATCTTCTCGCCGATGAGGTAGTCGCCGACGTCGGTGCTGTTGTTGGCGTAGAACTCCACGCCGGTGCCCATGATGTCGCTGGTGGCCTCGTTCAGGCCGCCGGACTCACCGCTGTAGTCCAGGCCCGCGGTGTTGGCGGTGACGCCGTGGCTCATCTCGTGGCCCGCGACGTCCAGCGCGGTCAGCGGGTCGTTGTTGCCGGAGCCGTCGCCGTAGGTCATGCAGAAGCAGCTGTCGTCCCAGAACGCGTTCACGTACGCGTTGCCGTAGTGGACGCGGGAGTAGGCGCCGACGCCGTTGTTCTTGATGCCGCTGCGGCCGAAGGTGTTCTTGTAGAAGTCCCAGGTCTCCGCCGCGCCGTAGTGGGCGTCCGCGCCCGCGGTCGCCGCGTTGGACGTGGTGCCGTTGCCCCAGGTGTCGTTGGTCTGGGAGAACAGCGTGCCGGTGCCCGAGGAGCCGTGGTTGAGGTTGTACGTCTTGTGGCCGCCGCGCGCCCCGTCGGTCAGCGTGTAGTTCGAGCCCGACTGGGTCGTGGTCAGCGACACCTGGCCGCTGTACTGGGTGTTGCCGATACCGTTCTTGATGCCCTGGTACTCGAAGAGCTTCTTGCCGGTGGCGGCGTCGGTGATGACGTGCAGCTGGTTCGGGGTGCCGTCGTCCTGGAGGCCGCCGACCACGGTCTCGTAGGCGAGGACGGGCTTGCCGGAGCCGGCCCAGATCACCTTGCGCACGCTGTCCGCGGCCGACTTGGAGCTGCCGAGCGCCTTGGCGCGCTGCACGGCCTGCTTCTCGGCGGCCGACTTCGTCACGGCCGGGGTGAGGCCGGCGACGCTCAGCGTGGCGTTGGTGGCCTTGATGACGCTCTTGGTCGCGCCCGACTTGGCGGTGTCGACGATCAGGTCGCCGCCGAGGACCGGCAGGCCCGCGTAGGTGCGCTCGTAGCGGGTGTGGACGGTGCCGTCGGCGTCCTTGACGACGTCGTGGACGACGAGCCTCTCCTTGCTGCCGAGGCCGATCGACTTGGCCGTGGCGGCCTTCTCGGCGTCCGCGTGGCGTATGAGCTCGGCGCGCTGCGAGGGCGAGAGACTCAGGGCCTGGTGCGCGGGGTTGGCCTTGCCGGCCTGCGGCTTCGCCGGAGTGGCGGACGCGGCGCCGGACTGGAGGGCCGCGGCGATCAGGGCGGCGACACCCGCGAGGGCGACGGTGGCGGTGCGGCGACGCGCGGTGTGGGAGGTGCGTCTGCGAGAGGTGCTACTCAACACTGACTCCTTCTGCGTGACCGCGGGTCGCGCGGCCAGGGGAGACCGGACGGTGGGTTGGGACGTCCGGGCAGAACAGGCATTACGCGGAACCATGTGCAGGTGCGGAGCCGGCTCACGCGGAGCATGCGCGAGATGTGGGGTTGCTGTGAGTCGGCCGTGGGAAGAGTGGCAGGGGATCACGCCATCTGTCAGGACCGCGTCATAAAGTTGGCTGGAAATCGTTCGTTGACCGGATGTTCATGTTCGGTATGCGAACTGTTGGTGATGTTCGGTGCGCGGTGGCGCACACCGGCATGCTCGCGGCACAGGAGACGGACCGTTTTCCGGGACCGGACCGGGCCCTCGTCCCGGATCGTGCCGGGGGGCGCCCGGAGCCGGCACGAACCGTCGGGGGCCCTAGGCCAGGCTGTCCCGCCAGGCCCGGTGGAGGTCGGCGAACCGGCCGGTGCCCCCGATCAGTTCGTCCGGACGGCCGTCCTCGACGATCCGGCCGTGCTCCATGACCAGGACCCGGTCCGCGATCTCCACGGTGGACAGCCGGTGGGCGATCACCACGGCGGTACGGCCCCGCAGCACCGTCGACATCGCCCGCTGCACGGCCCGTTCGCCCGGGACGTCCAGGGAGCTGGTCGCCTCGTCCAGGATCAGCACCGCCGGATCCGCGAGCAACGCACGGGCGAAGGCGACCAGTTGGCGCTGTCCGGCCGAGATGCGCCCCCCGCGCTTGCGCACGTCCGTGTCGTACCCGTCGGGCAGGGCGCTGATGAACTCGTGCGCGCCGATCGCCTTCGCGGCCCGCTCGATCTCCTCGCGGGTGGCGTCGGGCCGGCCGATCGCGATGTTGTCCGCGACCGTACCGGAGAACAGGAAGGCCTCCTGCGTCACCATGACCACTCCGCGCCGCAGCTCGGGCAGGGCCAGCTCGCGCAGGTCGACGCCGTCCAGCAGCACCCGGCCGTCGGAGGGGTCGTAGAACCGGGCGAGCAGCTTGGCCAGGGTCGACTTGCCCGCGCCCGTGGAGCCGACCACCGCGACCGTCTGCCCGGCCGGGAGGGTCAGGTCGAAGCGGGCCAGCACCTCGCCGCCGGTGCGGTAGGCGAAACGGACCCCGTCGAAGACGACCTCCCGGCCCGGCAACTCGCGCTCGGAAGGCGGCAGTTCGCGCGGGACCGACGGCTCCGGCACGGACGGCGTCTGCGCCAGCAGCCCGGCGATCTTCTCCAGGGAGGCGGCCGCCGACTGGTAGGAGTTCAGGAACATGCCGAGGCGGTCGATCGGGTCGTACAGCCGCCGCAGATACAGCACCGCCGCCGCCAGCACGCCCAGCTCCAGCGAGCCGGACGCCACCCGCTGGGCACCCCACAGCACGATCGCCGCGACCGCCGTGTTGGCCACCAGCCGGGAGCCGACGACGTACCGGGCCATCTCCAGCATCGCGTCCCCGTTGGTCCGCTCGTGCCGCCGGTTCAGCAGGGCGAACTCGGTGTCGTTCGCGGCCTCCCGGCGAAACGCGCGCACCGGCCGGATGCCGTTCATCGTCTCGACGAACTTCACGATCACCGCCGCGATCGCCGTGGACCGTACACGGAACACCCGCCCCGCGCGCCGCTGGTAGAGCCGGACGAGCAGGTACAGCGGCACGAAGGAGCCCACCGCGACCGCACCGAGGCCCAGATCCAGCCAGAGCAGCATCGCCGAGATGTAGACGAAGGACAGGACGACGGTCACCAGCTCCTGCAGCCCCTCGTCGAGGAGTTCGCGCAGCGACTCGACGTCGGTGGTGGAACGGGAGATCAGCCGGCCCGAGGTGTAGCGCTCGTGGAAGTCGACGCTCAGCGCCTGCGCGTGCCCGAAGATCCGGCCCCTGAGGTCCAGCAGCACGTCCTGGCTGACCCGGGCGGAGGTCTCGACGAACGCGAACTGCAGCCCGCCGGCGACCAGCGCGCACAGCAGATAGCCGGCCCCCACCGCGATCAGCGGCCCGTGGTCGTGGTCCCGCAGCGCCGGCACGGCGTCGTCGATGGCGTACGCCACCAGCAGCGGGCCCGCCTGCACGGCCGCCTGCTGGAGCAGCAGAAGGAGGGTGGTGACGGCGACCCGGGCCCGCAGGGGCGCGAGCAGCGAGCGCAGCAGGGCGGCCGTGGCACCCGGTGGGGTGGGCAGGACGTCCTGGTCGAACGGGTCGTCGGCGTCCTTGCGGCGGGGCAGCGGGCCGTCGTCCGTGGCCGGGGTTGCGGTCGTGGTGGTGGTCATCGCGTGCCCTCGTCTTCCCCCGGGTCGCCGGACATCAGGTGGGCGTACTCGGCGTTGGTGCGCAGCAGTTCCTGGTGGGTGCCGACGGCGCTGATGCGGCCGTCCGACAGCAGGGCGACACGGTCGGCGAGCAGCACCGTGGACGGCCGGTGGGCCACGATCAGGGCGGTGGTGTCCGCGAGGACCCGGCGCAGCGCGGCCTCGACCGCGGCCTCCGTGTGCACGTCCAGGGCGGACAGCGGGTCGTCCAGCACCAGGAACTCGGGGCGGCCGACGACCGCACGGGCCAGCGCGAGGCGCTGGCGCTGACCGCCGGACAGGCTCAGCCCCTGCTCGCCGACCCGGGTGCCGGTGCCCTCGGGGAGCGCGTGCGCGAACTCGGCCTGAGCGACGGCCAGGGCCCGGTCGAGGTCCTCGTCCGAGGCGCCGTCCCCGGCCCCCATCAGCACGTTCTCGCCGACGGTCGCCGAGAAGAGGGTCGGTTCCTCGAAGGCGACCGCGACCCTGGCGCGCAGTTCCTCGCGGGACATGGCGGTGATGTCCACGCCGTTCAGGGTGATACGGCCGGAGGTGACCTCGTGCAGGCGGGGGACGAGCGCGGTGAGGGTCGTCTTCCCGCTGCCGGTGGCTCCGACGAGGGCCATGGACTCGCCGGGCCGTATGTGGAGGTCGATGCGGGCGAGCAGGGGAGGGGACTGGGGCGGGGCGTCGGGGTAGCGGAACCGGACGTTCTCGAACCGCAGTCCCTGCCGGGCCGCCGGCGGTGGTGCCTGCCCCGGTGCCTCCCGGATCCGGGAGGCACCCTGCCGACGGGCGTCCCCGCCCCCGGCGGGCCCTTCCTCCGGCTCCTCGTCCATCACCTCGAAGTACCGCTCCGTGGCCGTCGCCGCCTCCTGGCTCATCGCCAGCAGGAAGCCGATCGAGTCCACCGGCCAGCGCAGCGCGAGTGCCGTGCTCAGGAAGGCGACCAGCGTGCCCGCCGACAGCGCGCCGTCGGCCACCCGCACGGCGCCCAGCACCAGCGCCGCCCCGATCGCCACCTCCGGAAGGGTCACGATCACGGCCCAGATGGTCGCCAGCAGCCGTGCCTTGCGCAGCTCCGTGCCGCGCAGGGTCCCCGACAGCTCCCGGAACGCCCGCGCCTGGGTGCGGTGCCGGCCGAAGCCCTTGATGACACGGATGCCGAGCACGCTCTCCTCGACGACCGTCGTCAGATCGCCGACCTGGTCCTGTGCCCGCCGGGCCACCTCGGCGTAGCGCCGCTCGAAGACCACGCAGGTCCACATCACCGGGACGGCGGGCCCGAGGACGACCAGCCCGAGCACCCAGTCCTGCATCAGCATGATCACCACGCCGACGATGATCGTCACGCCGTTGACCAGCAGGAAGGTCAGCGGGAAGGCGAGGAACATGCGCAGCAGCATCAGGTCGGTCGTGCCGCGGGAGAGCAACTGGCCCAACGCCCACCGGTCGTGGAAGGACACCGGGAGCCGTTGCAGACGGCCGTACAGGCCCGCCCGCATCTCCGCCTCCACGTGCGACAGCGGCCGGGCCACCAGCCAGCGCCGTATACCGAACAGGACCGCCTCGGCGACACCGAGCAGCAGCAGGTACAGCGCGCCGAGCCACACTCCGGCCGGGTCCCGGCCGGCGACCGGCCCGTCCACCATCCACTTCAGGACGAGCGGGATCACCAGTCCGGTGCAGGAGGCGACGACCGCGACGAACGCGGCCGTGAACAGCCGGGCGCGCACGGGGCGGACGTACGGCCACAGTCTCAGCAGGGTGCGTACGGCGGAGCGGTCATGGGCGGTTGCACGTGTCGTGGGCATCATCGCGAGCGTACGGATCCGCACGGACGACGCCCACCGAGTTTCGGACGGGTCCCGCTCCGCCGTTGGTCCTACGACCTGCCTGTTCGAGGGGGCGCACCCGGGGCCGGGCCAGGGCTTTGTGCGCGGGGTCGTAGTCCGGCATCAACCGATCGGACGATGCCGCTTCGAGCGGGCCGGCCGATGTGCCGGGCCCCGCCCGCCCGGGATTCTCGACGCATGCCATCCGTCATCGAAGTCACCGATCTGCGCAAGTCGTACGGCGGCCGGGCCGTGGTCGACGGCGTCTCCTTCGCCGTCGAGGAGGGCGAGATCTTCGGGATCCTCGGCCCGAACGGCGCCGGCAAGACCACCACCGTGGAGTGTGTCGAGGGACTGCGGATCCCCGACGCCGGCCGGGTCCGGGTCGCCGGTCACGACCCCGTCGCCGATCACGACGAGGTCGCGAGGATCCTCGGTGCCCAGCTCCAGCAGAGCGAACTCCAGCCCAGGCTCACCGTGCGCGAGGCGCTGGAGCTGTACGCCGCCTTCTACCCGGACCCGGCCGACTGGCGGCCCCTCGCCGAACGCCTGGGCCTCACGGCGAAGCTCGGCACCCGGTTCGGCAAGCTGTCCGGAGGGCAGCAGCAGCGGCTGTCCATCGCGCTGGCCCTCATCGGCAGCCCCCGCGTCGTGGTGCTGGACGAGCTGACCACCGGCCTCGACCCGCGCGCCCGCCGCGACACCTGGCAGCTCATCGAGGACGTCCGCGCGAGCGGAGTCACCGTGCTGCTCGTCACCCACTTCATGGAGGAGGCGCAGCGCCTGTGCGACCGCATCGCGGTCGTCGACCGGGGCCGGGTCGCCGCCCTGGACACACCGGCCGGTCTCGTCCGGCGGTCCGCCGGTGCCACCGTCGTCTCCTTCACCCCGTCCGTACCGCTGGACGAGCAGGACCTGAACGCGCTGCCCGCGCTCGCCTCCGTCGAGCAGAAGGACGGCCGGGTCACCCTCACCGGCACCGACGAGACGGTGAACGCCGTCGTCTCCCTGCTCGCCCGCCACCACGTCACCGCCCACGAGCTGCGCGTCACCGACGCCACCCTGGACGACGCGTTCCTGGACCTCACCAAGGAGGAGACGGCATGAACACCGCCGTGCTGCGCACCGAGTTCCGCCTCTTCCGCCGCGAGCCGGCGGCCGTCTTCTGGATCCTCCTGTTCCCGACGCTGCTGCTGGTGATCCTCGGCTCGATCCCCTCGTTCCGGAAGGCCGACACGTCGATGGACGGGCTGCGGCCCATCGACGCCTATGTGCCCGTGGTCGTCCTGGTCGCCCTGATCATGGCCGGTGTGCAGTCGCTGCCGCAGGCTCTCACCGGCTACCGGGAGCGCGGCATCCTGCGCCGGATGTCCGTCACTCCGGTCCGGCCCTTCGCTCTGCTGTCGGCCCAGATGGCCGTGGCGGGTGCGGTCGCGCTGGCCTCGGCACTCCTCGCGATCACGGTCGGCCGCGTCGCCTTCGGCGTGACCCTGCCCGAGCAGCCGGCCGGCTATCTGCTCGCGCTCCTCCTCGCGGTCGCGGCCGCCCTCGCCCTCGGCAGCGTCGTCTCGGCGCTGTCGCGGACCACGAAGATCGCGAACGCGATCGGAACGGCGGTGTTCTTCCCGATGATGTTCTGCGCGGGCGTCTGGCTGCCGGTCCAGGCCATGCCCCACGCCCTGGCCCGCGTGGTCCAGCTGACCCCGTTCGGCGCGGCGGCCCGTGCCCTGAACGAGGCGGCCGCCGGGCACTGGCCGGGCTGGGTGCACCTGGGCGTGCTCGCGCTGTGGACGGTCCTGCTGACGGCGGGTGCCACCCGCTTCTTCCGCTGGGAGTGACCCGGTGGGAACGCGCCGGGGCGTGCCGGAGACTGAGGGCATGACGAACGCCGTGGCACCGCAGCACCGGGTCTCCTTCGACTACTGGGTGCCCTACGCGCTGCTCGCCGTGGGCGCGGTGACGGCCGTCGGCTCGGCCCGCCTGGTCGGCATGACGACGGGCGAGGAGTACGTGGCCGGCGCGCTGGTGGTGATCGCCCTGGTGCTGCAGCTGGCCCTCGGGCGGCCGGTCCGGGACCTGCCGGTGCCGAACCGCACGAGTGTGACCCTGTACTTCGTACGCTGGGCGCTCGGGTTCGTGCTCGGCTGGCTGAACCCGTTCTTCGCCTTCTACGCCGTCACCGGCTACTACAGTGCCCGCCATCAGCTGCCCCGCCGGCTGGTCCTGCCCGGTCTCTGCCTGACGGCCGTCACGATGGCCGGCTGCCAGATCGGCGGCATGCCGCCGCACAGCGCGGTCCTGTGGCTGGGGTTCGTCCTCGTGTTCGGCGCCAACCTCGGAATGGTGGTCCTCCTCACCCGGTTCGCCGAGCAGGAGATTGCGCATGCCCGTACGCAGGCCGAGTCGATCGCCGAACTGGCCCGCACCAACGCGGCGTTGCAGCAGGCCCTGGACGAGAACGCGGCCCTGCACGCCCAGCTCCTCGTCCAGGCACGGGAGGCGGGCGTCGCCGACGAGCGCCGGCGGCTCGCCGCCGAGATCCACGACACCATCGCCCAGGGCCTGACCGGGATCATCGCCCAGCTCCAGGTCGTGGCGAACGCCCCCGACCTGGCCACCGCCCGCACCCACCTGGAGCGTGCCAGTTCCCTCGCCCGGCACAGCCTCGGCGAGGCCCGCCGCTCGGTGCACAACCTCGCCCCGGTGGCCCTGGCCGCCGACGGGCTGCCCGAGGCGCTCAGGAAGACGGTCGCGGAATGGGGCGAACGCACCGGGGTCCGCGCCGGGTTCACGGTCACCGGTACCACCGAGAAGCTGCACGACGAGGTCGCGGCGACCCTGCTGCGCATCGCCCAGGAGGCCCTGTCCAACGCGGCCCGGCACGCCCGCCCGGCCCGCGTCGGGGTGACCCTGTCCTTCATGGGCGACGAGGTCACGCTGGACGTCCGCGACGACGGTGCCGGTTTCGACGCGGCCGCCGTCCCGGTGCGCACCAGCGGCGGCGGCTTCGGCCTGCACGGCATGCGGGCCCGCGCCGAACGCATCGCGGGCTCCCTCACCGTCGAGTCGGAACCGGGCCACGGCACGGCGGTGTCGGCTCGCGTACCGTTGGTGCGCGATGACCGCTGACACCACCATCTCCCTGCTGATAGCCGACGACCACCCGGTCGTCCGCGACGGCCTGCGCGGCATGTTCGACTCGGCCCCCGGCTTCACCGTGCTCGGCGAGGCTGCCAACGGCGTGGAGGCGGTCGACCGGGCCGCGACCCTGGACCCGGACGTGATCCTGATGGACCTGCGGATGCCCGGCGGCTCCGGCGTGGACGCCATCCGCGAGCTGACCAGCCGCGGCGCCCGCGCCAGGGTTCTCGTGCTCACGACCTACGACACCGACTCCGACACCCTGCCCGCGATCGAGGCGGGCGCGACCGGCTACCTCCTCAAGGACGCCCCGCGCGACGAGCTGTTCACCGCCGTCCGCGCCGCCGCCGAGGGCCGTACGGTCCTCTCCCCGGCCGTCGCCTCCCGCCTCGTCGACGCGGTCCGCTCCCCCCGGCAGCCCGGCGCCGAGCCGCTGTCCGCGCGCGAGCGCGAGGTGCTGGTCCTGGTCGCCCGGGGGACCTCGAACCGCGAGATCGCCCGCGAGCTGTTCATCAGCGAGGCGACGGTGAAGACCCACCTCACCCATCTGTACGCCAAGCTGGGCGTCAAGGACCGGGCCGCGGCGGTGGCGGTGGCCTACGACCGGGGCATCCTGGGCTGAACAGGGCTCCCTTATTCGATGGAGCCGGCATCCCCAGCCCCGATAGGTTCGACGTTTCCCAGCGGGGCCGAGCCGATCGGGGGACGGATGATCGACGCCTACGAGGACCCGGGCACGCCCGACACACGGGGCGGCTGGCACTACCTGTGGTGGCTGGTGCTGCGTCAGCCCGGACGGTCGGCGGCCGGAGCACTGCTGGGCAGCGTGTGGATGGTGCTCATGGCCGCGCAGCCGTACATGATGGCGCGGGCCGTGGACGACGGGCTGGTGCCGGGCAGCCTCGGCGTGCTCGCCTGGTGGACGGCCGCGATGTTCGGGCTCGGGGCGCTGAACTCCTGGGTGAGCATCATGCGGCACCGCACCATGACCCGGGTCCGGATGGACGCCAACTTCCGTACGGTCAAGCTGGTCGTCGGGCACGCGGCCCGGCTGGGGGCGGTGCTGCCGCGCCGGGCCGGGGCCGGTGAGGTCGTCACCATCGGGGTCGGCGACGTGCAGACCCTCGCGCAGGCGCTGACCGTGGTCGGGCCCGGGGTGGGCTCGATCGTGGTGTACCTGGTGGTGGCCGGGCTGCTGCTGGCCATCTCGGCGCAGCTGGCCGCGGTGGTGCTGCTCGGAGTGCCGGTGATCGCCCTGCTCACCGGGCCGCTGACGCTGCAGCTGCAGGGCGCGGAGAGCGAGTACCGGGAGCGCCAGGGCGTGCTGACGGCGCGGATCGGCGACCTGGCGGGCGGCCTGCGCGTCCTCAACGGGCTGGGCGGCAAGGGGCTGTTCGCCGACGCCTTCCGCACGGACTCCCAGCGGCTGCGCGCGCAGGGCTACCGGGTGGGCACGGTGGCCAGCTGGGTGCAGGCGCTCGGGGTGGGCCTGCCCACGCTGTTCCTGGCCGTGGTGACCTGGCTGGCGGCCCGTCTGGTGGCCCAGGGGTCCATCACGGTGGGCGAGTTGGTGTCCGTGTACGGCTATGCGGCGGTGCTGATCGGCCCGGTCGCCTTCATCGTGGAGATGGCCTACGAGCTGAACCGGGGCGTGGTGGCCGCCCGCCGGGTCGTGGGCCTGCTGCGGCTGGCGCCGGAGCCGGACGAGGGCCGGCTGCCCGCGCCGGACGGGCCGGCCGAGCTGTACGACCCGGCCTCCGGGGTGCGGGCGGCGCCGGGCCGGCTGATCGCGCTGGCCGCGGCCCGTCCCGCCGAGGCCGTCGCGGTCGTCGACCGCCTCGGCCGCTACGGCCGCACCGACGTCACCTGGGGCGGGGTACGGCTCGACGCGGTCCCGCTGGCCGACGTACGGGCCCGGATCGTGGTCGCCGACAACGAGGCGGACCTGTTCGCCGGACCGCTGGGGGAGGTCGTCGCCGCCGAGCACACGGCCGGGGAGGCGGCCGTGCGGCGGGCGGTGCACGCGGCCGCCGCCGACGACGTCGTACGCGGGCTGCCGGACGGTCTGGACTCGCCGGTGGCGGGGCAGGGCCGCAGCCTGTCCGGCGGGCAGCGCCAGCGGATCCGGCTGGTACGGGCACTGCTGGCCGACCCCGAGGTGCTGCTCGCCGTCGAGCCGACCTCGGCGCTGGACGCACACACCGAGGCCACGGTCGCCGAGCGGCTGCGCGAGGCGCGCAGCGGCCGCACGACCGTGGTGGCGAGCACCTCTCCGCTGGTGCTGGACCGCGCGGACACGGTGCTGTTCCTGGCCGACGGCAAGGTGGCGGCGAGCGGCCCGCACCGGTCGCTGCTCGCCCGGGAGCCCGGCTACCGGGCGCTGGTCGCCCGGGACGCCGACGATGCGGAGGAAGCCGGGGGCGCCGGGGACGCGGAGGAAGCCTCGGACGCCGGGGACGCCGGGGACGCCGGAGACACGGAGTGCGTGACGGACGCCGGGAACGCGGACGGCGCCGTGAGCGCGGAGGGGAAGGCCGTACGGTGACGACGGACAGGGGACTGCTGCCGGTCGCCGACCGGGCGCGGGTGCGGCGGGCCGCCGTGCGGCTGGTGCGGGCCGACGGGCGGGCGTTCGGCGCCGCCCTGGTGCTCAACGCGCTGGCGGCCGCGGCGGGGCTCGCCGGGCCCTGGCTGGTCGGGCGGATCGTCGACGAGGTGCGCGCGGGCGGCGGGGTCGGGGCGGTGGACCGGCTGGCGCTGTGGATCCTGCTGTGCGCGCTGGCCCAGCTGCTGCTGGCGCGCTGGGCCCGCTGTGTGGGCTACCGGTTCGGGGAGCGGACGCTGGCCCGGGTCCGCGAGGAGTACGTCGACCGGGTGCTGGCGCTGCCCGCCTCGACCGTGGAGCGGGCCGGCACCGGCGACCTGACCGCGCGGGGCACGGCCGATGTGGCGGTCGTCGGCACGACACTGCGCGACATCGGTCCTGAACTGCTGGTGTACACCGTGCAGGCGCTGTTCGTGCTCGGCGCGGTGTTCGCGCTCGACCCGCTGCTCGGCCTGTTCGGCCTGCTGGGTCTCCTGCCGATCTGGCCGGCGCTGCGTTGGTACCTGCGGCGGGCCCGGGACGGATACCTCGCCGAGGGCGCGGCCACCTCCGAGGTCGCCGAGATCGTGGCGGCGACGGCGGCCGGAGCGAGGACGGTCGAGGCCTTCCGGCTCCGGCGGCGGCGGATCGCGGCGAGCCGGGACACCCTGGAGCGGTCCCGCCGGACCCGCTTCTACACGCTGTACCTGCGCAGCGTGTTCTTCCCGGCGGTCGAGGTGACGTACACCGTGCCCGTGGTCGGTGTGCTGCTGCTCGGCGGCTGGCTGCACGAGCGCGGTGCGGTGGGCGTGGGCGCGGTGGTGGCCGCGGCGCTGTATCTGCGTCAGTTCACCGAGCCGCTGGACCAGATCCTGATGCGGGTGGAGCTGCTGCAGAGCAGCAGCGCCTCGTTCGCCCGGGTGGAGGGGCTCGCCGAGGCGCCGCGGGCGGCGACGCAGGACGGCTGCGCGGAGCCGGCGGACGACCGGATCGACGTGCGCGGGGTGCGCTACGCCTACGAGCGTGGCGGCGAGGTGCTGCGCGGGGTGGACCTGACGGTGCGGCCCGGGGAGCGGCTCGCCGTGGTGGGCCCCTCCGGCGCGGGCAAGACCACGTTGAGCAGACTCCTCGCGGGCATCGACACACCGTCCCACGGCACGGTCACGGTGGGCGGGGTCCCGGTCGCGGCGCTGGAGCCGGACCGGCTGCGCCGCCAGGTCGTCCTGGTCACCCAGGAACACCACGTCTTCCTCGGCACGGTCCGCGACAACCTCCTCATCGCAGAACCGGCGGCCGGGGACGCCGACTTGTGGGCGGCACTGGCGGCGGTGGGTGCCGACGACTGGGTGCGCGGCCTGCCGGGCGCCCTGGACGCCCGACTCGGTCCGCACGGCCATCCCACCGACGGCTCGCAGGCCCAGCAACTTGCCCTGGCCCGAGTAGTTCTGGCGGACCCTCACACGCTGATCCTCGACGAGGCGACGGCCCTTCTCGACCCCACCACCGCCCGCCACACCGAGCAGGCGCTGGCCGCGGTCCTGGAGTCCCGCACGGTCATCGCGATCGCCCACCGCCTCCACACGGCCCACGACGCGGACCGGGTGGCGGTCATGGAGGACGGCCGCCTGACGGAACTGGGCACGCACGAGGACCTGGTGGCGGCGGACGGGGCGTACGCGGCGCTGTGGCGGACGTGGCACGGCGACGGAGCCGATTCCTGAGCGGGGTACCGCACCTGAACTCGACCTGTTCGGCGGTCAGTTCGTAGTACTTCTCAAGGGGAGGCGTCCCTGGGCGGCCTCTGACGAACCGTCACACCCATCGGGCCACGAAGATCATAGAACCGGCGTGTCGATGTCCTTTTTTTCCTGACGTCATATTAAATCTCCCTATCTGCAAGCGGTCGATCTGTGGCAGATCACATCGACTCACCCCATGGAGATGACATGCACCAGCTTCGCAAGGCCGCCGTCCTGGTGGCCGCCCTTGGCGCCGTCGGCCTCGTGAGCGCCGGCACCGCACATGCTGAAGTCCTTGCCGGCGGCGGTAAGGGCGGCGACAACGTCAGCGCCCTGCAGAGTTCCAACTGCAAGTCGCACGACCTGAACCTGGACCTGCTCGGCGAGGTGGGACTCATCAACGGCGCACTGGGCAACGCGCTCAACGGCGAGGGAGACCCGGGCGCCCAGGGCACCCACATCGGTTCGACCATGGGATGCAGCAACAGCGTCTTCTGACCGTACGCAACAGATGGCAAAAGCCCCCCGCGGAGATGACGCGGGGGGCTTCGCCGTCCGGTCCGGCGGGTCGCCCGCAGGGACCGGACGTGCAGGGGGCCGGGGCCTACGGCACGCCGAGTTCGAACAGCGCGTAGCCCGCGTACGAGCCGGAGGCCAGGGCCGCGATGCCGAGCACCGTGCACTGCATGCGCAGGCTCAGCCGGCGCATCGCCAGGGCCAGGGGGACGAACAGCGGGAAGCAGGGCAGCAGGTAGCGCGAGACGTTGGCGAAGATCTGCTGACTGCCGAGGACCAGGACGAGGGTCAGCACGGTGTGGACGACCAGCACCGCCGGCGGGCGCAGCCGCAGCAGCAGCGGGACGAGGGCGAAGGCCAGCAGGACGACCCCCACGCCGATCACGTCCGCGAAGGGCCAGGCGGACAGATACGTGAAGTGGCCCACCGGTACGGACGTCAGCACGTCGAAGGTCTGCTTGCCGTAGTCGAAGCTGTGCGCCCAGGCGCCCGACTGGAGTGTGAAGTAGCCGCCGTAGTCGCCCATGCGGTGGCCCACCCAGCCGAGATAACCGAGCAGGCCGAGCGGGGCCAGGGCCATGGCCAGGAGCGGGCGCACCACGCCGTCGCGGCGGTCGCGCAGCGCGCACAGCGCGGCGACGCCGAGCGCGGCGATCAGTGCGGCGGCCGTGGGGCGGTTGAGGCCGGCCGCGAAGGTGAGCACTCCCGCGGTGAGCCAGCGGCGGGTCATGACCGCGTAGCAGGCCCAGGCGGCGAGAGCGACGTAGAGCGAGTCCGAGTAGACCGCCCACTCCACGCCGGAGCCGGGCCAGACCGCCCACAGGCCCGCCGCGGCGAGACCGGCCCGTCGGCCGCCCAGCCGCTCCGTGACGGCGTAGATCCCGAGCGCGGCGGCGAACGAGGCGAGGACGGAGACCACGATGCCCGCGCCGTACGGGCCCAGGCCGGTGACCGCGGAGGTCAGCCGCATCAGCGCCGGGTAGAGCGGGAAGAACGCCGCCGAGTTGCCCTCCAGCGTGATCAGACCGGTGGCGCCCGGGATGTGGACGAGCTTCGGGTCGTAGCCGTGCACCGCGATCTGCTGGTACCACCAGCCGTCCCAGGTGGCGAGCACGTCCCAGGCGTGCGCTCCGCCGCCGAAGCGGGGGTGCTTGGTGCGGAAGTCGCCGGCCGAGTCCAGCAGGTACATGAACGAGGCGAAGCCGATGAGCTTCAGGACGCCGTAGAGGGCGAGGACCGGGCCGTGGTGGCGGGCGGCGGCGTGCAGGCGTTCCCGGAGGCCGGCCGGACGGGCCGGGGCCGGTGCGGGCGTGCGGGGCAGGGTCGTGGTCATGCGGCGCCCGGCCTCGTACGGTGGCGGGTCAGGTCCCGTCGCATCCGGGCGATGCCGCGCAGGTCGGCCAGCGCGGTGGAGAGGATGTCGACCCGGCTGTCGGGGTCGTCGACCCAGTCCACCGGCACTTCGTGGATCCTGAGCCCCGCCCGCTCGGCGAGCACCAGCAGTTCGGTGTCGAAGAACCACTCCCCGTCCCGCACCAGCGGCAGCAGCCGCTCGGCGACATCGCGCCGCACCGCCTTGAACCCGCACTGCGCGTCCGAGAATCCGACGGCGAGCGTGCAGCGCAGCAGGACGTTGTAGCAGCGGGAGATGACCTCCCGCTTGGGTCCGCGCACCACCCGCGAACCGGCCGCGAGCCGGGTGCCGATGGCCAGGTCGGAGTGGCCCGAGATGAGCGGCGCGACCAGCGGCAGCAGCGCCGCGAGCCCGGTGGACAGGTCCACGTCGGTGTACGCCAGTACCGGCGCCCGCGAGCCCGACCAGGCGGCGCGCAGCGCCCGGCCGCGCCCCTTGACGGGCAGCCGTATCCACTCCACCTCGGCCAGTTCGTCGGCGAGCTGCGCGGCGATGCCCGGCGTGCGGTCGGTGCTGGCGTTGTCGGCGATGGTGATCCGGAACGGGTAGGGGAACGTCTCCCGCAGATGCGTGTGCAGCCGCCGGACGTTCGGCCCGAGATCCTTCTCCTCGTTGAACACGGGCACCGCCAGGTCCAGGACGGGCTCCTCGTGGTGCGTGGGCAAAGGCGCGCGCCGGGGAAGCGGGGTCCTGGCCGGTGCCGTCCGGCCTGGGCGGAGATATATCACGTAAGTCCCTTGCGTTCTCTGGTGCGAGGCGCGCCGAAGGCACGCGCGGCGGTGAAGTGACGGGAGAGCGGCGCGCTATCCGGTCGGGGTGGCCGTGGCGGTGGAGGTGTACGACGGGTCGGCCGGCGGGGTCGGGGAATCCGTCGGGGACGGAGGGGCGGCCGCGCCCCGGGAGGTGGCGGTCGCCGTGGCGGTGGGCGGGCCGGAGGCCGGGTCGGTGGCCGGGTCGGAACCCCCCGGCGACGCGGGCGGGAAGGAGGTCTGCGTCGTCCCGCCCGGGTCCGGCGACTGCGTCGGGGTCGAACTGGGCGGCGAGCTGGGCGAGTCGTCCGGTGAGGGCGAGGTGTTCGGGCTCGGCGTCGGGCTGACGGCGGGCCAGGGGTGGGGCGCGCTCGGCTGGTCCGTGCCCGGAGCGTGCGGCCACAGGAGCAGCCCGAGTCCGATCCCGGCCAGGGCCAGGGCCAGGGCGGAGCCGGCGACGCGGCGGGCCGCCCGCACCCGGCGCCGGGTGCGCACGCCCGCGTGCAGCCGCTCCCGGTGCCCGGCCTCGAAGGGAGCGTGCTCCCGGGTGCCGTGCATCAGCTGCGTCAGCTGCCGCTCGAAGTGATCCATGCGATCCAGCTGGTCCATGGTTCCTCCCTCACCCCACCGGCTCGATGACGTCGGCCAGGAGCCCGCGCAGCCGGGCCACCCCGCGCGCGGCATGGGACCGGGCGGTGCCCACCGGGCAGCCCAGGGTCTGAGCGACCTGCCGGTCGGGCAGGTCCTGGTAGTAGCGCAGGACGACGGCGGCCCGCTGCGGCGGGCTCAGCTGCGCGAGCGCCGCCTCCAGCCGGGAGCGCTCGGCGACGGCGGCGGACATGTCGCCCTCCACGGCCACCTCGGGCAGTTCCTCGACGGGCCGCTCGCCCCACCAGCGCCGGCGGGCCGAGCGGGCCGCGGCCCGGGCCAGCACCTTGCGCACGTACGCCTCCGGCGCCTCGTCGGCGACCTTCGGCCAGACGAACCACAGCTTGACCAAGGACTCCTGCAGCAGGTCCTCCGCCCGGTGCCGGTCTCCGCCGGTGAGCAGCCGGGCCAGATGGATCAGCGCCGACCAGCGGGCCGCGACGAACGCGTCGTACTCACCTGCCCGAGCCTGCTCCATTCCCGCTGTCCCCGTTCTCGCCGACTGTCCTCACAGGGGGAAAGGCTCTGGACCCCCTTCGGCGCTGCACTCGGAGGACGTGATCCGCGTCACGCACAGGTTGCGCAGGTGTCAGTCGACCCGCAGCAGCAGCACCGTCCTCGCCGGAACCGTGATCTCCGCACCTGCCGGGTGGACCGTGCCCGGGGCCTCGGTCTGTTCCTCGCGAGAGGTGTCGACCAGGACCTCGTAGCGCTCGGCCCACGGCGGGCCGGGCAGCACGAACCCCGTCGGGTCCTCGCCCGCGTGCAGCACCGCGAGGAAGCTGTCGTCCACGACCGGCGCGCCCCGCTCGTCCCGGCCCGGTATGTCCCGGCCGGACAGATACATGCCAAGCGTGGCGGCGGGTGCGTACCAGTCGCCCTCGGTCATCTCCCCGCCCCGCGAGGTGAACCAGGCCAGGTCGCGCAGCCCGTCCGCCGAGTGGGCACGGCCGGAGAAGAAGGCGCGGCGGCGCAGCACCGGGTGCCGGTGGCGCAGCCCGATCAGCCGGGAGGTCAGGTCGTACAGGGGGCGCCAGGCGGGATCGTCGAGCAGGGACCAGTCCAGCCAGCCGATCTCGTTGTCCTGGCAGTAGGCGTTGTTGTTGCCGCGCTGGGTGCGGCCGAGTTCGTCGCCGGCGACCAGCATCGGCACCCCCGTGGACAGCAGCAGGGTCGTCAGGAGGTTCCTGAGCTGCCTGCGCCGCAGCGCCCGCACCCGCTCGTCGTCCGTCTCCCCCTCCGCCCCGCAGTTCCAGGAGCGGTTGTCGTCGGTGCCGTCGCGGTTGTTCTCGCCGTTGGCCTCGTTGTGCTTGGTCTCGTACGACACCAGGTCGCGCAGGGTGAAGCCGTCGTGCGCGGTGACGAAGTTGACCGAGGCGTAGGGGCGGCGCCCGCCCCAGGCGTACAGGTCGCTGGAGCCGGACAGCCGGTAGCCCATCTCCCGCACGTCGGGCAGCGCATGGCGCCAGAAGTCGCGCACGGTGTTGCGGTAGCGGTCGTTCCACTCCGTCCACAGCGGGGGGAAGGCCCCCACCTGGTAGCCGCCCGAGCCGATGTCCCACGGTTCGGCGATGAGCTTGACCCGGCGCAGCACGGGGTCCTGGGCGATGACGGCCAGAAAGGGCGAGAGCATGTCGACGTCGTGCATCGAGCGGGCGAGCGCCGCCGCCAGGTCGAACCGGAAACCGTCCACGCCCATCTCCGTCACCCAGTAGCGCAGCGAGTCCGTGATCAGGCGCAGCACCTGGGGCTGGACCACGTGCAGGGTGTTGCCGCAGCCGGTGTAGTCGGCATACCGGCGGGCGTCGTCCTGGAGGCGGTAGTAGCCGCGGTTGTCGATGCCCTTCAGGGACAGGGTGGGCCCCAGCTCGCCCGCCTCGGCGGTGTGGTTGTAGACCACGTCGAGGACGACCTCGATGCCGGCGGCGTGCAGCGCGCGGACCATCCGCTTGAACTCGCCGACCTGCTGCCCCGTGTTCCCGGAGGCCGCGTAGGCCGCGTGCGGGGCGAAGTAGCCGATGGAGTTGTAGCCCCAGTAGTTCCTCAGGCCGCGGCGCAGCAGGTGGTCCTCGTGCGCGAACTGGTGCACCGGGAGCAGTTCCACGGCCGTGACGCCCAGCTTCACCAGGTGCTCGACCGCCGCCGGGTGCGCCAGCCCGGCATAGGTGCCGCGCAGGTGTGCGGGGATGCCCGGGTGCAGCCTGGTGAAGCCCCGCACGTGCAGCTCGTAGATGACGGAGTCGGCCCACGGGGTCTTCGGCCGGCGGTCGTCCTCCCAGTCGTCGTCATCGTCGACGACGACGCCCTTGGGCACGTGCGGCGCCGAGTCCCGGTCGTCGCGCACGGTGTCGGCCACCTGCTGCTGCGGCCAGTCCCGCACGTGCCCGTAGACCTCCGGCGGCAGCCCGAACTCGCCGTCCACCGCGCGGGCGTACGGGTCCAGCAGCAGCTTCGCCGGGTTCCAGCGTGCGCCGACCCAGGGGTCCCAGCGGCCGTGTACCCGGTAGCCGTACCGCTGGCCGGGCATCACACCCGGCACGAAGCCGTGCCAGATCTCGTGCGTGAGTTCGGCCAGCGGAACCTGGGTCTCCCGGCCGCGCTCGTCGAACAGACACAGCCGGACCGCCTCCGCGCCGGCCGCCCACAGCGCGAAGTTGGTGCCCGCGACGCCGTCCGGGCCGACCCGGAACCGGGCCCCCAGCGGAGTCGGCGCACCCGGCCACACCGGTGGCACGGGCGGCAGGGCGCGGCGGGAGCCGCCGACCGCGGTGGCAGGGTGCCCGCTCCCGGCGGCCGGCTCCCCGGCCCGTGCCCGCTGCTCCGCTGCGCTCGTCACCTGTCGGCCCCTCTTTTCAGTGGCTCGCCCGCGGGGCGCGGCCGGCCGCGCCGAAGGGCCGAGGGTGCCCGTGGGCACACCCGGCCTCCCGGTGGCGGCTGCGCCCCGACGGCTCCGACGCGGGCTGGGGGTACCCCCTCGCAGGGAGGCTCCCCGGTCGTCCTCCTCACAGTTCTGCCCAGCGCGGGGGTCGCACTCACGTTTCCCCGGAGCGTGCCCGGTCGTTGAGCCTCGCGTGAGGCACGTACAAGCACGCGCACGGCGCACGGGAGCCGCGCTGGCCGCGGCACTGACATGGGCGGGGCTGCTGGCCGGCTGCTCCTCGGCCGGCTCCGGCCCCCTGGGCATGGACCGGGTGTTCGGCAAACCGCCGGCCCCCGAGGACGTCATCAGGGTCGCCCCGGACGACGGCAGCAAGGCCGTCAGGCCCGAGGACCGGCTGCGGGTACGGGTGCCCGCCGGGCGTCTGGAGAAGGTGACGGTCGTCAAGTCCCAGGACGCACAGAGCTCCCCGGTCCGCGGACACATCACCGCCGACGGGCTGACCTGGGAACCGGACGACAAACGCCTCGCGCTCGCCGCCGAGTACACCGTCGACGCGGTCGCGCTGGACGCCGACGGCCACCGCTCGGCCCGGCACACCACCTTCACCACCTACGTCCCCGAGCAACGCTTCATCGCCTACGTCACCCCCGAGAACCGCGCCACCGTCGGCACCGGCATGATCGTCTCCCTCGCCTTCAGCCAGGAGATCGCCCACCGCGCCGACGTCGAACGCGCCGTACGGGTCACCGCGAACCCGCCAGTGGAGATCCGCCCGCACTGGTTCGGCAAGGACCGCCTCGACTTCCGCCCCGAGCGCTACTGGAAGCCCGGCACCGAGGTCACCGTCCACCTCGGCCTCAGGGACGTCGAGGGTGCGCCCGGCGTCTACGGCCTGCAGGACAAGACCTTCGCCTTCACCGTCGGCCGCAGCCAGGTGTCCCTGGTCGACGCGGCCCGCCACATGATGGACGTGCGGCGCGACGGCGAGCTGCTGGCCACCGTCCCGATCACCGCGGGCGCCCCCCAGCACCCCACCTACAACGGGAAGATGGTGGTGATGGACATGCTCGAGGTGACCCGCATGAACAGCCGCACGGTCGGCTTCGGCGGCGAGTACGACATCCCCGACGTCCCGCACGCCATGAAGCTCACCGACTCCGGCACCTTCCTGCACGGCAACTACTGGTCGCCCGAGTCCCCGGGACACGTCAACGTCAGTCATGGATGCGTGGGCCTCCAGGACGTCAAGGGCGGCGGCTCGGACACCCCGGCGGGCTGGTTCTTCGACCGCAGCCTGGTCGGGGACGTCGTCGAGGTAGTCAACAGCAAGGACAAAACGGTCTCTCCCGACAACGGCCTCGGAGGGTGGAACATGGAGTGGAAGGAATGGAAAGCGGGCGGCGCGGTCAAGTAACCGGGTGAGGGATGGGGTTCCGGGCGGGGTGACAGGTTGAAATTGCGACGGAACGGTGACGTTCGCCTGACACCTCGCTCAAATCCCGGCGGTTAACATGCGCACACCAAAGTGGTGGGGAGCGGGCCTGACCTGGTCCGGCGAGGGGAGAACAACTTGAACGTGCGGCCGATATCGGGGGCGTCGGTGGGGGGCCGGGGGAGTGGCACGGCCCCCATCAAGGGCAGGGGCCGTAAGGGGCTGGCGCTCATAGCCGGCGCCCTGCTGGTGTCCCTCACCGCGTGCGGCGGCGGTGACTCGGGGTCCGGTTCCGGGCACGACAAGGCCAAGGACCCCGCCACTCAGCAGGGCAAGCAGTCGACGGCTTCCGTCACCATCTCGCCCAAGTCCGGTGCCACGGGCGTCGACACCAGCGGCGCCCTGAAGGTGAACGCGGCCAAGGGCAAGCTGACCGAGGTCACCGTCAAGGACGCCAAGGGCGTCCGGGTCGAGGGGGCCATCACCGGCGGCGGTGCCTCCTGGACCCCGTCGAGCCATCTGGCCGCCTCCACCAAGTACACGGTGCACGCGGTCGCCAAGGACTCCGCGGGCCGCGAGGCCGCCGAGGACTCCAGCTTCACCACGCTCACGCCGAAGAACACCTTCATCGGCGACTTCACCCCCGAGGACGGCTCCACCGTCGGGGTGGGCATGCCGTTCTCCGTCCGCTTCACCCGGGGCATCACCCACCCCGAGGCCGTCCAGAAGGCCATCAGGATCAGGACCGAGCCGGCCGTCGACGTCGAGGGCCACTGGTTCGGCAACGACCGCATCGACTTCCGCCCCGAGAAATACTGGAAGTCCGGCACGAAGGTCACCGTCGACCTCGACCTGAACGGCGTCGAGGGCCGTGACGGCGTCTACGGCGAGCAGCACAAGACGCTGACGTTCACCATCGGCCGCAACCAGGTCTCCTACGTGGACGCCAAGAAGCACACGATGAAGGTCACCCAGGACGGCAAGGTCATCAAGACCATCCCGGTCACCACCGGCAAGCCCGGCTACGACACCTGGAACGGCCAGATGGTCATGCGCGAGAAGCTCGCTGTGACCCGCATGAACGGCGAGACCGTCGGCTACGGCGGCGAGTACGACATCAAGGACGTCCCGCACGCCATCCGCCTCACCGACTCCGGCACCTTCATCCACGGCAACTACTGGGGCGGCGACGCCTTCGGCAACTACAACGCCAGCCACGGCTGTGTCGGCCTTCGTGACGTGCGCGGAGGCTACGACAAGAACGTGCCTGCGGCCTGGTTCTTCAACCACTCGATGAGCGGCGACGTGGTGGTCGTGAAGAACTCCCACGACCGCACGGTGGCTCCGGACAACGGCCTCAACGGCTGGAACATGTCCTGGGCCGACTGGAAGAAGTGAGCCCGTCCGGGGCTTGACGGGAGTTCGGCCGACGGTCGCCTCTCGGGCGCCGGTACCTGCCTGCGGGCGGGTGCCGGCGCTTGTGTCTGTGCGGGTGCGGGTGCGGGTGCGGGTGCGGATTCCGGTCAGCTGCGGGTGCGCTGTGGCTGGTCGCGCAGTTCCCCGCGCCCCTTGCGGGCGACGCCCCTTCGGGGCTGCCGCCCGGCCCCGGCCGTGTGTGTGATCGAGCGCATCGGGGCGGTTGGCGTTAATCCCCGTGCTGTGCCTGCCCGGGGGCGACCCCCGGACCCCCGGCCGTGTGTGTGATCGAGCGCACCGGGGCGGTTGGCGTTAATCCCCGTTAACCTGCTGCGCATGACCGTGAATCTGGAAGTCGCCGAGGGTGTCGGCACCCTGCGTCTGGACCGCCCGCCGATGAACGCGCTGGACGTCGCCACGCAGGACCGGCTGAAGGAGCTCGCCGAGGAGGCCACGCGCCGCGAGGACGTGCGTGCCGTGGTGATCTACGGTGGCGAGCGGGTGTTCGCGGCGGGCGCGGACATCAAGGAGATGCAGGCCATGGACCACGCCGCGATGGTCCTGCGGTCCCGTGCCCTGCAGGACTCCTTCACCGCCGTGGCCCGCATCCCCAAGCCCGTCGTCGCGGCCATCACCGGCTACGCGCTCGGCGGCGGCTGCGAGCTGGCCCTGTGCGCCGACTACCGTATCGCCGCCGACAACGCCAAGCTGGGCCAGCCCGAGATCCTGCTCGGACTGATCCCCGGCGCCGGCGGCACCCAGCGCCTGCCCCGGCTGGTGGGCCCCTCCAAGGCCAAGGACCTGATCTTCACCGGCCGTCAGGTGAAGGCCGACGAGGCCCTCGCGATCGGCCTGGTGGACCGGGTCGTGCCGGCCGCCGAGGTGTACGAGCAGGCGCACGCCTGGGCCGCCAGGCTCGCCCAGGGGCCGGCGATCGCCCTGCGCGCGGCGAAGGAGTCGGTCGACACCGGCCTGGAGACCGATCTCGACACCGGGCTCGCCGTCGAACGGAACTGGTTCGCCGGTCTGTTCGCCACCGAGGACCGCGAGCGGGGCATGCGCAGCTTCGTGGAGGAAGGGCCGGGCAAGGCGAAGTTCCTGTGAACAGGTCAACCCCGCCGGTGAACTTCACTGCCAGCACTTGCAATTGACGTGGCGTCTGATCCGGGTCCCCCGATGGGGCGGTTTATGGGAGCCTTAAGGCAACCTTAGGACTGCCTCGTCGAGGGGGCCTGACGATTGCCCGCGAGCGGGCCGTCGCCGCAGGTCGGCCCGGCAGTCCCCGAGCCTGACATGCCATTCGCATATGCCTGTGGGCCGGAGCGGAGCGGGGGCGCGCGAGGGGCGTATTCCTCCGGAACGGCCACGGAGGCGGCTCCGGGCGGCCATCATGGGGGCATGGCGGGGCTGGAGGGCATCGAACAGCCGCGGGGTCACAGCCGTGCGGCCGCGGCGCGTTGGTCGCCCGCGGTGGAGGACGAACAGGCACTCAAGGCGCTCGAACTGTTCGGCAACCCGACGGAGTCGGAGGTCCCGCTGCCGTCCCGCCCGGAGTCCGCCGCCGCCGCGCGCCGGCTGGCCCAGGTCGTCGTCCTGCGCCAGTGGGGACTGAGCCCCAAGATGACCGAGGACGCGGTCTTACTCGTCTCCGAACTCGTCGGCAACGCCGTGCGGCACACCGGAGCCCGGGTCTTCGGTCTCAGGATGCGCCGCCGCCGCGGCTGGATCCGCATCGAGGTCCGCGATCCCTCGCGCGGGCTGCCCTGTCTGATGCCGGTTCAGGAGATGGACGTCAGCGGCCGTGGCCTGTTCCTGGTGGACAAGCTCTCCGACCGCTGGGGGGTCGACCTGCTCCCGCGCGGCAAGACCACCTGGTTCGAGATGCGGGTCGCCGACCGCTGAGCGCTCCGCGGGACGGCCGGTGCGTCGCCTGCGGGACCGTCGTGGCTGGTCGCGCAGTTCCCCGCGCCCTTTGGGCCGCTGCCATACGACCCGAAATCATCCCCCATTCGGGGCAATCGGTGGTTTTCTTACCCATCACCCCTTAAATGGTGCGGGTGACCATGACCAACCGACGCGGAGCGCTGCGCGCGGGCGCCGGGCTCGTCGCCTCGGGCGCGCTCGCCGCCGGGTGCGCGAGCAGCCAGGACGTCCCGCCCGACTCCGCGACCCACGCGCACCCCGGGTCCGCCCCGCCCACCCGCGCGTCGGGCCGGGCCGCGGCCACGTCCCGGCCGGCGCCCGCCCCCCGCGCCTACCCCGGGCAGCCCGCCCAGATCACCCACGGCCCGCGCACCCGCCCCCAGGTCGCCCTCACCTTCCACGGCCAGGGCGCCCCCGACCTCGCCGCCTCCCTGCTCGGTGCGGCCGAACAGCACGGCGCCCGCCTCACCGTGCTCGCCGTCGGCACCTGGCTGGACGAACACCCGGACCTCGCCCGCCGCATCCTCGACGGCGGCCACGACCTCGGCAACCACACCCAGCGCCACGTCTCCGTCAACGCCATGACCGAGGCCGAGGCCCGCAAGGAGATCACCGACTGCGCGGACCGGCTCAAGCGGCTCACCGGATCGATCGGCACCTGGTTCCGCCCCTCCCGCTCCCCGACCGCCTCCGCCCTGGTCGCCCGGCTGGCCCGCGCTGCGGGCTACCCGCACGTGCTGTCCTACGACGTCGACTCGCTCGACTACACCCGTCCCGGTGCCGACGCCGTCACCCGCAAGGTTCTCGCCGAAGTGCGGGGAGGCTCGGTGGTGAGCCTGCACTTCGGATACCCCGACACGGTCGCCGCCCTCCCCGTCGTACTCCACGAACTCGACCGCCGCGGACTGCGCGCGGTCACCACCACGGAGCTGCTGAGCTGATGCACCCCACCCAAGCCGCCCGGCTCCTGGCCGCCGGAGCCGCCCTCACCGTCCTGACGCTGCTGTCCGCGTGCAGCGGCGGCACCCAGCACCACGAGGACGAGGCCCTCGGCAGCAAGGCGCCCCTCCCCCCGCGGGTGAAGACCCAGCAGGCGAACGTGCTGCCCGGGATGCCCCCGGTGCAGGACCCGGCCGACCTCTACGCGGCCGACCGCCCGGGCAAGCTGTCCCCCGTCGTCAAGGACTTCCCGTCCCGGGTCTACGTCCCCAACACCAACTCCGACACGGTCACGGTCATCGACCCCAGGACCTACCGGATCATCGAGACCATCCCCGTCGGCCGCCAGCCCCAGCACGTGGTGCCGTCCTGGGACCTGAAGACCCTGTGGGTCAACAACGACCTCGGCAACAGCCTCACCCCCATCGACCCGAGGACCGGCAAGGCCGGCAAGCCGGTGCCGGTGCACGACCCGTACAACCTGTACTTCACGCCCGACGGCAAGTACGCCGTCGTCATGGCCTCCAAGGACCGCCAACTCGTCTTCCGGGACGCGCACACGATGAAGGTCGTCAAGTCCCTCCCCGTCAGCTGTTCCGGCGTCAACCACGCCGACTTCTCCGCCGACGGCCGGTACTTCATCGTCTCCTGCGAGTTCAGCGGCGAACTGCTCAAGGTCGACACGGCGAGGATGGAGGTGATCGGGCAGCAGAAACTGCCGTTCCACGGCGCGATGCCGCAGGACGTCAAGATCTCCCCGGACGGCAAGCTGTACTACATCGCCGACATGATGGCCAACGGGATGTGGATCCTGAACGGCGAGACGTTCGCCGAGCCGACGTTCCTGGCCACCGGAAAGGGCGCCCACGGGCTGTACATCAGCCGGGACTCCCGGGTGATGTACATCTCCAACCGCGGCGAGGGCACCATCTCCCTCTTCGACTTCAACGAGAACCGGCTCACCGGGAAGTGGCGCCTGCCCGGCGGCGGCAGTCCCGACATGGGAGGGGTCTCGGCCGACGGCAAGGTGCTGTGGCTGTCCGGGCGCTACAACTCCGAGGTGTACGCCATCGACACCCGCACCGGCGAGCAGCTGGCCCGCATCCGGGTCGGCAGCGGCCCGCACGGCCTCGCCGTCTACCCGCAGCCCGGCCGCTACTCACTGGGGCACACCGGCATCTTCCGCTGAAGCAGCACCTCCGCGCCCACCGGACGGTAGCCGGCCGCCTGGAACGCCCGTACGCTGCGGGCGTTCCCGGGCGCGACCTGCGCCCACAGCGGCTCCGTGGCGAGCCGGCGCGCCGCCGTCACCAGGGCGCGGCCCAGGCCCCGCTGCCGTACCCCCTCGTCGATCTCGACGGACACCTCCAGCCGGCCGGCGAGTCCGCGGCCCATGACCAGCACCCCGCCCTCGGCCGTCCAGGCCCGGACGTCCTCGCGCCGCCGGCGGGCGTAGGCGATGCGCGGATGACCGGCGTCCTCGATCTCCGTCAGCGCGAGCTGCGGCCCGCCGGACAGCGGGTGGCCGACCAGGACCGCGTCGACGGTCTCGCACCGGCGGCCCGTCCGGGCCAGCAGAGCGGCCAGGAAGACGGGGTTCATCGCCGCGGAGAGCGGATCGCAGTCGATGGCCTCCAGGGTGTCGTGCACCCATCGCGGGTCCTCGTCCGTGAAGACGACCGTGTGCGCGGTGAAGGACATCACCCCGGCGTCCCCGGCCGAGGGCTGCGGCAGCACCGTCGTACGGCCGTCCGCGGGCGGGAAGACACCGCGCGCCGCCGCGTCGAGCATGTCCCGCAAGGTTTCCAAGGTGTGCTCCTTGAGTCTCCACCGGCTGGAAGGACCAGACTCGCAGACATGATCGACGACGGCACCGGACTTCTCACCATCGGCGAGCTGGCGCGGGCCACGGGTCTGACGGTGCGCACCGTCCGCTACTGGTCCGACGAGGGTGTCCTGCCCCCGGTGGGCCGGTCCGCGGGCGGCTACGACGGACTCGACACGGCGGATCCGTGGATCCGGGAGCGGACCCGGAGCATCGGTGTGAACCTGCCGGAAGACCCGACCCCCGAGCAGGTGGACGCCTGGGTGGAGCTCGCGGAACTGCTGCAGGACCCGTACTTCACGGCCGCGATGCGCAGGATGATCGAGTACAACGCGGCCGACCGCGGCCCCGACACCCCGGCCGGTGCGTCGATGGTCTTCTTCCGGCTGCTGATCGAGCTGGCCGGTGCCGCCCGGGCGCGGGGCGTGGCCCCCGAGTCGCCGGAGGCGGACGCCGTGCTGACCGAGCTGTGGAGCGGGCACCGACCGGGCGGCCGTGCTGCGGCGCATCGACCTGGGCAACGAGGTCGCCCGCTACCGGGAGTTGGCGGCCGTGATCAAGGGGGAGGAGGAGCCCCCCAGGCACCAGGAGGAGTTCGGCTGGGTGGTCGCGGCGCTCAAGGCCTGGCCGGACCGTTAATCTGACCAGCGTCAGTACGCCAGCATGGCAGTGAGAAAAGCGAACAAAAAGGGGCGGATCGGTGGCGGACATCGAGGAAGCACGCAAGCAGTTCCAGCGGATCGACGCGGACGGTGACGGATTCATCACCGCCGCCGAGTTCAAGTCCGCCCTGGCCCAGGCCGGTGACTGGAACGTCACCGAGACGGTGGCCGAGGCCATCATCAAGCAGCGTGACCTCAACGGCGACAAGGTTCTGTCGTTCGACGAGTTCTGGGCCTACATGAACAAGTGACCCGGCCGAAGGGGGGTGCCCGTCCTGTGGGGAGGGGCACCCCCCTTCGTCATGGCGTCGACAGCTCCGCCGGATCCCTGTCCTGCGGTGCCGCCTCCCGGCCGCTGTGCCGGTCGGCCGGAGCCGGAGTCCGTGCGCCTCGCGCAGGGGTGACCGCCCTCGGTCCCCGGTGTCCCAGGGACACCGGCAGGCCGAAGAGGCGGCGTTGCGCGGGGTGTCCGCCGGGTCGGCAGGGGCGTGCGGCGCGTCTAGGCCGTCCTCCCGCGCCGGTACTGCCCCGGCGCCACCCCGTACTCCCGCTTGAAGGCCTTGGCGAAGGCGAACTCCGAGGTGTATCCGGCGCGCCCGGCCACCTGACGCACGCTGAGGTCGTCGTGGCGCAGCAGCCGTCCGGCGACCGTCATCCGCCACCACGTCAGGTACGTCAGGGGCGGCTCGCCCAGCAGCGCGGTGAACCGGCGGGCGAAGGCCGCCCGGGACAGGCCGCCGGCCGCGGCGAGTTCCGCCACCGTCCAGGCGCGCGCCGGATCGCCGTGGACCGCGCGCAGCGCCGCCGCGACCGCGGGGTCGGCCAGCCCGGCCGCCCAGCCGCGCGCCCGCCCGGCGGCCAGCTCGCTCTCCCACCAGGCCCGCAGGATGTACAGCAGCAGGGTGTCCAGCAGCGAGGTGACGATCGCGTCCGTCCCCGGCCGCTGTTCCTCCAGCTCCATCCCGAGCAGTTCCACCGCCGCCCGCAGCGAGCGGTGGCTGCCGACCCGGGCGGGCAGGTGCACGACCTCGGGCAGTTCGGCCAGCAGCCGGCGGGCGCGGTCGCGGTCGAGCCGGTAGGTGCCGCACAGCGTGACCGTGTCCGGGCAGCCGGAGCGCGGCTCGCCGGGGTCCGCGGGGTTGCTCCAGGTGCCGTCGGGCAGCAGCTGTACCTCTTGCAGCGGCGCGTCGAGCGCGCCGGCCAGTGCGTGTCCCTGCCCGTGCGCGAGGAAGACGACGTCCCCGGGCGCCAGCGCCACCGGCTCGCCGTCCTGCGGGATCAGCCAGGCCGAACCCCGCAGCACCACATGGAATCCGGCCTCGTCGGCCGAGGCGAACCGCACTCCCCAGGGCGCGTACTTGTCCCGGCGCGCGGAGTGCGGCCGGCCGGTGCGCATGGCCGCGATCACATCGCTGAGTACGTCCATGCCGCCAGCCTAGGCGGGAACCCCCGCCCATGGAGGCGTTCGGGAGAGACGTACGGACAGGAAATCGAGACAGCAAGGCATGGATCGTCTTCCCTCCGAAGCCTAACGTCGACGGCATGACAACATCCGCACGTACAGTGCTCTTTCACGAACTCGGCGGCCCCGACGTACTCACGGTCGAGGAGGTCGAGCTGCCGGATCCCGGGCCGGGCGAGGTGCTGGTGAGGGTCGAGGCGCTCGGGCTGAACCGGGCCGAGGCGATGCTCCGCGCCGGGACCTACTACTACCGGCCGACGCTGCCGGGTTCCCGCAACGGCTACGAGGCCGCGGGCGAGGTGGCGGCGGTCGGCACGGGCGTGACCTCGTTCGCGCCCGGCGACCCGGTCCTGACCGCGGCGAACTTCAACCTCAGCTCCCACGGCGTGTACGGCGAGCTGGTGCTGCTGCCCGAGACCGCGCTCGTGCCGCGCCCCGCCGGCATCGACGCCGTCACCGCGGCAGCCGTCTGGCTCACCTACACGACCGCGTACGGCGCCCTGGTCCAGCGGGCGGGGCTGACGGCCGGGGACCATGTGCTGATCACGGGGGCGTCCAGCGGGGTCGGCACCGCGGCCATCCAGGTGGCGCGGCGTGCCGGTGCGGTCCCGATCGCCACCACGCGCACCGAGGCCAAGCGGCGGGCCCTGCTCGACCTGGGCGCCGAGCATGTCATCGTCACCGGCCACGAGGACGCGGGCGAGGAGACCCGGCGGCTGACCGGCGGCCGGGGCGCCGACATCGTCCTGGACGCGATCGGCGGTCCGGTCCTGCGGGAACTGGGCGCCGCGGTCGCCGACGACGCCACCATGATCTCCTACGGCTGGCTCTCCGAGCAGCCCATCGAGCTGCCCCGGACCTGGCCGGTCACCGTCCACGGCTACAGCAACTTCACGGTGACCGCAACCGCCGACGGCCGCCGCCGCGCGGCCCGCTACATCGGCTCGGGCCTCGGTGACGGCACCCTCCGTCCGGTCGTCGGTGAGGTCGTCGACGGCCTGGACCGCATCGGGGACGCGCACCGTCTGATGGAGTCCAACCGGCATACGGGCAAGATCGTGGTCCGGCTCTGACGGGGTGCCCGCGGGGGACCGTTCGTCCTTTTGCCGCAGCCGTGGAATAGGCCCGTTCCCCGCCGGGTTGTCGCCGACGACGGAAGCATGCGCATGCATTGATCCTGAGAGGCCTGTCATGAAGATCGGCATCATCGGCGCGGGCAACATCGGCGGCAACCTCACCCGGCGGCTCACCGCCCTCGGGCACGACGTGTCCGTGGCGAACTCCCGCGGCCCCGAGACCCTCAAGGAGCTGGCCGAGGAGACCGGCGCGAGGGCGGTCCCGGCGAGCGAGGCGGCCCGGGGCGCCCGGGTCGTCGTGGTCACCGTTCCGCTCAAGCGGGTCCCCGACCTCGCCTCCGGGCTGCTGGACGGCGCGGCCGAGGGCGCCGCCGTGATCGACACCGGGAACTACTACCCGCAGCAGCGCGACGGCCGCATCGCCGGCATCGAGGACGAGGGCCTGACCGAGAGCCGCTGGACGGAACGGCACCTCGGTCACCCCGTGATCAAGGCCTTCAACGGCACCTACGCCCAGGACATCCTGGAGCGCCCCCGCCCGGCCGGCGACCCCGGCCGCATGGCCCTGCCGGTGGCCGGCGACGACGAGGCCGCCAAGCAGGTCGTGCGCGACCTCATCGACGAGCTGGGCTTCGACACGGTCGACGCGGGCGGCATCGACGACTCCTGGCGCCAGCAGCCCGGCACCCCGGTGTACGGCCTGCAGGCGGGGGCCGAGGCCGTACGGAAGGCTCTGTCGGAGGCGTCTCGGGAACGGCCGGCGGACTTCCGGGGCTGACCCGGACCGGACTTCCGGGGCTGACCCGGACGGTCACCGCGGGCAGGGTCAGGCCCCGGCGGCCCAGCTCCGCAGCGCGGCCTTGTCGGCGAAGTCGGCCACGTCCTTGTCGTGCGGCTCGCTGCTGTACTGGTGCAGGCGCCACTTGGCCTCGATGCGGGGCTTGCCCGCGGTGACGTAGTCGGCGATCCACAGGCCGTCGCCGGCGTAGGAGGTGACGTCCACGTTCAGCCAGTAGTCGCGGTTGGCGTACAGGAGCACCTTGTTGTGCGGCCGGAGTTCCTTCAGCGTCCGGATGAACATGTCCTTCTCGGCATTGCTGGCGTGCGTGCCGTCGCTGGTGGTCTCCCAGTCCACGGCGAGCAGGTCGCCCGCCTTCTCCGGGGCGTGCTGGACGAAGTACTCGGCCTGGGCGGTGATGTGCCCCGGCCACAGAAAGTGGTAGAAGCCGACGACGAGTCCGGCGTCGCGCCCGGTCTTGGCCTGGGCGGTGAGCCTGGGGTTGATGTACGAACGCCCCTCCGTCGCCTTGATGAAGACGAAGGAGAGGCCGTCCGTGTCGTACGAGGACGACTGGAACGCGCTGACGTCGATTCCATGAATCATGGGGGGACTCCCTGAAGTGTCAGTGGGGGTGACAGGAGTTGACTGATGTATGCCCCACCTTGGCACGCGGGATCCGCCCCTGGACCCGGAATGTCAGCTTCGCGTGGTCACCGATCCCAGCACCGACGGCGACTTGGCCGACCAGTCGGAGGTGATGATGCTGGCGTGGTCCCTGGCCAGCAGAGAGAGCCGGGCGGCGACCTCGGCGTCCGTCGGGTCGGTCGAGGAGATCGCCGGTGACACCCCGTCTGCGCCGGTCGTGATCAGGATGTAGTGGTTCGCGGAGTAGAACGAGGTGTCGTAGCCGTTGTTCACGTACGTCGCCGCGTCCCCGTCGAAGAACACGAACCAGGGCCGGATCGAGGCGTCGTAACGGCTGGTGCGCGGGTCGCCGGCGGCCGCGCCGAGCACGGCCGGGAAAGCCTGTGCCTCGCCGATCCGCCCTGCCGCGTACAGGTCGCGCAGATGGTCGCCGTACTCCTGGTCCGTCCAGTAGTGGTCGAAGGGGTTCGCCTGCTCCACCGTGCCCGGGATCAGCTCGAAGAGGAACTTGCCCCGCAGGGAGTCGCGGGCGGGCCAGGCGTCGGCCCGGGCCGCCGCGTCCAGGGAGGAGTGCGTCCCGCCCAGCAGGTCGGCCGGCCGGTAGACGCTGTTGCCGAGCTTCTGTGACACCAGGGTGTCGAACTCGTCGGGACCCATGCCCCCCTTGTCGTTGAAGCCGACCTTCATCTCGACCTTGAACACGATCGGCGGGTGGTCGGGGTGGAGCTGGTTCCAGGCCGCGATGTTGTCCAGGCAGCTGCCCAGATCCTGGTTGCGGCTCTTGCTGTACAGGTCGCCCGGGGTCTTCGCGGCCTCGCAGTTGTTGTCGTTGCCGAACGGGTTGCTGTGGCTGACCCGCCACCGGTGGGTCAGGCTGTCCACGTACACGTCCAGCTCCAGCAGCGAGGCGCCGGAGTCCAGCGCCTGTGCGAAATACGTGTACTTGGCCTTGTCGTAGGCGTTGTGCGTGCCGATCGCGGTCGTCCCGGAGAACGTGGGCGACGCCGCCCGGGCGTTCGCCGGTACCACCGCCAGCAGAGCGGCGGCGCCCACGAGCGCCGCCAGTCGTCTCAGGATGCGCATGTCTCAATTCCCCTTTGCTGTCGCCGAGTTGGCGGCAGCGTAGGGGGAAGCGGTTACCGCGTGGTAGCCCCAGGGGCAACATCACCCGTACCGCGCCTCCCCGTTGTGCGCGCTCGGCCCTGAGCTGTGCACAGCTCGGGCATCGAACCGTGCGGGAAGGGAGGCGCCGGGCCCGGCCGGGCGGCTACTCGCCGGTACGTGGCCACGGCGGCTTCGACGCGTCGCAACGAAGCCTCGCGGCTCGTCAAAATTGCAGGTCAAGCGCCGTTCTCCGGATGGATGCCGATCCTTGCGTCCGCACCGGGAGCTCTCAGATTTCCGCCTTCCTCCCAGGCGGTGGCCACCTCTCGTTCATGGGGAAGTCGCCGGAGGACGGCTTGCTGTGGGGCGAAGTTATATAGACAACTTTGCTCACCCGGGTGTCGTCACGACGGTGCCCGGGGCGGAGAGGACCCAACACCGTGTCATCCCTCTCACAGACCGCCGCGTCCGGGAGCAGCATCACGATCGGCTCCGCGACGCCCCCGCAGCGCGGCGACAAACTGGCCTTCACCTGGGCGACCGACGCCCCCGACCCCAAGAACTGGATCGGCGTCTACCCAGCCGACCGGCAGCCCGCCACCGGCAGCAGCTCGCTGGTGTGGTCGTACGTGCCCGGAACCTCGGGACAGACCACCCTCGACACCTCCGGCCTGAGCGACGGCCCGTACATCGCCTATCTGCTGGCCAAGGACGGCTACGGCGTCCTCGCCAGGACCGAGCCGTTCAGCTTCGCGGCCGGCGCCCCCGTCGGCGACCTGGTCGAGCTGACGACCCCCGCACCGCACGAGGGCGACAAGCTCTCCTTCCACTGGACGACGGACGCACCCGACGCGAAGAACTGGATCGGCGTCTACGACGGCGACCGGCAGCCGGGGCACGGCTCCTCCCTCGCCTGGCAGTACACCCCCGGCGCCTCGGGCGACATCACCCTCGACACCGCCGGACTCAGCGGCGGCCCGTACACCGCCTACCTGCTGGCCAAGGACGGCTACGGGATCCTCGCGAAGACGGCCCCGTTCACCTTCGTCGTGCGTCCCGTGATCCCGCGCCCGCACGCGGTCGTCGACGCCGTCACCACCGAGGCGCAGACCGCCGGCAAGGACTTCTCGGTGCAGCTGGGCGGTCTGTGGATCAGGCCCGAGGGCAACGCCGCGGGCAGCGCGGCCTTCAGGCGGGTCGGGGGCGACTCCTGGCTGTCGGTGACCGAGGACGGCACGGTCAGCGGCAGGGCCCCGCTGTTCGCGCCCCGAAGGCCCGGCCGGCTGGTGGCCTCCGTCACCGACAGCGCCGCCGGCAGCGACACCGTCACCGTCCAGGTGCCGGTGCGCACCTCCCGGGAGCGGCTCCGCCTGAAGGCGGCCACCCTCAACCTCTGGGACGCCGGCACCCACGTCGACGGCTTCCTGGAGAAGCAGCTGCGGCTCGTGCTCACCCAGGGCCTGGACGTCGTGGCGCTCCAGGAGTGCGGCGACAAGGGCGCCGAGAACCTCGCCGGGGCGCTCGGCTGGCACGCGCACCAGGCCGGCGGTCTCGGCATCGTGAGCCGCTACCCGCTCGGCGACGTTGTCCCCCCGACCGAGCAGCTGCCGGCCGCCGCCGCGACGCTGCACCTGCCCGGCGACCGCACCGTACGCCTGTGGACGGCCCGGCTGGACGACGCCGACTACGGGCCGTACGCGCTGCTGGCGGGCCGCACGCCCGCGCAGGTCGAGGCGGCGGAGAAGGGGACCGCCCGCTACCGGCAGACGCAGGCGCTGCTGGCCGCGCTGCGGCCGGACCTCGCCTCCCGCAATCCCGTCGTGCTGGCGGCCTCGCTCGCCTCGCCGTCCCACCACGACTGGACGAGCCGCACCGCGTCCGCGCACGGGGGAGTGGGCCGGGTCCGCTGGCCCGTCACCGAGGCGCTGGAGAAGGCCGGTCTCGTCGACGCCTTCCGCGAGGCCCACCCCAGCCCGGTGAAGGTGCCCGGCACCACCTGGTCCCCGGTCAGACCGCAGCGCGAGGGCGGCGGCGGGGCGGAGCCGCAGGACCGGATCGACCAGATCCAGTTCGCGGGGCGGCTCAAGGTCCAGGAGGCGCACAGCCTGTTCACCGGCTGGCCCCGGCCGGTCCCGGACACCGCCGCCAACGGCTGGCCCTCCGACCACGCGGCCGCCGTCGTCACCTTCTCCCTGTCCGCCCGCGGCTGACCGCGAACCACCCGAAGGACCTTCCCGTCATGACCGAGATCAGCCGCCGCAGCTTCATCGGCACCACCGCGGCGGGAGCCGCCATAGCCGCCGGCCTCCCCGGCACGGCCCAGGCCGCGGGGAGCGGCGCCCGCCACGGCAGCATCGCCGACGTCAAGCACGTCGTCATCCTGATGCAGGAGAACCGCAGCTTCGACCACTACTTCGGCACCCTGAGCGGCGTTCGGGGCTTCGGCGACCGCCAGACGACCGTCCTGTCCGACGGCGAGTCCGTGTTCCGCCAGCCCGACCGGAGCCGCAAGGAGGGCCACCTGCTGCCCTTCCGCATGGACACCACGAAGTACAACGCGCAGAACGCGGGCGGCCTCCCGCACGACTGGGACACCGGCCACAGCGCCGTCAACAACGGCGCCATGGACAAGTGGGTGCAGTCCAAGGGCGAGCGCACCATGGGCTACTTCACCCGCGCGGACATCCCCTACCAGTACGCCCTCGCCGACGCCTTCACCCTCTGCGACGGATACTTCTGCTCCCTGAACGGCCCCACCGACCCCAACCGCCTCTACCTGTGGACCGGCACCGCGGGCCCCGGCGTGGACGGCACCACCGGCCCGTGGACCGACAACACACCGGTCACGAACAACCCGGTGGCCGACTGGACGACGTACGCTGAGCGCCTGGAGAAGGCCGGCATCACCTGGCGCGTCTACCACAACCCCGACGGCTCCGACGACCGCAACGGCGACTACGACGACAACGCGCTGTCGTACTTCAAGCAGTTCCACGAGTTCCCCAAGGACGACCCGCGGTACATCAACGCCATGACGAAGTGGGACCTCACGGCGTTCGACCGGCACTGCAAGGACGGCACGCTGCCCACCGTCTCCTGGCTGGTGGCCCCCTACCTGTTCTGCGAGCACCCCAACGCCAGCCCCGACTACGGCGCCCACTGGGTCGACACCGCCCTGCAGTCGCTGTTCTCCAACCCCGACGTCTGGAAGCACACCGTCTTCCTGCTCATGTACGACGAGAACGACGGCTACTTCGACCACGTCATCCCGCCGTTCCCCGAGTCCGGCACCAAGGACGAGTTCGCGAACGGCAAGCCCATCGGCCTCGGCAGCCGGGTGCCGCTGTGGGTCGTCTCGCCGTGGTCGCGCGGCGGCTGGGGCAACTCCCAGGTCTTCGACCACACCTCGGTGCTGCGCTTCCTGGAGCGCGTCACCGGCGTGCAGGAGCCCAACATCTCCGAGTGGCGGCGCACCGTCTGCGGCGACCTCACCAGCTGCTTCGACTTCAGCAAGCCCGACTACAGCATCCCCGGGCTTCCCGACACGGTCGCGCTGATGGCCAAGGCGGACGCCGGCAGCGAGCTGCCGGCGGTCAAGGTGCCCGACCAGCAGTCCATGCCCGCGCAGGAGGAGGGCGACCGGCCCCACCGCGCCCTGCCGTACCGCCCGTGGGCCGACGTGTCGGTCGACCGCGCCACCGGCAAGGTCACCTGCACCCTCACCAATGACGGCAGCGTCGGCTACCACTTCACCGTGCTGCCGAACGTCGCCCTGCCCTTCACCGGCACGCCGTTCACGGTCCCGCCGCGCTCGTCGCGCACCTATGTGTGGGACGCCGCGGGCACCGACGGCCGCTACGACTTCTCCGTGTACGGCGCCGACGGGTTCGTCCGCCGCTTCTCCGGCACGGTGGTCCGCGCGGGCCAGGACGACGTGGCCGTGCCGTCGGTCCGGGCGGCCCTTCGGTCCCCGGGGCGGCCGGAGCACGCCACGGTGGAGCTGGAACTGCGCAACACCGGCGGCGCCGAGGTGGCGTTCACGATCACGCCGAACGACTTCGCCGGCCAGGAGCGGACCGTGTGGGTCGGCGCGGGCGACCACACCCGCCTGACGTGGCGCACCGACCGGGGGCGCTACGACATCACGGTCACCGCGGGCACCGGCACGCGGTTCGCCCAGCGGTACGCGGGCACCGTCCACGCCGGCTGAGACGACGCAGGGTGGGACCGGACAACCGGTCCCACCCTGCGGACGTATCGTTTCTCAGCACTCGATGATGTTCACCGCGAGGCCGCCGCGGGCCGTCTCCTTGTACTTCACGCTCATGTCCGCGCCGGTGTCCTTCATGGTCTTGATGACCTTGTCCAGCGACACCTTGTGCGAGCCGTCCCCGCGCATCGCCATCTTCGCGGCCGTGACCGCCTTCACCGCGGCCATGCCGTTGCGCTCGATGCACGGGATCTGGACCAGGCCGCCGACCGGGTCGCAGGTCAGGCCGAGGTTGTGCTCCATGCCGATCTCGGCCGCGTTCTCGACCTGCTCGGGGGAGCCGCCGAGGACCTCGGCGAGGGCGCCCGCGGCCATCGAGCAGGCGGAGCCGACCTCGCCCTGGCAGCCGACCTCGGCGCCGGAGATGGAGGCGTTCTCCTTGAAGAGCATGCCGATGGCGCCGGCGGCCAGCAGGAACCGGACGATGCCGTCCTCGTCGGCGCCGGGCACGAAGTTGATGTAGTAGTGCAGGACCGCCGGGATGATGCCTGCCGCGCCGTTCGTCGGGGCGGTCACGACCCGGCCGCCCGCCGCGTTCTCCTCGTTGACCGCCATCGCGTAAAGCGTGATCCACTCCATCGCGTGGGCCAGCGGGTCGCCCTCGGCGCGCAGCTGCCGGGCCGAGACCGCGGCGCGGCGGCGGACCTTCAGACCGCCGGGCAGGATGCCCTCCCGGGACATGCCGCGCGCGACGCAGGCCTGCATCACCCGCCAGATCTCCAGCAGGCCCGCGCGGATCTCCTCCTCCGTGCGCCAGGCCCGCTCGTTCTCCAGCATGAGGGAGGAGATCGACAGGCCCGTCTCCCCGGTGAGGCGCAGCAGCTCGTCGCCGGTGCGGAAGGGGTACTTCAGGACCGTGTCGTCCAGCTTGATGCGGTCCGCGCCGACCGCCTCCTCGTCCACGACGAAGCCGCCGCCGACCGAGTAGTACGTCTTGGAGAGCACCTCGGTGCCCGCGGTGTCGTAGGCCCACAGGGTCATGCCGTTGGCGTGGTACGGCAGGGCCTTGCGGCGGTGCAGGACCAGGTCGTCGTCGAAGGAGAAGGGGATCTCGTGCTCGCCGAGGAGCGAGAGCCGGCCCGTCTTCCGGATGCTCTCCACCCGCTCGTCGGCCGACTCCACGTCGACCGTGCGCGGCGAGGCGCCCTCCAGGCCGAGCAGCACCGCCTTCGGGGTGCCGTGGCCGTGGCCGGTCGCGCCGAGCGAGCCGTACAGCTCGCAACGGACGGACGCGGCCTTCTCCAGGAGGCCTTCGTTGCGCAGGCGGCGGGCGAACATGCGTGCCGCGCGCATCGGGCCCACCGTGTGGGAGCTGGACGGGCCTATGCCGATCGAGAACAGGTCGAAGACCGAGATGGCCACGGGGACTCCTCAATGCAGGGTGGTGCGGGGTGGTGCGGGGGCGGCGCGGGTGCGGGGGCACCGCGCGCTGTTCTTCCAGTGTGCGCGGTGCCCCGTAAAAGGTGACTTACTTGTTCAGAACCGGGTACAGCGGGTGCTTGTCGGCCAGGGCCTTCACCCGGGCCTTGAGGGCCTCGGCGTCGTAGGACGGCTTCAGCGCCTCGGCGATCACGTCCGCGACCTCGGCGAAGTCCTCGGCCGTGAAGCCGCGGGTGGCGAGGGCGGGCGTGCCGATCCTGAGGCCCGAGGTGACCATCGGGGGACGCGGGTCGTTCGGGACGGCGTTGCGGTTGACCGTGATCCCGACCTCGTGGAGGCGGTCCTCGGCCTGCTGGCCGTCCAGCTCCGACTCGCGCAGGTCGACCAGGATCAGGTGCACGTCCGTACCGCCGGACAGCACGTTCACGCCGGCCTCGCGGGCGTCGGCGGCGGTCAGCCGCTCGGCGAGGATCCGCGCGCCCTCCACCGTACGGCGCTGGCGCTCCTTGAAGTCCTCGCTCGCCGCGACCTTGAAGGAGACCGCCTTGGCCGCGATCACGTGCTCCAGGGGGCCGCCCTGGAAGCCCGGGAAGACGGACGAGTTCAGCTTCTTCGCGAAGGCCTTCTTCGCGAGGATGACGCCGCCGCGGGGGCCGCCCAGCGTCTTGTGGGTCGTGGAGGTCACCACGTCCGCGTGCTCCACCGGGTTCGGGTGCAGACCGGCGGCGACCAGGCCGGCGAAATGCGCCATGTCGACCCACAGGTACGCCTCGACCTCGTCGGCGATCCGGCGGAACTCGGCGAAGTCCAGCTGCCGCGGGTACGCCGACCAGCCCGCGATGATCACCTTCGGGCGGTGCTCCTTGGCGAGCCGCTCGACCTCGGCCATGTCGACCAGGCCGGTCTCCACGTCCACGTGGTACGCGACCACGTCGAACTGCTTGCCGGAGAAGTTCAGCCGCATCCCGTGGGTCAGGTGGCCGCCGTGCGCCAGGTCCAGGCCGAGGATGGTGTCCCCGGGCTGGGCCAGCGCGAACAGCGCCGCCTGGTTCGCGGAGGCGCCGGAGTGGGGCTGCACATTGGCGTACTCGGCGCCGAACAGCTCCTTGATCCGGTCGATGGCGATCTGCTCGGCGACGTCGACGTGCTCGCAGCCGCCGTAGTAGCGGCGGCCCGGGTAGCCCTCGGCGTACTTGTTGGTCAGGACCGAACCCTGGGCCTCCATCACCGCGAGCGGTGCGAAGTTCTCGGAGGCGATCATCTCCAGCGTCGACTGCTGGCGGTGCAGCTCGGCGTCGACCGCGGCGGCGATCTCCGGGTCCAGCTCGTGCAGGGGCGTGTTCAGGACAGTCATACGGCTACGCCTCCTCAGCCGGCGTTCTGGGCGGTGTACTCGTCGGCGGAGAGCAGGTCGGCCGGCTCCTCCGTGACGCGGACCTTGAACAGCCAGCCGCCTTCGAAGGGGGCGGAGTTCACCAGCGACGGGTCGTCCACCACGTCCTGGTTGGCCGCGACGACCTCACCGGTGACCGGCGAGTACAGGTCGGAGACCGACTTGGTCGACTCCAGCTCGCCGCAGGTCTCGCCCGCGGTCACCGTGTCGCCGACCTCGGGGAGCTGGGCGTAGACCACATCGCCGAGCGCGTTGGCCGCGAACTCGGTGATGCCGACCGTCGAGACGCCGTCCTCGGCGGCCGACAGCCACTCGTGCTCCTTGCTGTAGCGCAGCTGCTGGGGGTTGCTCATGGCCTGAATTCTCCTGTACGCGCGGGAGTGGTGGTCAATGGGGGACTGCTGAGACTGCTGGTGAGCAGATGAATGTGCGCAGGGTCAGGGTCCGGGTACGGACCGCGTCCGGCGTCTACTTCTGGCGCTTGTAGAAGGGCAGTGCCACGACCTCGTAGGGCTCGTGGCTTCCCCGGATGTCCACGCCGACGCCCTCGGTGCCCGGCGCCGCGTGCGCCGCGTCGACGTACGCGATGGCGATCGGCTTGCCCAGGGTGGGGGAGGGGGCACCGGAGGTGACCTCGCCGATCACCGTGCCGCCCGCGACGACCTGGTAGCCGGCGCGCGGCACCCTGCGGCCCTCGGCGATCAGTCCGACGAGTACCCGCGGCGGGCTCTGCTCAGCCCTGGAGGCGGCCTCGGTGAGCGCCTCGCGGCCCACGAAGTCGCCTTCCTTCTCGAACTTCACCACGCGGCCGAGCCCGGCGTCGAAGGGGGTGAGCGAGGTGGTCAGCTCGTGCCCGTACAGCGGCATGCCCGCCTCCAGGCGCAGGGTGTCCCGGCAGGACAGGCCGCACGGCACGAGACCGACGCCCTCGCCGGCCTCGGTCAGCGCCTGCCACAGCGCCACGGCGTGCTCGGGCTTGACGAACAGCTCGAAGCCGTCCTCGCCGGTGTAGCCGGTGCGCGCGATCAGCGCGGGGACGCCCGCGACCGTGCCGGGCAGGCCCGCGTAGTACTTCAGGCCGTCCAGGTCGGCGTCGGTGAGGGACTTCAGGATCCCGGGGGACTCGGGGCCCTGGACCGCGATCAGCGCGTACGCGTCACGGTCGTCACGGACCTCGGCGTCGAAGTCCGCGGCACGCTCGGTCAGCGCGTCCAGCACCACCTGGGCGTTGGAGGCGTTGGCGACGACCATGTACTCGGTCTCGGCCAGCCGGTAGACGATCAGGTCGTCCAGGATGCCGCCGTCGGCCCGGCAGATCATGGTGTAGCGGGCGCGGCCGACGCCGACGGAGGCGATGTTGCCGACCAGGGCGTAGTTCAGGAGGGCGGCCGCCTGCGGCCCGGTCACGGTGATCTCGCCCATGTGGGAGAGGTCGAAGAGACCGGCCCTGGTCCGCACCGCGACGTGCTCGTCGCGCTCGGAGCCGTAGCGCAGGGGCATGTCCCAGCCCGCGAAGTCGGTCATCGTCGCACCGAGCGAGCGATGCAGCGCGTCCAGCGCGGTGTGGCGCAGCTCGGTGGGTTCGGTACTGCTCATCGGTCGGTCGTCTCCCAAGGCAGGCATGACGGGCGAGGAACGTTCCTCCCCATCTGTCATCGGAACCTGAGAGGTTCGCCGGGACCGCCACAGGGGGGCGATCGCGGCTTGCACCTTGGGTGGAGCCACTGACACAGCGGCCCGCTTTTCAGATGTGCCTCGCCCGCGCGGTAACGGGGCCTGAGAGATTCAAGGGAGGGACTTGCTCCTTCGGCGTCCCAGCGAAGACTGCTGGGAACTCTCCCGCGCGGATTCAAGCGGCCGATATGCAGTTGGCGGCCACATCATTGCACGCCGGACCCCCACCCGTCAGGGTCCGCATCTGTAACCGACCTGTGGCACTACGCGCACCGAACCACAGGACACCGCGCATTACCTTCTCTTTACATCCGAGGGGCATGACCTTTGCACGCCCACAGGGGAGGACGATCACGGTGAACAGGACCACGGCCTACGCCGCCACCACCGGCATCATGGTGCCCGGGCAGCGTTCAGCCCCGGCCCGCGAGCGCTGCGCCGAGCGCCCGGCCCCCGTCGTCCGCGATCTGCGCGACCGCGCCGGCCGCAGCCCGCACGCACTGCTCTTCGGCCCCCGTGACCTGGTGGTGATCACCGGCCTGCCCGGCAGCGGCAAGTCCACCCTGATGCACCGCACGGTCCCCGGCCACCGCATCGACTCCCAGGACACCCGCGAGCGCTGGGCCCTTCGCCTGCCCCGCCTCCTGCCGTACGCCCTCTACCGCCCGCTGGTGCGCCTCGCCCACTACGCCGGACTGCACCGCGCCCTGCGCACCGGCGAGGGGGTCGTCGTGCACGACTGCGGCACCCAGGCCTGGGTGCGCGCCTGGCTGGCCCGCGAGGCCCGCCGCCGCGGCGGCACCCTGCACCTGCTCCTGCTCGACGTGACCCCGACGGCGGCCAGGGAGGGCCAGCGCCGGCGCGGCCGGGGCGTGTCCCGCTACGCCTTCCGCCGGCACCGACGCACGGCCGCCCGCCTGGTCGGCGCGGTGGAGCGGGGGGAGCTGCCCGCCGGCTGCGGCTCGGCGGTGTTGCTGGACCGCGACGCGGCGGACGTCCTGCACCGCATCGGCTTCACCGCCGGCCCGGAGTGAGGCGCTGGCTCGGACCGAGCCGGTCACCGGAACCGGCCGGAAACCGGAGCGAGCCCGTCGTCGGGACCGGCCGGAATCCGGAGCGAGTCCGTCGTCGGCCGGAATCCGGAGCGAGCCCGTCGTCGGAACCGGCCGGTCGTCGGACTGAAGCCGGTCGTCGGACTGAGCGGTGTCACAGGCACCCGCTAGCCTTTTGCATCACAACGGCGGTTCCCAGCAGGCGGCAGGCAGATGGACTTCTCGGCGGCGGGCTTTCCCGCGGACATCCCGGCACAGGCACACCCCCACCCGCACGGCGGTTGGCCCGGCAACGAGCTGGAGGAGGTGCTCTCGGCCTCCCTCGGCATACCCTCCGCGGGCGGCCGGATCGTCGAAGTCCTCGGCCGCAGCTTCCTCTGGATCCCGCTGCCCAACGGCGGCGGCCCGGACAGCGGCCCGCTGGACCTGCCCACCCTGGAGATCGACGGCCGGGTCTACGTCCCGGTCTTCAGCTCCGAGGAGCAGCTCCGGCAGGTGACCGGCTCCCACATGTCGTACACCATCGCCCCGGCGGTGGAGTTCGCCCGCGGTCTGCCCCCGCAGGTCGGTATCGCCGTCAACCCCGACGGCGTGGTCGGCATACCGCTCCCGCCCGAGGCGGTGGCCGAGCTGTCCCGAGGGAGCCGCACCGCGCTGGACGGCCCCAGCACCGGAGGCCGGGTCCGCCTCTTCGAGCCCGACTGGCAGGACGACCCGGTCGACTTCCTCTCCGCGGCCTCCGCCGAGTTCGCCGAGACGGGCGTGGTCCTCACGGCCCGCCGCTGCCTGGCTGCCATCGAGACCGCCGACCCGGTGATGTTCGTGGGCGTGGAGCTCTCCCAGTGGGAGGGCGACCTGCGAGCCCTTCCCCTGCAGGCCCTGGGTAAAGCTCTGGGCAAGGTCCCGGTCCAGTGGCCGGTCAACCTGGTCCTCCTGGACGTGGCCGAGGATCCGGTCGGTCACTGGCTCAAATCAAAGGTCCGCCCCTTCTACCAGTACGGCCACTAGAAGCGGGTGCGGGCGCGGCCGAGCACCAGGGGCGCGGGGAACTGCGCGAGAACCCACCACGAACCCGCACTCGCCTACGGACACGAGGTCCCGGGCCGTTCGGCGCTTAAGCTGTGTCCGAACGCGGGGCAATATTCGAAGGGGCGGTAAGACAGGTGAGCGCGAGCCCAAGCGGCAGCGTCGAGCACATGCTGCGCCAGGTCACCCCCGGGCGCTACGACGCCTACGAGGCACTGCTGCGCGCCCTCGCCACCCCTTCCTCCGGCCAGATCTGGATGCTCCTGTGGCACGGCCAGGGCGGATCCCCGGACGCCCAGTACGGGAACATGGAGGTCGACGGCTTCAGCTACGCCCCCTGTGTGACCTCCGCCCAGGAACTCTCGGCCAGCGGCTGGAACCGCTCCTACGAGGTGGTCGACAGCCTGGACGTGGCCCGCACCCTCTACCCCGACCACTACGGCCTCTGGCTCAACCCGCACGCTCCCGGCGGCGGCCTCGGCATCCCCTGGCTGGACCTGCGCCGCATCGCCACCGGCCTGGACCGCCAGCCCGCCGGCCCCCTGCGGCTGACGGAACCCGGCGTCGAGATCCCGCAGTTCTACGCCCTGCTCGCGCAGAACGCCCACCGCACCCCGGCCCTGCGCGCCCTGCGCCGCGCCTGGGTGCAGCCCGCGCTCGGGGCGCCGTATCTCGCCATCGGCCTGGACGTGTACGAGACCTCCCCGGCCGCGGTCGACTCGGTGCGCGCGATGATGCAGCAGTCCGTCGGCGCGGTCCCGGAGGGGCTGCCGGTCTCGACGGTGGCGATGACGGACGACTACGACCCGGTCGTGATGTGGATGCGGGCGAACGCCCGCCCGTTCTACGACCGCGAGGCCCACGCGGCTCCGCCCCAGCCCCAGCTCCAGGCCTCGCCCCAGGCCCCGGCCGCCGGTTACGGGTACCCGCCCGTCCACGGCGGCTACTGATCAACGGGGCCGCGCGCCACGCGTCCTGACCCGTATCGCAGAATGGACAGGGCGGTGCGCTTCTGCGCGCGTAGACATCCGCGGTACGCACCGAACCGGGCATAATCTGCCGTTCTGTCCTAACTGGGCCGCGTCCGAGGGTCGTTACCCACTGTTCGGATAACGGATTCCCCTGCACTGCATCACGGTTGCGCATACTTTCGCCGTCAGCTCTGGCGGGTGATCGCAGCCACGCTGAAGACTCCCGACTCAAGACGCGAGGTGAAGACCTCGTGATCGATGGCAAGTCGACAAAGCCGCAAACCGCGGCAGGCGCAGGCCGGTCACCACCGGCGAGAGGGGTCGCTCACCGTGACCGCACCGATCGAGACCACCGGAGCGGCAGCCGAGGCGCAGCCGGAGGCTGTGCTGGAGGGTGTCCAGAAGGGGCAGATCGAGGGTCGTTCCCTGGGTCAGATCGCCTGGTCCCGGTTCAAGCGGGACAGAGTCGCCGTCGTCGGCGGCGTCGTCGTGATCCTGCTGATCCTCCTCGCAATCCTCTCGCGCCCCATCCAGGCCATGTTCGGCCTCGACCCCAACGCCTTCCACCAGGACCTGATCGTGCCCGACACCTCGCTGCCCAAGGGCGGCTGGGGCGGCATGAGCCTCGATCACCCGCTGGGCGTGGACCCGAAGTTCGGCCGGGACATCGCCACCCGCATCCTCGAAGGTTCCTGGGTCTCGCTGGTGGTCGCCTTCGGCGCCACGATCCTGTCGAACGTGATCGGCGCCGTCATGGGCGTGGTCGCCGGCTACTACGGCGGCCGGGTCGACTCGATCATCAGCCGGCTGATGGACATCTTCCTCGCCTTCCCCCTCCTGCTGTTCGCGATCGCCATCTCCGCCACCCTCCAGGGCGGCGCCTTCGGCCTCAACGGACTGCCGCTGCATCTGAGCGTTCTCATCTTCGTCATCGGCTTCTTCAACTGGCCCTACCTGGGCCGGATCGTGCGAGGCCAGACGCTCGCCCTGCGTGAGCGCGAGTTCGTGGACGCGGCCCGCGGCATGGGAGCCAAGGGTCCGTACATCCTCTTCCGCGAGCTGATGCCCAACCTGGTCGGCCCGATCATCGTCTACTCGACGCTGCTCATCCCGACCAACATCCTGTTCGAGGCCTCCCTGAGCTTCCTGGGTGTGGGCATCCAGCCCCCGCAGGCGTCCTGGGGCGGCATGCTCCGGGAAGCCGTCACCTACTACCAGGTCGATCCCCAGTACATGATCGTGCCGGGCCTCGCCATCTTCATCACCGTCCTGGCGTTCAATCTGCTCGGCGACGGTCTCCGAGACGCTCTCGACCCCCGCAGCCGCTAGGCAGCCCCGAGAGTCCATCAAGTTTCCTATCTATGGAGGGGAAGCAGACCATCATGCGAAGGTCAGCGCTGGCCGCGGTCGCGGCAATCGGCTCCGCAAGCCTGCTGGTTGCAGGTTGCAGCAAGGCCGATGACAACAAGGACGGCAACACCCCGAAGGCGGCCGGTGCCAACGCGGCGACCACGGGTGTCGTCAACGCGTCCGACAAAAAGGGCGGCACGGTCACCTACGAGATGTCGGACGTGCCCGACTCGTTCGACCCGGGCAACACGTACTACGCGTACATGTACAACTTCAGCCGGCTCTACGCCCGCCCGCTGATGACGTTCCAGCCCGGCCCCGGCGAGAAGGGCAACACCCTCGTCCCGGACCTCGCCGCGAGCAAGGGCGTCCCGAGCGACGGCGGCAAGACCTGGACGTACAAGCTGCGTTCGGGCCTGAAGTACCAGGACGGTTCGGCGATCACGTCGAAGGACGTCAAGTACGCCGTCGAGCGGTCCAACTTCGCGCGTGACGTGCTCTCGCTCGGCCCGAACTACTTCCAGCAGTTCATGAAGGACGGCGACAAGTACAAGGGTCCGTACAAGGACAAGAGCGCCAAGGGCCTGTCCTCGATCGAGACGCCGGACGACACCACGATCGTCTTCCACCTCAACCGTGCCTTCCAGGAGTTCGACTACCTGGTCGCCGCGCCGCAGACGGCTCCGGTGCCGCAGGCCAAGGACGACGGCGTCGACTACGTCAAGCACATCGTGTCCTCGGGCTCGTACCAGTTCCAGAGCTACGAGGAGGGCAAGCAGGCCGTCCTCGTCCGCAACAAGAACTGGGACGCGAAGACCGACCCGCTGCGCAAGCAGCTGCCGGACAAGATCGTCGTCAACCTGAAGGTCAACCCGGAGACGATCGACAAGGACCTGCAGTCCGGCGACGCCACCGTCGACCTCGCGGGCTCCGGTGTCCAGGCCTCCACCCAGGCCGAGCTGATCAACTCGGCCGACGGCAAGGCCGCCACCGACAACACCTACGGTGGCCGTCTGGTCTACATGGCGATCAACACCAAGGTCGCGCCGTTCGACAAGCCGGAGTGCCGCAAGGCGGTCCAGTACGCCGTCGACAAGGTCTCCGTGCAGACCGCCGAGGGCGGCCCGATCCGCGGTGACGTCGCCTCCACCGTTCTGCCGCCGGACATCACCGGCTACCAGAAGGCGGACACCTACCCGAGCGCGGGCAACAAGGGTGACGTCGCCAAGGCCAAGGACCAGCTGAAGGCCTGCGGCAAGTCGTCGATCTCGACGAACATCACGGCCCGCTCCGACCGCCCGCAGGAGATCGACGCGGCCACCGCGATCATCAACTCGCTGAAGAAGGTCGGCATCAACGCCACCCTGAAGCAGTACCCGTCCGGTAAGTACTTCACCGACTACGCGGGTGTGCCGAAGTTCACCGAGAAGCAGAACATCGGCCTGATCATGATGCAGTGGGGCGCCGACTGGCCCTCCGGCTACGGCTTCCTGCAGCAGATCCTGAACGGCAAGGCGATCAGCCAGTCCGGCAACACCAACCTGTCGCAGTACGACAGCAAGAAGGTCAACGACCTGCTCGGCAAGGCCATCGCCACCGAGGACGCCGGCAAGCGCAACGAGCTGTACGGGCAGATCGACAAGCAGACGATGGACGACGCCGTCATCGTGCCGCTGACCTACTTCAAGGTCCTGCTGTACCGCTCGCCGTACGCCACCAACGTGGTCTCCACGGCCGCCTTCAGTGGTCAGTACGACTACCTCAACCTCGGCACCACGAAGAAGTAGCAGCCCCGGAAGGCAGGTGAAGGCATTGGTGCCCGCGGGCTACGCGGCCCGCGGGCACCAGCGCCGGTCCCCGTGATCTCGTACATCCTCCGTCGGACGTTCGCGGCAGTGATCCTGTTGCTGGTCGTCACCGCGGTCACCTTCGCCATCTTCTTCCTGCTGCCGCGACTCGCCGGCCAGACAGCGGATCAGTTGGCGCAGCAGTACATCGGCAAGAGCCCGTCGAAGGCGGACATCGCCGCGGTCAAGCACAACCTCGGTCTGGACCAGCCCGTCTACGTCCAGTACTGGCACTTCATCAAGGGGATCGTGGCCGGCGCCACCTACGACCTCGGCCCCACCACGGTGCACTGCAACGCACCCTGCTTCGGCTACTCGTTCAAGAACCACCAGGCGGTCTGGCCGCAGCTCACCTCCCGCCTTCCGGTGACCCTCTCGCTGGCCGCCGGCGCCGCGGTGATGTGGCTGCTCGCGGGTGTGGTGATCGGCGTGATCTCCGCGCTGAAGCCGCGCTCGGTCTTCGACCGCACCTTCATGGGCGTCGCGCTCGCCGGTGTCTCCCTGCCCATGTTCTTCACGGGCAACCTGGCGATCCTGCTCTTCACCTACACATGGCCGGTCTTCGGCCGCACCTACGTCCCGCTCACCGAGAACCCCTCCGAGTGGGCCAACACCCTCTTCCCGGCGTGGTGTTCGCTCGCGCTGCTGTACTCCGCCATCTACGCGCGGCTCACCCGCTCGGGCATGCTGGAGACGATGAACGAGGACTTCATCCGCACGGCCCGCGCCAAGGGCCTGCGCGAGCGCAAGGTCGTGGTCCGGCACGGGCTGCGCGCCGCCCTCACCCCGATCATCACGGTCTTCGGCATGGACCTCGGCCTGCTGCTGGGCGGCGCGGTGATCACCGAGAGCGTCTTCTCGCTGCACGGCGTCGGCCAGTACGCGGTGCAGGCCATCAACGACAACGACCTGCCGCCGATCCTGGGCGTGACCCTGCTCGCCGCCTTCTTCGTCGTCATCGCAAATCTCCTGGTGGACGTGCTCTACGCGGCCGCCGACCCGCGCGTGAGGCTCTCGTGACCGAACTCTCCAAGACCGGCGCCGCCGTGGGCGAGCCCACCTCCCCCGGCAAGGCACCCGAAGCCTTCCTCGAGGTCCGCGACCTCAAGGTGCACTTCCCGACCGACGACGGCCTGGTCAAGTCCGTCGACGGGCTCAGCTTCTCGCTGGAGAAGGGCAAGACCCTCGCCGTCGTCGGCGAATCCGGATCCGGCAAGTCGGTCACCTCGCAAGCCATCATGGGCCTGCACCGGCTCGGCACCCGAGGCAAGAACGTGCAGATGTCCGGCGAGATCTGGCTGGACGGCAAGGAACTGGTCTCCGCCTCCCCGGACGAGGTGCGCAAGCTCCGCGGCCGTGAGATGGCGATGATCTTCCAGGACCCGCTGTCCGCGATGCACCCGTACTACAAGGTCGGCGACCAGATCGTGGAGGCCTACCGGGTCCACCACAACGTCAGCAAGAAGGTCGCCCGCCAGCGGGCCATCGAGATGCTCGACCGGGTCGGCATCCCCGAGCCGGCCAAGCGCGTCGACGGCTACCCGCACGAGTTCTCCGGCGGTATGCGCCAGCGCGCCATGATCGCGATGTCGCTGGTCAACAACCCCGAACTGCTCATCGCGGACGAGCCGACGACCGCCCTCGACGTGACCGTCCAGGCGCAGATCCTCGACCTGATCCGGGACCTGCAGAAGGAGTTCGGCTCCGCGGTCATCATGATCACCCACGACCTGGGCGTGGTCGCCGAGATCGCCGACGACGTCCTGGTGATGTACGGCGGCCGGTGCGTGGAGCGGGGCCCGGCCCACGAGGTCTTCGAGAAGCCGCAGCACCCGTACACCTGGGGTCTGCTCGGTTCCATGCCCCGTATCGACCGTGAGACCTCCGAACGGCTCATCCCGGTCAAGGGCCAGCCGCCGAGCCTCATCAACGTCCCCTCGGGCTGCGCCTTCCACCCGCGCTGCCCGTACGCGGACATCCCCAAGGGGAACGTCACCCGCACGGTGCGCCCCGAGCTGGAGCAGGTGGGCACCGGGCACTTCTCCGCCTGTCACCTCCCGGCCGAGGACCGTGAGCGGATCTGGACCGAAGAGATTGCGCCGAAGCTGTGAGTGAGACGAAGAAGACGGACACCGTCGCCGAGACCGTCGTCCCCAAGCAGGCGTCGGCGCCCGAGGACCGCGAGGTGCTGCTCAAGGTCGAGGGACTGACCAAGCACTTCCCGATCAAGAAGGGCATTCTCCAGCGCCAGGTCGGCGCGGTGAAGGCCGTCGACGGCATCGACTTCGAGGTGCGCAAGGGCGAGACCCTGGGCGTGGTCGGCGAGTCGGGCTGCGGCAAGTCGACCATGGGCCGGGTCATCACGCGCCTCCAGGACCCGACCGGCGGCCGGATCACCTTCGAGGGCCAGGACATCACGCGGCTGAGCACCGGGCAGATGCGTCCGCTGCGCCGCGACATCCAGATGATCTTCCAGGACCCCTACGGTTCCCTGAACCCGCGCCACACCATCGGCTCGATCGTCTCGGCGCCGTTCCGGCTCCAGGGCGTGGAGCCCGAGGGCGGGGTGAAGAAGGAGGTCCAGCGGCTGCTGTCGCTGGTCGGCCTGAGCCCCGAGCACTACAACCGCTACCCGCACGAGTTCTCCGGCGGCCAGCGCCAGCGCATCGGCATCGCCCGCGCGCTCGCCCTGAAGCCGAAGCTGGTCGTGGCCGACGAGCCGGTCTCCGCGCTCGACGTGTCCATCCAGGCCCAGGTCGTCAACCTCATGGACGACCTCCAGGAGGAGCTGGGCCTCACCTACGTGATCATCGCCCACGACCTCTCCGTGGTGCGGCACGTCTCGGACCGGATCGCGGTGATGTACCTCGGCAAGATCGTCGAGCTGGCCGACCGCTCCTCGCTGTACGAGTCGCCGATGCACCCGTACACCAAGGCGCTGATGTCGGCCGTGCCGGTGCCGGACCCGAAGCGCCGGGGCCAGAAGAGCGATCGCATCCTGCTCAAGGGCGACGTGCCCTCGCCCATCGCCCCGCCGTCCGGCTGCCGCTTCCACACCCGTTGCTGGAAGGCGACGCAGATCTGCAAGACGACCGAGCCGCAGCTCGTCGAGCTGAGGCCCGGCCAGCGGGTCGCCTGCCACCACCCGGAGAACTTCGCCGACCAGGCCCCGCAGGACACGGTCCTGCTGTCGGCGGCGAAGGAGGCCGCGGAGCTGGTCCCGGACGCGGTGCTGGAGGGGTCGGCGCAGACGCCGGCCGCCCCCGAGGCCGCGAAGGAGGCGCCCGAGAAGGCCGCCGCCACCGAGCCGACCGCCGTCGCGGAGGAGGCTTCCGAAGAGGAGGCGGCTTCCGAAGAGGAGGCGGCTTCCGAGGACGAGGCGGCTTCCGAGGACGAGGCGGCTTCCGAGGACGAGGCGGCTTCCGAGGACGAGGCTTCCGAGGACCAGGCCTCCGAGGAGCAGCCCTCGGACGACGCAGCCGAGGCCACCGCCGAGGCCACCGCCGAAGGCGCCTCCGAATCCGGCGCCAAGGCGCCCGAGGCCGGCTCGAAGGAGTCAACCGACAAGTAGCGCATGACAACTGGGCAAAGTCATGCACATGGCCAAACGGGAGAGTGCAGAGTCGTCCGTGTCCGTCCACAGACCGGCACACGCTCGAAAGGGCCGACCATGGCACTCTCCCGTTCGGCACGTTTAGGGGCCGTCGCCACCGCGGCGGCCTCGTTCCTGGTCATCGGCGCCTCCTCCGCCCCCACGCCCGGCGCGGCCGGCATCGGCGACCCCTACTTCCCACAGCTCGGCAACGGCGGCTTCGACGCCCGCCACTACGACCTGGACATCGCCTACGACCCGGGCACCGGCCGCCTGGACGGCCGTACGACCCTCACCGCGCGCGCCACCCAGAACCTCTCCTCCTTCGATCTCGACCTCCAGAAACTGGAGATCACCAAGGTCGAGGTCGACGGCAGACGAGCCCGGTTCACCCGCAACGGCGACGAGGTCACCGTCACCCCGCGCGGAACCCTCGCCAAGGGCAGGCGGTTCACGGTGTCCGTCACCTACGGCGGCATACCCGAGCCCCTCGGCGGCCCGATCGTCTTCGGCTCCAAGTACGGCTGGATGAAGACCGCCGACGGTGTCTTCGTCGCCTGTGAACCCAACGCCGCCTCCACCTGGTTCCCCTCCAGCGACCACCCCGCCGACAAGGCCACCTACGACATCCGGATCAAGGCACCCAAGGGCCTGACCGGCGTCTCCAACGGCCGGCTCGTGTCGACCTACGACCGGGGCGGCTCGACGTACACGCACTGGCGGGAGGGCCGGCCCATGGCCACCTACCTCGCCACCGCCACCATCGGGAAGTTCGACGTGCGCACCGGCCGCACCCCGGGCGGCATCCCGGTCTACGTCGCCGTCGACCCCGTCCTGAAGAACAGCAACAGCGTCGACGTGTACGCGGTCACCGCCGCGGCCACGGACTACTGGTCGAAGGTCTTCGGGCCGTACCCGTTCGAGGAGACCGGCGCGATCGTCGACGACATGCCCGAGGCCGGGTTCTCCCTGGAGGTGCAGAGCAAGCCCGCCTACTCGGCCGTGCGCAGCGAGACGACGATCGTGCACGAGCTGGCCCACCAGTGGTTCGGCGACTCGGTGAGCGTGGCGCAGTGGAAGGACATCTGGCTCAACGAGGGCTTCGCCACCTACGCCCAGTGGCTGTGGGCGGAGCACCAGGGCACCCGCACGGCCCACGACTCCTTCCTCGCCGACTACAACTCCCGCGCGGCCGCCTCGTCCTTCTGGCAGATCAAGGTGGCCGACCCGCAGCGGGACACGATGTTCGCCTCCGCCGTCTACGACCGCGGCGCGATGACGCTCCAGATGCTCCGGGAGCGGATCGGCGACCGGGCGTTCTTCAAGCTGCTGCCCACATGGACCCGGCTCCACCGGTACGGCAACGCGGACACGTCCGACTTCATCCGCCTCGCCGAGCGGATCAGCGGGCAGCAGCTCGACGACCTCTTCACCACCTGGCTGTTCACGCCAGGCAAGCCGACCCTCTAGGCCTGGCTTTGTAAGGTTCGCGCGCCCTGACAGGTGAGAATGTCAGGGTGCAGCTCCAGCAACTCTTCAGCCCCTCCGTCCAGCACACGCTCGATGTCATCGGCATCTTCGTGTTCGCGATCTCCGGCGCCCTGCTGGCCGTCCGGAAGAACTTCGACGTGTTCGGCATCGCCGTGCTCGCCGAGGCCACCGCGCTGGGCGGGGGACTGTTCCGCGACGTGGTCATCGGGGCCGTGCCCCCGGCGGCCTTCACCGACCTCGGGTACTTCCTCACCCCGTTGATCGCCACGCTCGTCGTCTTCTTCCTGCATCCGCACGTGGAGCGCATCCAGTCGGCGGTGCTCGTCTTCGACGCGGCCGGCCTCGGCCTGTTCTGTGTCACGGGCACCACGAAGGCGTACTCCTACGGTCTGAACCTGACCGCGTCCGCGACCCTCGGCCTCGCCACCGCGGTAGGCGGTGGCGTGCTCCGGGACGTGCTCGCCAACGAGGTTCCCTCGCTGCTGCGCTGGGACCGCGACCTGTACGCGGTCCCCGCGATCGTCGGCGCCACCATGGTGGTGCTGTGCATTCGCTACGACGCGCTGACTCCGCTCACCAGCGGACTCGCCGTGGTCACCGCTTTTGTCCTGCGTCTGCTGGCGATGAAGTTCCACTGGCGAGCGCCGCGTGCCTGGAACCGCCGGTCGACCGTGTCCGAGGAGTAGTCCCTGCGGCCCCCGTGGTCCCGGGGGCCCCGGCCAGAGACCGGTCCTGGCCCCGGGCGTGGTTCTGGCCCATCTGCAGGGTCAGCCAACGGAACACCGTGGGGACCTGGGGCTGCCACAGCGTCATGTTGTGCCCGCCCGCGCTGCGCGGCAGGAACACCACGTGCACGGTCGTCGGCGCCTTGGCGGCGGACTCCATCGCCACGCCCGCCTGGTAGCCGTCCCCGGACTCGCCGGAGAAGTACAGCGCGACCCGCGGCGGCGAGACCGCCTTCCTGAGGATCAGGAACGGGTTGTTCTCGGCGCGCAGGGTGGGGTTCTGCGCGGCGAGGGAGTTGCGCTCGCCGATCGGGTCGTTGTACCCGGACATGCTCACCGCGGCCCGGTAGCGGTCGGGGTGCGCCACGGCCAGCTTCACCGCGCAGTGCGCGCCGGCCGAGTATCCGGCCACGGCCCAGCCCTGCGGCGCGGGCAGCGCCCGGAAGTTGTCCGTGACCATCTTCGGCACGTCGATGCTCAGCCAGGTGTCGGCGTTGACCTGACCGGGGATGTTGGCGCAGCCGGTGTCCACGCCGGCCAGCAGGTTGGTGCGCGGGGCCACCAGGATGAAGGGAGCCACCTCGCCGCTCTGCATGAGCGGCAGCAGCTGCTCGTGCGTCTTCATCGCCCCGAACCAGGCCTTGGCGGAGCCGGGGTAGCCCGGCAGCATCTCCACGACGGGGAACTTCTTGTTGCGGTAGGCCGGATCGTTGTACTGCGGCGGAAGCCACACGTAGACCTCGGCGTTCACACCCGAGACCCGGCCCTTGAGCTGGGTGACGCGCACCCCGCCGGCCGCGTGCATCCCGGGCCCGTCGGCCTGCTTGAAGTCCTGCTTGACCTTGGGCAGCTTCTTGAACGCTATGCCGCCGGTGCCGTCCCGGCCGAGGTCGGCGGCCTGCTGGACGTGGTTGCCGGTGCCCAGCAGGTCGGCCCAGTTGTCGTACAGATTGTTCTGGTTGTTGACCAGCACGAAGACCAGCGTGACGGCGGTGCCCTGGGCGAACAGCAGCATCAGCACCCGGGCCGCGGTGCGCAGGGCTTTGGGCCCTCGCATCCTCGACCAGAGGACGAGCGGCACTATCAGGGCGACCACCGACAGCATGATGGTCGTGTAGAGGAACGGAGTCCCGGTGAGGCTCATGTCCCCATAGAGGGAAATCGGGGGCTCGGGGTTGTGGACGTGTCCGGACACTTACCGAGAAATTGCCGGAACCTCACTCTGTAGAGGGGATCCTGCCGCAATCCGTCATGCGAACGCAACACGCAAAGCTACCGCTTAGTAATTTCCTGTTGTACCGTTCACCCATGCCAGAAGCAGCTTCCGCACCCTCCTCGACCCTCGGCTTCCCCCGAGCGGGGGGATCCCCGTCGCGGGCCGTGATCGGCGACAGCGAGTTCGACCGGGACACGGCGGTCACCCGGCGCGAGCCCGGTGTCTACGACATCGACCTCTCGGCCGGCTGGACCATCTTCGACGCCGTCAACGGCGGCTTTCTGCTGGCGGTCCTCGGCCGGGCCCTCGCGGACGCCCTCCCGCACCCGGACCCGTTCACCGTCTCCGCCTACTACCTGACCGCGTCCCGGCCGGGCCCGGCGGTCGTGCGCACCCAGACGGTCCGCACCGGCCGCACCCTCTCCACCGGCCAGGCCTCCCTCCTCCAGTACGACGACGAGGGCAACGAGGTCGAACGCATCCGCGTCCTCGCCTCCTACGGCGACCTCTCCGACCTCCCCGACGACGTCCGTACGACGGCGACGCCGCCCGCGATCCCGCCGCTGGAGTACTGCTTCGGTGCCGACGACGCACCGGAGCCGCTGCCGGGCGGCTCGGCCATCGCCGAGCGGCTGATGCTCAAGCTGGACCCGGCCACCCTCGGCTGGGCGGTCGGCGCCCCCTCCGGCAAGGGGGAGATGCGCGCCTGGTTCGGGCTTGCCGACGGCCGCGACGCCGACCCGCTCTCGCTCCTGCTCGCGGTGGACGCCCTGCCGCCCACCGCCTTCGAGATCGGTCTCAAGGGCTGGGTGCCCACGGTCGAGCTGACCGTCCACGTCCGCCGGCGCCCGGCCCCCGGCTCGCTGCGGGTCTCGATCACCACCCGCAACCTGGCCGGCGGCTTCCTGGAGGAGGACGCCGAGATCTGGGACAGCGAGGACCGTCTGGTCGCCCAGTCCCGCCAGCTCGCCCGGTTCAGCCGCGGCTGAGCGGCACACGGCCCGTCCAGGCCGCCAGCCGCTCGTAGACACCGGCCCCCTCGGACGCCTCCCGGCGGGCGTCGAAGGGGGTCTGTGCGTCGCGGGGACGGGAGTCCGGCAGCACCCGGCGGGCGGTGGCGAGCGCGAACTCGGCGGGCTCCGGGTCGAGTTCCGCCGGGTGGCCGAGGGCCTCGGCGAGGTCCCAGGTGTGCGTCACCAGCTCCATGACGTAGCCGGAGAGCGCCGCATGACCCGGGACCTCGCCCCAGGGCACCCGCACCGGGCTCGTCATCCGCTCGTCCGCCTCCCAGGCCTTCAGGACCCGCACCCGCACGTCCTCGTAGGCCGCCGCCCAGCCGTCGTCCTCGACGCCCTCGGCGAAGGGATGCACGGCGAGTCCGTCACCGCCCTCCCCGACCACGGCGATCCGCCGGGTGCCGCCGACGATGTGGCTCAGCAGGGTCCGTACGTCGAACTCGGCACAGGGCGTCGGGCCGCCGAGCTGCTCGGGGCGCACCGCCTCGATGAGCGCGGCCGCCTGCTCGGTGGCGCGGGTGTAGACGGGGCGCGGGTCGATGAAACCGGTGGTGGTCATGGGTGCCTCTCCGAATGGTCACTGCTGCGGGTGGTCGGCGCGGTCGGCGGATGCGGCCGGCCCGGACGGAACGCCGGTCCGGACGGCCGGCCGGGACGGACTTCCTGGTCGGTCGGTCCGAACGGTCGGTCCGCACGATCTGTCTGCCTGGCCGGTCCGGTCGCGTACGGGCCGCACGGTCCGTCCGTGCAGCCGGTCGGTTCGATCGGTACGTGGAGAAGGATGCGCGGATAACCTGACAGATTCCGTCAACATTTGCGCCGGGGTCCGGTGCGACGGGATCGTGGGGGCGTGAAGTCCGACCGGCTGCTGTCGATCCTGCTGCTCCTGCAGACCCGGGGCCGGGTGCCCGCGCACGAACTCGCCGCCCGGCTGGAGGTGTCGGTGCGCACCATCTACCGGGACGTCGAGGCGCTGTCGGCCTCCGGCGTCCCCGTGTACGCCGAGCGCGGCCGGCACGGCGGCATCGAACTCCTCGCCGGATTCCGCACGGACGTCACCGGCCTGACCGCCGACGAGTCCCGGGCCCTGTTCATCCTCGCCGCCCAGGGCGCACACGCCGCGCTGGGCCTGGACGCGGCGCTCGGCTCGGCCCTGCGCAAGGTGATGGCGGCCCTGCCGGCCCCGCACCGGCCCGCCGCCGAGGCCACCAGCCGCCGCATCCTGGTCGACGCCACCCGCTGGCGCGGCGGCCCGCAGCAGGCCGTCGACCTGGAGGGGCTGCAGGACGCGGTCTTCTCCGACCGGCGGCTGAGGCTGCGCTACCGCCACAGCGGGCAGCGGGACCCGCGCACGTACACCGTGGACCCCTACGGCCTGGTCGCCAAGGCCGGCGTCTGGTACCTGGTCGCCGACCGGCACGGCGGGCCCCGGCTCTTCCGGGCCGACCGGGTGCGCGCGGTCCGCCTGCTGGAGGAGGCGGCGCGGCGCCGGCCCGGTGTGGAACTCGCCGACGTCTGGGAGGTGCTGCGCCGGCAGGTGGAGGAGCGGGCGGAGGATGTGATCGGCCTGACGGTACGGGTCCGGCGCGCGTGCCTGGACAGGTTCCGGCGCCTGGTCGCCGCGCAGCTGACCGAACTGCCGGACGACGACGGCGAGAGCGACTGGGTCACCGCCCGTCTCTCGTACCCGACGCTGCCGGCGGTGCGCCAACTCCTGCCGTTCTCCGACGAGGTGGAGATCCTGGACCCGCCCGAGGCCCGCGCGGAACTGCTCCTGGCGGCCCGTCGTGTCACGGACCTGTACCGGGACGAGGCCCGCGAGGGCCGGTGAAGTCCCGGGGCCGGGCGGTGCACCTCGGGAATACCGGCGGTGCGCCCGGAGGCGGCCGGGACGGTCCCGGGGGTCAGGGGCGGCGGGGCCGGCCCGAGGCGACCGGAGCCGGCCGGAAGGCGGCGTCGGGGCGGGCGGGGCGGGGTCAGTCCCGCCAGTGCCGGCGGCCGATGGTGATGAGCCGCATCTGCCGGGTGGCGAGCTGGGTGACCCGCTCCCGCTCGTCCTGCGGGGCCTCCAGGGCCTCCAGGAAGAGGGAGGCGGTGACCAGCATCTGGTCGACGTAGAGGTGCGCGAGCATCAGCAGGTCGTCGTCGTTCCAGCCCTCGGCCTGCGGGTCCTTGGCCAGTTCGGTCTTCACCTCGTCGGCGAAGCGGGCGAGTTGGTCCCGGATGGCCTCCCGCACCGGCTGGACGCCGCCGTGGCGCTCACGGGCGATGAAACGGACGTGGGCGGGGTGCGTGTCCACGTGGTCGGCTATCAGCTCGATGGCCCGCGAGATGCGCTCCTCGCTGCCGCCGGCCGTGGACACCGTGGTGCGGACCATCGGGTGCAGGCTGCCCAGCGCCTCGTCGACCAGGGCCACGCCGAGGTCGGCCGTGGAGCGGAAGTGCCGGTAGAAGGCGGTCGGAGCGACGCCGACGGCTCGGGTGACCTCGCGCAGACCCAGACTGCTCAGACTCTGTTCCTCCAGCAGGGCGAGCGCGGCGTCCAGGAACGCCTGCCGGGTCTTCTGCTTCTGGGCCTGCCGGATGCCGAGGGTGTGACTCATGTCATCCAGTTAACAACTGTTCTCTGGAATTTTAAAGCCGTGCGAGGCGCTAGACTCAAAGTCAGTGAACAACTGTTACTACAACTGTTCACCGAAGCTTCACACGAGGCTTCGTACCAGGCATCCCGGAGGGGGGATCCGAACCCATGATTTTCCTCGTCGCCGCACTCATGCTGCTCGGCGTCGTGCTGGGCACCGTGGCCCACGCGCCGCTGGGCGTCACCGCCACCGCGGCCGTCGTCATCGCCGTCTGGCTCGCCGTCTTCGCCGTCCGCGAGCGCCACGGCCGCCGTCGCCGCACCTCGGCCAACTGACCGTCCACAACGACTTCCAGGAGCTGAGCACCATGCAACTCACCGCACCGGCCGCCGGTCGCCCCGACACGCGCACGCGCGACGCCGACGGCATGGCCGTGGCGTCCTTCATCCTCGGCCTTCTCGGCCTGCTCGTCCTCAACATCTTCCTCGGCCCGATCGCCATCGCCCTGGCCGGCGTCGCCCTGTGGCGCGGCACGTCCCGCCGGGGCCGCGCGTACCTGGGCCTGGGCCTGGGCGTGGCCGACCTGGCGGTCCTGGTGATCGCCATGGAGATGTCCCACACGGTGTCGTGGAGCCTGTGACCCGATCACCCGCACCGTGACGCCGCCGAGGCCCCGAGGACGACGGGGCGCGGCCGCGCGACTCCCGCTCCCGCTCCTGCTCCCGCCATGGGCAGACCGTTCGCCGCCAAAGTGCGACCTCGCAGCGGGGCCGACGGGCGGCGCGCCGTAGAATCGGCGTCACCATGGCTTACCTCGACCACGCCGCCACGACCCCGATGCTCCCGGAGGCGGCAGAGGCACTGACCGCCCAACTGAGCATCACCGGCAATGCGTCCTCACTGCACGCCTCAGGCCGCCGGGCCCGCCGTACGGTCGAGGAGTCCCGTGAAACCCTCGCTGAAGCGCTGGGTGCCCGCCCCAGCGAGGTCGTCTTCACCTCGGGCGGCACCGAGGCCGACAATCTCGCGGTGAAGGGCCTGTACTGGTCCCGACGCGACGCCGATCCGGCTCGCACCCGCGTCCTGGCCAGCCCCGTCGAGCATCACGCCGTGCTCGACGCCGTGCACTGGCTCGGCGAACACGAGGGCGCCACCGTCGAGTACCTCCCCGTCGACTCCTACGGCCGTGTCCATCCCGAGGCGTTGCGCGAGGCCATCGCCCGCAACCCCGACGATGTCGCCCTGGCCACCGTGATGTGGGCCAACAACGAGATCGGCACGGTGCTGCCGGTACGTGAACTGGCCGATGCGGCGGGCGAGTTCGGTGTCCCCCTGCACGCCGACGCGGTCCAGGCCTTCGGTCAGGTTCCGGTCGACTTCGGCGCCTCGGGCCTCGCCGCGATGACGGTGTCGGGCCACAAGATCGGCGGCCCCTACGGCATCGGCGCGCTCCTGCTCGGCCGCGAGTACACCCCCGTACCCGTCCTGCACGGCGGCGGTCAGGAGCGCCACGTCCGCTCCGGCACCCTCGACGTTCCCGCCGTCGCCTCCTTCGCGGTGGCCGGCCGCCTCGCCGCCGAGCAGCGCGAGTGGTTCGCCCGCGAGATCGGTGCCCTGCGGGACCGTCTGGTCGACGCCGTCCGTGCGGCCGTACCGGACGCGATCCTCGGCGGCGACCCGGCGCCCGGGGGCCGCCTCCCGGCCAACGCGCACTTCACCTTCCCCGGCTGCGAGGGCGACTCCCTGCTGCTCCTGCTGGACGCGCAGGGCATCGAGTGCTCCACCGGCTCCGCCTGCACCGCGGGCGTCGCCCAGCCCAGCCATGTCCTGCTCGCCACCGGTACCGCTCCGGACCTGGCACGCGGCACCCTGCGCTTCTCCCTCGGCCACACCTCCACGGAGGCGGACGTCGAGGCGGTCGCGGGGGCCATCGGTCCGGCGGTGGAACGAGCCCGCGCCGCGGGCCTGAGCTGAGCGGCTGAACGGCCGGGCAGCGGCTCCGGGAGACGGGCGCACACGAAGGACCGGCACGGTACGAAGGGCTGGTGCACTCGAAAGACCGGCTTGCGCGGAAGGCGGGCGCGTCCAGAAGGCCGGCGCACGCAAAGAACCTACGAGACGGGTTCCCTTCGCCGGTATTGTCCGGATCAGGTGACTGGGGGTCGCCTTCCAGTCCAGTACGTGCGACTTTCCGGCCTCTCAGTCCGACCGTCGACGTCGGCCCCAGCGGAAACCTTGTGTCTCTCGCCCAAGTCGGCTACTCCGCTCGAACTCCCTCACTCGCCTCGTAGGCCACTTCCAGCATAGAACGTCCGATGCAATACGGCATGGCGCACATCATGATTTTTTTGCTGTTGTGCCCCGATTGTCGGCGCCTGTCGCACCAGCCTCATGTACCGCCCCCAGTCCCAGTGCGGCCCCGGATCGGTGTGGTCGGTCCCCGGCACCTGCACATGGCCGATGATGTGCTCCCGGTCGGCCAAGAAGCCGTAACGACGGCATATCGCCGCCGTCAGCCGGGCCGAGGCCGCGTACATCGCGTCCGTGAAGGACGAGGCGTCCTCCACGAAGCCCTCGTGCTCGATGCCGACGCTGCGTTCGTTGTACCCCCGGTTGCCCGCGTGGAAGGCCACGTCCAGCTCGCGGATCAGCTGGGTGATCCGGCCGTCCCTGCGCACGATGTAGTGCGCCGCCGCCCCGTGTGCCGGATCCTGGAAGGCCTTCACCGCGCTGCGGTAGCCGCCCTGCGTGACATGGACGACGACCCGGTCGACCGTGTAGTCGTCCGGCCGGTCCGCCCGCCGGTAGTTGGCCGGTGACGCCGCCACCCACCGCGCCCCCCGGAAGTCGACCGCCCCCGCCACCCGCGGTCTGTCCACCCCCGGCAGCCGCCACCACAGATGGGACAGCTCCTGCCGGGCCAGCACGGCCGTGCCCACGGCCGCCGCGGCCCCGCCGACGAGCAGGGCCCGCCGCCCCAGCCGCCGGTCCGCGTCGCCGCCCGCCGTCCCTGCCGTCCGCCCGGTCCTCGCCCCCATGTGATCGTCAACGGATGTCCGGCGGCCCCGGTTCCCGCGCCCCGTACTCTGGAAGGGCTATGACTGACACCCCGCAGCCCACCCGCCCCCTCCGCGTCCTCGCCGCCATGTCGGGCGGCGTGGACTCCGCCGTCGCCGCCGCCCGCGCGGCCGAGGCGGGCCATGACGTGACCGGCGTCCACCTCGCGCTCTCCGCGAACCCACAATCCTTCCGCACCGGCGCCCGGGGCTGTTGCACCATCGAGGACTCGCGCGACGCCCGCCGCGCGGCCGACGTCATCGGCATCCCCTTCTACGTCTGGGACCTCGCCGACCGCTTCCGCGAGGACGTCGTCGAGGACTTCGTCGCCGAGTACGAGGCCGGGCGCACCCCCAACCCGTGCCTGCGCTGCAACGAGAAGATCAAGTTCGCCGCGCTGCTGGACAAGGCGCTGGCCCTCGGCTTCGACGCGGTCTGCACCGGTCACTACGCACAGGTGGTCGTGGGCGAGGACGGCTCCCGCGAACTGCACCGCGCCTCCGACATGGCCAAGGACCAGTCGTACGTGCTCGGCGTCCTGGACGAGCAGCAGCTCGCCCACGCGATGTTCCCGCTCGGCGACACGGTCACCACCAAGGAGGAGATCCGCGCGGAGGCCGAGCGCCGGGGCCTCGCGGTCGCCAAGAAGCCGGACTCGCACGACATCTGCTTCATCGCCGACGGCGACACCCAGGGTTTCCTGGCACAGCGGCTCGGCAGGGCGGAGGGCGACATCGTCGACGAGTCCGGCGCCAAGCTGGGCACGCACGAGGGCGCGTACGGCTTCACCATCGGCCAGCGCAAGGGTCTGCGCATCGGCACCCCGGCCGCCGACGGCAAGCCGCGCTACGTCCTCGACATCTCCCCGGTGTCCAACACGGTGACCGTCGGCCCGGCCGCGGCCCTGGACGTCACCGCCCTGACGGCGATCAAGCCGCGCTGGTGCGGCACCGCCCCGGCCGGCCCCGGCACCTACACCGCCCAGCTGCGCGCCCACGGCGGCGAGACCGAGGTCACCGCGGAGCCGGTCGACGGCGAGCTGCGCGTCACCTTCGCCGAGCCGGTCCGCGGCGTCGCCCCCGGCCAGGCGATCGTGCTGTACGACGGCACGCGCGTGGTGGGCTCGGCGACGATCGCGTCGACCTCGCGCGGGGCGACAGCGCGGTCTGACCGTCCGGGCCGGGGCGCCCGGTGAGCCCTGCAGGGTCCGGCAGGGGCGCCCGGTGAGCTGCTCGGTCCGGCAGGGTCACCCGGTGAAGAACTCGGCGAGCACGGGTCCGAGGACGTCCGGTTCCACCATGTGCGTCTGTCCCTCCAGCACCTGGTAGGTGCTCTGCGGCACCGCGTCGGCCACGGCGTGGTTCGCCTCGCGCATCCACCGGGGGCTCGCCCCGCCCGCGACCACCAGGACGGGCACGGGGATCGCGGCCAGCCGATCTCGGGGCAGCAGGCCGTCGCCCATGACCGCGTCGTCGTACGCGAGGCTCGGGGCGACGGCCTCCATACCGGCCCACATGGGCGACTGGCGGGCGCCTTGGATCATCTCCTCGCCCAGGCCCGTCAGACGCAGGAACAGCTCCACCGCGTCCCCGCGCCGGCCTTCGGCGAGCGCCCTGCTCAGGTTCTCCTTGTACGCGGCCTCCCGCTCGGCGCCGCCGTCCAGGAAATCCGCGAACGGAGCCTCGTACACGGCGGCCCGACGCACCGGCAGGCCGCTCGCCGCCGCCTCCAGGACCAGCGCACCGCCCGAGGAGACGCCGAACAGCGCCGCCTCGCCGCCCACCGCCTCGATCACGGCGGCCAGGTCCTCGACCTCGCGGGCCACGGCGTACGGCGCCGTGTCACCGCTCTCGCCACGGCCCCGCCGGTCGTAGACGACGGCCGTACAGCGGTCGGCGAGCCGGTGCGCGAGGGGTGCCACCGTGCCGCCGGTGGACATCGCGCCGCTCACCAGGATCACCGCCGGCCCCTGGCCGGTCACTCGGTACGCGAGGGAGGTGCCGTCGCGGGATGTCGTCTTCTTGTCCATGCCCGTGCAGACTGCCGCACGGCGCCGGGCTCATCGGTCACGACACGTCGGCGTCGTAGAAGCAGAAGTGATCCCTGATCTCCGCCACGTCCGGCTTGGGGTCCGGGTACGCCCACACCAGGTCGGGCGCGTCCGGCAGCGACCAGTAGGAGGCCGTGCCCTTGAAGGGGCAGACGGTGTGCGTGTCCGACGGGGTGAGCAGGTCGAGGCGTACGTCCTCGGCGGGGACGTAGTACCGCGGCGGACAGCCCGTCTCGTGCAGGACGAGGGGGCGGTCGGTCTCCGCGAGCACCTGGTCGCCGTGCACCACGCGCACGTGCCGCTCGCTCTTCTCGATGGTGATCGTGTGTCCATGGGCCATACAGGGACAGCACCGGCGGGCCCGGACTTCTTCCCGCGTACGGTGGGGCAGATGAACATCTGCGTCTTCCTGTCCGCGGCCGATCTCGACGAGCGGTACACGCGCCCCGCGCGCGAGTTCGCGACACTGCTCGGAAAGGGCGGGCACACGCTGGTGTGGGGCGGTTCCGACGTCGGACTGATGAAGGTCGTCGCCGACGGTGTGCAGCAGGCCGGCGGCAGGCTGCTCGGCGTCTCGGTCGGCTTCCTGGCGGCGAAGGCGCGGCCCGGAGCCGACGAGATGGTCATCGCGGCCGATCTCGCCGAGCGCAAGAGGCTGCTGCTGGAGAAGGCCGACGCGGTGGTGATCATGGTGGGCGGGACCGGGACGCTGGACGAGGCCACCGAGATCCTGGAGCTGAAGAAGCACGGCCGCACCGACAAGCCGGTGGCGCTGCTGAACACCGCGGGCTTCTACGACGGCCTGCAGGAGCAGTTCCGCCGCATGGAGGACGAGGGCTTCCTGCCGCGTCCGCTGTCCGAGCTGATGTTCTTCGCCGACGAGCCGGCCGCCGCGCTCGCCCACCTCGAGACGTCGCTCCCGCCCCGCTGATGCGAGCATGGCTCGCATGGCTACTCATGTGATCACCGGGGCCGGTTCCGGCATCGGCGCGGCCGTCGCCCGCCGTCTGCACGCGCGCGGGGACGAACTCGTCCTGCACGCGCGCGACGCGGGCCGCGCGAAGGAACTGGCGGCCGAGTTCCCCGGGGCCCGCACCCTGGTGGGCGATCTGTCGGACCCGGACCGGCTCTCCTGGGCCTTCTCGCACCAGACGCTCCCGGAGCGGGTCGACTCGCTGCTCCACATCGCCGGAGTGGTGGACCTCGGCGAGGTCGGCGAGCTGACCCCGAAGTCCTGGAGCCGGCAGCTCAGCGTCAACCTGATCGCCCCTGCCGAGCTGACCCGGCACTTCCTGCCCCAGCTCCGCGCCACCCGCGGCCATGTGGTCTTCGTCAACTCCGGCGCCGGGCTCACCGCGCACGCCGGCTGGTCCGCGTACGCCGCTTCCAAGCACGGCCTGAAGGCCCTGGCGGACTCCCTGCGCCAGGAGGAGCACGGCAACGGTGTCCGCGTCACCTCCGTCTACCCCGGCCGCACGGCGAGCCCCATGCAGGCCAAGGTCCACCAGCAGGAGGGCAAGGACTACGACCCGGACCGGTGGATCGACCCCGAGTCGGTCGCCACGACCGTCCTGATGTCCCTGGACCTGCCGAGGGACGCGGAGGTCAACGACTTGACGGTGCGGCCGGGTCGGTGACCGTGTCGCCCCCCGGCACGTCTGCCGACCGGGTCGGGTGGTGGGCGGGCACGGGCCGGGGGGGCCAGGGGGCGGAGGCCCCTGGTGCGGCGGCATACCCTGCCGGGGTGAGTGAGAAGAGCGAGTTCAGGTTTTCCGGGGCCACCGGCGTCGGGTCCATGCCCGGAGGGGACGCGAGGGAGGCCGCCAAGACGGTCACCGGCAGCTTCGAGGACTTTCCGTATCTGCCCGAGCTGCCCGCCCGGGGCCCCGGCGCCGACATGATCGGCCGCAGTGCCGGCATGCTGGTCGAGCTGTACGCGCGCGTGGAGCCCAGCGGCTGGCGGATCGGCGACCGGCCGGGCCGGGACACCAAGCGCGCCCGGTCCTGGCTGGGCGAGGACCTGGACGCTCTGGAGGAGTTCACCCAGGGCTACGAGGGCGACCTCAAGGTGCAGGCGGTCGGGCCGTGGACGCTGGCCGCCGCGCTGGAGCTGAAGAACGGCGAGGCCGTCCTCTCCGACCCCGGCGCCTGCCGTGACCTCGCCGCCTCCCTCGGCGAGGGCCTGCGGCTCCACCTCGCCGAGGTGCGGCGGCGGATCCCCGGCGCCCGGCTCGTCCTCCAGCTCGACGAGCCCTCCCTCACCTCCGTACTGCGCGGACAGGTCCGCACCGCCAGCGGATACCGCACGCACCGGGCCGTGGACCGGCAGATCGTGGAGGCCACTCTGCGCGACGCCATCGGCGTCCACGACGGCGGACCCGTGGTCGTCCACTCCTGCGCCCCCGACGTCCCCTTCGCCCTGCTGCGCCGGGCCGGCGCGTCCGCCGTCTCCTTCGACTTCTCGCTCCTCACCGAGCGTGACGACGACACCATCGGCGAGGCCGTGGAAGCGGGCACCCGTCTGTTCGCCGGTGTCGTGCCGGGCACGGACGGCCCATTGTCAGACCCTGCCGGTAGCGTCATGGGTGTCAGGACGCTGTGGCGCAGGCTGGGGCTGCAACCCGGGCTGCTCGCGGAGGCGGTCACGGTCACCCCGGCGTGCGGTCTCGCGGGTGCTTCCCCGGCCTACGCACGCCAGGCGCTCGCCCACTGCGTCCAGGCGGCGAGATCCCTCGCGGACAACCCAGAGTAACGGGAGGACAACACGGTGGCCGGCGACAAGCAGCAGGCGGAGACGGCAGTGCCCGCCGAGGCACGTGACAGGCACGCGCAGCTCGCTGAGCAGATCGAGGAGCACCGCTTCCGGTACTACGTGAAGGACGCTCCCGTCGTCAGCGACGCGGAGTTCGACACGCTCCTGAAGACTCTGGAGGCGCTGGAGGAGCAGTATCCGGAGCTGCGCACGCCGGACTCGCCGACCCAGAAGGTCGCGGGCTCGTACGCGACGGAGTTCACGGCGGTCGAGCACCGCCAGCGGATGCTGTCGCTCGACAACACCTTCAACGACGACGAGTTGGCTGCCTGGGCCGACCGCATCGCCAGGGAGCTGGGCGAGCAGGAGTACCACTTCCTGTGCGAGCTGAAGGTCGACGGTCTCGCGGTCAACCTCACCTACGAGCAGGGCCGCCTCACGCGCGCGGCGACGCGGGGCGACGGCCGCACCGGCGAGGACATCACCCCGAACGTCCGCACGATCGCGGAGATCCCGGACCGTCTGCACGGCGACGACGTCCCCGACCTCGTGGAGATCCGCGGCGAGGTCTACTTCCCGATGGAGAAGTTCGAGGAGCTGAACGCCCGTCTGGTCGCGGCCGGCGACAAGCCCTTCGCCAACCCGCGCAATGCGGCGGCCGGTTCGCTGCGCCAGAAGGACCCGCGGGTCACCGCCACCCGCCCGCTGCACATGGTGGTGCACGGCATCGGCGCCCTGGAGGGCTTCACGGGCATGACCCGCCTCTCCCAGGCCTACGACCTGCTGAAGACCTGGGGCCTGCCCACCTCCTCGCACAACCGCGTGGTCGACGACCTCGACGGCGTACGGCAGTTCATCGCCCACTACGACGGCGAGATGCGCCACTCCGTGGAGCACGAGATCGACGGCGCCGTCGTCAAGCTGGACGAGATCCGGCTCCAGGGCCGTCTCGGCTCCACCGCGCGCGCCCCGCGCTGGGCGATCGCCTACAAGTACGCGCCGGAAGAGGTCAACACCAAGCTCATCGACATCAAGGTGGGCGTCGGGCGCACCGGCCGCGTCACCCCGTACGCGCAGGTCGAGCCGGTCACGGTGGCGGGCAGCGAGGTCGAGTTCGCCACCCTGCACAACCAGGAGGTCGTCAAGTCCAAGGGCGTGCTCATCGGCGACACCGTGGTCATCCGCAAGGCCGGCGACGTCATTCCGGAGATCCTCGGGCCGGTGGCGGACCTGCGTGACGGCAGCGAGCGGGAGTTCGTGATGCCGGGCGAGTGCCCCGAGTGCGGGACGCCGCTGCGGCCCATGAAGGAGGGCGACATCGACCTCCGCTGCCCCAACGCGCGTACCTGCCCGGCCCAGTTGCGCGAGCGCGTCACCTACCTCGCGGGCCGCGAGTGCCTGGACATCGAGCACTTCGGCGGGGTCGCCGCGGCCGCGCTCACCCGCCCGCTGGAGCCGGCCGATCCGCCGCTGGTGGACGAGGGCGACCTCTTCGACCTGACGGTGGAGAAGCTGCTGCCCATCAAGGCCTATGTCCTCGACGCGGACAGCGGTCTGCCCAAGCGGGACCCCAAGACAGGCGAGGAGAAGGTCGTCACGGTCTTCGCCAACCAGAAGGGCGAGCCGAAGAAGAACACCCTCGCCCTGCTGGAGAACATCGAGGCGGCCAAGGCGCGGCCGCTCGCCCGATTCCTCAACGGGCTGTCGATCCGGCACGTCGGACCGGTGGCCGCGCAGGCCCTCGCGCGCGAGTTCCGCTCCATCGACCGTATCGAACAGGCCAGTGAGGAAGAGCTCGCCACCACCGACGGCGTCGGCCCCATCATCGCCGCCGCGCTCAAGGAGTGGTTCGCCGAGGACTGGCACCGGGAGATCGTCCGAAAGTGGAAGGCCGCGGGAGTCCCGCTGGAGGACGAGTCGTCCGGCGAGGACGAGGGGCCGCGCCCGCTGGAGGGGCTCACCGTCGTCGTCACCGGCACGCTGGAGAACTTCACCCGGGACGGGGCCAAGGAGGCACTGCAGACCCGCGGTGCCAAGGTGACCGGTTCTGTCTCGAAGAAGACCGCGTTCGTCGTCGTCGGTGACAACCCGGGGTCGAAGTACGACAAGGCCATGCAGCTGAAGGTTCCGGTTCTGAACGAGGACGGTTTCGGCGTCCTCCTGGAGCAGGGACCCGACGCGGCGGCCGAAGTCGCGCTTCCGACCGGAGAGTAGCGGTTGAAGGCCACCCGATCGGCGCATATCAGATGCATAGGGGTGGCCCGGGCGCATTCGGGCAACCGTCGACGACCGCTGCCCGAGGAAGCCTTCTGCGGCCTACTGTTGAGGTGTGCACCTGCCGTGCCCAGCTGCGGTTGGGGCATTCCCCTGCTCGCAGAGGGCACGGGGAAGTGATGTTCGACGCGGACGCCGATGGCTGTCGGGCATCGGGCTGCATGGCGTGGGCACCGCCGGCTGTGAGAGGGACGGGAATGGAACCGACCGAGAGCGCCGCCCCGGACGTACGGCCGCGCCTGCGCCGCCGTGCGGGCGCGTGGCGGGGGAGCCGGTGGACCGGACGGGGCGCAGGGCGCCCGGGCTCCGGGACCTGCCCGGCCGCAGGGGGCACCGCACCCGAGGCGCACACCCCGATCCCGCTGGCCATCGAGCCGGCCCCCGCGCTGCCCGGCAGCGAATCCGAACGGCACGTGTCCTGGCCCGCGCTGCCCGCGGCCGTCGTGGCCGCCGCCGGATTCGCCCTGGGCGCGGGCTTCTACCGCGCCTTCACCGGCAGCCACGCACTCTTCCCGGGCGGCACGGTCGGCTGGGCGCTGGCCGTACTCACCGGCATCATCGTCGGCCACCTCGTGATGCTCGGCCGCGCCCGCTGGTGGGGCGGCACCGGCTCCGGCGCCGCCCTCACCCTCGCCGTCCTGCTGCTGTACGGCTGGGTGCCCGCCTGGATGGTCAGCCTCACCGTCGTCGTCCTGGTCGGCATAGCCAGGCGGCACCGCTGGCGGCAGGGCCTGCTGCACGGTGCCGTGGACATCCTCGGGATCAGCGTCGGCGCCCTGGTGCTCGCCTCCTTCGGGCGCGTGCCGAGCGTGGAGGAGCCCTGGCGGCCGGACAGCTGGAGCATCGCCACGGTCCCCGAGGCGGTGCTCGTGGCGGCCGCCTACCTGGCGGTGAGCCGCGGACTGCTCTGGTACCTGCACGCCCCGCGCGGCGGGGGACTGCCCACCGTCGCCCGCACCGCCGTGATCAGGCAGGGCCTGGTCGCCGTCGCGCTGCTCGGGATCGCGCCGCTGGTGTGCGTGGTCGCCGAAGCCCAGCCGATCCTGCTGCCCCTGTTCGCCATCCCGCTGGTCGCCCTCGACTCCACGCTGTGGATGGCCCGTGCCCGCGCCGAGGAGCAACTGCGCGACCCGCTGACCGGACTGCCCAACCGGCAGTGGCTGCTGGAGCGCATCTGGACCGCTCTCGACGACGCCGAGCGGATAGGCGCGCGCACCGCCCTCATGCTGATCGACCTCGACCGTTTCCGGTCGGTGAACGACACCCTCGGTCATCTCGCCGGCGACCGGCTGCTGTTGCAGGTAGCCGACCGGCTCCGGCTCGCGCTGCCGCGCGGCGCGGAGGCCGCCCGGCTCGGCGGTGACGAGTTCGCCGTCTTACTGCCCGTCGCCGACTCCACCACGTCGGCCACCCGCGTCGCCCGCGGCCTCGTCGCCGCCCTCAGCTCGCCGCTCGACCTGGACGGACTCACCCTCGTCCTGGAGGCCAGCGCGGGCGTCGCCGTCTTCCCCGACCACGCCCTGGACGCCGAGGGGCTGCTGCGGCGGGCGGACGTGGCGATGTACCAGGCGAAGCGGGACCGTACGGGCGTCGAGGTCTACGAGTCCAAGCGGGACTCCAACACCCCGGACCGGCTGGGCCTGCTGGGCGATCTGCGCCGCGCCCTGGACGCGCAGGAGGTGCAGCTGCACTACCAGCCCAAGGTCCGCTTCGACGGACAGGTCGCCGGCCTGGAGGCGCTGGTGCGCTGGGTGCATCCCGAGCGCGGGAAGGTTCCGCCGGACGAGTTCATAGCCATCGCCGAGTCCTCCGGGCTGATGCCCCATCTGACCGAGTACGTGCTGGAGACCGCGCTCGCCCAGGTCGCCCGCTGGCGGGCCCAGGGACTGCGGGTCCCCGTGGCGGTCAACGTCTCCCCGCGCGATGTCCACACACCCGGCTTCGCGGGCTCCGTCGCCGCGCGCCTGGCCCGGCACGGCGTCCCCGCGGGCGCGCTCCAGCTGGAGATAACCGAGCATGTGCTGCTGGAGGACCCGCAGCGGGCCGCCGACACCCTCGCCGGGCTCACCGGGCACGGCGTGAAGATGTCGCTGGACGACTTCGGCACCGGGTACTCCTCGCTGGTGAATCTGCGTCGGCTGCCGGTGAGCGAGCTGAAGATCGACCGCTCCTTCGTGGCGCGGCTGGCCGTGGACACCGAGGACGCCGAGATCGTGCGCTGCACGGTCGACCTGGCGCACTCGCTGGGGCTGCTGGTCGTCGCCGAGGGGGTGGAGGACGACGAGACCTGGGAGCGGCTGCGGGATCTCGGCTGTGACGCGGTGCAGGGGTGGCTGGTCGCCGCGGCGATGCCCCCCGACGAGACGACCGCGTGGCTGCTGGCGCGGGGCTCACGCGGGTGGCAGCGGCCGCGAGCGGCGCTGCCGGCCGCAGAGTAGTCTTCCCGGCCCGCCGGCCCGCCCCTTCGGCCGGGCTGGTTGCCACCTCCGACGGGGGCTGACCGCCGTCGGCGGCTGCGTGTGCTCGGCTGCCTTCAGCTGCCCGCGAAGTGGCCGATCAGCAGCGCCAACCGCCTTTCCTGTGCCTGGGCCGGCAGTCGTCCGCTGCGCTGCGCATCAGCGTCACCAGCCCGTGCAGGCTCGCCCAGAACGTCTCCGTCAGGAGGCCGCAGTCGTCGCCCGCCTCGGCCGGCTCCCGTGCGGCCGTGACGATCAGCCGCTCACCTTCCGCTCGTTCGCGCTCCCGGCGCGTCTGGATCGGCGTGACCGTGATTCTAGCAGTGCTAGCAATCCTTTCGATGCTCTGCTACCTTCGCTCTTGTCCCTAGCAGTGCTAGCGAGGAGAAGACGGATGACTGTCACCGCGTACACCCTGGCTGTCGTGCTCGACCTGTTCTGCCTGTTCCTCGGGTACCGGTTCCTGTTCCAGCCCGGTCCCGCCGCCGCGGGGTACGGCGTCCCGGCCCGGCCGGACGGCGACGCCGGCGCCTACCTGACGATCAAGGGCCTCAGGGACGGCGCCAGCGGTGTCATCGGCCTGGCGCTGCTGGCCTTCGTCGGGGGACAGGCCGAGGCCTGGTTCATGGTCTGCGTGGCCCTCGTCCCGCTCGGCGACATGCTGATAGTCCTGCGCAACGGCGGCACGAAGGCCGTCGCCTTCGGGATCCACTTCGCCACCGCGGTCGTTGTACTGATCAGCGCCGCCCTGCTCTTCCTCGTCTGACCACGGCACCACGTCCGATCACCGCATGACGTCCGTTCACGGATCACGTCCGATCACGGCCCCACGTCCGTTCACCGGATCAGGTCCGATCACGGCACCATCGTCACCAGGGGGTTTTGAGATGTCGCTGTTCGTTCCGAAGTTCGACGAGTCCGTGATCGTCCGGGAGGCCGACGCCGAGGTCGTCGGCCGTGCTCCCACCACCGTGCGCCTGCTGGCCGACAGCAGCCGCACCGGCGGCGCCCTGTCCGCCCAGCGCGTCACCCTCACGGCGGGCGCCGACGGCGCCAAGCCGCACCTGCACGACAACTCGGCCGAGATGTTCTTCCTGCTCGACGGAGCCGCCGACGTCCTCTCCGGCGAGGACGTCGTCACCGCCGGCCCCGGCGACCTCGTCATCGTCCCGCCCGGCAAGCCGCACGCCTTCGCCGCCGTGCCCGGTGCCGACGCCGACCTGCTCATCGTCCTGACGCCCGGCGTCGAGCGCTTCGAGTACTTCCGCCATCTGCAGCGCATCGCCCTCGGCGAGGCCACCCCGGAGAGCCTGCTGGAGGTCCAGGAGCTGTACGACAACCACTTCCTGAGGAGCGAGATCTGGGACGCGCGACGGCGCTGACGGAGCGATGGCAGAGGGGCCCCGGCAAACCGTTTCACGGGTACCGGGGCCCGCCCCATAGGATTGGGCCCAAACGACACACACTCACCCCAGAGGATCGCTGCATGCCTGGCATCACGCGCGAGGAGGTCGCCCACCTCGCCCGGCTGGCGCGTCTGGAGCTGAAACCCGAAGAACTCGACCACTTCGCGGGCCAGCTCGACGACATCATCGGCGCGGTCGCCCGCGTCAGCGAGGTCGCCGACCAAGACGTACCGCCGACCTCCCACCCGCTGCCGCTGACGAACGTCATGCGCACGGACGAGGTCCGTCCCTCGCTCACCCCCGAGCAGGCGCTCTCCGGCGCCCCGGCCCAGGAGCAGCAGCGTTTCAAGGTGCCGCAGATCCTGGGGGAGGACTGACCATGACGGACATCATCAAGCTCACGGCCGCCGAGACCGCCGAGAAGATCGCCTCCGGCGAGCTGACGGCGGTCCAGGTCACCGAGGCCCACCTCGCCCGCATCGAGGCTGTCGACGAGAAGGTCCACGCCTTCCTGCACGTCGACCGCGAGGGCGCCCTCGCCCAGGCCCGCGCCGTGGACGAGAAGCGGGCCCGCGGCGAGAAGCTCGGCCCGCTGGCCGGCGTCCCGCTCGCACTCAAGGACATCTTCACCACCGAGGGCGTACCCACGACCGTCGGCTCGAAGATCCTCGAAGGCTGGATCCCGCCGTACGACGCGACGCTCACCAAGCGGCTGAAGGCCGCCGACGTCGTCATCCTCGGCAAGACCAACATGGACGAGTTCGCCATGGGCTCCTCCACCGAGAACAGCGCCTACGGCCCGACCGGCAACCCCTGGGACCTCACGAAGATCCCCGGCGGCTCCGGCGGCGGTTCCAGCGCCGCTCTCGCCTCCTTCCAGGCCCCGCTGGCCATCGGCACCGACACCGGCGGCTCCATCCGACAGCCGGCCGCCGTCACCGGCACGGTCGGCGTCAAGCCGACGTACGGCGCGGTCTCCCGCTTCGGCATGGTGGCGTTCTCGTCCTCCCTGGACCAGGGCGGCCCCTGCGCCCGTACGGTCCTGGACGCGGCCCTCCTGCACGAGGTCATCGCCGGCCACGACCCGCTCGACTCCACCTCCATCGACGCCCCGGTCCCGCCGGTGGTCGAGGCCGCCCGCAACGGCAGCGTCGCGGGCATGCGCGTCGGCGTGGTCAAGCAGTTCCGCGGCGAGGGCTACCAGGCGGGCGTCATCCAGCGCTTCGACGAGTCGGTCGAGCTGCTCAGGGAGCTGGGCGCCGAGATCGTCGAGCTGGACTGCCCGTCCTTCGACCTCGCGCTGTCGGCGTACTACCTGATCGCGCCGTCCGAGTGCTCCTCCAACCTCGCCCGCTTCGACGGCCTGCGCTACGGCCGGCGGACCGGCGACGACGGCAGCCACTCGGCCGAGGAGGTCACCTCCCTGACCCGAGAGGCCGGCTTCGGCCCCGAGGTCAAGCGCCGCATCATGCTCGGCACGTACGCCCTGTCGAGCGGCTACTACGACGCCTACTACGGCTCCGCGCAGAAGGTCCGCACGCTCATCACGCGGGACTTCGAGAAGGCCTTCGAGCAGGTCGACGTGATCGTCTCCCCGACGACCCCGACCACCGCCTTCGCGATCGGCGAGCGCGCCGACGACCCGATGGCGATGTACCTGGCCGACCTGTGCACCATCCCGACCAACCTGGCGGGTAACGCGGCCATGTCGCTGCCCTGCGGTCTCGCCCCGGAGGACAACCTCCCGGTGGGCCTGCAGATCATCGCGCCGGCGCTCAAGGACGACCGGCTGTACAAGGTCGGCGCCGCCGTCGAGGCCGCCTTCGTGGAAAACTGGGGGCACCCGTTGCTCGAGGAGGCTCCGTCGCTGTGAGTGCACTGAACAAGGCCAAGGGCTTCAAGAAGTCGAAGTCCGGCACGTACCTGTCGATGGCCGGGACCGCGTTCGGCGCGTTCGGTGTGGCCAAGCAGATCAAGAAGGCGCGCGCCGAGCACGACACCCTGCGTCTCGTCGACGCCACCGTGTCCGCCGTCGCGATCGTCACCGGCCTCGCCATCCTCTATCGCGAGCTGAAGCGGCTGGGCGACGACGACGTCCTGCTGGGCTGAGAGGGAAGTTTTCACCGTGACCACCACGACCGACCTGGTGTCGTACGAGGACGCGCTGGCGTCGTACGACCCCGTCATGGGCCTTGAGGTCCATGTCGAACTCGGCACCAAGACCAAGATGTTCTGCGGGTGTTCGACCGAGCTGGGCGCCGAGCCCAACTCGCAGACCTGCCCGACCTGCCTCGGCCTGCCCGGCGCGCTCCCGGTCGTCAACGCGACCGGCGTCGAGTCCGCCGTCAAGATCGGTCTCGCGCTGAACTGCGAGATCGCCGAGTGGTGCCGCTTCGCCCGGAAGAACTACTTCTATCCGGACATGCCGAAGAACTTCCAGACCTCCCAGTACGACGAGCCGATCGCCTTCAACGGCTACCTCGACGTGCAGCTGGAGGACGGCGAGACCTTCCGCGTGGAGATCGAGCGCGCCCACATGGAGGAGGACACCGGCAAGTCGACGCACGTCGGCGGTGCCACCGGCCGGATCCACGGCGCGTCCCACTCGCTGCTGGACTACAACCGCGCGGGCATCCCGCTCATCGAGATCGTCACCAAGCCGATCGTCGGCGCCGGCGAGCGTGCCCCCGAGGTTGCGCGCGCCTACGTCCGTGAGCTGCGCGAGCTCATCCGGGCCCTCGGCGTGTCCGAGGCCCGCATGGAGATGGGCCAGATGCGCTGCGACGTGAACCTGTCGCTGATGCCCAAGGGCGCCGAGAAGTTCGGCACCCGCTCGGAGACGAAGAACGTCAACTCGCTGCGTTCCGTGGAGCGCGCGGCCCGCTTCGAGATCCAGCGGCACGCGGCCGTGCTCGACGGCGGCGGGACGATCATCCAGGAGACCCGCCACTTCCACGAGGACACGGGGTCCACGACCTCGGGCCGCGTGAAGGAGGAGGCCGAGGACTACCGATACTTCCCGGAGCCCGACCTCGTCCCCGTGGCGCCCGCGCGCGAGTGGGTCGAGGAGATCCGCGCCGCGCTGCCGGAGATGCCGCTGGCCCGCCGCACCCGCCTGCTCGCGGACTGGGGCATCACGGCCACCGACATGCAGGCGATCCTCAACGCCGGCGCGCTGGACCTGATCGTCGCCACGATCGACGCCGGCGCCGACGCGGCCTCCGCCCGCAAGTGGTGGATGGGCGAACTGGCGCGCAGCGCCAACGAGTCCGGCGCGGCGCTGGACGAGCTGGCCATCACGCCGGTGCAGGTCGCCCGGATCACCGAGCTGGTGAACTCCGGCGACCTGAACGACAAGCTGGCCCGCCAGGTCATCGAGGGCGTCCTCGCGGGTGAGGGCACCCCGGACGAGGTCGTCGACAAGCGCGGCCTCAAGGTGGTTTCCGACGACTCGGCCCTTGGCACGGCCGTCGACGAGGCCATCGCCGGCAACCCGGGCATCGCGGACAAGATCCGCAGTGGCAAGGTGGCCGCGGCCGGCGCCCTGGTCGGCGCGGTCATGAAGGCGACCCGGGGTCAGGCCGACGCGGCCCGCGTCAAGGAACTGATCCTGGAGAAGCTGGGCGTGAGCGAGGGCTGAGCCCCCGTTCGTACGGCCCCGGAGACATGTTCTCCGGGGCCGTTGCGCTGTCGGCGACGGCCCGCGGTCACCCGCGCGGCCCGCGGTCTCTCGCCGGGCCGGCCAAACACCTGCCGTGCCCGGCGGTCACCTGCCGGGCCGGACGATCACCTGCCGGACCCGGTGCACGGGCGCCGTGCCCCGCGGGCTGCCCGCGGCGCGCGAACCGGCTGCCCCCGTGCCCGAATCGGCTGCCCGCGGCGCGCGAACCGGCTACTCGCGGCGCCCCACGACCCGGGCGAACCCGAGAAGGCGCCCGCGGTCGGCGTCGATCAGTTCCACCGAGTCGCGGGCCAGGCCGGCCATGAACTCGCTCGGACTCTCCTCGGCGCACACCTCGCTCCACAGCAGCCAGTCGCGCCAGCCGTCCTCCAGCCAGTCGGCCGTCTCGACGGTCACGGCCCCCGTGCGCGTCCAGTTGCGCCGCCACCACGCGGGGGAGTGGAACGACCAGAACCCCGGGTCCCAGTGGGCTTCGAGGTGTGCGGGCGGCTCGATTCCGTCGATCTCCTGCCGCACCGACGGCACGACGATCCCGATCCGCCCGCCCGGCTTCAGCAGCCGGGTGAGCGTGGGCAGATAGAGGTCGGCGGTGCCGAAGTACTGGTAGGCGTCGACGGAGACGATCGCGTCGAAGCCGCCCTCGGCGAACGGCAGGTCGTGCGCCTCGGCATGCACGGGCAGCACCCGGTCGGCGACTCCCGCCTGGGCGAGGCGTACGGCGTTGTCGTCGGGCTTCACCCACAGGTCGGCGGCGACGACGCGGACGTCGTACTCCCGGGCCAGGAAGACGGACGTCATGGCGCGCCCGCAGCCGAGGTCGAGCACCCGGGCGCCGGGCGGCAGCCGGTCGAGACCGAGCGCGGGTGCCAGCCACTCCAGCAGCCACAGGGCGTGCGGCCCCATCTGGTTCTCGACGGCCCAGCGGGCGTCGTAGCGGCTGCTGCGGGGGTAGCGGGGATGGGTGAGACGGTCAGTGAGCGAGGTGTCCGGGGTCCTTGGCGTGATGTCGGCCATCGGTGAACGGGCTCCTTGGTTCCTTCGTACGGAAGAGGGATGTGTGGGAGCTCGGTCGGACCATCAAAAAATGCACCTGCTTCGGTCGGCGGCGACATGCCGGGAACGGACGCCGGGACGCTAGCAGCGGCCCGGGCACACCGCATCCGAATTGTTCGGCCGTGGGTACTACGCTCAGCCGTCATGAGTGGACGCACGGATTCCGACATCGACACCGGCGCCGACCCCGCCATAGCCGAGGCGGAGGAACCGGCGAACGCCTCGGACGACGCTGACGACACGGATGGCGCGGACGGTGCGTGCGGCGCGGACGGCGCCGATGACGCGGACAGTGCGTACGACGTCGACGTCGACGGCGCGGACGATGCGGACGGCATCTCGGAGGCCCGCCGGGCCCGCTGGACCGCCGCCGGCACCGGAGCCCTGCTCACCCTCGCCGGACTGGCCGCGGCGCTGCTCCGGCTCACCGGCTCCGCCGCGGCCCTCGTCCCCGCCGCCTACGCCCTCGGCGCCGCCGTGTGCGCGCTCGCCGCGTTCCTCGGCTTCCACGGCCGTACCCGCCGTGCTCTGTGGCTGCTGATCGCCGGGACGATGATCATGGCTTTCGGGGACCAGTCCGACTGAAGTGTCCCCCGGAGCGACAGAGTTCGCAGAACTGTCCTGTGACCTGCCTCCCACTCTTGCGAAGAGCCCCGCGAACGCGGCAAACGATCACCTACGCCTGCAAGAGTGTCCTTCGATTGCTCATGCGTTCTTTGCGGGCTGTTCAGTGGATGGACGATCGTTCCCGGCCAAAGATCAACAAATCGTCCTCTGGGAGCACGTCCGTGGCAGCCCTCGCCCGTTGGTGTGTCCGGCACCGTCTGGTCGCCGTCCTGCTGTGGCTCCTCGCCTTCGGCGGGATCACCGCGGCCGCCGCGGTGGCCGGTCCGGCGTACTCGAACGACTACGAGGTCCCGGGCACCGAATCGGGCCGCGCCGCCCAGCTGCTCGAATCCGGCTTCCCGGCCCTGGCCGGCGACAGCGACACCGTCGTCTGGCACACCGATACGGGCAGCGTCCGCGCGCCCGCCGTCGAACGGACCATGACCCGCACCCTGGACCGGATCGCCGACCTGCCCGACGTGGCCTCGGTGGCCGGCCCGTACGGCCGGCACGGGGCGCACCGGATCAGCGCCGACGGCCGTACCGCCTACGCCACCGTCACCTTCGCCCGGCAGGCGGAGGACATCAGCAAGTCCGAGGCCGAGGCCGTCGTCCGCACTGCCGGGGCCGCCGAGCGGGACGGCCTCAGGGTGGAGCTGGGCGGCAGCGCCATCGGGCTCACCCGGTCCTCCGGGGGGCACACCGCCGAGGTGGTCGGCGTGGTCGTCGCCGCGGTCGTCCTCCTCCTGGCCTTCGGCTCGGTCGCCGCCGCCCTGCTGCCGATCGCCACCGCGCTGATCGGTGTGGGCACGGCGTACGCCGGCATCGGGCTGCTCGGGCACGTCATGACCGTCGCCGACTTCGCGCCCATGCTCGGCACGCTGATCGGGCTCGGCGTCGGCATCGACTACGCCCTCTTCATCGTGACCCGGCACCGCCGCGGTCTGAAACGCGGCCTGAGCGTCACCGAGGCCGCGACGAACGCCGTGGCCACCACGGGGCGTGCGGTCGTCTTCGCGGGTGCGACCGTCTGCATCGCTCTGCTGGGCATGCTCAGCCTGCGCCTGGGCTTCCTCAACGGCGTCGCCGTCGCCGCCTCGTCGACGGTCGTGCTCACCGTCGCGGCCTCCGTCACCCTGCTGCCCGCCCTGCTCTCCTGGATCGGACCGCGCGCCCTCAGCCGCCGCGAGCGCCGCCGGCTCGCCAGGCGCGGGCCGCGACCCGAGCTGCCCACCGGTCTCGCCGCCCGCTGGTCCGCGTTCGTGGAACGCCGGCCGAGGCTGCTCGGCTCGCTCGCCGTCGCTGTCGTCGCGCTGCTCGCGCTGCCCACGCTCTCCCTCCGCCTCGGTACCTCCGACCAGGGCAACGACCCCCGCTCGTCCACCACACGGCAGGCCTACGACCTCCTCGCGCGAGGCTTCGGGCCCGGAGTGAACGGCCCGCTGACCCTGGTGACGCGCGTCGACGGCGGCGGCGACGAACTCGCCCTGGACAGCCTCGACACCACCCTGCGCGCCACCCGGGGCGTCGCCTCCGTCACCCCCGTCACCTACGACTCCGCCGGCGACACCGCATATCTGACCCTCGTCCCCGACTCCGCGCCCCAGTCGCAGCGGACGAGCGACCTCGTCGACCGGCTGCGCAGCGACGTGCTCCCGCGCGCGGAGACCGGCACCTCCCTCGACGTGCACGTCGGCGGAGTCACGGCCGGCTACGACGACTTCGCGGATGTGATCGTCGGCAAACTGCCGCTGTTCGTCGGTGTGGTCGTCGGGCTCGGCTGTCTGCTGCTGCTGGTCGCCTTCCGCTCGCTCGGCATCCCGCTGAAGGCCGGCGTGATGAACATCGCCGCGGTCGCCGCCGCCTTCGGCATCGTCGTCGCCGTCTTCCAGTGGGGCTGGGGCAGCGAACTGCTCGGCCTCGGCCGCGCGGGCCCCATCGAGCCCTTCCTGCCCGTGATCATGGTCTCGGTCCTCTTCGGACTCTCCATGGACTACCAGGTGTTCCTGGTCAGCCGGATGTACGAGGAGTGGCTGGAGACCGGCGACAACCGGCGGGCCGTGCGGGTCGGCCTCGCCGAGACCAGCCGGGTGATCAACTCGGCCGCGGTCATCATGATCTCGGTGTTCCTCGCCTTCGTCCTCAGCGGCGACCGCGTGATCGCCATGTTCGGCATCGCGCTGGCCTCGGCGGTCGCCCTCGACGCCTTCGTGCTGCGCACCCTGCTCGTGCCCGCCCTGATGCACCTGCTCGGCGCCGCCAACTGGTGGCTGCCCGCCTGGCTGGAGGTCCGGCTGCCGCGCATCAGCATCGAGCCGCCCGAATGCCGGGCCGTCCATGAGAGTCTCGGCACTGTCCCGGTCGAGGAACTGCGAGAGGAGCAGCGGCACGATGTACGCGATATCCCTGGGTGAGGACGGCGCGGAACTGCGCCCCCTGGAGGTCTGGCACGCGCCGGAGCTGCTTGCCAACATCGACCGGGGACGGGACTTCATCGGCCGGCACATCGGTCTGCCGGACGTGGTGACGGACCTGGAGGCCGCCCGCGCCTACCTGAGGTCGTACGCCGACAAGCGGGCCGCCGACGCGGGCAGCCTGCACGGCATCTGGCTGGACGGAAAGCTCGCCGGCGGCCTGCTGTTCCGTGTCTGGGACACCCCCGGCGGGGTCTGCGAGGCGGGCTGCTGGCTGGAACCGGAGGCGAGCGGGCGGGGCCTGGTCACGCGTGGCATGCGCGTGCTGCTGGACTGGGCGTTCGACGAGCGCGGCATGCACCGCGTGGAGTGGTTCGCCTCCGTCGCCAACGAGGGCAGCCTCAACGTGGCCAGGCGCCTCGGCATGACCCGCGAGGGCGTCCTGCGGGAGAACTACCCGCACCGCGGCGTGCGCACGGACACCGAGATCTGGGCGGTGCTGGCCCCCGAGTGGCGCGAGGCACGCGCGCGGGGCGGGCACAACGATCATTAAGAGACCTCTCAGACTGCGTCCGTACGGTGCCGGACATGGCAACGAAGAACGTGGACGTCACCAAGACCGACGACGAGCGGGCACCGCAGGAGGGGGACGCGGGCGCGGCCGCTGAAGCCGGGACCGGGACCGGGACCGGGGCCGGAACCGATGCCGACGGCGCAGGAGCGGACGGGCAGCCGGCCGCGGAGAACGCGGAGAACGCGGAGAACGCGGAGAACAGGGAACGCTTGGAGCCCGGCGCGTCCGGGGACTCCGGTGAGCACGGCGAATCCGGCGAATCCGGTGAGCCCGAGGAGCCCGAGGCGTTCGAGGAGACGGGTCCTTCCGGGGTCGGCCAGGGTGCCGCCGCCGTGGTCTCCGCCGGGCTGGGCCTGGTCTCGCTCAGCGGCGGCTGGATCGGCACCGTCGCCGCCGCCCGGGAGACCCTCGTCGGCCAGCTCAAGACCTCGTCCACCGCGAGCGTGGCCACGCAGGTCAAGGCTGTCTACGGCGACGCCTGGCACACCACCGCACTGTGGGCCGGTCTGTTCGCGCTGGCCGCGCTGGTCACCGGCGTGGCCGTGCTCGCCCGGCCCGCGTTCGGCGCCCCCGGCCGCCCGCAGGCCGCCTGGATCAAGTCCGTCGCCTGGGCGGGCATCTCGCTCGGTGCCGTCGGCCTGCTCCTGGCCGTCCTGAAGTACTCCGACGCGCTGCTCGCCCTGCCCTCGACCGGCTGAGGAAACCGCAGTTCATCAGGGGCCTTAGGGAATCCGTGAGCACCTTACGGGGCCCCTGAGGCCCCTTAGGCGTGTCCGGGGGCCCGGGGCGCGCCCCAAGATGCGGAACTCTCCCGATGTGGCGCACCCCCCTGGGAGACGAAGGTGGAGGCATCGCAGGAAGCGATGCACGAGACCACCTCTCCCGAAGGACACACCATGTACGACTTCGAGATCCACCGCACGCGGACCGCCCAGCTGCGCCGCGAGGCCGAGCAGGACCGCCTGGCCCGCGAGGCCGTGCTCTCCCGGCGCGCCGCCCGCCGCGAGGCGGCCGTCCGGCGCGGCGCCCAGGAGGCCGAATCCCATACCGACCGGCCCCGCAGGCAGCGGCTCCCGCGCACCGCGTGAGCGAGGAACCGGCGCAGGGCGGCCGCACGGGGGTCGGCCGCCTTCCGTCCAGGGGTCGTACGGCGCTCCCCGAGCGTCGTACGACCCTTCCGCCCGTTGGTACGACCATCGCACCGCAGCTGTGGAAAACCGCTGCCCCGTCCTTGGGACCTCGTGCGATGCTCGGGCCTGTGGAGACCGCATCCGTCAGTCCCGTGTTCGTCGGCCGCACCGACGAGTTGGAGACGCTGAACGCCGCGCTCGCCCGTGCCGGAGCGGGTGAGCCGCAGGCGCTGCTCGTCGGCGGCGAGGCCGGGGTGGGCAAGACCCGGCTCGTCGAGGAGTTCGTCACTGCCGCCGGCCGCGGGGGCGCGGTCGTGGCCGTGGGCGGCTGTGTCGAGATCGGCGCCGACGGGCTGCCCTTCGCTCCCTACTCCACCGCGCTGCGCGCCCTGCGCGAGGCCCTGCCCGAGGAGTTCGCCGCCGCCGGAGCCGGCCAGGAGGAGGAACTGGCCCGGCTGCTGCCCGAGCTGGGCGAGGCCACCTCCAGCCGGCACGACGAGCAGGGCATGGCCCGCCTCTTCGAACTCACGGGCCGGCTGCTGGAGCAGGTCGCCGAAGCGCACACCGTCGTGCTCGTCCTGGAGGACCTGCACTGGGCCGACGCCTCCACCCGCCACCTGCTCGCCTATCTCCTGCGTACCCTGCGCACCGGTCGTCTCGTCGTCCTCGCCACCTACCGCTCCGACGACATCCACCGCCGGCACCCCCTGCGCCCCCTGCTCGCCGAGCTCGACCGGCTGCGCACCGTCCGGCGTCTCGAACTCGCCCGTTTCACCCGTGAGGAAGTAGCCCGTCAGGTCGCCGGCATCATCGCCGCCGAGCCCGACCCCGCCCAGGTCGACGACATCTACGAACGCTCCGACGGCAACGCCTTCTTCGTGGAGGAACTGGCCGTCGCCGCCTGGGAAGGCTGCTGCACCGGCCTGACCGACTCCCTGCGCGACCTGCTGCTGGTCCGGGTCGAGGCGCTGCCCGAGAGCGCCCAGCGCATCGCCCGGATCGTCGCCGAGGGCGGCTCCACCGTGGAGTACCCGCTGATCGCCGCCGTCGCCCACCTCGCCGAGGACGACCTCATCGAGGCGCTGCGGGCCGCCGTGGGCGCCAGCATCCTCAGCGCGACCCCGGACGGCGGCGGCTACCGCTTCCGGCACGCCCTGGTCCGCGAGGCCGTCGCCGACGACCTGCTGCCCGGCGAACGCTCCCGGCTCAACCGCCGCTACGCCGAGGCCGTCGAGGCCGACCCCACGCTCGTCCCCGCCGACGCGCGCGTGATGCGCCTGGCGAGCTACTGGTACCACGCCCACGATGCCGCCCGGGCCCTGCCCGCCGTCCTGGACGCCTCCGTCGTGGCCCGCCGCCGGCACGCCTACACCGAGCAACTGCGGCTCCTGGAGCGGGCGATGGAGCTGTGGGAGAGGGCCCCCGAGGAGGTCCGCTCGGCCCTGCGCCCGGTCGACTACACCGAGGTCTACCCTCCCTGCGGCTGCGACCCGGCCACCACCCCGCTGCGCTACCTCGACCTGATGGCCGAGGCGGCGGTCGCCGGCCGCTTCGGAGGGGAACGCGAACGCGCCCTGAAGATCATCAAGCGTGCGCTCCAGCTGCTGGACGAGGACCCGGACCCCCTGCGCGCCGCCTGGTTCTGGGTGCAGCGCTCCCATCTCGTCCAGGCGCAGGCCCGCGGCGACGGCCGCCAGGAGCTGGCCACCGCACAGGAGCTCGTCCGCGGGCTGCCCCCGACCGAGGTGCACGCCGAGGTGCTGGCCCACGTCGCCTCCTGGCGCATGCTGCACCAGCCCGGACCCGACGCGCTCGCCGCCGCCGAGCGGGCCGTGCAGTACGCGCGGATGGTGAACGCCCGCGAGATCGAACTGCACGCCCGGCTCACCCTCGGCGGCCTCTTGATCGACGCGGGCGACGCCGAGTCCGGGTTCGCGGAGATGTTCCACGTCAAGGAGGACGCGCTCCGGGAGGGCGTGCGGGGCGTGGCGGGCCGGGCCTTCGTGAACCTGCCGTCCGCGCTGCAGGCGGTCGGCCGCTCCCGGGAGTCCGTGCCCCTGCTGCGCGAAGGCATCGCCTTCACCCGTGAGTTCGGGCTGCGCGACGCCGAGGCATGGGTGTGGGGCAACCTCTCCGACTCGCTCTACGCGATCGGCCAGTGGGACGAGGCCGCCGACGCCGCCGCGAACGCGATCCGGGCGGGCCACGGCGCCAAGCCCCAGGGCTCGGGCGCCCTGCGCCTCGCCCATCTCGCACTGGCCCGCGGCGACCTCGCCGGCGCCGCCCGTCACCTGGCCACCGCCGACGCACGCTACGGCTCCCGGGACCCCATGCCCCAGCAGTCGCTGCGGGTGGCCCGTGTCGCCATCGGCGTAGCCGCCGCGGAGGGCAGAATCCACGACGCCCGCGCCGAACTGTCCAGGGCACTGGAGAGCGGATTCGTGCCCGGCACCTACCGCTACGCCTGGCCCCTGCTGCTGGCCGCCGCCACCGCCGAGGCCGACGCCCGTGCGCTGCCCGCCGCCGCGGCGGACCGCGCCGAGGTCCTCGGCCGCCTGCGCGAGAGCGCCGGAAAGATCACCGTCGCCGCGCCTGTGTGGGCGGCGCACGAGCGGTGGATCCGCGCCGAACTGGACCGGGCAGAGGGCACGGACACCACGGACGCCTGGTCGGGGGTGGTCACCGCCTTCGAGTGTCTGGACCGTCCCTACGACCTCGCCCGTGTCCGCTACCGCCTCGCGCAGTCCCTGCTCTCTCCTGGTGCCGCACGGCCGGAGGGCACCACGGGCGGCGGTGAGAACGAGCGCGACCGGGCCCTGGAGCTGCTGCGGCTGGCCGGGGCGGTCGCCGGAAGCCTCGGCGCTCGCCCGCTCGCCGACGCGGTCGCACGGCTCGCCCAGCGCGCCCGCCTCACCCTCACCCGCGCCCCGCAGGAGGCCCTCGCGACCGCCGACCCGGCCGGGGCCCTCGGCCTCACCGGCCGGGAACGGGACGTCCTGCGTCTGGTCTCGGCCGGCCGCACCAACCGCCAGATAGCCGAGGAACTCTTCATCTCCCCGAAGACGGCGAGCGTGCACGTCTCCAACATCCTGTCCAAGCTCGGCGTCTCGGGCAGGGGCGAGGCCGCAGCGCTGGCGCACCGGCTGGGGCTGTTCCCGGCCGACCCCGTCGCCGCGCCCGCGGCGGGCTGAGCCGTACGCTGGAGGAGACCGGCATGGGGGAGGTGCTGTGTTCAACGCTTTCGAGGAACTGTTCGCGCCCGGCCGCAAGCACACCCAGGACGAGCAGAACCGCCTGGAGCTGACCCGGGAGGACGTCGGGGACGCCGACTCCGGCCGCGGGCCCATAGATCTCGCCTCGGGAAAGGTGGTCGTACGCCCGCCCGAGCGGCCGCCCGCCAGGGCGGAACCCGCGGACGACGAGTGAGCGACGGACGCGGCGCGGGGGCTACTTCACCTCCGCCTCCAGCACCCGGTCGTCGCCCTTGTGCGGCGTACCCCGGCCGTCCGTGTTGCTCGTGACCAGCCACACCTTGTCGCCGCCCGCCGCGGCAACGGTGCGCAGGCGGCCGTACGTGCCGTCGAGGAAGGACCGGGGGGCCGCCGCGGCACCGGTGCCCTGCAGGGGGATGCGCCACAGGCGCCGGCCCTTCAGGGCCGCCATCCAGACCACGCCGTCGACGTAGGCGATGCCGCTGGGGGAGGCTTCGTCGGTGTGCCACTGGGCGATCGGGCTGCGCAGGCCCGCCTGAGAGGACCTGCCCTCCGCCCGCGGCCAGCCGTAGTTGCCGCCCGGCACGATCGCGTTCAGCTCGTCCCAGGTGTCCTGGCCGAACTCGGAGGCGAACAGCCGCTGACGGGTGTCCCAGGCCAGGCCCTGCACGTTCCGGTGGCCGTACGAGTACACCGCCGAGCCGGGGAAGGGATTGCCGGGGGCCGGCTCGCCCTCCGGGGTCATCCGCAGGATCTTGCCGCCCAGGGACTTCCTGTCCTGGGCCAGGCCCCGCTCGCCGCTCTCGCCCGTGCCCGCGTAGAGCATCCCGTCCGGGCCGAAGGCGATACGGCCGCCGTTGTGGATGCGGCCCTTGGGGATGCCCTTGAAAATCGTGTCGGGGGCACCCAGTTGCTCGCCCGCCGGTTTGTGCTCGTCGTACAGCATCCGCACGATGCGGTTGTCCGATGCGGAGGTGAAGTAGGCGTAGATCATGTGGTCCGAGGCGTAGCCGGGCGACAGGGCGATGCCCAGCAGGCCCCCCTCGCCGGCGGGGGAGACCCCGGAGACGGTGCCCAGCTCGGTCTTTCGGCCCGTCGCCGTGTCGATCCGGGTGATCGTGCCCTCGTCGCGGGAGGAGACCAGCAGCCCGCCGCCCGGCAGGGCGGCCAGGCCCCACGGTGTCTTCAGGCCCTCGGCCACCGTACGCAGCACGCGGACCGACCCCTTGGCCGGCGCGGCCGATTCGCCGGGCCGCGCGGAGGGGGCGGAGTCCGGTGCCGTGGTCCCGCCGCCCGCCGGTGAGCCTTTGCCGCCCGAGGAGCAGCCGGCCGTCAGCAGGAGCGCGGTCGCGGCCAGCACGGCCGTCACAGCTCGACGTCGCACGATCAGGTCCCCTCGACGTGGTGTTTCCCGCAGCCTGTCTTTCCCATACTCCGCCCGCCCTGTCCGCGGTTCCCGGCCACGCGGCCCGGACGCGACGGCGAGGTCAGTCCCAGGACCCCTGCGCGGGCGGCAGCCGGGCCAGCGCCGTCAGGTCCTCGGGGGTCAGCCGCACGTCCACCGCGTCCGCGTTCTGGGTGGCCCACCGGTGCTGCTTGGTGCCGGGCACCGGGACGACATGCCTGCCCTGGGCGAGAACCCAGGCCAGAGCCACCTGGGCGGCGGTGACCTCCTCCCCGTGGCGGCGGGCCACCCGCCGCAGGCCCGCGACGATCGGCTGGTTGGCGGCCATCATCTCGGCGGTGAAGCGGGGGTGGCGAGCGCGCAGGTCGTCGGGTTCGAACCCCTCGCCCGGAGTGAGCGTGCCGGTCAGGAAGCCGTTCCCCAGAGGCATCGCCGCCAGGAAGCCCACGCCCCGCGCCTCGCACCACGGCAGCAACGCCTCCAGGGCCTGCGGCGACCACACCGACAGCTCGGCCTGCACCGCGCTCACCGGGAAGACCTGCTGCACCCGCTTCAGCTGGCGCAGCGTGGTGTCGTGCACGCGGCTCCCGGAACGGCGGCCGGCGCGCGCCCCCACCGCACACAGCCCGAGCGCCCGCACCTTCCCGGCCCGCACCAGCTCGGCCATGGCGCCCCAGGTCTCCTCGATCGGGACCTCGGGGTCGGCGCGGTGCAGCTGGTAGAGGTCGATCACATCGGTCTGCAGGCGCCGCAGCGAGGCGTCGCAGGCCCGCTTCACATATCCCGGACGCCCGTTGGCCACGATGTGCTGCTCGCCCACGAGCAGGCCCACCTTGGTCGACACGCAGGCTTCCGCGCGGCGCTCCCTGAGCACCCGCCCCAGCAGCAGCTCGTTGGTGAACGGGCCGTACATGTCCGCCGTGTCCAGGAGGGTCGAGCCCAGGTCCAGCGCCCGGTGCACGGCTCTGAGCGACTCGTCGCCCCGCTGCCGCGACCCGCTGTACGCCCAGCTCATCGGCATGCACCCGAGTCCGACGGCCCCCACCGCGAGTCCCCCCGCGCCGATCGTCCTGCGCTCCACCTGCTCGTGACCCTCCCTCTCCCGGGCCCCAACCTAACCTCTGCACACCATCCCCCCGACATGGCCTCTGACATAGCCTCCTGTCATGACCGCAGACATATGGCTTCCCATCGCGTCGCAGGAGATCGAGGGCCTGCCCGAGGGGCCCCGGTACCTGCTCTGGGACGGGGAGGAGGAGTTCCCCGGAGACCCGGGTGACTGCGCCTTCTACGTCGTGCCGTACATGAAGCCGCCCGGCGTGGGCGTGCGCCCGCTGCCGGGCATGAGTGCGGTCCAGGTCGTGCAGACCCTGACGGCCGGCATCGACCATGTGCAGCCGGGCCTGAAGTACCTGCGCCCGGGGGTCCGGCTGTGCAACGCGCGCGGGGTCCACGAGGCGAGCACCGCCGAGCTGGCCCTGACGCTGGTCCTCGCCTCCCTGCGCGGCCTCCCCGACTTCGTACGGGCCCAGGACCGGGGCGAGTGGGTCGCCGGTTTCCGTCCGGCGCTCGCCGACAGGACCGTCCTCATCGTCGGCTACGGCTCCATCGGGGCGGCCGTCGAGGACCGGCTCACGCCCTTTGAACTTGCGCGGGTGGCGCGCGTCGCGCGCTCAGGGCGCACCACGGCGCGCGGTCCCGTGCATCCGCTCACCGATTTGCCCTCTCTGCTTCCGGACGCCGACGTCGTGATTCTGTGCACGCCCTTGACGCAGGAGACCAGGGGCCTGGTGAACGAGGGTTTCCTGGGGCGCATGAAGGACGGCGCACTGCTCGTCAATGTCGCCCGCGGACCCGTGGTCGACACCAAGGCGCTGCTGGCCGAGCTGGAGAGCGGCCGTATCACCGCTGCGCTGGACGTGACGGACCCGGAGCCGCTGCCGCCGGGACACCCCCTGTGGCACGCTCCAGGGGTGCTGATCAGCCCGCACGTGGGCGGCCCCACCTCGGCTTTCCTGCCGCGCGCCAAGCGCCTGCTCGTCGACCAGGTGAACCGCTTCGTGAACCACGAGCCCCTGCGGAACGTGATCCTGACGACGGGAGAGGACGCGGCGCGGACGCCGGGAAGGAACGGGGCGTAACCCCTCCCCACCCCGGCTCGGGGCCCCTTCCGGCACCCTCCGCAACCTTTCGGATGCGGGCCGTACCGGCATTGCCGCTGGTCGTCACGGAGCGTAGAGAGGCTATGTCCCTGAGTGACGATACTGGTGTATCGTCCCGGAAGGGGCTGCGCCGCGAGCAATCGGCGCTGGGGATGGACATTTCAGATTTGTGAGGGGGGCGACGGGCGATGCACGGCCTATGGACGAACGATCCGACGCGGCGGAGCCGCCGACGGCGACCCTGGCGCACGGCCGCGCGCAGGCGCGACCGTCACACGCTTCATCACAGCCACCACCCCAGGCCGGGCGGCCGCCGCAGGAACGCGCACCGGGACCCACGGAGCCCGGGAACGGCAGGGATCGGGAGGCCCCGGTGAACGCGCCGCCCTCCGTGACGACCGTGCCGGGCGCCCTGGACGGCGTGGTGCGCGCAGCGCACGCGACGGGCGCGCCGCTGCCGCCCCGTCCACCGGCCGCCGGTGACGGGTCGCGCCTGGTCCATCAGCTGATCCTCGCCCTGGTCTGCGGGTCCTACGCCGTCGGGTCCACCTTCGACTGGGGCTCGGGCCGTCTCGCGCTGATCATGGGCGACTTCGGTCTCAGTGCCGCGGCAGGTGCCGCCGCCGTCTCCTGCTTCCTCTACGCCCGCAGCCCGCGGGTCCGCTTCCGGTCGGCCTGGCTGCTGTTCGCGCTCTCCTCGGCGATGGCGGCCCTGGGCAACGCGGTCTGGGGATGGTACGAGGTCGTCCTGGGGCGGACCGTGCCCAGCCCGAGCTACGCCGACCTGTTCTTCCTGTGCTTCGCGCCGCCCGCCATCGTGGGCCTGCTGGTCCTCGCCAAGCGGCCGGTGACCCGGGCCGGCTGGATCTGCCTGGGGCTGGACGCCTGGCTGATCGGCGGCTCGCTGCTCACGCTGTCCTGGAGTCTCGCGCTCGCCCAGGCCGCGCGGTTCGACGGGCCGAGCGTGGCGCACACCGCACTGTCGCTGGCGTACCCGCTGCTCGACATCGCGCTCGTCAGCATGGTGCTCGCGCTCCACTTCCGCCGCAGCCCGGGCAACCGCACGGCGGTGAACACGGCGATCGGCGCGCTCGCCCTCACCGTGATGTGCGACGCGCTGTTCACCTCGCCGCTCCTGCACAGCAGCTACCGCTCCGGGCAGATGCTGGACGCGGGCTGGTTCGCCGGCTCACTGCTGCTCGCCTACGCCCCCTGGGCCGCCCCGCTGCGCCCGGGAGCACAGGACGAGCGGCACGTACCGGACGGGCACACGCGCGTGGTCCACGAGCACGTGCCCGGACAGCGCGTCACGAGCCATCCGCACGTCCCCGCACCCGCACCCGCACCCGGGGGCGAGCACGGCCGTTACCCGGCCGGCGGTCCGCTCACCGGTTCCCTCGCCGCGCTCACCCCGTACCTCGCCGCCGCCGTGTGCACCCTGGGCATCCTGTACAACGTCCTCAACGGCCGCAGGCCCGACCACGTCGTGCTGATCACCGCGGGCGCGGTCGTGCTGGCGCTCGTCATGCGCCAGGGCATCATGCTGCTCGACAACATCACCCTCACCCAGGAACTGGCGCAGAAGGAGAACCACTTCCGCTCCCTGGTGCAGGGCTCCAGCGACGTCATCATGATCGCCGCGCCCAACGGCATCCTCCGCTACGTCTCCCCGGCCGCCGCCGGGGTCTACGGGCGGCCCGCCGAGGAGCTGGTGGGCACCGAGCTGGCCGCGCTCATCCATCCGGAGGACCTGGGCTGCGTGGTGCACGAGGTGCGCCGCTTCCTCTCCGCCAGCCCGCTGGCGGAGACCACCACGCGCATCGAGTGCCGGTTCCGCTCCGGTGGCGGCGGCTGGCTCAACGTCGAGTCCACCGTCAACCGGCACCACGGCGGCCTGATCTTCAACAGCCGTGACGTCACCGAAAGGGTGCGGCTGCAGGCCCAGTTGCAGCACAACGCCGAGCACGACCCGCTCACCGACCTGCCCAACCGCGCGCTGTTCACCCGGCGCGTCCAGCAGGCCCTGTCCGGCCGCCGGTCCACCGACCGGGGCGCCGCCCTGCGCGGCACGGCCGTGCTCTTCATCGACCTGGACGGCTTCAAGGCCGTCAACGACACGATCGGGCACCAGGCCGGGGACGAACTGCTCGTCCAGGCCGCCCGCAGGCTCCAGGACGCCGTCCGGCAGGGGGACACCGCCTCCCGGCTCGGCGGCGACGAGTTCGCGGCCCTGATCGTCGGGGACGGCACCCGCGACCGTGCCGCCCGGGAGCGGAACATCCTGGAGCTCGCCGACCGCCTCAGGGTGACCCTCTCCCAGCCGTACGCCATCGACCGCAACGATGTCCGGGTCAACGCCTCCATCGGTGTCGCCTTCGCCGAACCGGGCCTCGGCGCGGGCGAGCTGCTGCGCAACGCCGACCTCGCGATGTACCGCGCGAAGTCGGCCGGAAAGGGCCGCGTCGAGCTGTACAAGCCGCAGATGCAGCAGGACGTCGTCCGCAAGGCGGAACTGGCCACACGGCTGCGCGCCGCACTGCACGACGGAGAGTTCGCACTGCTGCACCAGCCGGTGGTCTGTCTGGAGAACGGCCGGATCACATCGGTCTCCACGCAGGCGCGCTGGCGCTCCTCCCAGGGGGTGCTGTTCACCCCCGCCGAGTTCCTGCGGGTGACCGAGGACGGCGACAAGACCGCGGAACTGGACCGCTGGGTCCTCCAGGAGGCGGTGGAGCAGGCCGCCGAGCGCGCCACCACCGGAAGCGTGGTGCCGGTGGCCGTCCGGCTGAGCGCGCTGCGGCTGCTGGACCGCTCGATGCCGCTCGGCTCCGTGGAGGCGCTCCTGACCCGGCACGCGCTGCCGCCCGGCGCGCTGGTCCTGGAACTGTCCGACACCGATCCGAGGACCTCGCTGGAGGAGCTGGAGCGTCGTCTGACCGCGCTCAGCCGGCTCGGCGTGCGGATCGCGCTGGACGGCTTCGGCAGCGGCTACGCGGCGATCACGGCCCTCAGAAAGCTCCCGGTCGACATCCTGAAACTCGACCGCAGTCTGGTCGAGGGCGTCGTGGAGTCCGCGCGGCTGCACAAGATCACCAGCGGGCTGCTGCGCATCGCCGGCGATCTCGGGCTCCAGTCGGTCGCCGAGGGCGTGGACCTGCCCGAGCAGGTCGTCGCGCTGCGGGCGATGGGCTGCACCCACGGGCAGGGCATGGCGTTCGCGGGGCCGCTGGACGAGTACCGGCTGCGCCGGGCCCTCGCATCCGGCCACTATCCCGTGCCGCACCCACCGGCCGAGCCGGCGTTCGCGGGCAGTGCCAGAGAGCCGCAGGGGCGCGTCGGCGTCGAGAGCGCGGCCGCGCGCAGGTCCGAAGGACTGAGCGCGGTCGTGGCCTCGACACCGACGGTGGCGCCCCGTCGGTGAACGAGCTGTGGAAAGGGCCGCGGGGGTGTAGACCGGAGGTGTGTACGCCGGTCTTCGGAGGTGGCAGTGCCCTTCGCTCACATAATGAGACTCCCGTCCCACCCACTTGACACGTGGTGCGTGCCGGGGGGAGGGTCAGTGCCATGCGCACCCGAATTCTCGTACTTGGACAGCGCGTCGGCTGAACTGGGACCCACCGGACGACGATCCGGAATCCCCAGCGACCTCACCGGCGCGCTCCCCTCGCTTGCCCTACGGCACGAGGGGTTTTTTGTTGCACGAGCGCCTTTCGTGCAGCGCTTGAACTCCGCCCAAACCTCGCAAAAACCCTCAGCATCGAGAAGAGAATGCCGATGACCGAGCAGGCCACCGGGGCCCATCCGCAGCCGCGGCCCCGATCCGGAGGACAGCAGTCCGCCCCCGTCGAGCACGTCACGGGTGCGCAGTCCCTCATCCGCTCCCTCGAGGAGGTCGGCGCTGAGACGGTATTCGGTATTCCCGGCGGCGCGATCCTGCCGGCGTACGACCCGCTGATGGACTCCACCCGCGTGCGCCACGTGCTGGTCCGCCACGAGCAGGGCGCCGGCCACGCGGCCACCGGCTACGCGCAGGCCACCGGCAAGGTCGGCGTCTGCATGGCCACCTCGGGGCCGGGCGCCACCAACCTGGTCACCCCGATCGCCGACGCGCACATGGACTCCGTGCCGATGGTCGCGATCACCGGCCAGGTCGCCTCGAAGTCGATCGGCACGGACGCCTTCCAGGAGGCGGACATCGTCGGCATCACCATGCCGATCACCAAGCACAACTTCCTCGTCACCAAGGCCGAGGACATCCCGCGGGTGATCGCGCAGGCGTTCCACATCGCCTCCACCGGCCGCCCGGGCCCGGTCCTGGTCGACATCGCCAAGGACGCCCTCCAGGCGAAGACCACCTTCTCCTGGCCGCCGGTCATGGACCTGCCCGGCTACCGCCCGGTGACCAAGCCGCACGCCAAGCAGATCCGCGAGGCGGCCAAGCTGATCACCGCCGCCAAGCGGCCCGTCCTCTACGTCGGCGGCGGCGTCCTCAAGGCGCAGGCCACCGCCGAGCTGAAGGTCCTCGCCGAACTCACCGGAGCGCCCGTCACCACCACCCTGATGGCGCTCGGCGCATTCCCCGACAGTCACCCGCTGCACGTGGGAATGCCGGGCATGCACGGTGCGGTCACCGCCGTCACCGCGCTGCAGAAGGCCGACCTGATCGTCGCCCTCGGAGCCCGCTTCGACGACCGCGTCACCGGCAAGCTGGACAGCTTCGCCCCGTACGCCAAGATCGTCCACGCCGACATCGACCCGGCCGAGATCGGCAAGAACCGCGCCGCCGACGTGCCGATCGTCGGCGACGCCCGCGAGGTCATCGCCGACCTGGTCCAGGCCGTGCAGAAGGAGCACAGCGAGGGCCACCAGGGCGACTACACCGCCTGGTGGAGCGACCTCAACCGCTGGCGCGAGACCTACCCGCTCGGCTACGACCTGCCCGAGGACGGCTCGCTCTCCCCCCAGCAGGTCATCGAGCGCATCGGACAGCTCGCCCCCGAGGGCACGGTCTTCGCCGCGGGCGTCGGCCAGCACCAGATGTGGTCCGCGCACTTCGTCCAGTACGAGAAGCCCGCCACCTGGCTGAACTCCGGCGGCGCCGGCACGATGGGCTACGCGGTCCCGGCGGCCATGGGCGCGAAGGCCGGACAGCCGGACCGGACCGTCTGGGCGATCGACGGCGACGGCTGCTTCCAGATGACCAATCAGGAGCTGACCACCTGCGCCCTGAACAACATCCCGATCAAGGTCGCCATCATCAACAACGGCGCCCTCGGGATGGTCCGCCAGTGGCAGACCCTCTTCTACAACCAGCGCTACTCCAACACCGTGCTGCACTCCGGCCCCGACGACATCAACCCGGGGGCCAGGGGCACGCGCGTCCCGGACTTCGTGAAGCTGTCCGAGGCCATGGGCTGTGTGGGCCTGCGCTGCGAGTCCCCCGAGGACCTCGACAGGGTCATCGCGGAGGCGAACTCCATCAACGACCGTCCGGTCGTCGTCGACTTCATCGTCCACGAGGACGCGATGGTGTGGCCGATGGTCGCCGCCGGCACCTCCAACGACGAGATCATGGCCGCCCGGGACGTCCGCCCCGACTTCGGCGACAACGAAGACGACTGACCGTCAACAGGCAAGGAAGAGCAGAACACCATGTCCAAGCACACGCTCTCCGTCCTGGTGGAGAACACGCCGGGCATCCTCGCCCGGATCGCCGCGCTGTTCTCCCGCCGCGGCTTCAACATCGACTCGCTCGCGGTCGGCGTCACCGAACACCCCGACATCTCCCGCATCACCATCGTGGTGGGCGTCGAGGAACTGCCGCTGGAGCAGGTCACCAAGCAGCTCAACAAGCTCGTCAACGTGCTGAAGATCGTGGAGCTGGAGCCCGGTCAGGCCGTCCAGCGCGAACTCGTCCTGGTGAAGGTCCGCGCCGACAACGAGACCCGCTCCCAGATCGTGGAGATCGTCCAGCTGTTCCGCGCCAAGACGGTCGACGTCTCCCCGGAGGCCGTCACCATCGAGGCGACCGGATCCAGCGAGAAGCTGTCCGCGATGCTCAAGATGCTGGAGCCGTTCGGCATCAAGGAGCTGGTCCAGTCCGGCACGATCGCGATCGGCCGCGGCGCCCGCTCGATCACGGACCGCTCGCTGCGCGCTCTCGACCGAACCGCGTAACGCTGGACGCGTAAGGCTGAATACGGGCGGCTGTGCCGCCCGTATCCCGAGACCCCGAAACCTCCCGCCCCCTCACCGGCATACGGTGGGACGCACAACCTGCACACCAAGGAGAGAACCCAAAGTGGCCGAGCTGTTCTACGACGCCGACGCCGACCTGTCGATCATCCAGGGCCGCAAGGTCGCGGTCATCGGATACGGCAGCCAGGGCCACGCCCACGCCCTGTCGCTGCGCGACTCGGGTGTCGACGTCCGCGTCGGTCTGCACGAGGGCTCCAAGTCCAAGCAGAAGGCCGAGGAGCAGGGCCTGCGCGTGGTGACCCCCGCCGAGGCCGCCGCCGAGGCCGACGTCATCATGATCCTCATCCCGGACCCGATCCAGGCCCAGGTCTACGAGGAGTCGATCGCCCCGAACCTCAACGACGGCGACGCTCTGTTCTTCGCGCACGGCTTCAACATCCGCTTCGGCTTCATCAAGCCCCCGGCCGGCGTCGACGTCGCCCTGGTCGCCCCCAAGGGCCCGGGCCACCTGGTGCGCCGCCAGTACGAGGAGGGCCGCGGCGTCCCGGCGATCGCCGCCGTCGAGCAGGACGCCACCGGCAACGCCTTCCCGCTGGCCCTGTCGTACGCCAAGGCCATCGGCGGCACCCGCGCCGGTGTCATCAAGACGACCTTCACCGAGGAGACCGAGACCGACCTGTTCGGCGAGCAGGCCGTGCTGTGCGGCGGCACCTCCGCCCTGGTCAAGGCCGGCTTCGAGACCCTGGTCGAGGCGGGCTACCAGCCGGAGATCGCCTACTTCGAGTGCCTCCACGAGCTGAAGCTGATCGTCGACCTCATGTACGAGGGCGGCCTGGAGAAGATGCGCTGGTCCGTCTCCGAGACCGCCGAGTGGGGCGACTACGTCACCGGCCCGCGCATCATCACCGACGCCACCAAGGCCGAGATGAAGCAGGTCCTCACGGAGATCCAGGACGGCACCTTCGCCCAGACCTGGATGGACGAGTACCACGGCGGTCTGAAGAAGTACAACGAGTACAAGCAGCAGGACGCCGAGCACCTGCTGGAGACCACCGGCAAGCAGCTGCGCAAGCTGATGAGCTGGGTGAACGAAGAGGCGTAAGCCTCATGTCAGGGGGTCGGGGCACGCTGCTCCGGCCCCCTTTTCCAGCGTTCACCCCACTGGGCGGCGCCGGGTCGAGGACGACCCGCAGGCGTTGTCCATCCCGTCCAGCCCCGGACGGGTGATACTTCCGCAGCGGCGCAAAACGACGGCTGCGGCGCTACTAGACTGCTGCACAACATACGCGTCAGGCCCACAGCGTCGTGCGTCTACCGCGGCTAGCCCCTCCACCGCCAGCGGCCGTCGGGACGGCCGTCCGCATTGGACTTGTGAGGACTCACGTGAGCTCGTACCCCAGTCAAAAAGCCACGGTACTCATCGCTGAAGAGCTGTCGCCCGCCACCGTCGACGCGCTCGGTCCGGACTTCGAGATCCGGCACTGCAACGGAGCCGACCGCGCCGAACTGCTCCCTGCCATCGCCGACGTCGACGCGATCCTGATCCGCTCCGCCACCAAGGTCGACGCGGAGGCCATCGCCGCCGCCAAGAAGCTCAAGGTCGTCGCGCGCGCCGGCGTCGGCCTGGACAACGTCGACGTCTCCGCCGCCACCAAGGCCGGCGTGATGGTCGTCAACGCCCCGACCTCCAACATCGTCACGGCCGCCGAGCTGGCCTGCGGCCTGCTCGTCTCCACCGCCCGCAACATCCCGCAGGCCAACGCCGCGCTGAAGAACGGCGAGTGGAAGCGCAGCAAGTACACGGGTGTCGAGCTGGCCGAGAAGACGCTGGGTGTCGTGGGCCTGGGCCGCATCGGTGCCCTCGTCGCGCAGCGCATGTCCGCCTTCGGCATGAAGGTCGTCGCCTACGACCCCTACGTGCAGCCCGCGCGGGCCGCGCAGATGGGCGTGAAGGTGCTGTCCCTGGACGAGCTGCTGGAGGTCTCCGACTTCATCACCGTCCACCTGCCCAAGACCCCCGAGACCCTCGGCCTGATCGGCGACGAGGCGCTGCGCAAGGTCAAGCCGAGCGTGCGCATCGTCAACGCGGCCCGCGGCGGCATCGTCGACGAGGAGGCGCTGTACGCGGCGCTGAAGGAGGGCCGGGTCGCCGGCGCCGGTCTCGACGTGTACACCAAGGAGCCCTGCACGGACTCCCCGCTCTTCGAGCTCGACCAGGTCGTCTGCACCCCGCACCTCGGCGCCTCCACGGACGAGGCGCAGGAGAAGGCGGGCATCGCCGTCGCCCGGTCGGTGCGCCTCGCGCTCGCCGGCGAGCTGGTGCCGGACGCGGTGAACGTCCAGGGCGGTGTCATCGCCGAGGACGTCAAGCCCGGTCTGCCGCTGGCCGAGCGGCTCGGCCGCATCTTCACCGCGCTGGCCGGTGAGGTCGCGGTCCGCCTGGACGTCGAGGTCTACGGCGAGATCACCCAGCACGACGTGAAGGTGCTGGAACTCTCCGCGCTCAAGGGTGTCTTCGAGGACGTCGTCGACGAGACGGTGTCGTACGTCAACGCTCCGCTGTTCGCGCAGGAGCGCGGTGTCGAGGTCCGCCTGACCACCAGCTCCGAGTCCGCCGACCACCGCAACGTGGTGACCGTGCGCGGCACCCTCTCGGGCGGCGAGGAGGTGTCGGTCTCCGGCACGCTGGCCGGCCCGAAGAACGTCCAGAAGGTCGTGGCCGTCGGCGACTACGACGTCGACCTCGCGCTCGCCGAGCACATGGTCGTCCTGCGCTACGAGGACCGGCCGGGTGTCGTCGGCACCGTCGGCCGCATCCTCGGCGAGGCCGGCATCAACATCGCCGGCATGCAGGTCGCTCGTGCGGCGGCGGGCGGGGAGGCGCTGGCGGTGCTCACCGTGGACGACACGGTTGCCCCCGGCGTGCTGACCGAGGTCGCCGAGGAGATCGGGGCGACGTCGGCCCGTTCCGTGAACCTGGTCTGAGGCTGCCGTGTCCGAGGGGCCTGCCGCCCCCCGGACCCCCGCTTCGGCCCGACGGCCTCGCCCTCGAACGCCGGGCGCGCCGGATCGTTCCGGCCGGTCGCCGTCGTGAAAGCACCGGGCGCACCGGAACGTGTGGCCGGTCGCCGTTGCGAAAAGCGCCCGGCGCACTGGAACGTGTGGCTGATCGCCGTCGTGAAAGCGCCGGGCGGGCTGACCGATGTCAGCCCGCCCGGCGCTCTTTCGTGCCGAGAGAGGGATCAGACGGCGACCTGCTCGCTCGCCTCCGCCGGCGTCTCCCGTACCTGGATCCGACGCAGGGTCGTCGCCGCCGCGATCGCCGCGAGGGCCAGGATCACCGTCCCCGCGAGGGCCGCGCCGTGCATACCGGTGGTGAACGCCTCCCGGGCCGTCGCGGCCAGGGCGTCTCCCGCACGCCCCGGCAGGCGACCGGAGACGGCGAGCGCGCCGCCCAGCGTCTCGTGGGCCTCGGCCGGGACCGACGCCGGCATCTCGTGGCGGTAGACGGCCGTACCGATGGAGCCGAGGACCGCCATGCCCAGCGCGCCGCCGAACTCCGCGCCCGTCTCCAGCAGTGCGGAGGCGGAGCCCGCCTTCTCGACCGGGGCGGCACTCATGGCCAGGTCCGCCATCTGCGAGATCACCATGACGATGCCGGAGGCCAGGACGCCCGAGGCGACGAGGGCGAGCCAGAGGGAGTCCGTGCCGAGCAGGGCCAGCATCCCGTAGCCCGCCGCGCCGATGACGAAGCCCGCCGTGACCACATAGGCGCGGTTCACGCCCTTGTGGACCAGGGCCGTGGCCGCCGGGGCGGCCATCCCGATCGGCACCGACGGCAGCAGCGCCCACAGGGCCGCCTCCAGCGCGCTCTTGTCGAGCACCGACTGCAGGTACTGCGTGGTGAAGATCGCCGAGCCCATCATCGCCAGCGCGGAGACGAGGTTCAGGACGACGGCGGGGGCGAAGCCCCGGCTGCGGAAGAGGGCCGGCGAGATCATCGGCGAGGCGGCCGTGCGCTGGCGGTGGACGAAGAGGGCCGCGAAGAGCAGGCCGACGGTGACGGAGACGACGTACTGCGGGTGCCAGCCCTCGGACGGGATCTCCTTGAGGCCGTAGATCAGGGGAAGCACCGCCGCCATCGACAGCGGCACGCTCACGAAGTCGAAGCGGCCGGGCTCGGGGCTGCGGGACTCGGGCAGCAGGATCGGGCCGAGGATCAGCAGCATCACCATCGCGGGCAGGTTGACCAGGAAGACCGAGCCCCACCAGAAGTACTGGACCAGAACGCCGCTGAGCACCGAGCCGAGGGCGATGCCGCCGGTCATCACGCCGGACCAGATGCCGATGGCCTTCGTCCGCTCCTTGGGGTCGGTGAACATCGTGCGGAGCAGCGCCATGGTCGACGGCATCAGGGTCGCCCCGCCGATGCCGAGGACCGCGCGGGCCGCGATCAGGGTCTCGGCGCTGTTCGCGTAGGCGGCGACCAGGGAGGCGGCGCCGAACGCGGCGGCGCCGAACAGGAGCAGCCGGCGCCGGCCGATGCGGTCGCCCAGCGAGCCCATCGTCATCAGCAGGCCGGCCAGGACGAAGCCGTACATGTCGAAGATCCACAGCTGCTGGGTGCCGCTCGGCTCCAGGTCCGCGTTGATCGCCGGGACGGCGAAGTAGAGGACCGAGACGTCCATGGAGACCAGCAGCAGCGGAAGCATCAGCACGCAGAGCGCGGTCCATTCGCGGCGACCGGCGCGCCCGGCAGGGGAGTTGGAGCTCGTCGAGTGCGTCATGCCGATGACTGTACGGACGTCTTAAACGCTTGTCTAGAACGATTGTATAAGTCATCTGTATAGGACGCTTGTATGGATCGGCGGTAGGGTGGTCCGCATGGGACACCGTGAGGATTTGCTGGAAGGCGCCAAGCGCTGCCTGCTGGAGAAGGGCTTCGCGCGCACCACCGCGCGGGACGTCGTGAAGGAGTCGGGGACCAACCTCGCCTCCATCGGCTACCACTACGGGTCGAAGGACGCGCTGCTGGTGCAGGCCTACATCTCGCTGATCGAGGGCGTGGGCGAGACCTTCGACCCGGGCGTGGGCGGGGAGGTGGCAGAGCCTCCGGGATCGATGGCGCGCTTCCGGGAGCTGTGGGAGAACGTCATCCGGTCCCTGCCCGAGGCGCGGGCCATCTGGCTGCTGAGCTTCGAACTCGTCTTCCAGGGCGACCGGGTTGCGGAGGTGCGCAAGCTGCTGGCCGAGGCGCAGGAGGAGGGCAGGTCGGGTCTCGTGTCGATGTTCAGCGGCATCCCGGAGGCCGACCTCGACAAGGAGGCCGTGGACACCGAGGGCCGCTTCTATCAGACCCTCCTCAACGGCCTCATGGTCCAGTGGCTGTTCGATCCGGACTCGGCGACCAATGCGGAGCAACTCACCGAGGGGCTGCGGCGGGTGGCCGCGGCGGCCGCGAAGAGCTGACCCGGCTGGAGCATCGCACGAGCCGGGTCCGGCTGTGCGGCGGTCGTGTGTGTGGTTCCTCCGAGGCGTGGCCACGGGGAAGGGGAAAGGCCGCATCTGCAAGGGATTTCCATGGGCGGAAGCCGTAGATGCGGGCCTGTGTGACTGTTAGAGTCCGCATGCTCCAAGCGGACAGAGGGCGTCCGGAACACCCGGGAGACGCTGCTGCCGCGGCACCCGGGCGCTCCCCGCAGGCGACCACTCATCAGTGATCCAGAAGATCACGGAGTGCGGGGAGCGGAGTCGGCCCACATGTGGCCACCGTGCCCTGATCTGTGAGCAGTTCACCCGTCGCCCCCCCGTACGCGACCGACGGCCACACGGCCGATCGTCCCCGCGTTCCCGTTCGGCCGCGGCAGCGGCCTGCCCAGAGGGAGTACTCGATGAGGACCGGACTCGTGCGGCGAATCGCCGCAGGGAAGACATGCGTCATCGCCGCTGCGCTCGTCCTGGCCGCGCCGGGCGTCGCCCACGCCAACTCCGTGGCAGTCACGGTGAAGACCCCCGGCGCCACCGCCGGACCGGCCTCCACCTTCTCCGAGATCACCACGAGTGCCGGCTGTGCCGGCGGCCTGATCTCCGGGGGCGGCGTCGACCAGGCCATCGGCACCGGCACGGCGTCCAACGGCAACAAGATCAACGGTAGTTCGCCGAGCCCCGACGGCAGTACCGAGTACACCGGTACCACCGGAGTGGTCGGCACCGACGTCACGCACTGGCTCGGCATCGGCGGCAGCGGGGGAGCGGTCGACGCCGGCTTTTCCACCACCCCGTACGCCGTGTGCCTGAACAGCAGCCTCATCAACCACACCCAGGTGGTGATGAACAAGCTCGCCGGTCCGACCGGCAGCAGCACGGTCGGCCTGGTCACCGCCACCTGTCCCGCGGGCACCCGCCTGCTCGGCGGCGGGGCCCGCATCACACCCGCGAGCGTCGGCAGCCTCAAGCCGATCGCGAGCTTCCCCACCTTCGACGACGCCGCGCACGACCACGGGCAGAAGGCCGCCGCCGACGGCGAGAGCGACCCCGACTCCTGGACCGCCGTCGGCTGGAACGGCGGTGGCGGCAACAGCAGCAACACCACCTACGCCTACGCCGTCTGCAGCGGCAGCGGCATCAACATCGGCGGTGTGACCGTCAAGGTGCGCTTCGGCGAGGTCAGCGGCCCCACCGCCGCCACCAGCGGCCAGAGTGCGACCGTCGGCTGCGGCGGCAACGACGGCAAGCTGGTCGGCGGCGGTGCCGCGATCAGCGGGGGCAGCGTCACCACCACCGACTTCACCGGTCCCGGCTCCCCCGGTGACCACCTCAACGGCAGCTACCCCAGTGACTTCGGCGGCACCCCGGTCGCGGACGGCACCACCGGCGCCGCGTACTGGACGGCCTCCACCCACACCGGCGGCGGCAGTTCGCCGAGCACCTACTCGGACGTCTGGGCGCTGTGCGCCGACGACGGCGTCTGAGCCGACGCCCCGCCTCCTTTCGAACTCCTGCCTGAGGGAAACCCCGTTGAGCCCCATGCGCACCCCGTTCCTGTCCGCCCTCGGCGCGGCCGGTCTCGTCGTGGCGGTCCTCGCGCCGCTGCCGGCCGCGGCCGCCGAACCGGCCGGCCCCGCCGCCTTGCCCGCCGTGTCGCCCTGCGGTGCCGGCGGCCTGTTCACCTCCACCCCGCCCACCTGCACCTACAGCGCCTCCGGCACGGACGTCTTCACCGTGCCGGACGGGGTGAGCGCCCTCACCGTCGACCTGTACGGCGCCGAGGGCGGCGGCGCGGCCGGCTTCGTCGCCCCCAACCCGCCGAACGCCGGAGCACCCGGCGGACTCGGCGGCGAGACCCGGGCACGGCTTGCCGTCAGCGCGGGCGAGCAGCTCCAGATCACCGTGGGGGCCGCGGGCGTCCCGGGCACTTCCCGGCACGGCGAATTCGCCCGGCCCGGCGGATCCGGCCACGGTTCCGGCGGCGGGGGAGCCCATGGCGGGGGCGGTTCCGGCGGCGGCGCCTCCGACGTGCGGGTGGGCGGCTTCGGACCCTCGGACCGGGTCCTGGTCGCCGGCGGCGGAGGAGGCGCAGGCAACGGCGGCCCCCTGCTGGGGGGAGGGGACGGCGGCGGACCGGCCGGCCGGGACGGCGGCCAGGGCGGCGGCCCCGACGGCTCCGGCGTCGCCGGCGGCGGGGGCGGCCCGGACGCGCCCGGCACCGGCAGCCCCAACTCCGCCCTCGGCGGCCCCGGAGGCGCCGGCAGCGACACCGACCCCGACACCGGCCTGCCCAACCCGGGCAGCGGAGGCACGGGCGGCAACGGTGCCCGGGGCGGCAACGGCGGCGGCGGAGGCGGAGGCGGCTACTTCGGCGGCGGAGGCGGCTCCGGCGGCGGGAACCCCGGCAACCTCTACGGGGCCGGCGGGGGCGGCGGCAGCAGCTACGCGACCCCCGCCGCATTCGAGGCCCGGCTCCTGCAGGGCGTCAACCACGGCGCCGGCAGGGCGGTCGTCTCCTTCCGGTACGGCACCTCCGTCTCGCTCCTTGCGGACACGCCCGCCCCGCTGTTCGGCCACGCCGTCACCCTCACCGCCGTCGTCGACCCGGCGAACGCAGGTACCCCCGGCGGCACGGTGACCTTCTCGGACGGCCCGGCCCCGCTGGCGACCGTGCCGCTCGACCACGGCCGGGCCCGCTTCACCACCGCCGGGCTGCGACCCGGCCACCACGCGATCACCGCCGCCTACAGCGGCGACCCCGTCTTCGCTCCGAGCACGACCGGCGAGCCCACGGATCTCACGGTCGGCTTCAGCCGGCCCTGCCTCGACACGGCCCACCACGGCGGCCTGACCGTCGACGCCGGCCAGGCCGTGTGCATCGCCTCCGGCGGAAGCCAGGACGGCAGGGTCACCGTGCGGCCCGGGGGGTCGCTGGCCGTCTCGGACGCCCGCATCGAGGGGCCCGTCACCGCCGACGGAGCCCTCGCCGTCGCCGTCTGCGGCTCGGCTCTCACCGGGCCGTTCACCGTCGGACACAGCAGCGGCTTCGTACGGCTCGGCGGCGACGCACAGGCCTGCCCGGGCAACGTCGTGCGTGGTCCGCTGACCCTGGACGCCAACACCGGCGGCATCGGCGCCGACGGCAACGAGGTGACCGGGGCGGTGCGGATCACCGGCAACAGCGGCAGCGGGCCGATGCCCGGCGAGGACACGCCCGCCTTCGAGGGCAACCGCGTCGACGGTCCGCTCTCCTGCGACGGCAACCGGCCGGGCCTGGACCACGGCGGCAACACCGTGACCGGCCCCCGGTCCGGACAGTGCCGATGACCCGCTGAAGGGCGCCTCGGCCTTCGTGTGGGGTGGGGAGAGAGCTCTTGCGCGGGGTGGGGGTCTGAGTTGTTGTGCGGCGGCCGGGTGTCTCAGTCTCCGTGCGGGGGTGGGGTGTCGTGGCCTTCGCGCCGGGGGAGAGCTCTTGTGCGGGGTGGGGTGTCTGAGGTCTTGTGCGGCGGCCCGGTGCCTCAGTCTCCGTGCGGCAGCCGGGTGTCCGACCCCCCGTCCGTCAGCGGGGTGTCCGACGCCCCGTGCGGCGGTGCGTGACCGGCCCTGCGGTCACGCACCGCCGGGCCCAGCGCGGCCGCCATCGCCACCGCCGTCAGCACGAAAGCCCACCCGTACCCGGTGTGCCCGGCAAGGAGGCCGAAGCCCGCGGCGCCCACGCCTATACCTGCGTCGTAGGCGAGGTTCCACAGGGCGGAGACCGTCCCGTACGAGGCCCGGGGGACGCGGCCGTACATGACCGCGAGGGTGGCGTTCTGGGCGACACCGAAGCCGGTTCCGAAGATCAGCGCACCCACGATCACGGCCACCGGACGGGAGGTCGCCGCCACGACCGGCAGCCCGGCGGCCGACAGCACGAGGCCCGGGACGACCAGCCTCCCGGAGCCGTGCCGGTCCCCGTACCGCCCCGCCACCCAGCGGGCCCCGGTCGAGGCGGCGCTCTGCACCAGCAGGGCCGCCGTCGCCACACCGGCCGACGCGCGGGGGACGGCCAGCGGCAGGAACGTGACCAGGATCCCGGCGGCGAGCGCGGTGGCGGCGAAGACCACCGCGGGCCGCCGCAGTTCCGCGCGGCGCATGGCCCCGACCATGCCGAGGGCCTCCCGCGGCCCCGGCGCGTCTGCCCGCCTGTCCGGCGCGCCCTCCCGCAGCCCCGGCACCGAAGGGATCGCCGCCAGGGCCACCACGGCCGCGACCGTGGTGACCGGCCCGTACCCGACGTTCCCGGCCAGCCACACACCCAGCGGCAGGCTGACGAGCGACGGGACACCCGCGACCAGGCCGACGAGGGCGAGTCCCTCGCCCCTGCGCTCCGCGGGGATCAGCGTGGCGGTCAGGGCGCCGCCCGCCACCAGCGTGAGGGCGAACCCCAGGCCGCGCACCAGGCAGACCGCCGCGGTCCAGGCCGGGCCGTCGGCGGCGGGCAGCGCCAGTGCGGGCGCGCCGAGCAGGAACAGCCCGGCCATCAGCGGCAGCCGGTTGCCGTACCGGGCGATGATCCAGGGGCCGGCCAGCTCGCCGAGAACCGTGGAGAGCATCAGCGCACCGGTGGCGAGGCCCGCCCCGCCACGGCCGGCGTGCGCGGGCACCGCCGACAGCAGCAGGAAGAAGCTCACCGAGGCGCCGAGCATGCTCACGAACCGCAGGAGCAGGGCACGGGTCAGCAGGGGTGGCCGGGCGGGTGAAGTCCCGCTTGCGGCACGGGGGTTCGCGGAGGTCGTCATGACGTCGACGCTAGGCGGCGACCGGCCCCCCGGTAAGCTCCGGTTCCATGCCTGTGCAGTGGGCCGGTCGGTCCCCCGAGTTGCTGCTGACCGTCGACCGCGCCAGCGGCGAACAGCTGCGCGCGCAACTGGAGCGGCAGTTGCGCGACGCGATCCGGACCGGGCGGCTACCCGCCGGCGAACGGCTGCCCTCCTCCCGCGAACTCGCCCGCACCCTGGGCCTGTCCCGCGGTCTCGTCCAGGACTGCTACGCCCAACTGCAGGCCGAGGGCTATCTGGTCACCCGCGCCGGCTCGGCCACCCGCGTGGCCCCCTGCGCACAGCCCCCCGCACCGACCGCACCGGAGCCGCAGGCCGAACTCCCGCGCCTCATCGCCGACTTCCGGCACGGCGTCCCCGACCTCGCCTCCTTCCCGCGCGCCGACTGGCTGTGGGCGATCCGGGAAGCGGCCCGCCGCATGCCGACGGCCGACCTCGACTACGGCGACCCGCGCGGCAGCCTCGCCCTGCGCACGGTCGTCGCCGGCTATCTGCGCCGGGTCCGCGGGGCGGCGGCCGACCCCGGCCACACGCTCGTCTGCTCCGGTTACGCCCAGGGACTCGGCCTCACCCTCCAGGCCCTGGCGCGCGCCGGTGTGCGGGCCGTCGCCCACGAGGAACCCGGCAGCCCCGCCACCGCAACGGCCTCCGTGCGGGCGGCGGGCCTCACCCCGGTCCCGGTCCCCGTCGACGCGCACGGCATCGACGTACGGGCCCTGGACGCGACCGGAGTGCGCGCGGTGATCGTCACCCCCGCCCACCAGTGGCCGACGGGTGTCGTCCTTGCACCGGATCGCCGCCATGAGCTGCTCGCCTGGGCGCGGCGGCGCGACGCCTACGTCGTGGAGGACGACTACGACGCCGAGTTCCGCTACGACAGGGAGCCGGTCGGCGCGCTCCAGGGCCTGGCGGCCGACCGGGTGATCTCGATCGGTACGGTCAGCAAGTCCCTCGCGCCGGCCCTGCGCATCGGCTGGCTGCTGTGCCCGCCCGCGCTCACCGCACCGCTCACCGAGCTGAAGCGGATCGCCGACCGCGGCACCCCCACCCTCGACCAGCTGGCCCTCGCCGGGCTCATCGAGTCCGGCCGCTACGACCGCCATCTGCGCCGCATGCGCACGATGTACGCGGCCCGCCGCGCCACCCTGGTCGAGGCCCTCGCCGTCCACGCGCCACGGGTGAGGCTGACCGGCCTCGCCGCCGGCTTCCACGCGGTGGCCCACCTGCCCGCGGGGGCCCGGGAGGAGCAGGTGCTCGCCGACGCCCTGTCCCGACGCGTCGGCCTGTACGGCATGAGCGCCTGCCGCGCGTCACGGGCACCCGGCCCGCCCCAACTGGTCCTGGGCTTCGGCGATGTGCCCGAGCGCGCGATCACGGAGGCCATCGCGACGGTGGGGGACCTGCTCGACGGCCGCCCGAACCCCCCGGGCCGCACCTTCTCCGTCGGCTAACACCGCGCCACCTCCGGCCGGAGCCGCGCCTTGCATGACGGCCGGAGCCGCCCCTTCCCCGACGGCCGGAGCTGCGCCGCGTCCGGCCGGTGCCGTACCTACCCCGACAGCTGAAACAGCGCCGCGTCCGGCCGGAGCCGCGCTCTCTTCGGGCAGTGCCACGCCCTCTTCGGCCGCCGCCGTGCCCTCCTCGGTGCCATGCGGTCCGCGTCGGGCAGCCGGAGCTGTGACCTCCGGTGTCGTGAGCGGCAGCAGGGGCCTCGGTGCCGTCCGGGTCCGGGCGGGCTCGTCGTCCGGGCCGTCCCGGACCGCTAGAGCAGGCGGGCCCTCTTCAGCGTCATGTGGAGCAGCAGGCGGTCCTCGCCGTCGTCCAGGTCCAGGCCCGTCAGCTGTTCCACGCGGGACAGGCGGTAGTAGAGGGTCTGCCGGTGGATGCCGAGTTCGGCGGCCGTCCGGCCGGCCTGCCCCGCGCAGTCGAGGTAGACCTCGGCGGTGCGGGCCAGCTCCTGGTGGACGGGGGAGAGGAGCGGGCCCACCACCGGGTCGTGCGCGGGCTGCGACGGCAGCGCGGTCAGCAGCCGGTACGGCCCGATGCCCCGCCACTGGGCGACGGGCCCGAACCGTGGGTCCGCCAGCGCCGCCCGCGCGGCGGCGGAGGCCTCCTCCCAGACCGCCCCCAGCTCGGCCAGCCCGGAGCGTGGTTCGCCGACACCGGCGGCAACCCCGGTGCCGGACCCGCCCGCCCCCGGCCTGCTTCCGGACGCGCGTCCGGCGGCCCCCCGCGCCCCCTCCGCCTCCTTCAGCAGCCGTGTGGCCACGGTGAGCGCGGGCGCCCCCACGTCCGTCGAGCGCAGTCGCACCAGGACCGCGAGGCTCTGCGCCGTGGCCCCCCACGGCACCGTGCACAGCGCCGTGGCATGCGGGACCGTACGCGCGGACGGGGCCTCGTCGGGATCGGCCGAGAGCCACGGGGCGACACAGACCAGCGTGTGGGGTGCGGCGGCGCGCGCGCCGAGGGCCGTGCGCAGTTCGGCCACCGCCATGTCCTGCTGCCAGCCGCGTTCCGCGCCCAGCACTGCCCGAAGCTCCCGGCTCAGCCCCGCCCCCGCCTGCGCCTCGTCGGCGAGCAGCGCGCCGATCCGGCCCGTCACCTGCATGGCGGCCGCCAGCTGCGCGTCGGTCGGACCGGGGTCGTCGTCCAGGAGCCAGACGTAGCCGAGGACGACGCCCCGATGGCGTACCGGCAGGCAGACACGGCCGCGGTAGACACCGGCCTCGGGCGTCGGCGGGATCCGCACCGGTCCCGTGGCGCGCGTGATGCCGAAGCCCTCGAACCACGTCCGCACCGCGGCCGTGGAGCGCCGGGTCAGGATCGAGCGGGTGCGCACCGGGTCCAGAGCCGAGGCGTCCAGATCGCCCTCGCTGTCGTACGCGCCGAAGGCGATCAGCTCGAAGTCCCGGTTCTCCAGGGTCGCGGGCGCGCCCAGCAGTTCCGAGATCTCATCCACCAGCTCCTGGTAGTCACCCCGGTGGGAATCGCTGTTGATCACACTCTCCTCGACATCTCCGCGCCGCTCTGCAGGGCCGCCCGGGTCGTCCGGCTGAGGATCCGGGGGCGCCCCCTGGCAGGGACGCGGCATCGGCCGTCATCCGGGCATTCTGCCGCATTTCCGTGAGGCCTTCATACATCTGTCTGAGATCCAGGGCACGGATGCGTGACAGCTGTCGATGGCCGACGATCGGAGAGATCCTTAGGTTTCACGGTGGTTCTCCGTGCCGTACCCGAATCGTGGGCTCTCGGCCGTCTTTTGGTCCTTTGTTGTGGAGGTGCCCCGTGCTGGGTCCCGTGATTCTCGCTGCGTCGCGCAGCGACCGGATGCGACGCCTGATCTCGGCGGCCCCGGTGACCAAGCAGGTCGTGGACCGCTTCATCCCGGGTGAGACCGTGGCCGACATCGTCCCGATCATCCAGGACCTGACGGACAAGGGCCTGGAGCTGACGATGGACGTCGTCGGTGAGGACATCACCACTCCCGGCCAGGCCACCGCCGCCCGGGACGCCTACCTCCAGCTGATCGACCGGCTGCGCGAGCTGGAGCTCGGCGAGAAGGTCGAGATGTCCGTCAAGCTGTCCATGTTCGGCCAGGCCCTGGACAACGGCCACGAGCTGGCCCTCGCCAACGTCCGCCCGGTCGTCGAGGCCGCCGCCGCCATCGGGACGACCGTCACCCTCGACGCCGAGGACCACACCACCCTCGACTCGATGTTCGCCATCCACGAGGAGCTGCGGAAGGACTTCCCGCAGACCGGTTGCGTCATCCAGGCCTACCTCTTCCGCACCGAGGCCGACGCCCGCCGTCTCGCCGCCGCCGGCAGCCGCGTGCGCCTGGTGAAGGGCGCCTACAAGGAGCCCGCCGAGGTCGCCTACCAGCAGAAGCACGAGATCGACAAGGCCTACGTGCGCATCCTGAAGACGCTGATGGAGGGCGAGGGCTACCCGATGATCGGGTCCCACGACCCGCGCCTGATCTCCATCGCCCAGGAGCTCGCCCACCAGGCCGGGCGCAAACTGGACGAGTACGAGTTCCAGATGCTCTACGGCATCCGCAGCGAGGAGCACCTGCGACTGGCCGCGGAGGGCCACCGCATGCGCGTCTACACCGCCTACGGCACCGACTGGTACGGCTACTTCATGCGCCGTCTGGCGGAGAAGCCGGCGAACCTGCGCTTCTTCCTGCGCAGCATGGTCAGCAAGGGCTGAGCCCGAACACCCGCTCACGTACAAGGAGTCAAGGATCTCATGGACGCTGTGACCCAGGTCCCCACCCCCGTCAACGAGCCGGTGCACGGCTACGCGCCCGGCTCGCCCGAGCGCGCCCGCCTGGAGGCCAGGCTCAAGGAGCTGGCCGAGAACCCGGTCGACCTGCCGATGACCATCGGCGGCGAGAAGCGGATGGGCGGCGGCGAGGCCTTCCAGGTCGTCCAGCCGCACAACCACAAGGCCGTCATCGGCACCCTGCGCAACGCCACCCGGCAGGACGCCCAGGACGCCATCGACGCGGCCCTCGCCGCCGCGCCGGCCTGGCGCGCGATGTCCTTCGACGACCGCGCCGCGATCATCCTGCGCGCCGCCGAGCTGCTTGCCGGCCCCTGGCGCGAGACCCTCGCCGCCTCCACCATGCTCGGCCAGTCCAAGACCGCCCAGCAGGCCGAGATCGACACCCCCTGCGAGCTGGTCGACTTCTGGCGCTTCAACGTCCACTACGCCCGCCAGCTGCTCGCCGAGCAGCCCCCGGCGAACTCTCCGGGCGTGTGGAACCGCATGGACCACCGCCCGCTGGAGGGCTTCGTCTACGCGATCACGCCGTTCAACTTCACCGCCATCGCGGGCAACCTGCCCACCGCGCCCGCTCTCATGGGCAACGTCGTGGTCTGGAAGCCGTCCCCGACCCAGACCCACGCCGCCGTCCTGCTCATGCAGCTGCTGGAGGAGGCGGGCCTGCCCAAGGGCGTCATCAACCTCGTCACCGGCGACGGCATCGAGGTCTCCGAGGTCGCCCTGGTCCACCGCGACCTCGCGGGCATCCACTTCACCGGCTCGACCAGGACCTTCCAGTACCTGTGGAAGACGGTCGGCACCAACATCGAGAAGTACCGCACCTACCCGCGCCTGGTCGGCGAGACCGGCGGCAAGGACTTCCTGGTCGCCCACCCGAGCGCCGACCGCGCCGTCCTGAAGACCGCCCTGACCCGCGGCGCCTTCGAGTACCAGGGCCAGAAGTGCAGCGCGACCTCCCGCGCCTACATCCCGGCCTCCATCTGGAACTCGGGCTTCAAGGAGGAGTTCGCGGCCGAGGTCGACTACCTGACCATGGGTGACGTCACCGACCTGTCGAACTTCATCGGCGCCGTGATCGACGACCGTGCCTTCGCCAAGAACAAGGCCGCCATCGACCGCGCCAAGGAGGACCCGACCTGCACGGTCGTCGCGGGCGGCACCTACGACGACTCGGTCGGTTACTTCGTCCGCCCGACCGTCGTCGTCTCCACCGACCCGGACAACGAGATCTTCCGCACCGAGTACTTCGGTCCGTTCCTCGGGGTGTACGTCTACGAGGACGACAAGTACGACGAGATGCTGGAGCAGATGGAGTCGGTCTCCGACTACGCCCTGACCGGCTCGGTCATCTCCAACGACCGCGCCGCAGCGGCGTACACGATGGAGAAGCTGCGCTACGCGGCCGGCAACTTCTACATCAACGACAAGTCGACCGGCGCCGTCGTCGGCCAGCAGCCCTTCGGCGGCGGTCGCGCCTCCGGCACCAACGACAAGGCCGGCGCCCCGCAGAACCTGCTGCGCTGGACCCTGACCCGCGCCATCAAGGAGACGCTGGTCCCGCCGACCGACTACGCGTACCCGCACATGGGCTGATCAGCCCCTTCCCCGAGCAACGGGCCGGGAAGCCTGCCACCCGAACAGGCTTCCCGGCCCGTTTCCAATTCCCGGCCGGTCACACGGGACCCACGGCGGTGACAGCCTGACCCCATGACCCCTCGCCTGCACATGGCCCACACCGCCGGCCTTGGCCCCGCCGACCTCCGCGCCGCCCGCGCCCTCCTGGACGAGGCGTTCGAGGGGGACTTCGGCGAGCAGGACTGGGAGCACGGCCTCGGCGGCATGCACGCCCTCGTCCACGACGGCGCCGGTCTCGCCGCGCACGGCTCGGTCGTGATGCGCCGGATACGGCACCGGGGGCGCTGGCTGCGCACCGGATACGTGGAGGCCGTAGCGGTACGGGCCGACGTGCGCCGGACCGGGCTCGGCGGCCGGGTGATGGCGGCCCTGGAGGGCATCGTCGACCGGGCCTACGACCTCGGCGCGCTCTCCGCGAGCGAGGACGGCGCCCTGCTGTACACGGCCCGCGGCTGGCAGCGGTGGGGCGGACAGGTGTGCGCCCTCTCGCCGGACGGGATCGTGCGGCTGCCCGAGGAGGAAGGGGACCTGTACGTCAGGCCCGCCCTCGCCGCACCCCTGGACCCGGCTCACGCCCTGGTCCTCGACTGGCGTGACGGGGATGTCGCCTGACGGCACGTCCTGCCCTCCGGATCGGGACCGCCCACCGTGCTGCCGGCACGCACCACCCGGCCCCGCTCCCGCCGCGCGCCGCGCCCGGCGCGGTCGCGGCCTCCGCCGTTCAAACGCTCCTGGAGGAGTGGCGTCGACTCCGCCGCCGGACAGAGAAAGAGCAGGTCAGCGGGGTGTGACGCAGGCCGCCGTCTCAGATAGTAGGAAGTCCGAGTAATTGTGCAGACAGGCGCGGCCGGCTCCCTTACTTTTGTAGGAGCCGAACGTCTCGCTCGATCAAGCGAATGGCGGTCGTGAGCCGGGCCCCGTGCAGGCAACCCCTGCGGCCCGCCCCCCGCCCCCGGCGTCTCGTAACCCCTCATCCGCACTCCGTTGCGCCGAAGGAGTCGATTCACCATGGCCGAGACGACCATCCGCCGCCGAGTCCGCCACGTGTCCCGCACGAGCGAGTCCGACCGCAAGAACGCCGCCGCCGCACTCCAGCGCGCCCTCGACCGCCGCGACAACGGCGGCGAGACCGGCCACTGAGCCACCACTGACCGGTCACCGGGTCACCACTGACCGGTCACCGGGCCGCCGCTGGGTCGGTCACCGGGCCCTCGCCGGGTCGGTCACCGGGCCGCCGTCACTGATCCGGGAGCCGCACCCTTCCCCACTCACGGTCTCGCCCGAGTGGGGGAGACCCCGCGGGGTGCGGCGCGGCTTCACCTCCCGCGCCGCACCTCGAAGTGATCGATCCGCCGCCCGTCCCCGGCGAGCGCCGACACCGTGAGCCGCGGGGACGGGCCCGGCCGCGCCTCGACGGACAGGAGCGAGAAGCCGGTGTAGCGCACCCGCGACCACTGAGCCGTCTCCGGCGCGCGCTCCTTGCCCTTGGCCCAGTGGAAGGTCTCCACCGCGTCGTGCCGGGTGACGTGCCCCTCGTAGCTGTCCTTGACGCCCGAGGGGAAGGAGTACAGGTCCCGGCCGCCGCCGCCCGCGGTCACGTACACGATCCCGTCCCGCGCGGGGTCCGTGGAGCCGCCGACCGGCACCGACCGGCCGACCTCCCCGTCCCTGATCGCGTCCGTGCGCTCGTAGACGTGGTTGTGCCCGTTGATCACCAGGTCCACCCGGTGCCGGGCGAACAGCGGCAGCCACTCGGCCCGCACCCCGCCGTCCGAGGCGTGCTGCGAGGTGGAGTACGCGCAGTGGTGGAAGAAGACGACCACGAAGTCCACGCCCTCGGCCGCGCGCAGCTCGCCCAGCGTCGCGTCCAGCCACTTGGTCTGCCGGCCGCCGCTGTGCCCGAGGTTGGCGGGGATCTCGTACGACACGTCGTTGGCGTCCAGGGCCACGAAAGCCGTGTTGCCGTAGGTGAACGCGTAGGCGCCCGGTGTCCCGCGCGGGTCGAAGCCGTTGTCCGGCAGGAAGAAGCGGGCGAGCTGGCCGCCGTAGCCGTCCGGCGAGTACCAGGCCTCCATGTCGTGGTTGCCGGTGGTCACCATCCAGGGCACGGAGCGGGCGACCGGCTCGTTCTGCTTCAGGAACTGGTCCCAGAAGGTGGGGTCGTAGCCGTCCGAGGTCTGCCCGGCGCCGTTGACGTCGGCGTAGCAGATGTCGCCCGCGTGCAGATGGAAGGCGGGGTTCTGGCGCTGCATGAGGTGGTCGTTGGCGTTCGCGGCCCGGCCCACGCCCTGGTCGCCGAAGGCCGTGAAGACGAAGCGCTCCGCCCTCGCGGGTGCCGTGCGGAAGGAGGCGAGGGCGGCGCGGTGGGCGGGGGCGGCCGGGTCCCAGCCGTCGTGGCCGACGCCGTAGTAGTACGTCGTGCCGGGAGCGAGACCGTCCAAGGCCGCGTGCACGTAGTACTGCTCGACCGCGGGCCGCACCCCCTGCACCCCGGGCGTGTGCAGAGGGCGCACCTCGGCGTCGACCCGCCGGCCGAGGTCGTCGGGTCGCAGCCCGACACGCACGTACGGCCGCCGGACCGTGAACGGCACCTGCCAGGAGACGCGCATCTGTGTCTTCGGGTCGGCGCCGAAGGCCAGATGGCGGCCGAAGGGGCGGACCACCGAGCCGGGCACCCGCGAGGCCTCCGGCGCCGGGTGTCCCGCCGCGCCCGAGCCGCCGGAGCAGCCGGTGAGCAGGCCGCCCGCGACCGCGCCCGCCGTCACCAGGGTGCGGCGCCGGACCGTCCGGGTGCGCAGGTACTCGTACTGCTCGGCCATGCTCATCCGCTCCGCGAGCGGGCGCGGGATGCCGACGTCGGGTGTCTCCATGGCGGGGACCCTTGCACCGAGGGCCAACACCCGTGCCACGCCTGGGTGAACGACAGCCGACGGGATGACGCCGGCAACCCGTCCGGGTGTCCGTATGGCGGACATGACATGTCATCCCCTGGGACGAGGAGTAGGGTGCCGACATGTCTCGCAGCATCAATCTCGCAGTGATCCCCGGTGACGGCATCGGCCAGGAGGTCGTGGCCGAGGGTCTCAAGGTCCTCTCCGCCGTCCTGCCGCAGGATGTGAAGCTGGAGACCAAGGAGTACGACTTCGGCGCCAAGCGCTACCACGCCACCGGTGAGACCCTCACCGACGCCGATCTCGGCGCCCTCAAGCAGCACGACGCCATCCTGCTCGGCGCGATCGGGGACCCGAGCGTTCCCTCCGGCGTCCTGGAGCGCGGCTTCCTGCTCAAGCTCCGCTTCGCCTTCGACCACCACGTCAACCTGCGTCCCTCCAAGCTGCTCCCCGGTGTCGCGACCCCGCTGGCCGGCCAGCCGGAGATCGACTTCGTCGTCGTCCGCGAGGGCACCGAGGGCCCCTACACGGGCAACGGCGGCACCATCCGCAAGGGCACCGAGCACGAGGTCGCCACCGAGGTCTCCGTCAACACGGCCTTCGGCGTGGAGCGCGTGGTCCGCGACGCCTTCGAGCGTGCCCAGGCCCGCCCGCGCAAGAAGCTCACGCTGGTCCACAAGAACAACGTGCTGACCTTCGCCGGTCACCTGTGGACGAACGTCTTCACCAAGGTCGGCGCCGAGTACCCCGAGGTCGAGACCGACTACATCCACGTCGACGCGGCCACCATCTACCTGGTCACCCAGCCCGAGCGGTTCGACGTGATCGTCACCGACAACCTCTTCGGCGACATCATCACCGACCTCGCCGCCGCCGTCTCCGGCGGCATCGGCGTGGCCGCCTCCGGCAACATCAACCCGAGCCGCGAGTTCCCCTCCATGTTCGAGCCGGTGCACGGCTCGGCCCCGGACATCGCGGGCCAGGGCAAGGCCGACCCGACCGCCACGGTCCTGTCCGTCGCCCTGCTGCTGCGCCACCTCGGCTACGACGCCGAGGCCGACCGGATCGACGCGGCCGTCGCCGCCGACCTCACGGAACGCGTCGGCGAGCCGGCCCGCAGCACCTCCCGGATCGGCGACGCGCTCGCCGTACGAGTAGCCGGCTGACCTGCCGCGTCACTCGACATCGTTTCGAAGCCGCCGGGTCGCATCCGCACCCGGCGGCTTTTCCTATGCGGTCGCCGGGTGCCACCATCAACCCTGGGCCGCATTCACCCCGATTCCTTCCGCCCGCAGCCCCGCGCGATAATCGAACGCGGAGCCGCGGTATGAGGGAAAGCTCGGACGTCCTAGCACCACCCGGAGAGCCGGTGCGGGAGTGAGCGCGGCCCGACACCACCACCGGTGCTGCATCTTCCGGGGATCACCCCCGGACCCCGGCCGGAAGACCGGAGCTGCCCCGCTCTATATCAGGAAGTGAAGGACGCCCACTCATGACGACGCCCACGATCGAGCTCAAGCCCTCCGCCCATCCGCTCGCCGCCGCGGAGCGTGAGGCGATCCTGGCCAGCCCCGGATTCGGCCGCCACTTCACCGACCACATGGTGACGATCAAGTGGACCGAGGGCCGCGGCTGGCACGACGGCCAGCTCGTTCCGTACGCGCCGATCCCCCTCGACCCGGCCACCAACGTCCTCCACTACGCCCAGGAGATCTTCGAGGGCCTGAAGGCCTACCGGCAGCCGGACGGCTCGGTCGCCACCTTCCGTCCCGACCAGAACGCCAAGCGCTTCCAGCGCTCCGCGCGCCGTCTGGCCATGCCGGAGCTGCCCGTCGAGACGTTCGTCGAGGCCTGCGACGCCCTGGTCCAGCAGGACAAGGACTGGGTGCCCGCGCACGGCGGCGAGGAGTCCCTCTACCTGCGCCCGTTCATGATCGCCACCGAGGTCGGTCTCGGCGTCAAGCCCGCCAACGAGTACCTCTTCATCGTCATCGCCTCGCCGGCCGGCGCCTACTTCCCGGGCGGGGTGAAGCCGGTGTCGATCTGGGTCTCCGAGGACCGCGTCCGTGCCGTCCCCGGCGGCATGGGCGACGCGAAGACCGGCGGCAACTACGCGGCCTCGCTGCTCGCCCAGGCCGAGGCGGCCGCCAAGGGCTGCGACCAGGTCTGCTACCTCGACGCGGTCGAGCACCAGTGGGTGGAGGAGCTCGGCGGCATGAACCTGTACTTCGTGTACGGGAACAAGATCGTCACGCCCACGCTGACCGGCTCCATCCTGGAGGGCGTCACCCGTGACTCCCTGCTGGCCGTCGCCCGCGACCTCGGCTACGAGTCCGAGGAGGGCCGCGTCTCCGTCGAGCAGTGGCAGCGCGACTCCGAGAACGGCAGCCTGACCGAGGTCTTCGCCTGCGGCACCGCGGCCGTGATCACCCCGGTCGGCACCGTCAAGCGCGCGAGCGCCGAGTGGAAGCAGTCGGGCTCGGAGCCCGGCGAGGTCACCCTGCGCCTGCGCCAGGCCCTCCTCGACATCCAGCGCGGCACGGCCGAGGACAAGCACGGCTGGATGCGCAAGATCGGCTGACCGCACGGCCGAACGTGCGGCGAGGGGGCGCCGGGCGTCTGCGGGGCCGTTGCGGCCGGTCGCGCCCGCGCGGCGGGGCCGCACATCGACGACGGCCGCGCGCCCCTGCGGGGCGCCGCCGCTCAGCTCTTCCCGGACGTGCTCAGGGCCGCTGTGGACTCCTCCCCGAGTTCCACGGCGGCCCCTGTGCGTTCCCGGGCCGGCGTCAGCAGCAGGTACACCAGCCCGCCGGCCGCGCCCGACAGCAGGAAGCTGCAGTCCACCCCGCCGGTGAGCTGCAGCAGCGGGCCCTGGTACGACGGCAGGGAGACCGCCAGCAGCCCGACCGCCGCGCCGACGGCCCAGGAGAGGGTGGCCCGCACGTTCCAGCCGGCCCGGTACCAGTAGACCCCGCCCCGCGAGCGGCGGTTGAAGACCTGGAGGGCGTCGGCGTCGTACACCCCGCGACAGCGGGCGAAGCCGATGAGGGTGATGACCGCCCACGGGGTGCCGATGGCGGTGAGCAGCAGCACGAACGACGTCATCGCGGACTGGGCGTTCCAGGCGTAGTGGCCGACGAAGACACAGGCGGTGGCGACGACGGCGACGGTGCAGGTGGCCCGGGCGCGGGAGGCGCGGGGCAGGATCGCGTCCAGGTCCAGGCCCATCGAGTACAGCATCAGGCCCGCGTTGCCGACCGAGCCGGCGGAGGCGGACAGCAGCAGCGGGACCAGGTACCAGGTGGGGGAGGCGGACACCAGGGGGCCCGCGTAGTCGGTGGCCGCGTGGGCCGCGTACGCGGTGAAGGTGCCGAACAGCTGGGGCACCAGCAGGCCCAGGACCAGGCCCAGCCACGTGGAGTGCAGGACACGGCGGCTCGTATGACGGGCCGGGGAGATGTAGCGGGTGTAGTCGCCGAGCAGGGTGATGAAGGCGATGGGACCGGACAGGCCCGCGGCGACGGCCGCGAGGAACCAGGTCGGCCAGAAGGAGCCCAGCAGATAGCCGCCCGCTCCCGGCAGTGCCGCGGTCGTGAAGTGCGGGGCGTAGGCGAAGATCCCGAGGACCAGCAGGGCGGTCATGCCGATCGCCAGCACCCGGGACATCGCGAGCAGCACCCGGTAGCCGTAGACCGCGCCCGCGACGGTCGCCGCGGCGAGCAGCGCGTAGACGAGGGCGTACGCCGTCCCGTCCGCGGGCAGCCCGAAGAGCCGGCCGAGGACGCTCAGCATCACGTCGCCGCCGATCCACACGGTCAGCGCGGTGTAGCCGAGGGCGAGGAGCAGGCCGACGACCGAGCCGACCAGCCTGCCGCGCACGCCGAAGTGGGCGCCGGAGGAGGTGGAGAGGTTCGTCGCGGTGCGCAGGGAGACCAGGGCCAGCGGGGCCGTGAACAGCGTGCCGATCACCGTGCCCGCCACGATCGCGGTCACCGACGCCCACCAGCCGAGCCCGAAGGACGGCGGCAGCCAGCCGAAGATGATCACTCCGAGGCAGAGGTTGGACCCGAGCAGGATCGAGACCAGGTCCCGCGGGCCGCTGGTCCGTTCCGCGTCCGGGATGGTGTCGACTCCGCGCTGTTCTATCGGCATGGCTGGTCTCCTTCGACGGCCGCCTTCGTGTTTAGAGCGACGTTCAATGTGGCGTGAACGCGGTTCCCAGGTCAATGCTTCTGTTTCATGAATTCTGCGTTTAGAGTGATGCTCTAAAGTGTGGAAGACAAGGAGGTGCCGCGTCGTGAGACTCACCCCCACGGAACGTGACCGGCTGCTGCTCTTCGGAGCCGCCGAACTGGCCCGGGCCCGCCGGGCGCGCGGCCTCAGGCTCAACGTGCCGGAGGCCACCGCGCTGATCGCGGACACCGTCTGCGAGGCGGCGCGGGACGGCAGGCGGCTCGCGGAGGCCATCGAGGCGGCCCGGTCGGTCCTCGGTCCCGAGGACGTTCTGCCGGGCGTCGCCGACGTCGTCACCGAGGTGATGGTGGAGGCCGTCTTCGAGGACGGCTCCCGGCTCGCGGTGGTCTCCGACCCCATCGGAGGCGGCCTCGGCGAGCAGGCCCCGGGCGCGCTGCTGCCGGGCCCGGCGCACGCCGACCCCGAGCCGGCCGTCCGGCTCACGGTCGCCAACACCGCGACCGTGCCGGTCTCGGTCACCTCCCACTTCCACTTCTTCGAGGCCAACCCGCGCCTGGACTTCGTACGGGAGCGGGCCTACGGCATGCGGCTCGCCGTACCCGCCGGGTCCTCGGTCCGGTTCGGGCCGGGGGAGAGCGCCGAGGTCGGGCTGGTCCCGATCGGCGGTGAGCGCGTCGCGATCGGCTTCGCCGGGCTGGTCGACGGGCCGCTGGACGCGCCCGGAGCGAAGCAGGAGGCGCTGCGCAGGGCCGCTGCCTGCGGATATCTGGGAGTGACACCGGAAGGAGGCGAACGATGAGCCGCTCCAAGGGACGCGAGATCGACGAGTCCATCCACATCGACCCGCACGCCTACGCGGCCACGCACGGCCCCCGCGCCGGGGACCGCATCCGTCTCGGCGACTCCGGCCTGGTGATCCGGGTGGAGTCGGACTCCCAGAAGCCGGGCGACGAGTTCCTGGCCGGGTTCGGCAAGACCGCCCGGGACGGGCTGCACCTGAAGGCCGCCGCCGTCCGTGAGACCTGCGACGTGGTCATCAGCAACGTCGTCGTGATCGACGCGGTGCAGGGCATCCGCAAGGTGTCCATCGGCATCCGGGAAGGCCGCATCCACGCCATCGGCCGCGCCGGAAACCCCGACACCCTCGACGGCGTCGACGTCGTCGTCGGCACCGGGACCTCCATCGTCTCCGGCGAGGGCCTGATCGCCACCGCCGGCGCCGTCGACACCCACGTCCACCTGCTCTCGCCGCGCATCATGGAGGCCTCCCTCGCCTCCGGCGTGACCACGGTCATCGGGCAGGAGTTCGGCCCGGTGTGGGGTGTGGGTGTCAACTCGCCCTGGGCGCTGCGGCACGCCTTCAACGCCTTCGACGCCTGGCCGGTGAACATCGGCTTCCTGGGCCGGGGTTCGTCCTCGCACGAGGCTCCGCTGGTCGAGGCCCTGGCCGAGGGCGGTGCCTCGGGGTTCAAGGTGCACGAGGACATGGGCGCCCACACCCGCGCCCTGGACACCGCCCTGCGGGTGGCAGAGGAGCACGACGTCCAGGTCGCCCTGCACAGCGACGGGCTGAACGAGTGCCTCTCGGTCGAGGACACCCTGCGCGTCCTGGAGGGCCGGACCATCCACGCCTTCCACATCGAGGGCTGCGGCGGCGGGCACGTGCCCAACGTGCTGAAGATGGCCGGTGTCGCGAACGTCATCGGTTCCTCCACCAACCCCACCCTGCCCTTCGGCCGGGACGCGGTCGCCGAGCACTACGGCATGATCGTCTCCGTCCACGACCTGAAGACCGACCTGCCCGGCGACGCGGCCATGGCCCGTGACCGCATCCGGGCCGGCACGATGGGCGCCGAGGACGTGCTGCACGACCTGGGCGCGATCGGCATCACCTCCTCCGACGCCCAGGGCATGGGCCGCGCGGGCGAGACGGTCCGCCGCACCTTCGCCATGGCCGGCAAGATGAAGGCCGAGCTGGGCCCGATGGACGGCGACGGCGCCGGTGACGACAACGCGCGCGTGCTGCGCTACATCGCCAAGCTGACCGTCAACCCCGCCATCGCCCACGGCCTCGCCCACGAGGTCGGCTCGATCGAGACGGGCAAGCTCGCCGACATCGTGCTCTGGCGCCCCGAGTACTTCGGCGCCAAGCCCCAGCTCGTCCTCAAGTCCGGCTTCCCCGCCTACGGCGTGACCGGCGACCCCAACGCGGCCACCGACACCTGCGAACCCCTCGTCCTCGGACCGCAGTTCGGCTCCTACGGCGCCACCCCCGCCGACATCTCCGTCGCCTTCGTCGCCCAGGCGGCAGTGGACCAGGGCAACGACACGATGCCCACCCGCCGCCGCCGGGTCGCCGTGCGCGGCACCCGCGGCATCGGCCCGGCCGACCTGCGGCTGAACGACCGCGTCGGCGCGGTCGACGTCGACCGGCGCACCGGCCTCGTCACCCTCGACGGCGACGCGCTCAGCTCCGCGCCCGCCGACTCCGTCTCCCTCAACCGCCTCTACTTCCTCTAAGGACCCCGGACATGACCACCCCCGCAGCCGACGGCTTCCGCATGCCCGCCGAGTGGACCCCGCACGAGCGCACCTGGATGGCGTGGCCGGGCCCCAACCCCACCTTCGACGACCCGGACGACCTCCGCCTGTCCCGCATGGCCTGGGCGTCCGTGGCGCGCGCCGTCCTCCGCTTCGAACCCGTGACGGTCGTGTGCGGCCCCGGCCAGTCGGCGCACGCCCGGACGCTGCTCGGCCCGGGCGTCGAGACCGTCGAGCGCGACCTCGACGACGCCTGGATGCGGGACATGGGCCCCACCTTCCTCACCGACGGCCGGGGCGCACTGGCCGCCGTGGACTGGACGTTCAACGGCTGGGGCGCCCAGGACTGGGCCCGCTGGGAGCACGACGCGAAGATCGCCTCGTACGTCGGTGACCTCGCGGGCGCGAGGACGTACGCCTCGAAGCTGGTCAACGAGGGCGGCGCGATCCATGTCGACGGCGAGGGCACGGTGCTGCTGACCGAGACCGTGCAGCTCGGCCCCGAGCGCAACCCGGGCTGGTCGCGCGAGGAGGTCGAGGCGGAGATCCACGCCCACCTCGGCACCCGCAAGGCGATCTGGCTGCCGCGCGGCCTGACCGGCGACTACCCCCCCTACGGCTTCGGCACCCTCGGCCACGTCGACATCGTCGCCGCCTTCGCCCGCCCCGGCGTGGTCGTCGCCCACCACCAGCCGGACCCGGCCCACCCCGACCACGAGGTCACCCAGGAGGTCATCGGCATCCTGAGGTCGGCGACCGACGCCCACGGCCGCAGCCTGGAGGTCGTCGAGGTGCCCGCCCCGACCGCCCTGGAGGCCGACGGCCACTGGGCCGACTACTCCTACATCAACCACTACCTGTGCAACGGCGGCGTCGTGCTGTGCGGCTTCGACGACCCGCGTGACGAGATCGCCGCCGGGATCTTCCGCCGTCTCTTCCCGGAGCGGACGGTGACCCTGGTGGACGCCCGTACGATCTTCTCCGGTGGTGGTGGCATCCACTGCATCACCCAGCAGCAGCCGAAGGTCTGACACACAGGAGCAGCAGATGGCCGGTGCGGCCCGTGCCCGGAGGAACGCGCCGCCGCGCGAGGAGGTTCTCGTCACCGCCATGGACATGATCGCCGAGCGCGGTCTGGAGAAGCTCACCATGGCGGGGCTGGGCCGCGAGGTCGGCATGAGCAGCGGCCATCTGCTCTACTACTTCCGCTCCAAGGACGAACTGCTGCTGCAGACCCTGGAGTGGAGCGAGGGCAGGCTCGGCGCCGAGCGCAGCCGCCTGCTCACCCGCCCGGGCTCCGCCCGCGAGCGCCTGGAGGCGTACGTCGACCTGTACGTCCCCGACGGCCACCGCGACCCGCACTGGACGCTGTGGCTGGAGGTCTGGAACCGCTCGCAGAACGCCGACGACGACGCCCGCGAGCGGCAGGCCGCCATCGAGGGCGCCTGGCACCGCGACCTGGTCGCGCTGCTCGCCGAGGGCGTCTCGCGCGGCGAGTTCCGCCCCGTCGACGCCGACCGCTACGCCTCCCGGCTGCGCGCCCTGCTCGACGGCTTCTCCATCCATGTCGCCATCGGCCTGCGCGGCACGGGGCGGGACCAAGTGATCACCCATGTGCGGGAGTTCCTCGGCGAGACACTCCTCGCGCCGGACGCCTGACGCCCGCATCCTGAGACGGTCGGTGAGCCGGGGGCTGTGCTGTGCCAGACTGCCGTCGTGCTCTCGTTCGCCATGATTATGGGCAGCAGGCGCGCCGGTCCGCAGTGACCACACGTACGACCAGGTACGGGTGGCCATCGTCGTCCTCGACCCGCGCGCAGACCTCTCGCACCCGCGAGGGGTTTTTTCGTTTTCCGGCCCACCACCAGCCGGGACACGGAGCGCGAGGGAGTATTGGGGGGACGGTGGAGCCGGTCATCCCGGTAAGACCGAAGATTCACATTCAGGAGCCTTGAGACCATGACCGAGACGGCAACCAGCGAGCTCGACGACTCGTTCCACGTCTTCGACACCACGCTGCGCGACGGCGCGCAGCGCGAGGGCATCAACCTCACCGTCGCGGACAAGCTCGCCATCGCACGGCACCTGGACGACTTCGGCGTGGGCTTCATCGAGGGCGGCTGGCCCGGCGCGAACCCGCGGGACACCGAGTTCTTCGCCCGCGCCCAGCAGGAGATCGACTTCCGGTACGCCCAGCTGGTCGCCTTCGGCGCCACCCGCCGCGCAGGCGCCAAGGCCGCCGAGGACCCGCAGGTCAACGCGCTGCTGGCGTCGGGCGCCCCGGTGATCACGCTGGTCGCCAAGGCGCACGACCGGCATGTGGAGCTGGCGCTGCGCACCACGCTGGAGGAGAACCTGGAGATGGTCCGGGACACCGTCTCCTACCTGTGTGAGCAGGGCCGCCGGGTGTTCGTGGACTGCGAGCACTTCTTCGACGGCTACCGCGCCAACCCCGAGTACGCCAAGTCCGTCGTCCGTACCGCCGCCGAGGCCGGCGCCGACGTCGTGATCCTGTGCGACACCAACGGCGGCATGCTCCCCGCCCAGGTCCAGGCGGTCGTCTCCACGGTCCTCGCCGACACCGGTGCCCGGCTCGGCATCCACGCCCAGGACGACACCGGCTGCGCGGTTGCCAACACGCTGGCCGCGGTCGACGCGGGCGCGACCCATGTGCAGTGCACGGCGAACGGCTACGGCGAGCGCGTCGGCAACGCCAACCTCTTCCCGGTCGTCGCCGCCCTGGAGCTGAAGTACGGCAAGAAGGTGCTGCCGGAGGGCCACCTGCGCGAGACGACGCGCATCTCGCACGCGATCGCCGAGGTCGTGAACCTCACCCCCTCCACGCACCAGCCGTACGTCGGAGTCTCCGCCTTCGCGCACAAGGCGGGCCTGCACGCCTCCGCGATCAAGGTCGACCCGGACCTCTACCAGCACATCGACCCCGAGCTGGTCGGCAACACCATGCGCATGCTGGTCTCCGACATGGCGGGCCGCGCCTCCATCGAGCTGAAGGGCAAGGAGCTCGGCATCGACCTGGGCGGCGACCGCGAGCTGGTGGGCCGCGTCGTCGAGCGGGTCAAGGAACGGGAGCTCAAGGGCTACACGTACGAGGCCGCGGACGCCTCCTTCGAGCTGCTCCTGCGCGCCGAGGTCGAGGGCAGGCCGCTGAAGTACTTCGAGGTCGAGTCCTGGCGGGCGATCGTCGAGGACCGCCCCGACGGCAGCCACGCCAACGAGGCCACGGTCAAGCTGTGGGCCAAGAGCGAGCGGATCGTGGCCACGGCCGAGGGCAACGGCCCGGTCCACGCCCTGGACCGGGCGCTGCGCGTGGCCCTGGAGAAGATCTACCCCCAGCTGGCCAAGCTGGAGCTGGTGGACTACAAGGTCCGCATCCTGGAGGGCAAGCACGGCACGTCCTCCACCACCCGCGTCCTGATCTCCACCTCCGACGGCACGGGCGAGTGGGCCACGGTCGGTGTCGCGGACAACGTCATCGCCGCCTCCTGGCAGGCCCTGGAGGACGCCTGCACCTACGGCCTGCTGCGCGCCGGGGTCGAACCGGCCGAGTGATCGGCCCCGGGTGCACGCCGGAGTGTCCGACTCGGGGACCGTGCCAGAGTGTCCGCCCCGGTGTCCGCCCCAGGGGCCGCGCCCGCCCGATCCGCCTCAGGGGGCGCGCCAGACGTTGTCGAACGCGTCCTCCTCGATGCGCCGCCGCTGCCGCACGGCCTCCAGTTCCGTGAGGGCGTCGCCGACGGCGGCCAGGACCGCCTCCAGGGCGTCCGGGTCGACCGTGGTGTCGGAGTCCCCGCGCTCGGCGGCTTCGGAGTCCGTGCGCTCGGCCGGCGGCGCGTCCTGGATGCCGAGGGCCGCCGCGAGGCCCACGAGGACGGGCTCGTGCGCGTTCCAGCGGTCGGTGGCGTGGCGCCGGGCCGGCGAGTCGGCGGGTGCGGTGCGCTCGCTGCGCCAGGGCAGCCGGTGCCGGCGCTTCCCGCCGCTCTCCCCCTCCTTCTCCAGGGCGTCGGCATAGGCGGAGGCCAGCCCGCGCCCGCGGCGCCACAGCCAGTCCTCGACGGTCTCGTACGGTTCCTGCCTCACGAGCCGGGTCTGAGCCTCGTCCAGCAGGCGGTCATCGGTGACGCGCTCGGCGGAGGGGACGAGGCTGTCTTCCCGGAGAGTGAGGGCCTGGACTTCGAGGAGGTCGAGCACCTCCGCCCCGGCGAGGGCGAGCGAGAGGTCGCCCTGGCCCACGTCCCGGGCGGACGGCACGTCCAGGGCGACGATCAACAGGTCCCGCGCTGTGGTCATCTCGCACTCCAGGTCGCAATCGTCGGGCGTGAGGCGTCCGGCGGGGCGCCGTACTCCTTCATCGTCCCCCACCCACTGGGGCACGCGCGCGGGGGTTCTCCTCATGGGGGCGTGGCCCTTCCTGACGGAACGTCTTGACGGGTCTGCGAGCCCTTAGTTAACTCACGGCGTGATCTAAGTCATGAGTGAACCGTGGGAGCCCGAGTGAGCCAGAGAGTCGAGGGAAGGTCCATGCCAAGAACCGCCCTGCTCGTCTCCGCCGTCCTGTTCGCCGCACTGCTGTCCCCGGCCGTCTCGCGCGCCGCGGACGACCCCGCACCCTCTCCCGTCGACCGATTCGAGGGCGAGGTCCCCTTCGCCTCCCAGCCCGCCGAGGGCATCTTCACCTGGGGGAGCGACTCCGACGACCCGCCGACCCTGCACCTGACCGCCCGCTCCGACGCACCGGAGGGCACCAAGGTCCTCACCGGCAGCTACGACATCAGCGGCTACGGCGGCTTCACCCACGACTTCGCCGCCACCGAGCCCGCCCACGACTGGTCCGCCCACCGGGGCATCCGCTTCTGGTGGGACGGCCGGGACACCGCCAGGAAGATCGCCTTCGAGATCAAGGACGGCGGCGCGAACGGCGAGGCCTCCGAGCTGTGGACGACCTCCTTCGCCGACGACTTCACCGGCTGGAAGCAGATCGAGATCCCCTTCACCGACTTCGTCTACCGCACCGACTACCAGCCCGTCGGCGGCATCGACCACGTCCTCGGCCTCACGCAGATGTGGGGGTACGCCGTCACCCTCCCGGCCGGCACCAAGGGCGACTTCGCGATGGACGACGTCGAGCTGTACGGCAGGGCCGACCAGTCGCTGCGCGCCTCCGTCACCACCGACTCCGCCGTCCACACGGTCCGGGCGGGCGACACGGCCACGGTCGAGGTCGCCGTCGCCACCACCGGTTCCGCCCCGATCGAGGAGCCGGTGACGGTCACGTACGAGACCGCCGGCGGCACCGCGACCCCGGGCAAGGACTACACGCCGGTGTCGGGCACCCTCACCTTCCCGGCCGGCACGGCGTCCGGCACCACACGGACGATCGAGGTGCCGACCGCGAAGGGCACCGGCGCCGCACCCGCCCGGACGATTCCGCTGAAGCTCACGGTGACCGGCGCCAAGGCCCCCGCCGAGAACCCGCAGGTCGTCGTCGACGCGCACGGACTGCCGTACCTGGACACCGGGTTGCCCGTCCGAAAGCGCGTCGCCGACCTGCTGTCCCGCATGTCACTCGCGGAGAAGGCCGGCCAGATGACCCAGGCCGAGCGGGGAGCCCTGACGAACCAGGGGGACGTCGCCGGTTACGCACTCGGTTCGATCCTCTCCGGCGGCGGCTCGACCCCCACGCCCAACACCCCCGAGGCATGGGCGAAGATGATCGACGGCTTCCAGCTGCGCGCCCGCGCGACCCGCTTCCAGATCCCGCTGATCTACGGCGTCGACGCGGTCCACGGCCACAACAACCTGGCCGGCGCCACGATCATGCCGCACAACATCGGCATCGGCGCCACCCGCGACCCCGCACTCGCCGAGCGGACCGGCGCCGTGACGGCCGCCGAGGTACGGGCCACCGGCATCCCCTGGGACTTCGCGCCCTGTCTGTGCGTGAGCCGCGACGAGCGCTGGGGCCGCTCCTACGAGTCCTTCGGCGAGGACCCGGCCCTCGTGCAGTCCATGGAGACGATCATCCAGGGCCTCCAGGGCCGCGCGAACGGCAAGGACCTCGGCCGCGACGACAAGGTCCTGGCCACCGCCAAGCACTTCGTCGGCGACGGCGGCACCGCGTACGGCTCCTCGACCACCGGGACGTACACGATCGACCAGGGCGTCACCAAGGCCACCCGGCAGCAGCTGGAGGCCGTCCACCTGGCGCCGTTCCGGACCGCCGTCGACCGGGGCATCGGCACGGTCATGCCGTCCTACTCCTCCCTGGACGTGCTCGGCGACGGGCAGGGCCCGGTGAAGATGCACGCCCGGGCGGACATGATCAACGGCGTCCTCAAGGGCCGGATGGGCTTCGACGGTTTCGTCATCAGCGACTGGAACGCCATCGACCAGCTCCCCGGCGACTACGCGTCCCACGTCCGCACGGCGGTGAACGCGGGCGTCGACATGATGATGGTGCCGTACACCTACAAGGACTTCGGCGCGACGCTCGCCGACGAGGTGCGCGCCGGGCGGATCAGCGAGCGGCGGATCGACGACGCCGTCTCCCGCATCCTCACCCAGAAGTTCCGGCTGGGCCTGTTCGAGCACCCCTACGCCGACACCAGCGGGGCCGCGCGCATCGGCTCCCCGGCGCACCGGGCCGTGGCCCGGCAGGCAGCCGCCGAGTCCCAGGTGCTGCTGAAGAACAGCGGCGGACTGCTGCCCCTGAAGAAGAGCGAGAAGGTGTACGTCGCCGGGTCCAACGCCGACGACATCGGCAACCAGACCGGCGGCTGGACCCTCACCTGGCAGGGCTCCTCCGGGAACATCACCCGGGGCACGACCATCCTCCAGGGCATGCGCGAGGCGGGCGGGAACGTCACCTGGTCCAAGGACGCCTCGGCACCGACCGGCGGCTACGACGCCGGTGTGGTCGTCGTCGGCGAGACCCCGTACGCCGAGGGCGTCGGTGACGTCGGCAACGGTCACTCGCTCCAGCTGTCCGCCGCCGACCGGGCCGCCGTGGACAAGGTCTGCGCGGCCATGAAGTGCGTCGTGCTGGTCGTCTCCGGGCGCCCCCAGCTGATCGGGGACCGGCTCGACGGGATCGACGCGCTCGTGGCGTCCTGGCTGCCCGGCACCGAGGGCGAGGGTGTCGCCGACGTCCTCTACGGCACCCGGCCCTTCACCGGACAACTCCCCGTCACCTGGCCCAGGTCCGAGGCCCAGCTGCCGATCAACGTCGGTGACGCGTCCTACGACCCCCAGTTCCCCTACGGCTGGGGCCTGACCACCCTCACCCACGTCCCGCAGGGCGGCGCGGCGACCCTGCGTGCGCTCGCGGCGTCGGCAGCGGCGGCCGAGCGGGCGGGCGCCGACCGGACCGGACGGGAGGCGGTCGACCGGGCGCGGCTGATCGTCCAGCAGAAGGCCGGGCAGCGGATCACGGAGGCGGTCGCGGGGCCGTTCGCGGACGCCGACCACCTGCTGCTGACCGGCAGGTACGCAGAGGCGGTGCGGAAGCTGACGGAGGCGTACCGGGCCGCATAGCCCAGCCCCTCCCGGAGAGATCCCCGAGGGGGGTCCCTTCGGGAGGGGTCCCTGGGAGGGATCCCCGAGAGGGCCCCGACACGGTGTCCCCGCCGAGGGGCCCTGTCAGGGACGGCCGGCGGGACTGCCCCACACGGATGCCGGGCGAGGTCGCCCGGCTGGGATGAATGCTCCATTTCAGGAGGCTTCGGGTAGCGTCGAAGGATGAAGGCCGTCCTGCGGACCCGAAGCCTCCCGGCACTGCTGCTGGCCGCCCTGACCCTGGTGATCGTGACGGTGCTGACGCCCGGCGCGACGGCGGCCACCAGCGTCTCCACGATCGCCGAGGCCCTGCGCAAGAGCCCGGTCTACGTCGATCCGGCGGCCTCCGCCCAGCTGTCCGCCGCCGACGCGGACGCCCTCGCGAAGCGGATCAAGGACGCGAACAAGCCCCTGTTCATCGCGGTCCTGCCCGCCGGCTACCCCACCCGGAACCTCTTCTCCGGCCTGCGCACGGCCACCGGAATCACCGGCCTGTACGCCATCCGTCTCGGCGACCGCTTCGACGCCCGCGCCGATTCCTCGGTCGTCCCGCGCGCCGCCGTGCAGAACCTCGTCACCAGCGTCCAGGGCGAGAAGGCCAGGACCCAGCTCACCGACTTCTCCGACCGCGCCCTGGCCAACATGGGCGGCCATGCCCCCTCGACCTGGGGTGCCCCCGGCTCGGGCGGCGGGGTGTCCGGCGCGGCCCTGATCGCCGTCGGCGCGGTCGTGGTGGCCGGGGCCGCCGGCGCCTACGCACTGGTCCGCCGCGGCCGCCGTCGGCGCGCCGAGGAGCAGCGGGCGGCCCTGGACCGGCTGCGGGTGGTCGTGGACGAGGACATCACCGCCTTCGGCGAGGAACTGGACCGGCTGGACTTCCACCCGGCCGAGGCGGGCGCCGACGACGGCATGCGCGCGGACTACGAGCGGGCACTGGACGCCTACGAGAAGGCGAAGCAGTACATGGCCGACGCCCGCAGGCCGGAGGACGTCCGCGCGGTCACCGAGGCTCTGGAGGACGGCCGCTTCTCCCTCGCCCAGCTCGCCGCCCGCCGCGAGCACCGCCCCCTCCCCGAGCGCCGTCCGCCCTGCTTCTTCGACCCGCGCCACGGCCCCTCGGCCACCGATGCCGACTGGGCCCCGCCGGGCGGCGCCGCGCGCCGGGTCCCGGTCTGCGCGGCGGACGCCACCCGCCTGGCCGACGGCCGCGACCCGGTGATCCGCGAGGTCGACACCGACCACGGGCGTCGCCCCTACTGGGACGCGGGCCCCGCCTACGGCCCCTGGGCCGGCGGCTACTTCGGCGGCGGTCTCCTGCCCGGCCTGCTCGTCGGCACCCTGCTCGGCGGCGTGATGGCCACCCCGTCGTACGGGGCCGACTACGGCACCGGCTACGGAGACTTCGGCAGCGGCGGCTATCAGGGCGGCGACGTGTCGGGCGCCGACTTCGACTCCGGGGACTTCGGCGGCGGGTTCGGTGACGGCGGCGGCTTCGACGGCGGCGGGGACGGCGGAGGCGACTTCGGCGGCGGCTTCTGACACCCCGCACCGGGCGACGGAGCACCAGCCCGCGCCTCAGCCGTGCCGGAGCGGGCGACGCAACGCCAGCCGTGCCGTACCAGCCGGCGGGGCATCAGCCGTGCCGTACCGAGCGATGGCGCCTCAGTCGTGCCGGACCGGTGCGTCCGTCGAGGCCAGCCGTTCCATCAGCGTCGCCGCCAGCGCCAGGACCCCCCGCTCCGTCTCGCCGAGCGTGCCCAGCGCCTCGGCCAGCCAGGCGTCCCGCTCGGCCATGTCCCGCTCCAGCGCCCGTCGCCCCGGCTCGGTGAGGGTGAGCACGGACCGGCGCCGGTCCGCCGTGCCCGCCTCCCGCGCGATCAGCCCCTCCGCCTCCAGCTCCGCGAAGACCCGGGTGAGCGACTGCGGCCGCTGCCGCTCCTCGGCCGCGATATCGCCGGGTGCCGCCGACCCGTGCCGACGCAGATGGCCGAGGACGGCGAGCTGATTGGGGCTGAGGCTCCCGTCCCCGCGCTCCTGCCTCAGACGCCGGTTCAGCCGGACGGCGCCGCGCCGCAGACGCGCGGCTTCGGAAAGGTGATCCACACCAGAGGATGATACGCAACGCGTACTTCTTTGACACTGCTGTGCGCCCTACTCTGGGCCTGTGTCCGACAGACTGATACGCAACGCGTACGAATCTGCCGTCACCATGACAGCCGTCCTGCTCGCCTGGTCGATCGCCCTGTGGCTGGAGGGCGCGGCCGGGCTGCACACGGACTCGGTGGTTCTCGCGGTCGTCCTGACCGTGACACTGGCGAGGACGCAGCGGACGGCCGACCGGCGCGGCCGTCTGACCGCACTCGCCCTGCTGCCGGCCGTGGCCGCACTCTGCGCCCTGGTCGGCCGCCTGATCGCCGCCCATTACTGGCTCGGCGCGGCCGTCTTCACCGCCGGTCTCTCCCTGGCCGTCTGGATCCGCCGTTACGGCCCCGCCGCGACCAGGGCGGGCACCCTGATCACGCTTCCGCTCGTGGCGCTGCTGGTCGTGCCGGGCCCCGCCCTGCCGCCCGGCGCCCAGCACGCACTCGTGAACTGGGCCTGGTCGGCCCTGATCGGCGTCCTGGCCTGGTCCTGCGTCTGCCTGGTCCAGACGCTGGCCGACACCTACGGCCCCTGGCCCGCCGAAGCCGAACCGGCAGGGCCCCGGCGCGTCTCCCGGCTGCGCCCGCGCCCCAGCACCCGCATGGCCGTCCAGATGGCGGTGGGGGTGGCCGCGTCCTTCGCCCTCGGCCGGCTGCTCTACGGCGAGCACTGGCCCTGGCCGGTCCTGACGGCGTATGTCGTGGTGAGCGGCAACCGCGGCCGGACCGACGTCCTGCGCAAGGGGGTCGAGCGTCTCCTCGGCGCCTGCGCCGGCACCCTCCTGGCCACGGGCGTGGCAGCCGCCGGCCTCAGCGGCCGTACGGCGGTGGCGGTGATGTTCGCCGTGCTGGCCGTGGCCCTGTGGCTACGCCCGCTCGACTACGCCTACTGGGCGGCCGGCATGACGACCGCCCTGTCCCTGCTCCTCGGCTGGTTCGGCCAGGACGCGGAAGGCCTGCTGCCCACCCGTCTCGGCGGGATCGCCGTGGGCGCGCTCCTGTCGGTCGGGGCGTCCTGGTACCTGCTGCCGGTTCAGCGGCCGTCGTGGCGCCGGCGTACCACCGAGCGGGTGGCGTAACGCTCACCGGCGGCATGCCACCAGGCGGGCGGGGAGGGACCGTCGACGACCGAGGACGGCTGGCCGGGATGCAGTCCGAGGCGCCGCAGCGCCCGGGCGTCCACGTTCAGCCCGAACGTGCCGTGCGGTCGCCCCTCCGCGTCCCTGCCGCACATCAGGTCGATCCGTATCTCGTGCCCCTCGAACGGCATCCAGTCGATGCCGCGTTCCCGCAGTCAACCGAGCAGGACGCACACGGGGCGGGGGCAGCCCGGCAGGTTCGCGTACGAGGTGAGGTGGACCCAGTCGGTCTGTTCGTACGACTCGTACCGTTCGGAGTGTTCCGAGGGCGATCTCATCGGGTCATCCTGGCACGCACACGCGAGCGCCCGCCCGCCCTTTTCGCGGGGGAGCGAAGGGGCGGGTCACCGGGGGCCCGGGCGTGGCGGTGCCGGCGGACCGCCGGTGGCTCACGCGTTCTTGATCGCCGAGATGTCGAAGACCAGCTTGATCTTGTCGGAGACCAGGAAGCCGCCGGTCTCCAGCGCCGCGTTCCAGGTCAGGCCCCACTCGGAGCGCAGGATGTCGGCCTTGCCCTCGAAGCCGACGCGCTCGTTGCCGAAGGGGTCCTTCGCGGAGCCGTTGAACTCCAGGTCGATGGTGAGCGGCTTGGTCACACCCAGGATGGAGAGGTCGCCGGTGACGCGGTACTCGTCGCCGCCCTGGGCCTCCACCCCGGTGGAGCGGAAGGTCATGACCGGGAACTCGTCGGTCTTGAAGAAGTCCGAGGACTTCAGGTGGCCGTCACGGTCGGCGTTGCCGGTCTCGACGCTGGCCATCTGCACATCGATGGTGGCGGTGGACTTGGCCGGGTCCGTGCCGTCCAGGTGCAGCGCCCCGGTGAAGTCGTGGAAGTTGCCCTTGACGTTGGTGACCATCGCGTGACGGGCCACGAAACCGATCGTGGTGTGGGCCGGGTCGATCGTGTAGTCACCGGTCAGCGCGGCCAGTTCGGGGCTGACGGCGGCGGGCGCGGAGGCGGCGGAGTTGCTTTCCTTACGACTGAAGATGCCCATGACGTACTCCTTGGGGACGGGTGCGGCCGGCTGGTGCCGACCGCGACGTTACCTGTTTAACGTTCAACGAATCTGACGGAATCGACAGTAGACCCATTCAGTTCAAGTTTCAACATCATCGGCATCGTGTTTTCACGGTAACCGGGAGTCACCGTATGCGCCTTCTGGTGGACATGGGCGGACCTCGGGCACCATCTGCGTGCGCCACCTGCACAGCCGCCCCGACAGGAAGCACGGCCGACCGCAGGAAGGGTCCCCATGAAGGCCATGAAGGCCATGAAGGCCATGAAGGCCATGAAGGTCCGCTCCGCCCTCACCGCACTCGCCCTCGTCGTCGCCCCCGGCGTCGCCGTCGTGGGCACCGCCACCGACGCCTTCGCCGTCACCAAGATCAGCCAGGCGACCGCCGCCCAGATGTTCCGCAGCGTGGGCATCACCTGGTCGTCGTCCGGCAACTGCACCGACCGGAACAACTCCACCTGCACGTCCTTCGAGCAGCTCAACCTCGCCACCGCGCAGGGCGCCCAGACGCTCAGACGGGCCAGTGGCTGCGCCCTCAACATCACCGGCGGCACCGAGACCGGCCACGCCTCCGGCACCTACTCCCACTGGAACGGCTACAAGCTCGACTACGGCAAGAACACCTGCCTCACGTCGTACATCAAGAACAACTTCACCTACATCGGCCTGCGCGGCGACGGCTACCCGCAGTGGCAGTCCGGATCCGGCAACGTCTACGCCGACGAGGGCAACCACTGGGACGCCCTGTACTACAACTGCGGCGGCTGCTGAACGGAGGGCGGTGACCGGCGACATGGGCCCGAACGGACCGACCCGGCGCACACTCCTGCTGGCCACCGCCCTCGCGGCGGCCCCCGTCCCCAGGGCCCGTACGGCCCCGGCCGACCCCTACGACACCCTCCGCAGCCGCTGGCTCGGCCTCGCGCTCGGCACCGGCTACGACGCGAGTGCCGAGCCGTACGCCTCCCGGCTCGCCGGACTCGGGGAACGGGCCCGGGAGTTCCGGGCCACCATGGCCCCGTCCCCGGACTCCCTCTGGCCCGGCCACCCCTTCGACCCGCCCTCCGGCATCACCTTCAGCTACGACCGCCTGTGGACCATGGCCCAGGCCCACACCCAGCCCGGCACCGGCGTCACCGGCGACGGCACCCTCCTCGCCGCCGTCCTGCGCGGCCTCGACCACCTCTCCGCCACCGTCTACAACCCCGCCACCACCCGCTACGGCAACTGGTGGGAGTGGCAGATCGGCAGCCCCCGGCTCCTCATGGACATCACGGCCGCGCTCCACGACCACCTCGGCGAGGCCCGCATCGCCGCGGCCTGCGCGGCCGTCGACCACTTCATCCCGGACGCGATGCTCACCGACTACTCCGGCACCTCCACCGGCGCCAACCGCGTCGACCTGTGCCGCTCCGTCGTCCTGCGCGGCATCCTCGGCCGGGCCGGCGAGCGCATCGCGCTGGCCCGGGACGCCCTCTCGCCGGTCTTCCCGTACGTCACCCGGGGCGACGGGCTCCACGCCGACGGCTCCTTCGTCCAGCACACCTGGGTCGCCTACTCGGGGACGTACGGCCAGGTCCTGCTCGACGGCCTCGGCCGGCTCCTCACCCTGCTGGCCGGCTCCGACTGGGCGGTCACCGACCCGGCCCGGCAGAACGTCCTGGACAGCGTCGAGCGCGCCTTCGCGCCGCTGATCCACGACGGACTGGTGATGGACTGCGTCAACGGCCGTGCCGTCAGCCGGGGTTACCTGCTCGCCGACGACCTGCACCTCATGCGCAGCGACCACTACCACGGACAGGCCCTGATCGCAGCCGTCGCCCTGCTCGCGGGCGCCGCGAGCGCGGCGGAACGGGAACGCTGGTACGGCAGGATCAAGGGCTGGATCGAACGGGACACCGTGACCCCGGTCCTGACGGCCGGCCAGTTCGGGGTGGCCGACCTCGCCCGCCTGCACACGGTCGCCTCCGCACCCGTGCCAGCCGCCGCGGAACCCGCCGGTACCCACCTCTTCCCGGCCATGGAGCGGGCCGTGCACCGCGGCCCCCGCTTCACCGCCGCCCTCTCGATGGCCGACGAGCGCATCGCGCACTACGAGTGCGGCAACGGCGAGAACCCGCGCGGCTGGCACACCGGCTCCGGAATGCTCTCCTGGTGGCCCGAGGGGACGAGCGACCAGTACACGGACTGGTTCTGGCCGACGGTCGACTGGTACCGGCTCCCGGGCACCACCGTGTCCACCAAGCGGCTCGCCGACCGGGCGGGCGGCGAGTGGGGCGCCCCCCGGCCGGACGTCCGCTGGGTCGGCGGCACGACCGACGGCACGTACGCGGCCGTGGGCCAGCACCTGAAGGGACTCGGCTCGACGCTTCAGGCGCGCAAGTCCTGGTTCTTCCTCACCGACGCGGTCGTCTGCCTCGGCGCCGGGATCGGCTGCGCCGACGGCGTCCCGGTCGAGACCGTCGTCGACAACCGCAACCTGGGGGAGAAAGGCACCCAGGCCTTCGTCCGCGGCCCCGGCTGGGCCCACCTGGAGGGCCACGGCGGCTGGCTCCTGCCCTGTGGCGGCGCCCTGCGCACGCTGCGCGAGGACCGCAGCGGCGCGTGGTCCGACATCAACACCACCAGCACCACCGAGCGGCGCACCCGCCGCTGGCAGACCCTCTGGCTCGACCACGGCACCGATCCGGCCGACGCCGCCTACGTCTACGTCCTGCTGCCCGGCGCCTCCCGTGCCGAGGTCGCCGCCCGGTCCGCCGACCGCCACTGGCTGCGCGTCCTCGCCAACGACGCCCGCCGCCAGGCCGTGGCCGTACCCGCGAGCGGACTGACCGCCGCCAACTTCTGGGAGGCGCAGGAAGCCGGTGACCTGGCGGTCTCCGCGCCCGCGAGTGTGCTTGTCAGGCGCCGGGCGGGGACCGCTACCCTGTGCATGAGCGAGCCGCCCCGCACGGGCGCGCCGCTGGAGGTCGTCTGGGACCGTCCGGTGCGCTCCGTCGTCCGCGCCGACGACACCGTCGAGGTCCTCTCCACGGGGGGCCGTCTGAGGCTCCGTGTCACTCCAGGGATGGCATGTGCCACCCACGAATGTGAGGTGACTCTCCGGTGACGTCTTTGTGGCCCTCCTACAACACCTGCGGCCTCTGAGCAGTCGGAACGGCTGCATGCGGTTTTGGTTCTGTTCGGTGGTACCAGGAAAACGGGCTGGAGACTGTACGGAGTCGACGGCTCGCTTTCCTTGGCGTCCTTCGTAAGGTCACTACATGACCGTTTTGGAAGAGACGACGGGTGAGCCGACCGGCGAGCCGACGGACGCGCGCGGGCGGGTCGCCGAGCTGCACGAGATCCGTGCGCAGGCCGTGGCGGGCCCCAGCGAGAAGGCGACCGAGGCGCAGCACGCCAAGGGCAAGCTGACGGCGCGGGAGCGCATCGAGCTGCTCCTGGACCCGGGGTCCTTCCAGGAGGTCGAGCAGCT
>NZ_JBIBJK010000027.1:0-130577 GCF_042958635.1 Streptomyces sp. NPDC007971
AGGCGCGCGACCAACTCCGCCTGATGGGCCGCAGAGGTGGTGGCAAGATCGAGGTGCACACGGTTCTTCGTCGCAGTCTTGGGCTCCGGGACGGCAACGACGTCGATGCAGACGGCGACCGGGTCCGGCCAGACGAAGCCGCCGCCGGGTTCCACGTTGGTCACGCCCGGTCCCTCGCTGGAAACACCCCAATCGAGCGCCTCCGCCCAGAAGCGGCCGACGGCCTCGTCATCAAGAGCCTTTATGTTCACCTGAACAGGTCGCAGTGCCATGCCGGCGATCCTATGCGCCCGCTCTGGACGTCCACACCGTCGCCGAAGAGAACGTCCAACTGGAAGGACGCGCGCAGAGGACGCCGCCGTCCGACGGGCGGCGGCATGCCCGTTCGGGCATGCCGCCTGTCGGGTGGGGGCTGCGGACACCCTGCTCAGCGAGCTGTCCTGGACCATTTCTCGTCCTGGGCGCCGTTGCAGGTCCACTGGATCAACTGGGACCCCTTCGTGGCCTGCGAGCCGAGGGCTAGGCACTTGCCCGAGTAGACATTGCGCAGCCCGTGCGTGTCCGGGTCGTACCACCACTTCTCGTCGACGGCGCCGTTGCACGTGAACTGGACCATGCCCGCACCGTCGGTGAGTTTCGACGCGGGGCCCATGCACTTGCCCGAGTACGCGTTCTGCAGCTCGTAGGCCCGCTTGCCGTTGGAGTCGGTGGTGTCGCCGAACACCCAGAGCTCGTCCTGGCTTGTGTTGCAGCCCCACTGGACGACTGTCGCGCTGTTGACGGTCTTGCTGCCCACACCGGCACACAGCGCGCTGTAGTCATTGCTCAGGTAGGTGGCGCTGTCGATCCGCCTGGGCTGCATCGAGAAGACGACGCGATAGTCGGTCTTCTCGTTGCTGCCCCACAGACGGCCCGCGTTCGGATCGTAGTTGAGGTCCTGGGTGAGGGGCGGGGTCCGGGTCAGCGGCACCGTCTCACCGTCCGGCTCGGCGCGCCAGATGCAGGAGTAACTGCCGTCGTCCCCAGGCCGGGTGTCCCCCATGTAGCCGGTCCTGCACTCGGCGGACAGGTAGAAGTAGGTGCCGTCGGTGGCCACTCCCTGCAGCTGGCGGACCGGAGCCACATGGGCGGACGTGGCCGTGACCGGCGATGAGCCTCCTTCGCCGATGTACTGCAGCGGCCAGGTGATCACGCGCGCATCGCGCCTGTCGATGGACTGCGGGGGGTTCAGGTACCGCAGTTCGTCCGAGTTGCTCCGGTACTCCCCGGACACCAGGCGCGGCTGTGTACCCGAGCGGTCCAGACTGAGGGAACTCAGGCAGGCGATCATGCCGTCGCAGGCCCGCGGGCTCTTGTTGGAGTCCTTGTCCTCCTGGGCTTTGGTGCGCGTCATGTAGCGGGCGACCATGGGCAGGGCCCACTGGTGGTGGTCGGCGGACGAGACGCCGTTCTTCATGCCCACGCCGTCGGCGACGGAGCTCATCTTCCACAGGTGGTTCAGGTCGTAGATCTGCAGCTCGCCGCCGTTCGCCACGAACAGCCTGTTGCCATACCAGACGACACCGTCGGCGTGGACGTCCGGCACCGCCTGGAAGTCCGGCTTGTCCCTGCTGCCGACGGGCCTGACGAGCAGCACGTGTCCATAGCTCCAGTCCTTGCCGGTGGACTCGAGGATGGAGAGACGGGCCTTCAGGTCCCCCTTGTGGGTGTCCTTCGTGCTGCCCTTGCCGTAGTACCAGGCCTGCATGTACAGGTGATGGCCGTCCACCGTGCCGCTGTCATAGGCCTCGTGGGAAGCCGTCATGCCCTGCGGGTGCCAGCCACCGGTGTCGGACCAGGAGCTGGTGTTCTCGTCCGCCGAGTCCCAGCAGAATCCGTTGTACTTGAAGACGCCGTTGATCCCCGTCGTCTTGCACAGGGTGCGGCCGACGTGCTGACGTGACTGAGCGACGCTCAGGGGTGGGACGACGGAGACGGCCTTGGTCGCCTCCACGCCCTCGATCACGGATCTGGCCGTTTGGTCGCCCTTCGGCCCCGGGGCGACGCCTGGCATCTCACGCGGGTACAGATGGAAACCTGAGTGGTCCACCGCCCGGAACGTTCCGCCGTTCGGCCCACCGTCGGGAGGCGGCGGCAGGGTGTCTGCTGCTGCCTGCTGACTGCCTGTCACCACGGCCGCCAGTGCGGACAGCGCGACCAGTGCCGCTCCGACTCTCCCACCGCGGCGTGCACGTATATTCGATATCACGGGATGAAACGGTAATGACCCGGTCAAGATAGTCCAGGATTTCGCAGATACCGGCGCGTTCCTCGGTCGCGGCGGCCTGCGCGGGCGTGCGGCGCCCGAGTCCGGCTTCCCCGCAGATGCCGCGGACCGGGGAGGGCTGCCGGGGAGCAAGGATCCGTGCGGCCACTTCGAGGGACCTGACGGGCCACGCCGGTCGTCCCGGCGGCGGCGCCGGCGCCTCGAACTCCCGAAAGGACGGGTTCTCGGCCCTGAAGCCGGAAGTGCGGGTTCTCGGACCTCTGGCTCGCTGTCGCGCCGCGGTACTGTCGCGCCACCGCACTGCCGTACTGCCGCGCCGCCGACGAGGTGGGCCGGGTCGGTGGCGCGATTCCGTCGGCATCCGTTCGTCGCGTGCCCTGCTCCTGGTCTTGCGCGGGTTGGGTCATGCCCCTTATAACCGTCCCTGCAGGCATCGGTGGGGATGGCCGGAAATGGCAGTTGCCGCCGACCAGGGGGGATCCTCAGCTCCGCCGGGATCGGCATCAGCGCGCGACGACCCACGGAGACCGAGGACATGACCGACAACGCCTTCCACAACGCCATGACCCGCCTTGCCGTCGACCCGGCCTTCAGGGCCGAACTCGACGGGGACGCCGATGAGGTGGCCCGAAGACTCGGCCTTACACCCGACCAGGTCACCGCACTCCGCTCCCTCCGCGTCGAGTCGGGATCCGATGGGGGCCCGGCCGCACTCGACCCGCGACTGTCCAAGTCGTCCCTGTTCTTCGGCAGCGCGGCACATGCCTTGACGCACCATGACGTTCCGGACGTTCCGGCCCACCAGGTGTCCGCTGACCACATACCCGCTGATCACTTCTCCGCCGACCACGGCTCCGCCGACCATGGCCCCGTCGACCACGCGGCGGACTCGCCATTTCCCGCTGGAGGCCAAGAGGCCACCGGTGCCTTCGACGTGTCCGCTACCGGTGCCCAGAGCCTGCTCGGCGGGGGACTGGTCCATCAGTCGCCGACCGACGTGGGCGGTGGGTTCGGCGAGTTCGGTGAAGCCGGCGACTTCGGTGGATTGGGGAACGGGGACGAGTCGGATCTTGGCGGGCTCGGCGGTCATGCCGGGGGCGGTGCCGAGGGCGACTTCGGAGGGTTCGGCGACTTCGGCGGAGGCGGCTCCGAGGGCCCGGGCGGCTTCGGCGGTGGCGCCGGGGGCGACTTCGGCGGGCTCGGTGACGGTGGGTTCGGAGACGGTGGCCTCGGTTCCGGCGGGTTCGGATCCGGTGGAGACCTCGGAGGATCCGGCGGATTCGGTGACCTCGGCGGTCACGGCGGAGGCCTCGGCGGCGAGGGCGGCGGCGACGCGGGTCACTTCGGCCACGGTGGCATCTTCGACCGTGACGAGGGTGACGGTCACGGTGGTGGTGACGGCGGTGGTGGCGCAGCCGGTGGTGGCGGTGAAGGCGGTGGCGAGGGTGGTGGCCACGGTGGTGGTGGCGGTGAAGGCGGTGGCGGCGAGGAGGGCTCCGGTCACGGGGGCTCCTCCGGCGGTGAAGGCGGCGGTCACGGTGGGGGTGAAGGCGGCGGCGAAGGCGGTGGCGAGGGCGGCGGTCACGGTGGGGGTGAAGGCGGCGGTGGCGGTGAGGAAGGCGGCGGCCACGGTCACGAGGGCGGCTCCGGCGGCCACGGCGGAGGCGAAGGTGGCGGAGGCGAAGGTGGCGGGGGTAGCGGTGAGAACGGCGATCGTCCGCCGGGTGGCGGGGGCAGTGGTGAGAACGGCGACCGTCCCTCCGGCGGTGGCGGTGGCGGCGGCAGCGAGGAGAACGGCAATCGTCCCTCCGGCGGCGGTGAGAACGGCAACCGCCCCTCCGGAGGCGGCGAACCCGGTGGCGGTGACCCGGGCAGCGGTGAGAACGGCGGTCGCGGCCGTGAAACCATCGGCGGCGGCTCCGAGACCGTACGCGGCGGTGTGAACTTCCCCGGTGCCTCCCGCATCGGCGACATCTCCACGCACCTGTCGCCCTCCGCCCCCGGCCCCGACGCGGAGGGCGGCTTCTCCGACGGAACGTTCATCAGCGGATCCGGCGCGGGCTGAGCCGAACCATGCTCTGCCACGCCTGCCGCGTCCATGTGCGGCGCGACTTCCCGTACTGCCTGCACTGCGGCACTCTCCGCCGCGGCGCGGCACCGACGTCGTACGCCGCGCCGCACCTGCGCGGCCTCGACGATCCCTCCCTGCTCGTCCCGCTCGCCGGCCCGGTCACGACGCTGGGCCGAGGCGCGGACAACGACGTCGTCCTGCCCGACGGAAGCGTGTCGCGCAGCCATGCCCGGATCGTGCGCACGGAGTCGGGGTTCCGGATCGAGGACCTGGACTCGTTCAACGGTACGGCCGTGGCAGGCGTCGAACTGCACGGTGGCGTGGCCCACCTCGCCGACGGCACCGAACTGTCCGTCGGCGACGTGCGCCTGGTGTTCGAGCAGCCCCGCGAGGCGCACATCGGCCAGCGCACCCAGGTCGTCGGCACCCAGCTCACCCAACTTCCCACCGCCGTGAAGGACGCGGCGCCGGAGGCGAACGGCCCGCTCACCGCGCGTCCCCGGCGCCGCTCCGGCTGGGCGCTCAAGCAGGTGCCCACCGATCGCGGCGCACCCCGGTGGGTGCTGAGCAACACCCGCACCGGTGTGTACCTGGAACTGGACGAGCGAGAGGTCTTCCTCTGGAACGCCGTGGACGGCGAGAACACCGTGCGGGACCTGCTGTTCGCCTACGCCGACCGCTTCGGCGAACTCGCCCTGCCGCGCATCGAGGCGGCGCTCGCCGCGTTCGCGAACGCCGGCCTGCTGCGCGGCCTGCCCGGCCGTCCCGAGGCGGCGGAGCGGTCGGGCTGGCGCCGCGCGGGACGAGCCGTGTACCGGGCGCTGCTGAAACTGGAGGTGTCGGTCCCCGGCCTCGACCGCACCGTCACCCGCCTCTACCAGGCCTTCGGCTGGCGGTCCTTCACCCGGACCGGGGTGATGCTGGTCTGGCTGTCGGTGATCGGCGGCCTCGTCGCGTTCTTCGCCGCGCAGGGACGCCAGCACCTGCTGGACTTCGGCGGGGCGGGCGTGTGGGGCCCGGTGCTAATCGCCGCCGGCTATGTGTCCGCCCTGGTCGTGCACGAGCTGACGCACGCGCTCGCCGTGAAGTCGTACGGCCGCAAGGTCCGGCGCGGTGGGTTCCTGCTCATGATGGGCATGCCGTTCGCCTTCGTGGACACCAGCGACATGTGGTTCGGCACGCGCTGGTCGCGGGTGGTCGTGGCACTGTCCGGGCCGCTGTCGACGGCGGCGCTGGCCGGCTGGTGCGCGGCCGGAGCGGCATTCCTGCCCGCCGGCCCTGCCTCGGCCGTCCTCTTCCACCTGGCCTTCGGGCTCTACCTGAACACTCTGTACAACTTCAACCCCCTGATGCCGCTGGACGGTTACCAGGCCCTGACGGACGCGCTGCGCGTGCCGCGCCTGCGCGAGGAGGCGAGCGCGTACTTCCGCAAGGGGCTCTGGCAGGACCTGCGCGCGGGCAGGCGCCCGGGCCCCCGGCAGGCAGGCATGGCCGCGTACGGCCTCGCGGTCGTCGGCGGGACGTACGGCTTCCTGGCCCTGGCCCTGCTGGCCTGGCGCTCCCGGATCGGTGACCTGCTGGACGGCCGGCTGAGCCCGCCGTGGACCACGGTGATCGAGGCCCTCGTGGTCGCCCTGGTGGCCTTCCCCGTGTGGTCGGCACCCGCGCGGTGGCTGATGCGCCGCCTGCGGCACCGTCGCGCCACGAAGGGCGCGGCGCCCGTCCCGGCGATGGGCGCGGCCATGGAGGGGACGGCATGACAAGGGATCCGAGCAGCGGCGAGGGCGATCGGCGCGGCGACTGGGCCGTGCCCGGCTACGTACCCGTACGCACCCTCGGCGAGGGCGCAGGCGGACGGGTCGTACTCGCGCGGCACACCGCGACCGGCGTCCCCGTCGCGATCAAGTACCTGAGCCCGCGCTTGCGCGGCGACCGGGAGTTCCTCGCCCGCTTCCGCGCCGAGGCCCGGCTGCTGGGCGAACTGCGCCACCCGTGCGTGGTGCGGCTGTACGAGTACGTCGAAGCGCGCGCCGGTGCCGCGATCGTCATGGAAGCGGTGGACGGCGTCAGCCTCCGCCGGCTGCTGCGCCGGCACGGGGCGACCGGCCCCGAGGCCGCCCTGGTCCTGCTCAAGGGGTCGCTGCTGGGCCTCGGCGCGGCTCATGCGGCCGGGGTGGTCCACCGCGACTACAAGCCGGAGAACGTGCTGGTCCGTGCCGACGGCACCAGCGCGCTCGCCGACTTCGGCATCGCCGTACGCACCGGACGCCAGACCGAGGCCGCCGGCACACCCGCCTACATGGCGCCCGAGCAGTGGCAGGGTGAACCGGCCGGACCGGCGGGCGACGTGTACGCGGCGGCCGCCGTGTTCCACGAGTGCCTGACCGGGCGCCGCCCGTTCACCGGCGACGACCTGACCGCCTTGCGCCTGCAGCATCTGCGGGCCCCCGTCCCCCTGGACGACGTACCCGCGCCGGTGCGTGGACTGCTGCGCAGGGGACTGGCCAAGGATCCGGCGGACCGGCCGGGCATCGAGGACTTCCTCGCCCAGCTGGAACGGTCCGCCACCGAGGGGTACGGCGCCGACTGGGAAGAGCGCGGCCGCCGCCGACTCGCCGAACTCACCGCGCTGCTGGCGCTGTTGTTGCCGTTCACCGCAACGGTGACCCTGGACGCGCCCGCGCAGGCCGTCACCCTGCTCGGCCGGGTGAAGCGCAGCGGATGGAAGGCCGCCGCCGGAGCGGTGGCGCTCGCGGTCGTCGCGGGCGGCGCGACCGCTGTGGCCGCCCATCCGCACGACACCACGACGACGGTGGTCAGTTCGGTGCCGTCGGCCGTCAAGTCAGCCACGCCACCGGCCATTTCACCCTCCAGCGCGCCGACGACCGTGCCGCCGACGCCGACGACCGCCACCACGCCCTCCGGCACCCCCTCGGACAGCCCGTCGGCCTCGCCCACCCCCTCCCTGACCACCGCCGTGCCGGCGGAGCCGCCCACTCCGGCGACCGAAGGCACGGAGGCGCCCACAGCGGGCACGGTCACCCTCACCATCGGTTCCTGGCAGCGAGGGCAGGCCCCGGGCACGCTGATCGCCGACGTGACCGTCGACACCACGGGAACCGGGCCCGTGACCGTGACGGCGAACTACTACGTCGACTCGCCCGCCGATCCCTACGGCAACCAGACCAAGAACCTGTCCGGCAGCACGCACTACCCCGTGACCTTCGAGGCCGACTTCGCCAACCACCCCTGCCGGGGCACCTGGATGGTCACCCTCACCAGCACCCCGGCGCCCGTGAACGGACCACAGACGGCGTCCCTGGACGCACCACCATGCTGAGCGTCGCCGCGAATGCAGCACCGAACGCCGTCGCGAACCCCGCGCCGAACGCCGTCGCGAACCCCGCGCCGAGCACCGTTGCGAATGCCGCGTCGAGCACCGTTGCGAACGCCGCGCGGAGCGTCGTAACGAACCCCGGGCCGAGCGCTGTACCGAACGCCGTATCGAGCGAGAACGAGAACGGAACGACATGACGACAGCCACCTCGGTCGCCGGGCGGCCCCTGTCGGGATGGTCGCGGGACGCCCGCCACGGCACCTGGCACGCCCTGCTCCCCGGCCGGTCCGACGAGCACTCGCTCGGCGCGCTCCGCATCGACCGTGCCCTGCTCGTGCCGGAGGGCACGCGCGAGCGCCTGGCGACCGCGGTGATCGCCGTGGCCGAACTGCGTCTGCCCGGGGTGCTCGTTACCGTCGACCTCGTCGCGGAGGCGGGGGAGGTGTGGCTGATCACCGCCCGGCCGCCGGCTCCCACACTTGCGGACCTGCTGGCGGACGGCGGTGGCGGCCTCGACGCGGGCAGCGCGGCCAGCGTCCTGAACGAGACCGCGCAGACCCTGTTCAGCCTGCACAAGGCCGGCCTCGCCCACGGGACGCTGGACACGGACACCGTGGTCCTGGCCCCGGACGGCGTCGCCCTGCTCGCCGAGGCCGCGCTGGGCACGGTGCTCGGTGACGCACCGGACTCCGCGCGCCGCGAGGCCGACGTCGCGGCGTGGGCCGACCTGTCGCACACCCTCGGCGAGGCCTGGGCTGCTCCCGGCACTCCCGCCGCCGCCCTTCTCGCACAGTGCTCCGCCCTCGCCGGTACCGAGGGCCTCGCGCCGGCCCGAGCCGCACTGGTCGCCGGACGCGCTGCACTTCCTGCGGGCTTCCTGCAACGTACGGAACTCCGCACGGCGGTGGCCGCCGCGACCCCGGCGCTCACCGCGACTCCGACGGGGGAGGAGACGTGCGACGGGCCGACGGACAAGACGGCAGACGGCAAGCAGTGCGAGACGGCAGACGGGAGGAGGCGCCAGACGGTAGACGGGCAGAGGAAGGAGGCAGCAGACGGGCAGCGGAACGAGGGAGCGGACGGGAGGAGGTACGAGACAGCAGACGGGCAGAGGAACGAGACGGCAGTCGGGAAGAGGTACGAGCGGGCCGCCGACATGTCGGACGAGACGGTGTTTCCCGACACCGCCCGGGACGACCAGGCCACCGTCCTCGGCAGTCGCAACCGCACCCCGCACCAGGCCCACCCGACCGCCCCCACCGGCGAGGTTCTTCTGCGTTTCGGCCCAGGCGTTCCCGTCGACGCCCAGGATGTCCTCCGCGCCCAATGGCGCACGGCGCCCGTGCCCCCCGACGGCCGCTCCCACCGCCGCGTACGGCGGGCCTGGATCGCCACGACCGTCTTCGTGGCCGCCGCGGTCGTCCTGCTCTGGCTGCTGCTGCGGCCGGCCCCCGCCTCCACGGTCACCGCCGTCGAAGTCCAGGCCCCCACCGGTCGCTTGCACTGCGGTCAGACCGCCGATCTGGTCGGTGTGGTGACCACTGACGGCCGTGGAGGCCCGGTGACGTACCACTGGCTGCGCAGCGACGGTCACGACTCGGGTGAGCTGGTCCACATGGCGCGCAGTGGCGAACGCCGGGTCACCGTGCACCTCCGCTGGACCGTGCGCGGACCCGGCGGATTCCGCGGCACCGCACGCCTGCTGATCGCGCACCAGCGAAAGCCGCTGGGGGCGGAAGGGACCTTCAGCTACGTCTGCCGGAGCCACCGCAGCGGGTGATCCGATCGCTGCAGAGGACACGACCTGGCGACGCGTTCGGCATCCTCGCGCGGCCGGGACAGCTCGACGGCGCGCGGTCGGGCGGTGCGGCCTCCCGGTTCCAGTGGCAGAGCCGGAATGTCCGGAGCCGCCTGCAGTCGTCCGGAGCGGGTGCGAACGATCTACTCCACTTCTACGCCGTAGTCCCTGACGAGTTCTTCCAGGCCGCCGGTGTAGCCCTTGCCGCCGAGGACGAAGTCCCAGTCGCCGTTGGACCTTCGGCGGAAGGAACCGAGTACCAGGGCTGTCTCGCGGGGTCTGCCGTCGGAGACGTCGAGCCGTCCCAGTTCGGCCGTCCCAGGGTCGAGAAGCCGGATGCACGCGTCCGTGAAGCCGGAGAGGTCCGCGTCGGGGTCGGTCTCCGGGTCCACGGCGGCCACGAGCACGAACCGGTCGGCAGCCTGCGGAAGTTCGTCGAAGGCCACACGGATCGCGGCCTTGTCAGGGGCGGTGGGAGGAACCACTCGTACCGTGCCGTCGGGCGTTCGGTGGTTGTTGAAGAAGACGAAGTGATCGTCGCTGAGGACGCGGTTGCCCCGGCAGACGAGTGCGCACACGTCCAACGCGACGCTTCCGCTCCATGACATGCCCAGAATGCTGTAGTCGGCGGGCAACCGGGCATCCGCACCCGGCGGGGTCGTCTGCGCCGTGGTGGGGCGGCCTCCATCGCCCAGTCGCCCACGCAGTCCATGACGATGCAGCAGATCGACGAGCTCCGGGCCCGAGATCAGTTCCAGGGGTTTGCCGTTGGCGAAGGTGCGCGAGCCGGAGCCGAAGCCCGACGTCGTCACGAGGACACCCTTGTTGGCACCGGCGTCCTGCACGGTCCCGTACAAGTCCCGCACGGCCGTGGGCGGCACCGTGTTGCGGTAGCGCTTCACCTGCACGACGATCTTCCCGCCCCTGATCGGTGCCGGATCCAGCGCGTCGACGTCGACACCGCCGTCGTTGGAGCGCTGGGTGGTCACCGCCTGCATCCCCATGGCCCGGAAGAGGTCGGCCACGAGGTGCTCGAACGCGATCGGATCCATGGCGTACAGGTCCGGCTCGTCATCGCCGCCATGAGCGACAACGCGGTTGCCGACCTCTGGTGGCCGGCGGCTCGGCCGCACGGGGGCGAGCTGGTCCGGCCGCGCCGAGAGCTGCCCTCGAAGTCCGTCGGTCAGGCAGGTGACCGGGTCCACCTGCGCCAGGTGGAGATCACGGAATGACGACCGCGAAGCCATGACGGTGGTGAGGTAGAGGTGGCCGCGCCGACCGGTCGTGGGGTCGTGTTCGTCCACGAATCCGTTGAAGGCCACGGACTCGAGGGCTCCTGTGTCGTCCGCGGCGAAGAGTTCGTGCAGGACGAGCAGCACGGACTGCGCGACGACCTCTCTGTACAGGGCTCGACGCTGACCCACCGGACGAGGGGATTCCTTGTCCTGGTCGAGGGAGGCCACGTACCGCACGGACCGGGCTTCGGGGACCACACCGTACCCGGGGAGCTCCCAGTCGAGGACGAGCTGCCGCGCTTCCGCGTCGTACGCCGCGGAGATCTGCCGAGGGAAGTTCTCGGGCCATGCGGTCGAAGCGTAGAGAGCGGCGGAGAAGTACTCGACCACCGCCTCCGGGTCTCTGTGTCTGACTCCCTCGGTCACCTCGCGAACGCCGGCGTTGTGCCGGCGGACCTCCGCGAGCTGGGCACTCGCCCACCGCTCGTACTCCCGCTGCGATGCAGCAAGCTGCTGCCGGCGCTGAGTCTCCGCCGCCAGTGCGGCCTGCCGGTCCCGTTCGAAACGCGCCCGCGCTCCCGCCTCGGCCTGCGCGCGCCGACCCGCCGTCCAGCCACCCTGCGCCTGGTACAGGGCAGGGTTCGGCATGGGTACGGGGTGGGCTGACGCTCCCGGCGCGAAGGGCTGTACCTCCTCGGTCCGCATCAGTGTGGCCGCCCTGAAGACCGGTGCCTGGCAACCGGCAGCGAGAAGGCCTTGGAGCGAGGCCACCTGGGCGTCCAGTTCCTCCGTACGACGTTGCGCCTGCGCCTGGCGGTATTCGCGGTGGCTCTGGGCGGCTCGGCGCTGGTGGGCCCGCGCTTGCTGCTCCTCTTGTCTCCGCCGTCTGGCCTCGGCCTCCAGCCGGCGCTGTTGCTGCCGTTGGATCTCAGCCCAGACACCGACCAGACCGGTAGAGCGACGACTCATGTGCTGCAGGCCCTCCCCAGGACGTAGGCAGCCGAAAGGCGCTTTGGTTGTCCCCACAACCAGATGTAACGGGACGACTCTATCCAGCAATGACCGCCTCGCCCATCCACTCGGCAAAGGCCGTCTGCTCGCATCATCCCCGCAGGTCAGCGTGGTGCAAGGGCAGCTACTCCGTCTCACCGCATACGAGGCGCGCAGGGCCGGCGCAGGTGATCGGCCCGGCCGCTCTCCGCCCTCGCCACGGGCTTCGCCTGACGTGAGAGGCGGCGGGATCGGTGTGAGACTGGGCGAGGAAGGGGTGATCCTGTGTCGGACCCACCGCACGCGTCCTTTGGTCCCGACACCGACGTCGACGAGAAGCGGCTGGAAGAGCTGATCGTCGAGGCGCAGACCGCCCTGCCGGTCGAACTGCCCGACCTGGCGAACCGGTGTGCCTCGTCCCTCGGCCTGGACACCGCGTTGATCTACCTCGTCGACCTGCAACAACAGCTGCTCGTTCCTCTCGACGAGGCCTTGGAACCGCTGCCGGTGGACCGCTCGTCGGCCGGCTGGGCGTACCGCACGGTCTCCCCGCGGGTGGCCGAGGCCGACGACGGCTTGATCCTCTGGATGCCTCTGGTCGACGGTGCGGAGCGGCTGGGAGTGCTGGCGGTGCGGACTGCCTCGCTCGACGCGATCCGGATGCGCCGCAGTCGGATGCTGGCGCATCTGTTCGCCATGCTGATCACCTCCAAGCGCGCCTACAGCGACTGGCTCGCCGGCCGTACCCGCACCGCGACCATGGAGTTGCCCACCGAGATGCTGCGCGCTTTCCTGCCGCCCCACACCATCGGCAGCAGCAAGTGCGTATCGACCGCGGTCCTGGAGCCGGCGTACGACATCGGCGGCGACGCCTTCGACCACTCGGTGGTCAAGAACCTGCTGCACACCATGATCCTCGACGGCATGGGCCACGATCTGACCGCCGGCCTGACCACGTCGGTCGCCATGGCGGCGGCGCGCAACACCCGGCGCAGCGGTGGCGACCCGGCCGATGTCGTCGCCGCCGTCGACCAGGCGATCGCCCAGTGGCTGCCCGACCACTTCTGCACCGGCGTGCTGTGCCGCCTCGACGCCGAGACCGGGGTGCTGCGCTGGGTCAACTGCGGTCACCCCCCGCCGCTGCTGATCCGCGCCGAACGGGTGCTCGCCGGGGTGCTGGACAGCTCCCCGCAGCCGCCGATCGGTCTGGCCGGCCTGCTTGCCCCGGAAGCCCGGCAGGTCCACGAGACGACCCTGGAACCCGGTGACTGCGTCCTGCTCTACACCGACGGTGTCCTGGAGGCCCGTGACGCGGACGGGGCGGAGTTCGGCCTCGACCGGTTCACCGACTTCATCATCCGCTCCTCCGCCGCCGGACAGCGCCCGGCCGAGGTGCTGCGGCTGCTCATCCACGCCATCCTCGACTACCAGCGCAACCAACTGCGGGACGACGTGACCATCCTGCTCTTCGAATGGCGCCCGCAGCACCGGTGATGCGGTAGCGCGCCGAGCTTTTCCGTGCTCGTGCTCGTGCGCGGTCGTCGGGCGGGTCGGGGACGAGGCCGGCACCCTAGGGCACTCGCTCGCTCCAGGGGCTCATCGGGCATGGCCTGTCGGGGAGTGGGCGGCATCCTTCGGATCGGCGGCAGGGTTCTGGACTGCGAGGCGCAGCCCGCCCGTTGGCGTGGGCGTCGGCATTGGCCTCGGCGTCGGCGGCGGCGGGCGGACGAAGGACCGGCCTCCGGGCATGCGCGTTCCGGGCGGGGCCCGGCTGCCTGCGGATGTCCCGTGACCACCTGCCGGGCCTCCTGCGGTGCGCGTGGGCCGGCGCCGCATACGCTTCTTAGCCGACGGAATGGATGATTCCGCACGGGTCTGATCGCGTGTGAGTGTTTTCGGTCAGGATCCGTGCAGTTACTCTGCGTGCGGGAGGCTGGTCGCCTCACTCCCGCCTCCCCTGCCCCCTCGGGTGTGTGCCTGTCGGACAGTGCGTGCCGGGTGGCGGGCATTCATGTGGAGGTACGTAGGATACGGCGAAAGTTTTCCTGACTTGCCGCCAAGTAGGCGCAAGAATCGACCGAAACTGACCGGGATGCTTTGACTCCTGATCGGCCGTTCAGTGAGTGTCGTTCACATGTCCGTCACATCCCGAGCCGCCGCCGGTGGCCCGATGCGCATACGCGACTTCCGGATGCTGCTCGCGGGAGCGGCCGCCGGACAGCTCGGTGCCCAGGTCACGCTGGTGGCCCTGCCCCTCGTGGCCGTCCTCGAACTCGACGCCTCCGCCTTCCAGGTGGGCCTCCTCACCGCCGCGGAGACAGCCGCGTTCCTGCTCGTCGGGCTGCCCGCCGGGGCACTCACCGACCGCATGCGCAAGCGACCCCTGATGATCCGCGCGGACCTGGTGCGCGCCGCGGCCATGGCGAGCATCCCCGTCGCCGCGCTCGCCCACGTCCTGACGATGGCTCAGCTCTACGCGGTAGCTCTCGTCACCGGCGTGGCGACCGTGTTCTTCGACGTCGCCCACCAGAGCTACCTGCCCCAGATCCTGCCCCGCGACCAGCTCGTGGCCGGCAACGGCGCTCTGGAGACGGTCCGTTCCACCGCCCAGGTGACCGGCCCCGGAGTCGGCGGCGGGCTGGTCCAGCTCGCCGGGGCGCACCTCGCCGTCATCGTCGACGCCATCGGCTACGCACTCTCCGCGCTGTTCCTCCTGCGCGTCGAACAGCCCGAGGAACAGCCCGAGCCGGCCACCGGCGGTTCCCTGCGCAAGGACATCGGCGAGGGCATCCGCTTCGTCACCGGCCATCCGCTGCTCCGTGTCATCGCCCTCACCACCGGCCTCGCCAACCTGTGCACGGCCGTCCTCATGGCGACGCAGACCGTCTACCTCGTCCGCGTCGTCGGGCTGCAGCCGGGCGCGCTCGGGCTGGTGATGTCCGCGTCGGCCGTCGGAGGGCTCCTGGGTGCCCTGGGCGCCGCACACCTCGCCACCCGACTGGGGCAGGCCCGGGTCATCCTCCTGTCCGTCCTCGTGACCGGGCCGTTCGCCTTCCTGTGGCCCCTGTCCGGTCACGGCGTCCTCGGCGCGGCCCTCTTCGCCACCGGATCGGCGGTCGCCTCCTTCGGTGCCGTCGTCTACAACGTCTCCCAGGTCAGCTTCCGCCAGGGGCTGTGTCCGCCACGGCTGCTCGGCCGGATGAACGCCACCCTGCGCTTCCTCATGTGGGGCACGCTGCCGCTCGGAGCACTCCTCGGCGGCGCCCTCGCCCAGTCCTTCGGGCCGCGCACGGCACTCGCCTGGTGCGCCGCCGGCTTCCTCGCCGTACCGCTGCCCCTGCTGTTCTCCCCGCTGCGCCGGATGCGGGACCTGCCCGGACCGGACGACCCCCTCGCAGGTGCCGCCGACGAGACACCGCCCAAGGCCGCCACCGCGGACGGCGGCGAACGGACCGCCCCCGCGCCCACCCGCTGAACCACGCGCGCGGTCCCGCAAGGGCCTCCCCGCGCCAGCCCTGCCCCTGCGCGGGCACCGCCCCGCGCCCCCATCGCATCGCCCGGTACCGGTACAAGGCAGGACGCACACCGCCCGTACCGGCACCCACCGCCCCGCTCCGTGCAACCGCGGCCACGACAGAGAGGACCACGTGCTCAGCATCACGAGCCAGTACCTGGCCCGCTACCGGCATCACACGGCCGGCGACCGGTCCGGCGCCCTGCTGCCCGTCACCGGGGCACAGCGCCGCTTCGTACTGGTGCGTTCACTGGACCCGTCGGGACGCCCCGACGTGGTGCCGATGTTCTTCGCCTTCCCGCACGACACCATCGACCCCGAACGCCTGCGGTCAGCGGCCCGTCGGCTCGCCGCGCGGCACACCGCCCTGCGCTCGCGGCCCGTCGTCGTCCGCGGGACCCCCGTCCTGCGCGTCGGAGAGCCGGACGTCTGCGTGACCCGGCCGGCATCCGCCCCCGGCGAGCGGCCCGCCGACACGCTCCGTCGCGCGCTGGCCGCCTGGGATCCGCAGGGTCCACCGCTGAGGCTGTTCCTCGCACGCGACGACGAGGACCGCAAGGAGGACATCCTCGCCGTCGTCCTGGACCACGCCGTCTGCGACGGCCGCTCGCTGGCCCGGATCGTCGAGGACCTGGGAGCCGCATACGCCGAGGACGCCGGCGCGGCCCGTTTCTCGCCCGAGGAGACACAGGCCGAACTGGTCGCCTACCGAGAGGCCGTCCTGCTCCAACTGGCCGCCGAGGACCGGGCGGAGACGCCCGAGGCGGTCGCGTACTGGGCGGACCGGCTGCGCGCCCTACGCGCACAGGCCCCGCCGCCCCGCCCGGACCGCGTGCCGGACGGCACACTCCCGAGCGGCGCCGCGCAGGCCGTGCTGCCCGCGCACGACGGCGGCGTACCCTTCCCCGACCTGCTCGACGCCTGCCGCGCCGCGGCCCGCGCGCTGTACGGTCCGGGCCACGTCGTCCCGCTCGGCTACCCGTGGGGAGGCCGTCCCGCCGGCGCGGAGACGGTCGTCGGCTGCTTCCTCAACACCGTCGTCTTCCCGGCCACCACCGGCCAGGACTCCGCCGCGGGGGCGACGGCCGACGCCTGGTGGGACGACCTCGACCGGGCCGACGCGCCCTTCGACGCGGTCGTGGCCGGCGCGCGGTCCGCCGGCTCGGGCTGGACCGGCAGCCTCGACGGCCTGCTGACCGTGGACGACGACAGCCGCCGGCCTCCCCTCGTGCTGGCCGGTGTCGAAGGACGGGAGGCCGACGTCGACGGCAGACAGGTCCGCGGTCCCTTCGCCGTGTCCGTCACCCAGGGCGCGGAGATCCGTCTGCGGATGGTGTGGGACCGGGCGGTCCTCGACGACGACACCGCGCACGGTGCGTTCGACGCGCTCACCCAGGCGCTGTGCCCGTCGGAGCGGGCCGTGAACTGACCCCGCCCCCCTGGGCGCACGCACCCCGCCGGCAAGATCCGAACGGGCCGACACCGACGACGCTCCCCGAGGCGAGACTCCCCGAAGCGAGGCTCCACCGCCCGGAACCGGAACGTCACCGGGACCCGGAACGTCGCCGGAGTCCGGATCGTCGCTGGAATCCGGTACGTGCTCCGGACTCGGTACGTGCTCGGGACTCGGTACGTCATCGGGAACCGAGAGGTGCCCGGAACCCCGAACGTCCCCGGAACGCACCGCATCCGGGGAAGCCGACGCCTCACCGGGCTGCAGCGCACCACCCGGGTCCACCCCACTCCCGCCCGGAGCCACCCCGCACCACCGCACACCCCGCACGAGCGGATCCGGGGCGCCCCTCGCGGCACAGCACCGCCACGACCCGGAGCACCGCCCACCCCCGCGCCCCACGTTCCACACGGCTGCGCGCAACCCGCGAAGCCGCCCGCACGACCGTGCCGGCCACGACCGGGACCGGCACCGGCAAACCGCCCCGACGACCTCAGGGATCGCCCATGTTTCCGCTCTCCTCCTCGCAGGAGATCGTCTGGCTGCACGAGCAGATGCAGCCCGGCAGCCGCGCCTACAACTTCACCGCCGCACTCGACCTGTGGGGCACCCTCGACACCGAGGCGCTGCGCCAGGGGCTTGTCGCCACGCTGGCACGCCACCCCGGTCTGCGGCTCGAACTCGTCGCCTCCACGGGGTCCGTACCGGGGCAGCGGGTCGCGCAGCAGTGCCTGCCGAGGCTGCACACGGTCGACCTCAGCGGGGGAGAGGACCCCGAGGCTGCCTTCGCGCAACTGCTGCGCACCGAGGCCGAGACGCCGCTCGACACCTTCGAGGCACCGCTGATCCGCTGGACGCTCGTACGGCTCGCCGAGCGCCACCACCGGCTGGTCCATGTGGAGCACCACCTGATCCACGACGGGCACTCCTTCGCGATCCTGCTCGACGACGTGTTCCGCGTCTACCGTGCCCATGTCCTCGGCGAGACCCCGAAGCTGCCGCCCGCCCCGTCGTACGCGGACCACGTCCGGGCCCAGGCCGAGGCCGCGTACGCACCCGAGTCCCTCGACTTCTGGCGGAACGAACTGCGCGACCAGCCCCACGACCTGCCGCTGCCCGGCCTCACCCGCCCCGGCGCCCGCCGCAGGCACCACGGCGGCCAGCTGCGACAGGCGATCGGCGCCGATCTCGCCGAGCGGCTGCGCGGGCACGCCCGTGAGCGCGGCCTCACCCCGTTCGCCACGCTCCTCGGCCTGTTCGCCGAACTCCTCCGCCGGCACAGCGGCCGCTCCCGGATGGTCATCGGCACCGCCGTCGGCAACCGCCCCCTCGGCTACGAGGACGCCGTCGGCATGTTCGTCAACACCATCCCGCTGCCGCTCGCCCTCGACGCGACCACCCCCGCCCAGGACACCATGGACGAGGTCACCGACACCCTCATCCGCGCCCTGCCGCACCAGGACGTACCGGTCCAGGAGCTGACCCGGGCGCTCGGCATGCACACCTCCGGCGCCGACAACCCGCTGTTCTCCGTCATGTTCAGCGCCCACGACGCACCGCTGCCCGAGATCGACGTACCCGGCCTCGACATCACTCTCTTCGAGGGGTTCAACACCGGCACCACCCGCTTCGACCTCGATGTGGTGCTCCTGCCGGACGACCGGCGCGGCGTCACCCCGCGCCACGGCGCGCCCGGAATGACCCTGGTCTGGGACTACGACGCCGACCTCCTCGGCGAGGACGTTGCCCGGCTGCTCACCGGCCGCTTCCTGGACCTGTTGCGCGCCTACCTCGCCGCCCCCGAGACCCCGCTGGCCGACCTGGCACCTGCCGCGGTGGAGCCGGCCGCCCGGGCCGTGCCCGTCCCGGCCGACCGCGATCCGCTGGATCCCGCGGCCGCCCACCACCCGTCCCTGCCCGCCCTGCTGTGCGGCGCACGCCGCCTCACCTACGGCGAACTCGACGAACGCGTCGGCTCGCTCGCGCAGCGACTGCGCACCGCGGGCGTGACGCCCGGTCTGCCGGTGGCCGTCGTCCTGCCCCGGGGGACCGACTCGGTCGTCGCCCTGCTGGCGTGCCTGCGGACCGGCGCCGTCTACTGCCCGCTGTCCCCGTCCGACCCTCCGGCACGGCTCGGCCTGCTGCTGGAGCGGCTCGCACCGGCACTGGTCCTCACCGGCGACGGCACCCCGGACCTCCCGGAAGCACTGCCGACCGCCCGGATCGACGCCCCGGTACTGCCCCGTGCCCACGAGGCGGACGTACTGCCCGGAGCCACCTACGTCATCCACACCTCCGGCTCCACCGGGACGCCCAAGCCGGTCGCCGTCGGCCGCGCGGCGCTGGAGCACCATCTGACCGCGACCGCCGACCGGTTCGGCCTCACCACCTCGGACCGGGTGCTGATGTTCGCCCAGCCGTCCTTCGACGTGGCGCTGGAGGAAGTGCTGCCCACCCTGTACTCGGGTGCGTGCCTGGTCCTCCCCGAGCACGAGGTGCCCACCGGCGCGGAACTCGCCGACCTGCTCGCGTCCGCCCGGGTCACCGTCGCCAACCTGCCCACCAGCTACTTCCTCGCCACCCGCGAGGACCTGCGGCCCGTCCTGCGCGACGAGAGCTGGGCACCGAGGCTCCTGGTCCTCGGCGGTGAGCGCCTTCCCGCGCAGGCACTGGGCGGCGTCCTCGCCGACACCGACGCCACCGTCCTCAACGTGTACGGCGTCACCGAGGCGGCCATCAGCTCCACCGTCCACGAGGTCTCCCGCGAGGCACTGGCCGAGGGTGCCGAGATCCCCCTCGGCACCGAACTGCCGGGCGAGCGCGTCCATGTCCTGGACGCCCACCACCGGCCGCTGCCGTCCGGCGCCGTCGGTGAACTCGCCGTCGCCGGGCCGGGCCTCGCCGAGGGGTACGCGGGCAACGCGGAGGCGACGGCCGCCCGGTTCGTCACCGTCGACGCGCTCGGCGGTGAGCGCGTCTACCTCACCGGTGACCTCGGCTACCGCGGTCTGGACGGCCTGCTGTACTTCCTGGGGCGGCGCGACAACCAGATCAAGCTGCGCGGCCACCGCATCGAGCTGGAGGAGATCGAGGCCGCGGCGTCCGCGGCGCTCGGAGGCCGCTCCTGCGCCGTCGTGCTGGACCGTGAGAGCTCCGGAGGGCCCCGGCTCGTCGGCTTCCTCGAAGACGCCGCCGACCGCGGGGACTTCGACGAGAAGGCGCTCCACGCCGAGCTGAGCCGCCGCCTGCCCGGCCCCCTCGTGCCGGCCCGGTGGACCCGGCTGGACACCATGCCGACCCTCGCCGGCGGCAAGCCCGACCGGACGGCCCTTGCCCGTCGCGCGGCGGCACTCGACCCGGTGCCCACCACGGCGTCCGGTCCCGCGTCCGACACCGACACCATGTCCGGGACAGCGTCCGACACCGAGGCCGTGTCCGGGACTGCGCGCGGGCAGGGCCCGGCGGCCGCCGGCGTGCCGGACGATCCGATGACGGCCCTGCTCACGGAGGGCTGGCGCAAGGTCCTCGGCCACAGCCGCTTCGACGCCCGCTCCCACTTCTTCCACAGCGGCGGCCATTCCCTGCTCGCCGCCGAGCTCGCGGCCTGGCTGGAGCCCCGGCTGGGCACCCGCCCGCCACTGAAGGTGCTCTTCCGCAACCCTGTGCTCGCCGACCAGGCCGACGCCCTCGCGGCCACCGCCACCCTCACTTCGGAGTCGTGATGACCCAGTCCCTGCCCACCCTCGACACCCCCGCCGCGTCCCTCACCACCGACACCGCGCCCGCGCCCCGCGCCACCGGCACCATGCCCGCGCCCCGCGCCACCGGAACGGCGACCGCGCTCCTCACCGACGGCAGCGGCATCACGACCGCGCCCCTCGTCGGCGGCACCGGCACCAGCATCAGCACCGGCACCGGTATCAGTACCGGCGCTGCGACCGCGCCCGGCGTTGCCGAAATCGGCACGGACACCGGCACCGGCACCGGTGCCGCGTCGAGCATCGCCCACGGCCCGGCCGCCGAACCCACCGCCGTGCTCGCCCGCTTCGAGGACTGGGTACGACGGACCCCGCAGGCCCCCGCCGTCATCGACGGCGACCGGACCTGGACGTACCGGGACCTCGACACCGCTGCCGCCCGCGTCACCTCTGCCCTGCGCGAGCGCATACGGCCCGGGGACCTGGTCGGCGTCTGCCTCGACCGCTCCACCGCGCTGGTGGTGACCGCCGTGGCCCTCGCCCGGATCGGCGCCGTCTACCTGCCGCTCGGCCCCCGCCCCGGCGAGCGCCGTACCCAGGCTGTCACCGAGGACCTCGACGTCGCCTGTCTCATCGGCGACCCCGGTGTCCTGCCCGAAGACCACCGGGCCGGGGAGCGGGTCCCGCTGCCCCTGCCCACCGACGGCGTGAACGCCCCTGCCGCCGCGGTGGCTGCCTTCACCGAGGACGGCCGCGGCGCGCGGCGTGCGCCCGAGGGCGCCCTGTACGCCGTCCTGACCTCCGGATCCACCGGCCGCCCCAAGGCGGTCGCCGTGGCCGAGGCCTCGCTGTCCGTCGCCCTCGACTGGTACCGGGACGAGACCGGCCTGGCACCCGGTGACCGCCAGTCCCTGCTCATCGGTGTCGCGTTCGACCCGCACCTGCTGGAGCTGTGGGCCGCACTGACCTCCGGTGCCGCCCTCGTCCCGGCCCCCGACGACACCCGCTGGGACTCGCAGGTGCTCGCCGACTGGTGGCGCGACGCCGCCGTCACCGTCTCCGTGGCGGCCACTCCCACCGTCGAACCGCTCCTGGACCGGCCGTGGCCGCAGGACCTGAAGCTGCGTCACCTCGTCGTCGGCGGTGACCGCATGCGCCGCCGCCCCGGCCCCGACGTCACCGCGACCGTCCACAACGCCTACGGCCCGGCGGAGGCCACCGTCGTCGCCACCACCCACGCCATGCGCGGCACCGACGCGGACGCGGGCGACCCCGCTGCGCCGCCCATCGGCACCCCGCTGCCGGGCGTCACCGTCGTCGTCACGGGCGACGACGGCCACCCCGTCGCCCGCGGCCAGGACGGCGAACTGCGCATCGGCGGCCACTGCCTGGCGCTCGGCTACCTCGACCCGGAGCTCACCGCACAGCGGTTCACCGCCCCGCCGGAAGACCTGCCGCTGCCCGCGGCCGACCGCCTCTACCGCACCGGTGACCGGGTACGGATGAAGGCCGACGGCAGCCTGGAATTCCTCGGCCGCCTCGACGATCAGGTCAAGATCAGCGGCGTACGGATCGAACCGGCCGAGGTGGAGGCCGCCTTCGAACAGAACCCCAGCGTGCGCAGCGCTGCTGTTACCGTGCTGCGCGACAGCTCCGGCCACGCCCGCCTGGTGGCCCACGTACGTCCCGCCGACGGTGCCGAGCCCACGGCCGCCGATCTGCTCGGCGCGGTCCGCGCCTGGCTCCCCGAGCAGGCCGTCCCCTCCGCCGTGCGGATCGTCGAGGGCTACCCCCTCGACGCCAACGGAAAGGTCGACCGGGCCGCCCTGGCGGCTCAGGGCCTCGCCCCCGCAGTGCCGGCGACGGCTCCCGACGATCTCGCCGGCGCCACGCCCACCGAACGGCTCGTCCTGACGACCGTGCGCGACCTCCTCGGCCGCCCCGGCACCACGCTCGGCGACAACTTCACCGACGCCGGCGGCACCTCCGTCGTCGCCGCCAGGCTGCTCGTGGCCGTCGAGCGCGAGACGGGCGTACGCCCGCGCGCCCACGAACTGCTGCGGAGCACCGACCTGCGCGCCTTCGCCGCCCTCCTCGACCAGCGCCGGACCCCGCGACCGGCAGGAGCCTGACATGACATCCACGACCACGCAGTCCGCCGGCGCGGCGAACCACACGCCTTCGGTGCCGTCCGGAGCCCCGACCACCGCACACGTCCCGCCGCCCGCGCGGGCGGCGGCTCTGACGGCACTCGTCGCGCGGCACGCCGAACTCACCCCGAACGCGCTGGCCGTCGTCGACGGCGACACCACCCTCACCTACGGCCGTCTCGCCCAGGCCGGCCGGGCCCTCGCCGCACACCTGCGCGACCACAAGGTGACCCGCGGCGACCGGGTGGCGCTGCTGACGACCCGGTCGGCCGGCACGATCGTCGCGCAGCTCGCACTGTGGTGGGCCGGGGCCGTGTGCGTACCGCTCGACCCCGCCCAGCCCCGGCCCCGCACCGAAGCGATGATCGCCGACGCGGAGGTGACGCTCACCGTCGGCGACGCGCAGCTGCTGGACGCGGCCGCGCTCACCGGACCCGTCCTCGCCCTGCCCGAGGATCCGCGGCGGTGGGAGCGCGACAGCGACCGCCCCACGAGCGCCGGGCCGGACGAAGCCGCCCCGGACAGCCCCGCGTTCATCATGTTCACCTCGGGCTCCACCGGCCGGCCCAAGGGCGTCGCCGTCCCGCACGCCGCCATCGCCGAACTGGTCACGGCGCCCGACTACGTCACCCTCACCGCCCGCGACCGTGTCCTGTTCCACTCGCCCATGACCTTCGACGGCTCGACGTTCGAGGTCTGGGGGGCGCTCGCCAACGGCGCCGCGGTCGCCGTCTGCACCGTGCAACGGCCCTCCCTGGAGGACCTGGCCCGGCACGTCGAACGCCACGGCGTGACGGTGGCGTTCTTCACCACCGCCCTCTTCCACCAGCTCGCCGCCCGGCGCTCCCGCGTCTTCGCCCAGCTCCGCTCGGTCGTCGTGGGCGGCGAGGCCATGGCCGCCACGCACGCCCGCGAGGTGCTGACCGCCTTCCCCTGGCTGGAGCTCGTCAACGGTTACGGGCCGACCGAGACGACCACCTTCGCCACCGCCCACCGGGTCACCCAGCGCGACTGCGACGCACCGATACCGATCGGCCGGCCCATCGCCGGGGCCACCGTGCACGTCCTGGACGACGACGGCCGCCCGGTCCCGGACGGCGACCGGGGCGAACTGTGGATCGGCGGCAGCAGACTCGCCCACGGCTACACGGGCCTGCCCGAACTCACCGCCGAGCGGTTCGTCGACCACCCCGACGCCGGGCGCATCTACCGTACGGGCGACATCGTCTCCCTGCGGCCCGACGGCCCACTGGAGTTCCACGGCCGCAACGACGACCAGGTCAAGGTCCGCGGCTTCCGCATCGAACCCGCAGAGGTCGAACACGCCCTGCGCCGGGAGCCGGACGTCGACGACGCGGCCGTCACCGTCGACCGCACGGGCACCCCCGAGGCACGCCTCGTCGCATTCGTCGTCGCCGCCCCCGGACCCGTGCCCCCTCCCGCAGCGCTGCGCGAGCGGCTCACCGCCGTCCTGCCCGCCCACCTGGTGCCCGACGCGGTCACCGTGGTGGAGCAGCTCCCGCTCACCCCGTCCGGCAAGGTCGACCGGCGCGCGCTGACCGAACGCGCCCGGGCGGCCGAGAACAGCTCCACGGACACGCCCACGACGGTGATGACACCGCTGGAGCAGGCCGTCGCCGAGGTGTGGAGCCGGGCACTGGGCAACGAGGTCACTCACGCCGACGCCGACTTCCTCGCCCTCGGCGGCCATTCCCTCCTCGCCCTCGCCGTCACCGACGACCTGCGCGAGGAACTCGGGATCGAGCTCGCCCTCGCCGACTTCTTCGCCGCCCCGACCGTCGCCGCCCAGGCCGCCCTCGTCGAACGCGCCCTGATGGCCGCGCACAGCGACCTCCACCCCGAGACCTCGGAGCACAGCGATGTCCACTGACGCCGACTCCACGGCGCGCACCCAGCAGCAGCAACTCCAGCGGGAACTGCTGCGCCGGGCCCGCGCCGGAGCCGCCCGGCGCACCACGGCCGCCCCGGACACCGGCGCGGCCCCGGGCGGGAACGAGCGCTCACCGCAGGACACCGCCCGGGCCGCCACCGACCTGCCCCACGGCCGCGTTCCGCTCTCGCGCGCCCAGCGCCGCATGTGGCTGATGGAACGGCTCGGCGGCGCCGGCGACTCCTACCACGTGCCGTTCGCCACCCGTGTCCGCGGCCCGTTCGACCCGGCAGCGTTCTCCACCGCCCTCACCGCGCTGGTGGCCCGCCACGGGATCCTGCGCACCCGCTACGAGGAGCAGGACGGCGAGCCCTACCAGGAAGTGCTCCCGGCACCGCAGACCGTCCCCGTCCCCGTCGTCGACACCGCCGCCACGCACGCCCCGGCGCTGCTGCAGCGAGAGGCGACCCGGCCGTTCGACCTCACCGCCGGCGAGGCCGTACGCGCACTCGTCCTGCGCCACGCACCCCAGGACCACACCGTCCTGCTGACGTTCCACCACATCGCCGTCGACGGCGGCTCACTGGAAACCGTGGCCGACGAACTCGCCGCCCTCCACACCGCGGCCGGCGACGGAACCGGCCGGCCCGCACTCACCACACCGCCGCAGTACGCCGACCATGCGCGCCGCGAGCACGACGAGATCCCCGGCCTTGAGGCGGAACTGACCCACTGGAGCGGCCTGCTGGCCGACGCCGACCCGCCCCGCCTGCCCCTGCCGACGACGGTCACGCGGCACGCCGCCGCCCGTCCGGCAGCCGTACACACCGTGCCTCTCGCGCCCACCCTGCCCGACGCCCTGCGGGCGCTGGGAGCCGAGCGGCGCGCCACGCTCTTCGCCGTGTCGCTCACCGCGGCCTTCGCCGCACTGCACCGCCTCACCGGCGACAACGACCTCGTCATCGGCGTGGCAGGCACCCACCGCAGCGGAACCGCCATGCGCGGCCTGGTCGGCCTGTGCGTCAACACCCTGCCCGTACGGGTGGACACCTCCGGCGACCCGTCCTTCGCCCAACTGCTGGGGCGGGTACGCGACGCACTCCTGGAGGCCCAGCGCCACCGGCACATCCCCCTCGACCTCGTCCTCGAACGCCTCGGCGCCCGAGCGCGCGGCGCCGACGGCACCGCACTGATCCGCGTCACCTCCGACGTCCTCGGCGAGCCCACGGTGCTCCGGCTGCCCGGTACGTCGGCCGAGTACGTCGACGTCCCCACCGACGGCGCGAAGTTCACCCTCTCCTACGGCCTGGGGGTGGGCGATGCCGGACATCCCGTGGCACTCGTCCAGTACGACCGCAACGCACTGGACGACGCCGTGGCGCAGGCGACCGCACGGGACTACGCGGCCCTGCTCGACGCGGCGGCGTCCGACCCGGAACGCAGGCTGACCGATCAGCCCGGCTTCCGGACGGGGACCGTGTCCGGGACGACGCCCGGTTCCGCCACGCCGCACCTTCCTGCCCGGCGCGATGACGCGGGCGGCGTTCCCGGCACCCGTGATGACGCGGGCGACGACCTCGGCAGGCGCGATGACGCGGGCCACGTCCCCGGCCTGCGCGGCGAGGCCGGCGGCGTCCCCGGAGCGTGCGACCAGGCCGGTGCCTGTTCCGGCGCGGGGTCCCGGCCGACGGGCCGGATGGGCGCGGCCACCCAGTCCTCACCGGCCGGGGAAGCCGGCGCGCCGGACGGCGCCGGCCACCCGGCCGCACAGGCCCTGCGCGCCCACCCGCAGGTCGCCGACGCCACGGTGGTCAAGGCCGCCGAGGGGCCCCTTGTGGCCTATGCCGTCCTGCACGACAGCGTCGGCCCGTCCGGACACGAACTGCTCGGTCTGCTGCGCCGTTCGCTCGCGCCCGAGACCGTACCCGCCACGGTCACGCTGCTCGACGTGCTGCCGCGCACGGCTGCCGGCGCGCTCGACCGCACCGGCCTGCCCGGTCCGCACACGCCGAGCGCCCCGTCCGGCCCCCGCGCCCAAGCCGTCACCGAGACCTTCACCGCGCTGCTCGGTTCCCCTCCGTCACCCGACGACGACTTCTTCGCCCTCGGCGGCCACTCCCTGATCGCAGTGCAGCTGGCCGAACGCCTGCGCACGGAGGTCGGACTACCGCTCACCGGCCTCGATGTGCTCCAGGCCCGGACGCCCCGGGCACTCACCGCGCTCCTCGACGAACGCGCAGCGCAGCAGACCGCCGCCAAGGCCGCGAGCAGGCCGGCCCGCTCCCTGAAGATCCGCCCGGGCACCGTGCTGGTCACCGGGGCGACAGGCGGCGTAGGCGCGTTCGTCCTGCGTGAACTGGCCGCCCGGGGCCGCCCCGTGCTGGCCCTGGCCCGGCCCGAGTCCGCTCATCTGATCACCACCGAGGGCGTCGATGTCGTCGAGGGAGATCTCTCCGACCTGGCCGGGCTGCGGGACGCCGTCGCGAACGCGGACGCGATCGTCCACGCCGCCTGCACCTTCACCCGGCCCGAGGTGGACCTGGCGGCCATGGAGACGATGGCCGAAGCCTGGCGGCACGGCCCGTTCGTGTTCGTCAGCAGCATCGACGCCCATGGACACCCCCGGGCGGACCGGGTCGCCGAGGAGTCACCGCCCCACGAGCCCATCAGCCCCTACGGGAAGGCCAAACTCGACTGCGAGGCGATGGTGCTGGGCGCCGCGGGAACCGAGGGGCGCGGGGGAGCGAGCGCCGTGCGGTCACCGATCGTCTGGGGTGCGCACGACCGGCTGCGCGAACAGCTGCGCTGGGGCGCTGTCGGCAGGCTCTACCAGGCCGCCCGCCACGGCGAACCGATCGAACTCCCTCGCTCCGGCACCGGCGGACACGCCTGGTACGGGGCCGCGTGGGTGCACGCGGCCGCCCTGGCCCGCGCGGTGGCCGAGTGCCTGGACCGCCCTGTGCACGGCGTCGCCAACGCCGTCAGCGGTCATGTGTCCTGGCGCGACCTTGCACACGACCTCACGGAACTCCTGGGCACCTGCGGTGACTTCCACGACACCGACGAGGTCCCTCGGGACCTCGACCACCGCTGGCACTACGACAGCACGCGCCTGGCCCGTCCGCTGCGGGCGCGGCCGGGGGAGGACCGACGGACCGTGCTGGCCGAGATGATCGAGGGCATGACGCCCGACAACGGCTGACGCGCAGGCGGCGCCCGGATCCCTTCAGGGAGTACCGGGCGCCCGCCGCGCCGTGCAGGGCGATCGGCCCGGCGGCGCCGACAAAGGCGAAGGAGTTGAATGACGCCGGCGGGGGAGGCGCTTGACGCTCGCGGACGGTTCCACTTTCCTGTCCGTGTGCCGGAAATGAACGACAGTGTTCTTCACGTCCTCATGGCGTCCATGGGTGCGCTCCCCACTTTTAATATCGTGTACTTGTCGCCTGGTGGGAAGGTCAAGGACAGGGTTCTCAAGCATGACCTCCTCCACGTGCTTCTGATCGACAGGGAATGGCCCGTCACCTTCAGGTTCGAGGACGAGTACAGTGCCGCCGTCGTGCAGGCGGTTTTAATGAGGGACTGCCGAGTGTCGGCCCGGTCCGTGAGCGGAAGGACGTCTGCCTGCTCCAGGCCGGTGCCCGGCCTGGACGAGATTCGCGAGGTGACAATCCCCGGGGTGGTCTCGTTTCTCAGGAATGTGCTGGGCCGGTTCGGACTGCGCGTCCCGCACGATTTCAGACCGCCGGACATTGAATTCATCCAGGAGTACTACCGGTTGGGCCTGCTCTTCGCCGAGGAGTTCCGCGCGATGCACGGTGAGGACTATGCCGCGATTCCCGCGGAGACATTGAAAGACATTCCGTTCGCGCATGTGTTCCGGAGCTTCCAGCGGGCTGCCGCGAGACTCTGAAATCCCGGGCGGAGCCTGATCATTCAAGTGCCCCGGACTTTCCCTGCTCGAACGCGACGCGGCAGCGTTCCACCTGGTCGGCCACCTGCTCCATGAACCAGCGCATGATCTCGTAGGGGACGACGTGCTCGTCACCACTGTGGATGTGGACGGCGTAGTGACGGCCTGCGTGTACTCGCAGCTCTGCCGGCACGGCGGCAGGCTGCCGCAGCTGCGAGGCCAGGGCCACGGAGATATGCAGACCGAGGTCAGCCCCGGAGGGGCGGGCGTTGTGCGACCCGCGGCCGGGCGGTGGCTCGCCGGGACCGGTCCGGCGACGGCGGCTCTCCCGCTGTTCCCGACCACGGGTCGCTGAGGGGCCCCTACGGGCGCCAGTCCGCCTCCAGGTCATGGGAGTCGGTCTTGGTGAGCTGGGTCAGTCCGGTGCCGTCGGCCTTTACCAGGTAGAGGTGTTCGGGGTCCGCGTCGTCGCCACCGCCTCGGGTGAAGACCAGACGGCTGCCGTCCGGGGACCATGAGGGGTTCTTGTCGTTGAGGCGGGCCGCGGTGATGCGGTGCACTCCGGTGCCGTCGGGGCGGGCGACGTAGAGGTGGGCGAAGCCCGAGGAGTCCACGCGGCTGAAGGCGATCCGGTCGGTGCGCGACCAGTCGGGGGTCCAGTCGTGGGAGCCGGCCGCGGTGACCGCCGTCTGGGCCAGGGTGGAGAGCCGGATCCGCATCACCCTGCTGTGTCCGCCCGCGTCCGCACGGTTGAACGCCAGGTACTTGCCGTCCGGGGACCACGTCGGGTGGAGGTCGTCCGCCGTGGTGTGGGTGAGCCGGGTGGCGGGGGTGCCGTCGACGTCGGCCACATAGATCTCGCGCTGGGTGCCGACCGGCTTCGCGTAGGCGATCCGCTTGCCGTCCGGGGACCACGCAGGGTCGGAGGCGCCCTTGGTGCCGGGGACGGCCTTGAGGTCACTGCCCGAGGACTTCATCGTCCAGATGCCGTCGATGGCGCCACCGGATCCGTAACGGACGAAGGCCACCTGCTTGCCGTCGGGGGACCAGGTGGGCATCACGTCGCTGACCGTGGAGGTGTGGGTGAGCTTGACGGGCGTGCCACCACCGGAGGAGATCGCGTAGAGGTCTTCGACGGGCGCTGCCGCGGTGTAGCGGGCGAAGACGATCGGATGGTCGCCCGCCGCCCCCGCGTCACCTGCGGCGCCGAGGGTCAGAGGTACGGACATGGCGAGCACCGCGGCGGCCACCGCCGCTCGGCCGCGCCGCGTTGTGCCGTTCCTGCCGCCCCTGCCGGTTCTTCGGTCCCCTGCGGCGGTTCTGTCATTGCTGGTGCGGAGTTGTTCGTGCGTCAAGGTGTCCACCCCGATCCCTCCCGGCGGCCCGTTGCGGGCCGCTCCGGCCGGTAAACATCCCACCCGGCCGGGTTCCGGGGAAGCGCCCGCGCCCGGTGGTACGAGCCCTGTGACATGTTCCGTACATCGCTGTCACACGCGATGCGGTGCCGGTGCGCGGGCGCCTCCCGAAGATCACGAACAGGCCGGCTGCGATCTTCGGCGTGCGCCTGCCGTTGGTGCATCGTTGGTGCAGGTGCGGGCGAAAACCCTCCCCTGTGCCGTCGCCCCCCCGCAGCAAGGTGCGCCACCGCCTTTGCTGATCTCTTATGATGTGTGCTCTGCTCACATCGGAGTGGCAGTCTGAGCAGCGGCAACTTCCGAGAGGTGATCATGCCCAGGTCGAATGCCTCGTATCACCACGGCGACCTGCGTGCGGCCTGTCTGCGCGCCGCCCGGGAGCTGCTGGAGCAGGACGGCGGTGCGGCGCTGTCCCTGCGCGCCGTGGCGCGGCGCGCAGGCGTGTCGCCCACGGCTCCCTACCGTCACTTCGCGGACCGCGACGCACTCGTCTCCGCGGTCGCCGCCGAGGGCTACCGGGAACTCGCGCAGAAGCTCCTGGCCGCGCACCCGGCACCCGCGTCGCCCGACGACATGGCTCTCGTCGCCGTCGCGTACGTCGCCTTCGCGCTCGAACATCCGGCGCTGTTCCGTGCCATGTTCTCGGAACCCTGCGACCCGGGCAGTGACGAACGGGTCGCCGCGACCGCCGCGATCTCCGGGTACGTGGACAGCCTCGCCCGGCGTGCGTTCCCCGGTGTCACGTCGGACGCGCTGCCGACCGCCGTGTGGGCCCTGGTCCACGGTCTGGCGGTCCTGCACCTCGACGGCAAGCTGGACGCTTCCAGTCCCGACGCAGTGGCCGACCGTGTCGGTGCCGCCGTTCGTGCCCTGCTGGCCGCGCAGCCGACCTCGACCCCGTCCGCACCGTGAAGCCCCGCGTCGCAGGCTGACCGCTCGACCAATGTTGACGCTGCTCACTTCCGCGCCCTAATGTGTGCGGTGTACACATTGAGGCTGAGGGCAGCCGGTCCCGCCGACGCCGGGCCCGCACATCGCTTCGGCTGCCGTACGGCGCACCCAGGCCGGGCCGGACCCTGTGCCCTTCCGCCTTCACCTCGACAACGCCGGACAGGCGTCTACACCGCCGCCACCCTTGTGGACGTGCGCGGAGGAGCATCATGAAAGCAATCTCGATCAAGGAACCCGGGGGACCGGAAGTCCTGCGGTGGACCGACGTGGAAGACCCCCGTCCTGCTGCGGGCGAAGTGATCGTCGACGTCGTCGCCGGCGCCGTCAACCGGGCCGATGTCGCACAACGCATGGGCCTGTACCCGGTCCCGCAGGGGGCGTCGCCCTACCCCGGGCTGGAGGTCTCCGGACGGATCGGCGCCGTCGGTGACGGCGTGACGGGCTGGCAGCCCGGCGACGAGGTGTGCGCACTGCTGACCGGAGGCGGGTACGCGCAGAAGGTCGCCGTCCCAGCCGCGCAGTTGATGAGGGTGCCGAAGGGCGTCGGCCTGGTCCAGGCGGCAGCCTTGCCCGAAGCCACCAGTACGGTGTGGTCCAACGTCTTCATGGCCGGTGCCCTGAAGGCCGGGGAGACCTTCCTCATGCACGGCGGCGCCGGCGGGATCGGCACGACGGCCATCCAGATCGCCAAGGCCCGTGGCGCCCGCGTCGTGACCACGGTCGGCGGGCCCGAGCAGGCCGCCCGGGTCCGCGAGCTCGGCGCAGACCTCGCGATCAACTACCGCACCGAGGACTTCACCGAGCACGGCCCCTACGACGTGATCCTCGACGTCATCGGCGGCGACTACCTCTCGCGCAACATCGGCTCCCTGGGTACGGACGGACGCCTGGTCGTCATCGGTCTGCAGAACGGTCTGACGGCCGAACTCAACCTCGCCGAACTCGTCTTCAAGAGGATCTCGTTGCACGGGACCGCCCTGCGCTCACGCCCGGCGGAGCAGAAGGCGGCCATCGTCGCCGAGGTCCAGGAGCACGTCTGGCCCCTGATCGAGAGCGGAGCCGTGCGACTCGTCGTCGACCGAACCCTGCCGATGGACCAGGCTGCGGAGGCGCATCGCATCCTGGACGCCCATCACATCGGCAAGATCCTGCTGGTCAACCCGGACGCGGTACAGCGGTACAACGGGAACGCCCGACCGTGAAGCCGCCACGGCAACACACAGGCCCTGCCGTGGTCCGTGGACCCGTCGCCGTGGATCCGCTGTCCGTGAGGCGGCGGATCACCGCGTGCCCGTGCGTGGCGATCGGGCAGCGGCCGGCCATGCGAACCACCCCTGGACCGCGCGTCGGCCGAGTCCCCCTCCAGCTCCTCCGGAGGCCCCTCCGACGGCCCCTCCAGGCCCCTGGCTCCTGTTCCTGCCGCGCGCTTTGAGAAGCTTTCGCCGTGCCCAAGGTCAATCCCCGCTTCAGCGTCCTGTCCGAGGACTTCGCCGCCGTCCCCTACCGCTACTTCGCGTGGCTGAGGGAGCAGGCACCGGTGCACTACGAGCCGGCGATCGACAGCTACTTCCTTTCCCGTCATCAGGACGTGAAGCGGGTGCTGACCGACCATGAGGCGTTCAGCACCGAAACGCTGCAGGTCCGTGCCGAGCCGGTGATGCGCGGTCCGGTCCTCGCCCAGATGACCGGGACGGAACACACCGCCAAGCGGAAGATCGTCGTGCGGAGCTTCACCGGACAGGCCCTGCAGGACCAGATGCGCGTCATCCACACCAACGCCGCCGAACTCATCGCACCCTTCCTGCCCCTGGGGCGGGTGGACCTCGTCAACGACTACGGCAAGCCCCTTGCCGTCCATGTGACGCTGGACGTTCTCGGCCTGGACAAGAAGGACTGGCAGCAGATAGCCGCCTGGCACAGTGGGGTTGCCGAGTTCATCACCAGCATCGCCCTCACGCCCGAGCGTCGTCGGCACTGCATGGACTGCGCCGAGCAACTGGAGGCCTACCTCCTCCCCGTGATCGAGCAGCGCCGCCGTCACCCCGGCGAAGACCTGATATCGAAGCTGTGCACCGCCGAGTTCGACGGCATCGCCATGAGCAACCGCGATGTGACCGCTCTGATCATCAACGTCCTGGCCGCTGCCACCGAGCCCGCGGACAAGACTCTCGCCCTTCTCTTCAAGCACCTGATCGACCACCCCGAGCAGATGGCCCAGGTCCGCCGCGACCCGGCTCTGCTGCCCGCCGCCATCGCCGAGACACTGCGCTACACCCCACCTGTCCAGCTCATCCCCCGTCAGGCGGAACGGGACGCCGAGTTCGCCGGCACCACCGTCCCGGCCGGTGCCACCGTCTTCTGCATGGTGGGCGCGGCCAACCGCGACCGCGACGCGTTCACCGACCCGGACACCTTCGACATCCACCGCCCGGACCTGAGTACCGCCCGCTCCTTCACCGCCGCCGCCCAGCACCTGGCCTTCGGTACCGGCCTCCACCAGTGCGTCGGCGCAGCCTTCGCACGCGCCGAGATCGAGACCGTCGCGGCCATGCTCCTCCCCCTCTTGGACCAGGTCCGCTACACCCCCGGCTTTCGCTACCGGGAGACAGGCCTGTACACCCGTGGTCCCGCGTCCCTCTGCGTGGACTTCACCCCCGTTCCGAGCGCCTCTGTCCCCAGCGCCCCCGACCATGACTGACTTGCGAGCGTCCCTTGTCCTGGTCACCGGCTGACCCGCTCGACACTTTTGTCCGATCGTCGGCCTGAGCGAGGCCTTCAGCACCCCTTTGTGCGAGTGGGTGGCGCTGTCTCGACGGGCCGGAGCGGGGCGGCGCAAGGGGAGATCGGGCCACTGTCGCACGTGCCTCGTGTTGGTGCCCGACTCTGGGAGGGCCTGTGGGTATCTTCGGACACCTGTCCGACGCTGGAACGCAGGCATGGGAGCGAACGTGGCATCCGTGGGGGAGAGACTCAGCCGAGCCCGAGAGCGGGCTTTCATAGGCCGGGAAGAAGAAATCGGCCGCTTCGGACAGGCCTTGGCCGGCGATCCCCAGGCGCCGTTCGCGTTCTACGTGTTCGGTCCGGGCGGCATAGGGAAGTCGACGCTGCTGCGGTGCCTTGCGGACCAAGCCCGTGCGGCCGGCCGGCTGCTCGTCGAACTCGACGGCCGTTTCGTCAGCCGGGACCCGGAAGAATTCGAGCGCGCGGCCGGTCCTTTCCTGGACGTCCCCGGCACGGTCCTGGTCCTCGACTCCTTCGAGCACTGCCAGTGGCTGGAGAGCTGGCTGTGGCAGCATTTTCTGCCCCGCGCGGCTGACGACACCCTGATCCTCCTGGCCGGTCGGCTCACCCCGCAGCCGCAGTGGACCGCGGATCCCGCCTGGGCCGGACTCCTGCAGGTGACCGAGCTGGAGCCCTTCTCCGAGGAACAGGCCCTGAACCTGCTGGCCACGGCGCGGATCCGGCCCGAACTGCGAGAGCGGGTCCTCCACTTCGCCGGAGGCAATCCCCTGGCGCTGTCCCTCGCGGCAGCCGCGGGATCGACGGGCTGCAGCAGGGAGGAGATCTGGGCCCCCTCGGCGGACGTCCTGCGAACCCTGCTGACCGGGCTGATCGGTGAGGTGCCCACGGCGGCCCACCGCCGGGCCCTGGAGGTGGCGGCACAGGCTCACTCGACGTCCGAGGAGCTGCTCACCGCGGTGCTGCCCGAGGAGGACGCCCATCTGCTCTTCTCCTGGCTGAGGGACCTGCCCTTCATGGAGTCCACGCCTCGCGGGCTCCACCCGCACGACGCGGCACGCGAGACGCTCGCCGCCGACCTGCGCTGGCGGGCACCCCATGCCTTCGTGACGATGCGCCGGCGACTGGCGGAGGAGTATCTGCGCCTGCTGAGGGAGGCACCGCAGGAGCGGGTCTGGACCGTCACCGACGAGCTCTTCTACCTCTTCCGCGAGGGGAAGATCCTGGCCCGACTGCGCACCTGGTCCCGCGAGGACGAGGTGCACGACCGCCCTCTGCACCCGGATGACATGGACGCAGTGCTGCGGATGGCGGAGGAGACCGAGGGACCCGCCTCGGCCGAACTGGTCCGCTACTGGGCACAGCGCCAGCCGCAGGCCTTCAGCGTCTACCGGCTCGTGAGCACGGGCCGGATCGTGGCGTTCACGGCCCGGCTCGCTCTGCCGGCCCCTCCCGACCCCCAGGACCTGGCCACCGATCCCGTCGTCGCCGCGGCGTGGCAGCACACCGATGCCGGCGCGCCGGTGGGTCCCGGCGAGGAGATCGGCATAAGCCGCTTCTCGATCTACCCCGAGCGGTACCAGGTCCCCTCGCGCGTCATCGACCTGAGCAGTTCCCGCGCCCAGGCGGAGGCTGCCCGTGCGCGCCATCGGGTCTACGGCTTCGCCGTCTGGCGGGACGCCGAAAGCTGGGCCGAGCGCGTCAAGGGGACCCTCAGCGACACCGGTGCGCGACCGCGGGTCGGCGAGCACACCTACGGACTGTTCAGCGTCGACTGGCGCCAGATGCCCGTCGAGGCCTGGCTCCGTCATTTCATATCGGCCACCGAAATAGCGCCTCGGTCGGGGCCCTCGGGCCTGTCGCGCACCGCGTTCGACCAGGCCGTACGCGAAGCCCTGCAGCACTGGCGCGACCCTGCCGCCTTCGCCGCCTGCGCTCTGACCCGCACCCGCCTGGCGGCCGACTTCTCCGATCCCGTCGAGGAGCTACGCGCCCTGCTGCGCCAGGCGGTCGACGACCTCGCCCGTGACCCGCGCGGCGTGCGCGCCCGAGAGGCCCTGACGACGGGCCACTTCTCCGGCGCACCCACGCAGGAGGCCGCCGCCCGCCGCCTCGGCCTTCCGTACGGCACCTACCGGCGCCATCTGCGCCAGGGCATGGACCTGCTCTGCGAGGCCCTGTGGCAGCAGGAGCTGCACGGCCCCCGACAAGAGGAGCTCAACGACCCGCGGTAACAGCAGCTGCACAGCCCCTGACGACAGGAGTTGCGCGACGCCGGACAAGCGGCCCCCGATGAGCGGCCTTCGACAAGTGGCTTCCGCAATCCGGCACAGGTGGCCCCCGCCAACCGGCACAGGTGGCCCCGCCAACCGGCACAGACGGCTCCCGACAAACGGCCCCCCGCTACGAGGCCCCGGATAGGAACCGCAGGGCGCCTCGCCCTCCTTCGGCTCTCTGCCCGCTTGCCGCCGACGGAACCCGGACGACGGCCCGCCCCTGGGCGTCCTCATGGACCGCGACGGTGCATCGCCCGGCCGCCCGGCGCGGTCCCGGGCTGCGCGGTGCGTGTGGTGAGAGCCGTCTGCTCGGTGGTGATGGGGGGACGATGGTCAGCGGTGCCCGCCTCGGTCATGCTGGACCCCTCCGCCAAGCCCTCGGGAGTGAACCGCATGTTCGAGCACCGTCCCAAGTTCGCCGTCCTCGGTGCGGGCAGCATCGGCTGCCATCTCGGCGGCAGCCTTGCCGCGGCCGGCGCCGACGTCACCCTGATCGGCCGGCCGGCTGCGATGGAGGTCCTGCGGGAGAAGGGCCTGACACTCAGCGACTCGGTCCGCCCGCCCCGGCATCTGCCGCCGGGCCGGCCGGCAGTCGCCACCACGCCCGACGCCGCGGCCGAGGCGGACTACGTGCTCGTCACCGTGAAGACCGCGGCCACCGGAGCCGCCGGCCGGGAGCTGGCCGGTCACCTCAAGCCCGGTGCGGTCGTGGTCAGTTTCCAGAATGGGCTGCACAATCCCGCAACCCTCCGCGCGGCCCTCCCGGCGGCCCGGGTGCTGGCCGGAATGGTGCCTTACAACGTGGTCCAGACCGATCCTGGCACCGTGCACCAGGGAATGCCGGGCACCCTGATGGTGGAAGACGCCCCTGAGGCGACCACGTTGATGCGTGCCTGCAAGGAAGCGGGTCTGGCCATCGAGGCGCGTGGCGACATCTCCGAGGTGCAGCACGCCAAGCTCCTGATGAACCTCAACAACGCCGTCAACGCCCTTTCCGGCCTGCCGCTGCGCACCCAGCTGGCGCAGCGCCCGTACCGGCTGTGCCTCGCGCTGTGCCACCAGGAGGCCCTCGCCGCCTACCGGGCCGCGGGCATCCGCCCCGCGCGGCTCGGCCCGGCGCCCGCCTGGCTCACCCCGTACGTGCTGCGCCTGCCGGACGCCCTGTTCCGCAGGGTGGCGGCCTCGGCCCTGCGCATCGACGCACACGCCCGCTCCTCGATGTGGGAGGACCTGCAGCGCGGCAGACCCACCGAGATCGACACTCTGCAGGGGGAGATCGTCGCCCTGGCCGAACGGCACGGCCTGCGGGCGCCGGCGAACCACCGCATGGTGGACCTGGTCAGGGAGGCCGAGACCGCGCAGGCCGGGACGGGCAAGAGCTGGACGGGACCCGACCTGCTGGCCCAACTCCGCAGGGCGGCCCGGCCCTGACGGGAGCCCCGCCCGAGACGGCGGAGGGGCAGGGCGTCGGCCCGGTTCACATGCTCTCGTCGCCGGCGGCGAGGGCGGCGCGGCCGGCCGCGAAGAGCCGTGCGCAGCGTTGCGCCATGGCTGCGGGCGACTGGTCGGGGTGGTTGACCCACCAGCGGACCAGGGCGGTGCACAGACCGCGCCAGGCGTATTTCAGAGCGTCGGCGTCAAGCGGGTCGCCGGTGCCGGCCCCGTGCAGGAGGTCGGCGGTGCCGATCGCGGCGAGCTCGTCGATGGCACCGCGGTAGTACGCCGCGCGCCCGGCGGCGTCGCTGTCGGGAGGCAGCGTGGCGTCGTAGAGGACGAACCACGCCTCGCGCTGCCCGTCCAAAGCGGTGAACAGGGCGTGCAGTACACGCAGCGGGGTGGGCGGCGCACCGGAGCCCTGATCGGCCATGCCGGTGCGGATGGCGTCCAGCAGCCGGTCGCCGACCGGGTTCAGGCAGGCGAGGTAGAGGTCCTGCTTGCTGCCGAAGTAGTGGTGCAGCAGCGGCTTGGTCACGCCCACACGGGCTGCGATGGCGGCCACGGTCGTCGCCTCGTAGCCGTGGCGGCCGAACTCCTCGGTGGCCGCGGTCAGGACCTGCCGTTCGCGCGCGGCCCTGGGCACGCCCTTGGTGCCGGCCCTGGAGGGGAGCGTTGTCATGGAACCCGATATTACCCTAGGGTAATTTTCCGTTGGGTAAATTACCTGGACCCCGCTGGGAGCACACGCATGCCTGCCACCCCGTCCGACCCCGGCACCTCCCGCACCCGCTCCTGGTGGGGCTGGGGCTACGCCGACGCCCACCCCGACGACGCCGAATGCGCCGCCATGGGAGCCCTGCTGCCGGGCACGCTGGCCCGCCCGCTGCCGATACCCCGTGTCGCCGACCTGCCCGTCGGCCGCCCCGGCGCGACGCCCCCGCCCGCACTGGCACACCTGATCACCACCGATCCCGAGGCGCGCGCCTCCCACGCCATGGGCAAGGCCTACCGCGACATCATCAGGGCCCTGCGCGGCCGACCCGGCCGGATCCCCGACCTGGTCGCCCGCCCGACCGACGAGCAGGAGGTGGCCGACCTCCTGGACTGGGCCGGCGGGCACGACGTGGCCGTCATCCCCTTCGGCGGCGGCTCCTCGGTGGTCGGCGGCGTCGAGTACCGGGGCGACACCCACCGCGCCGTGCTGTCGCTCGACATGACCTCGATGAACCGGGTCCTGGAGATCGACACCGTCAGCCGCTCGGCCCGCATCCAGGCCGGCGCGCTCGGACCCGTGCTGGAGGAACAGTTGCGGCCCCACGGCCTCACCCTGCGCCACTTCCCGCAGAGCTTCGAGTTCTCCACCCTCGGCGGATGGCTGGCCACCCGGGCCGGAGGCCACTACGCCACCGTCCACACCCACATCGACGACTTCGTGCAGTCCCTGAACGTGGTCACGCCCGCCGGCTTCGGCACGTCCTGGCGCCTGCCCGCTTCCGGCGCCGGACCGTCACCCGACCGCCTGTTCCTCGGCTCCGAGGGCGCACTCGGCGTCATCACCGAGGCGTGGATGCGGCTTCAGGAGCGCCCGCGGTTCAAGGCCTCGGCCTCCGTGCCCTTCGCCGACTTCCACCAGGCGCTGGACGCGGTGCGCGCCATCGCCCAGTCGGACCTCGCCCCCGCCAACTGCCGCCTGCTCGATCCCGGCGAGGCACTGCTGTCCGGCGCCTCGCACGACGGCTCCGCCGTCCTGGTCCTGGGCTTCGAATCCGCCACCGCCCGCGTCGACGACCGCCTCACGAGCGCCCTGGACCTGGCCCGCTCCTACGGCGGCCGCGCCGGGACGCCGGCCGGGCAGGACCACGAGGCCCCGGCCGACGCGGCCGTGAGCGCCTGGCGTTCCACCTTCCTGCGCATGCCCTACCTGCGAGACGGCCTGGCCCGCATGGGCGCCGTCGTCGACACCTTCGAGACCGCCGCCACCTGGGACAGGATTCCCGCCCTGATCGACGCCGTCCGCACCGAGGTCGGCGCCGCCGCCCTGAAGGCCACCGGACACCCGGCCACCGTCAACTGCCGCCTGACCCACGTCTACCCCGACGGCGCCGCCCCCTACTTCACGGTGGCCGTCGCCGGCCGACCCGGCGACGAGGTGGAGGTCTGGGACGACATCAAGGCCGCCGCGGGCGACGTCCTGCACCGCCACCGCGCGACCATCACCCACCACCACGCGGTCGGCCGCGACCACCGCCCCGGCTACGACCTCCAGCGCCCGGAGCCCTTCGCGCTGGCGCTGCGCGCAGCCAAGGACGCGCTGGACCCCCACCGCATCCTCAACCCAGGCGTCCTGATCGACTGAGACGACGGCGGCAGCCGAGCGGGCGTGGCGTGAGCTCTCCGAGCGACACTGACGCAACGGCGCCCCGGCAGCGGGATACGACGGGGATGTCCTCCGGTCCGGGGCCGGTCCGGACATGTCACGGGCCCCGGGGGAAAGGACATCCCCGGGGCCCGGTGTATGGAGTCGTACCGTTCAACGACGGTGTCGCCCCGGAGTCACGCTGCAACCCGGGACGAAGCACTCGCTCGTACGGGCACAGCGGACGCCACGGAAAGCAAGATCCGGCGAGACTACCGGCATGGACCTGCTCTCGCTGCGATATTTCCAGGCCGTGGCCCGCTACCAGCACATCAGCCGGGCCGCGGAGGAACTCCGGGTCGCCCAGCCGTCGGTGAGCCGGACCATCATCCGGCTCGAAAAAGAACTGGGCATGGCGCTTTTCGACCGGCAGGGGCGCCGCATACGGCTCAACGACCACGGTGCCGCCTTCCTGGTCCGGGTCGAGCGGGCCCTGGCGGAGCTCGATGACGCCCGCCGGGAGATGACCGATGCCGCCGGGACCGGTCCGGGCCGCGTCGCCGTCGCCGCCGAGACCCTGTTTCAGCTGGCCGGCGTTCTCTCCGCCCTCCGTACGCTGCGTCCCGGGGTGGGCGTGCGCCTGTTCCAGGCTCCGGTGGACTCGATGCGACAGCATCTGCACTCGGCCGAAGTGGATTTCGCACTTGCCTCGCAGCCGCTGGCCGGGCCTGAGCTGTGCTCGGTGGAAGTGGCGTGCGAGGAGGTGTTCCTGGCCGTGCCTCCCGGGCATCCGCTGTCCGGCCGGGACCGCGTCGCGGTGGCCGACCTGGCCGGTGAGGAGTTCGTCAGCACGCGCCCGGGGCACTGGCAACGCGCCCTGCTGGACCGGCTCTTCGCTCGCGAGGGACTTGCACCGCACGTGGTCTGCGAGGGCGACGAAGTCGCCGCCACTCCCGAGCTGATCGGTGCCGGGCTGGGCATCGGCCTGATGCCGGCAGTGGCCCGTCGCGCTCTCGGAGAGCGAGGCGGCCTGGCCTGGTTGCGGGTGGACGCCCCGGACTGCCGTCGGACCCTGACCCTGGTGTGGCGCCGGGGCGCGTATCTTTCCCCGGCCGCGCTGGACTTCCGCCGGCTGGCCATGGAGGGCCTCATGCTCGACGCGTCATGAGCACATGGCGAACTCGGTCGTGGAAGAGACGAAGCACCCGGCATAGCGTCAGGGGTGTCCACTGGTCCAGACGAGGGAGAACGCCGATGAGCCGGCAACGCGTCATGGGGGAGACCGGTTTCAGCAGCTACGTGGAGAGCGTCCTTCACGTACTGTCCGCCGATCCGTCGCGGGCGGCCGTCACGACGGCGGAGGGTCTCGTGATCAGCGCGGGGGCGTTACGGGACCAGGTCCACCGGCTCGGCCGAGAGCTGCTGGAGAGAGGGGTGGGCCGCGGCACCACGGTCACCCTGCTCACCGGCAACACCGCCGAGGCCCTCGTCGCCCGCTATGCCGCCAACCTGGCCGGGGCCCGGGTGGTCGGCCTCTACGAGGGCACGAGCGCGCCGGTCATGGCCCGCGTGATGGCGAGCGTGGACTGCTCCCTCCTCCTGGTCGACGAGCAACGGCAGGCCACAGCAGGTGAGTTGCAGCGGCTTCCCGGCACTCCCCGGATGCTGTCCCTGGGGCCGAGCGACGTGGCCGGGGACGTACTGGCCGATGCCTCCCGGCGACCGGCACAGCCGTTCGGCGGGCTGGTGAGCCCGGACGACGACTGGTGCATCCGGCACACCGGCGGAACCACCGGGATCCCCAAAGGCATCCGGATGACTCATGGCTCCTACCTGCGAAGCCTGGACCACCCCATCGCCAACGCCGGCGACCCTCCCTGCTTTCTGGCCTGCACCTCGCTGGCCCACCTCGCGGGCATCCTGGCCGACAGGGCACTCCATCAGGGCGGCTCGGTCGTCCTGCGGCACGGTTTCGAGGCCGGGGACGTGCTGGCCACGATCGAACGCGAGCGCATCACCCACACCTGGCTGCTGCCGTCCCTGCTCTACCAGCTGCTGGATCACCCGGACCTGCCCGGCACCGATCTGACCAGTCTGAGCCGGATCACCTATGGCGGCACCGCCGCCTCCCCGTCCAGGATGCGGCACGCGGCCAAGGTACTGGGACCCGTGCTGCACGGCCTGTACGGGCAGGCAGAGACGCAGCACATCACCGAAGTCGGCCCCGGTGAGCAGGAGGTGACCGGCCGCGGTGGGCAGCTGACGGTCGGCCGGGCCCTGCCCGGTGTGGAGATCGCCGTCCGGAACGCTGACGGCGAGGATCTTCCGCCCGGGGAACGAGGCGAAGTGCAGGTGCGCTCACCGTTCGTGATGAACGGATACTGGAAGCAGCCGGAGCTGACCGCACAGGTGCTGCGCGACGGCTGGGTGCACACCGGCGACGTCGGCTACCTCGACGAGGACGGCTACCTCTACATCGTGGACCGGATCAAGGACATGATCGTGGTCGTCGGGGGCCATGTGTATCCGGCGGAGCTGGAGGACCTGCTGCTGAGCCATCCCGCCATCGCCCAGTGCGCGGTTTTCGGCAGCCGGGACGACGAGTCGGTGGAGCACGTCCATGCCACTGTGGTGCCCGCCGCGGGGCAGCGGCCCTCGCTGGAGGAGGTCCGGGACTTCGTCACCGCCCGCAAGGGACGCCTCTACGCTCCCGAGGCGCTCCACCTGGTACCTGTCATTCCGCTGACGGCGGCAGGCAAACCGGACAAGCAGCTGCTGAGGTCCCAGCTGTCCGGCTGAGGCACGGCAGGGGGGCCGAAGAGGGGACGCTCGTCCCGGATCCCGTCCCGGATCCCGTCCTTGGGCAGAGGCCCCGAGAGGGACGCCGGCCTCGGGGAACATCAGTACAGCGGTTGGCGCCAAGCCAGTGATTTTGGTCAGGCCGGGGCTCCGGGTGCGGGTGACGCGGTTCGCGTACTCGCGGCGAGCCTTGCGCTGTGCCGGGACCGCGGCAGGTGGTGGGCCGGGCGGTGGCGCACCGGCTCAGGCCGAGGTGCTTTCCTCTTCTGAGAACAGGCTGATGACCCCGGCGGGGGCGTTGGCGCCGAAGATGAAGTCGATGGTGCGGTGGGCGGCGGCAGCCGCCTTCCGGCTCCGGGGGAACATTCTGCTCTCGTGGTCGGCGAGGGCCTGCTCGATGTCGTCGGGGTGGGATGCGATCGCCGCACCGAGTTCGGCGCCGTCGAGCATCGCGAGATTGGCTCCGTCTCCTCCGGGGACGGTCGCGTGTGCCGCGTCGCCGAGAAGTGTGACGCCGGGGACCCGGTCCCAGCGGTGGTCGTCCGGCAGCTCGTAGATGCTGCGCAGGACGGGTGCGGACTCGCCGTCGGTGATCAGGGCCAGCAGTTCCGGTGCCCAGCCGTCGAACTCTGCCGCTATCCGTGCCTTCGCCGCCGCGGCGTCGGTGAAGTCGATCGCATCGAACCACTCCACAGGACGGTGCAGCACGACGTAGGTGTGGACGACGTCATCGACTTCACGGTGGGCGAGGAATCCCTTACCCGGGACCAGGGCGTACAGGGCGCCGTTCCCGACGAGGCCGGCCACGCGCGGGTGGGCCGTGTCGACGTCGTGAAGGTAGGTGTCGATGTAGCTCATGCCCGAGTACACCGGCCGCTCGTCCGACAGGAGCGCCCGGACCTTGGACCAGACCCCGTCGGCGCCCACGAGGACGTCGGACACGGCCGACGAGCCATCCACGAACGACACCTGATGTCGTCCGTTTCCGATGGGGGTAGCCGAGACGAGCTTCTTGTCCCATCGCACCGTGCCGGGCGGCAGTGATTCGAGCAGGATCCGACGGATGTCACCGCGCAGTGTTTCCGGCCGTGCCAGGAAGCCGTCGTCCGGCCGATCCACGACAACCCGTCCCTGCTCGTTGACGACACGTCGTGCTCCGCCGCCTCGGTGGATGATCGAGCGGTACTCCTCGGTGAGCCCGGCCATCTCCAGGGCGAGCTGGCCGTCCTCTTCGTGGAGGTCGAGCTGTCCTCCCTGGGTGCGGACGCCTGCGGACTTCTCCGCCTCGTAGACGGTGGCGGGGATGTTGTGGAGGTGCAGGATCCGGGCGAGCGTGAGTCCGCCGAGGCCGGCGCCGATGATCGAGACCGAGGCCGTCATGGTGATTCCTTTCGAGTTGGTCCGCTTTCTAAGCCGTGACGAACATTGTTCTATTGACGATCATTGTTCGTCAACGGGTAGAGTGGCGTCGTGGCAGGACGACGGGCAGCGCGTGACGCAATCTCCCGGGATCAGTGGGCGGCGCTGATCTCGGCCAACGAGGCCGACTCGGAAACCGGAGCGCGCCGGGCCGCCGGCCGGGAGAAGACCCCCATCACGGTTGCGCGCATCATCGACGCCGCTCTCCAGGCCGTCGAGGCGGGCGGCTTCGAGGACCTGACGATGCGTATGGTCGCGACGAGGCTCGGGACCGGCCCCGCGTCGTTGTACGCGCACGTGCGCAACAGGGCAGAGCTCGGTGACCTGCTCATCGGCAGGCTGTGCTCCCAGGTCACTCTCCCCGCACCGGACCCCGCGTGCTGGCGGGACCAGTTCATGGACGTGTGCGCACAGCTGCGCGATCAGTTTCTGCGCTACCCCGGTATCGCGCAGGCCGCTCTCGCCGTGGTGCCCGCCGATCTGGCAACTCTGCGGGTCGGCGAGGGGATGCTCGCGATCCTGCTCGCCAGTGGCGCGCCCGCCCGACAGGCGGCCTGGACCAGTGACGCGGCCTTCCTCTACATCACGGGCTACTGCCTGGAGGCATCCGCGGCCCGGCGGCAGAGAGAGGATGCCGACGGCCGTGTGATCGACCGCGCCGAAATCGCGGAGCGGCTTCGGATGCTGCCGCCCGACCAGTTCCCCCATACCGTCGCCCATGCGCGGGAGCTCACCTCAGGCACCGGACACGACCGGTTCACCTTCACCCTCACCCTGCTGCTGCAGGGGCTGGTCCCGCCACGGCCGTGAACAGTCTCAGGACATCGGGGCGGCGGTTGACGCGAATCCGGCGTTCTTGGTCAGGCCGTGGGCCCGAGAGCGGTGACGAGGTTCTCGTATGGGTGCCGGACGCCGTCAGCACCCATGTGGTGAGAGGTCTCCCGGCGACCGCCGGGGTGCGTGCGGCCGACCTCCGCAGGGGCGTTTCAGGCCGTTGTCGGGCCGTCGACAGGGATGTCCAGCCGATCGTCGACGGGGATGTCCAGTCGGCCGGCCACGGTGGTGAGAGCCGTTCCCAGCGGGAGTGCGACCCGGGTGACGGCGTGCCGGTCGCCCCGGGTCGGGTCGCGGTTGACGATCAGTACGGGCTTGTCGGCCTGGGCCGCCTGGCGGACGAACCGGAGCCCGGACATCACTGTCAGCGAGGAGCCCAGGACCAGCAGTGAGGAGGCCTCTCGGACCAGCTTGCGGCAGTGCTCGACCCGCCGCGGCGGAACGGCTTCGCCGAAGAACACCACGTCCGGTTTGAGGATGCCGCCGCACCGCGTGCAGGGCACCACGCGGAAGTCCCCGACCTGGTCGTCGGTGAGGTCGGCGTCACCGTCCGGGTTGATTCCCGCGGCCACCGGCGCGAAGCCGGGATTGGCCTCCTCCAGCCGTCGGGCCAGTTCGCGGCGCGGGCTGAGGGCGCCGCAGGAAAGGCAGACGACACGTTCCAGGCTTCCGTGGAGTTCTGTGACGCGGTCGCTGCCGGCGGCCTGGTGCAGGCCGTCGACATTCTGGGTGATCACGCCCGAGAGCAGGCCGTGCTGTTCGTAAGCGGCCACGGCCCGGTGTCCGGCGTTGGGGCGGGCGCGGCCGAAGGTGCGCCAGCCCAGGTGGCTGCGCGCCCAGTACCGGCAGCGGGCCTGAGCACTGTCCGTGAAGTCCTGGTAGGTCATCGGCGTGTGCCGGCTCAGGCTCCCACCTTCGCCCCGGTAGTCGGGGATGCCCGACTCGGTGGAGATGCCCGCCCCGCTGAGCACCAGCACACCACCGGTCCTCAGCGCGTCGGCGACCGGCTGGAGATCAGTGGTGCCCGGCGGCAGGTCCTCGGTAGGTGTCCAGCTCAGGGTGGGGCGCATACGCATGCCGCCAGGGTACGGAACAGGCGGCCTTGAACCGCGCCCTCGCCGGGTGACGGTGATCGACGTCGACAGCCCAGGTCCGCTGCTCTCCCCGCGACCTGCCCGGAATCTGCTGGGCCTGCCGAAGCCCTTGGCAAGGATCATCCTCGGCCTCGGGCATATCACCCGGTTCGACGACCTCTGCGGGAACCAGGCCGTGCGCATGGTTCTGGACGTGAGCACCGCCCTGGCGCCATCAAGCCGCGGCGCGCCCAGGCCCCGCCCAGGGGCAGGGGTGGACGGGCGGCGGCGGATGGCGCGGAGGGTGCGCCCCGGAACCCAAAGCCGTCCGCGGAGCGGAAACGTACTCGGGGTCCGGCCGGTCGGTCGGCCGTCAGGCGCGACAGCGCAGCATCTCCAGTGGCGGGTGCGTGAGGAGGTCTGCCCAGAAGTCCTCACCGAACTCACGGATGCCGGCTTCTGACACCTGCAGCGGAACCCACTCCACCGCGCCGAACCCGGTCGCCCGCAGACACTGCTCGTAGACCTCGCGCCGCGGGGCCGTCGCGACGATGCTGATCGGCTGCGGGGCGAGGAGGGCCGTGACCCGGACCTGCGGACCCGTCTCGGCCTCCTCACCGGTCGGCTCGCAGTGGAACCCGTACGTGTCCAGGGACGGACAGTCGAACCGGTAGTCGGGCTTCTGGGCGAGCACGAAGAACTCCCCACCCGGCACCAGGCTCCGGTGGATGTTGCGGCACATGCGCTCCATCGCCGCGATGTCCTCGGCGTAGTTGAGGCACTGCACGCCCACCGAGATGTCGAACCGCCTGTCGGGTGGCGGCAGCTCGGCCACATCACCGACCTCGTAGCGCACGCCCAGGGGGTCGCGCTGCTCGCTCGCTCGCGCGGCGGCGATCATCTCGACGGAGATGTCGACACCGAGGACATCCGTGGCACCGCGCCGCTTGAACTCCCTGCTGTAGAAACCGGTGCCGCACGCCAGGTCGAGCACCGACTTGCCGCTCACGTCCCCGACCATGCCCAGAAGGCTCGGCACCTCCCCGAAACGCATCAGCGGCAGGGACTTGAACCCCTCGAACGCCTCACCGATCTCGTCGTACTGCTGCACGCTCATGTGCTGCCCCCTCTTGTGCTTCGTCCTGTACGCGGTCATGCCGGAGCCCTCCGGATCCACGGGCTCGCCGGGGCGACGTCGCGACAGGAAGTCTCCTCCGCTCCTGCCTGACCGCCGTACTGGCAGATGACACAAAGAAGTTGGCCGTGCGACCCCACCATCACCCAACTCCGTCTCGCACCTTGCGCATGACCAGATCCTCCTCCGCCTCCGTGTCCCTGCACCCCAGTCATCCATGGGGGAGTGAGCGTCGATCGTGCGGAGTGAGCCGCTCCCGCGGTTGTGCCGGGCGGCTGCCCGGCGCTTACGTCACCGTCCCCCGGGCCCGCCCGCACCCCGGCGTGTTTCGCGCGGCAGGGGTCAACTCCGCCTCGGCGCACGGCCGGTCATGCCGCGGTGAGGGGCAGGACGGTGTGGTGCTGTCGTGAGGGCCCCGCTGCGGGAGTGACCACGCGGTGAAGGAGCCGTGGGGGAGTTGTCGGAGCTTGTCAACGCGCGTAGCGGATGGAACACGTTTGCGGTTTTGTCATGCACACAGTCTTCCATCCCCCCACTTCATGGAGACCTCATGCGTCGTGCCGCCTTCGGTCTGCCCGCAACCGCCGTGCTCCTGATAACCTGCGCCACTCCCGCCCTCGCGGAGCCGCCGGCGCCACCCTCGACCGCGACCGCCCGCAGTGAGCTGGCCGCCCTCACCGTGGGCACGCCCCATTCGATGGACGGCTACGCCCGGGACAAGTTCGACATCTGGTCCACCCAGCCCGACGGCTGTACCACCCGCCAGGACGTCCTGGCCCGTGACGGCAAGGACGTCCAGGACAAGCCCGACCACTGCCAGCCGGCCTCCGGCTCCTGGTACTCGGCCTACGACGACACCACGGTCACCGAAGTCGCCCAGGCCACGATAGACCACATGGTGCCGCTCGCCGAGGCCTGGCGCTCCGGGGCCGACACCTGGACCGCGGACCAGCGCAAGGCCTTCGGCAACGACCTCAAGGACCCGCAGCTGCTGATCGCCTCGGAGTCCTCCAACTCCTCCAAGTCCGACAGCGGGCCGGCGGACTGGAAGCCCACCAACCACGCCATCTGGTGCACCTACGCCAAGGACTACACGCACGTGAAGTCAGTCTGGAAGCTGACTACCACGGACAAGGAGAAGTCGGCCCTGTCGGCCATGCTCGACACCTGCAACGACTGACCGCCGAAGGACATCCGTGCCGCCGTTGCCCTCTCGTCCGTGTGGGCCGCCTGGGGCGGGTTCGCCGTAACGGGCGCCGGTTTGGTGTCCTGCGCACTGTCGGACCCAGTTGGTGAAAACGCCGTGAGCGGCACGAGCCGCGGCCGGGCGTGCAGCCGGTATGTGGCCAGGGCTCGTCGCCCTCTGGCGCGGCTCCCTGTGCGAGCTGTGCGGGGAGCACTGAGTGCCTTTCGCCATGCTCGACTGCCGTCGGCCTTCACCGCCCTGATGGACCGTCCGGTTACCTCCGGGCTCCGTTCGTCAACTGGCAATTTTTCATCGACATCGCCCACGGCGTGCTGACATGTACCTGTCAGTTGTGTGATTCTTCTTCCACCGCTGCAGGAACACGAGAAGTTTCCACACCTCCGGTCGGCCCCACACCGGCTGGAACATTCCCCCCACAAAGGAGCTTGTGTGTCCTCCCGCAACATGCGTCATCAGCGCACTGCGTTGGCCGCGGCCACTGCCGTCGCGGCCGCGGCCCTCATGAGTCCCGCACTCACGGCCACCGCCACCGCCCAGCCCACGGCCGGCACCTCGCGCCTGGCCGCCGCGCCACTCGCGCTGTCGGCCGCTGCCCGCACCACCCTGATACAGAAGGCCCAGGCCGACGCCGCCGGGACCGCGCGGCAGATAGGCCTCGGCGCCAAGGAGAAGCTCGTCGTCAAGGACGTCGTCAAGGACGCCGACGGCGCCGTCCACACCCGCTACGAGCGCACTTACGCGGGCCTGCCGGTCCTGGGCGGCGACCTGGTCGTCCACACCGCCAAGTCCGGCGCGACGGAAGGCGTGACGCGAGCGAGCAAGGCCAAGCTGTCGCTCGTCTCGCTCAAGCCCCGGATCGCCGCGTCCGCGGCGCAGAAGCAGGCCCTGGGCCTGGCCAAGGCGGCCGGTTCGGCGAAGACCACCGCGGACCAGGCTCCGCGCAAGGTGATCTGGGCCGGCTCCGGCAAGCCCGTCCTCGCCTACGAGACGGTCGTCGGCGGCCTCCAGGACGACGGCACCCCGAACCAGCTGCACGTCGTCACCGACGCCGCCACCGGCAAGAAGCTCTTCGAGTACCAGGGCATCGAGACCGGCGTCGGAAGCACCCAGTACAGCGGGAAGGTGGACCTGACGACGACTCAGTCGGGCTCCTCCTACACCCTCACCGACGCCTCCCGCGGAGGGCACAAGACCTACAACCTCGACCACGGCACCTCCGGCACGGGAACGCTGTTCTCCCAGTCCAGCGACACCTGGGGCGACGGAACGGTGGGTAACGCGGGGACGGCCGCCGCCGATGCCGCCTACGGCGCGCAGGAGACCTGGGACTTCTACAAGACGGCCTTCGGCCGCAGCGGCATCAAGAACGACGGTGTCGGCGCCTACTCCCGCGTCCACTACGGCAATTCGTACGTGAACGCGTTCTGGGACGACAGCTGCTTCTGCATGACCTACGGCGACGGCTCCGGCAACAAGGACCCGCTGACCGCACTCGATGTCGCGGGCCACGAGATGAGCCACGGCGTCACCGCCAACACCGCGGGCCTGGAGTACAGCGGTGAGTCCGGTGGCCTGAACGAGGCCACCAGCGACATCATGGGCACCGGCGTGGAGTTCTTCGCCAAGAACAGCACGGACGTCGGTGACTACCTCATCGGCGAGAAGATCAACATCAACGGCGACGGCAAGCCGCTGCGCTACATGGACAAGCCCAGCAAGGACGGCAACTCGGCCGACTACTGGTCCTCCGGCGTGGGCGATCTGGACGTGCACTACTCGTCCGGTGTCGCGAACCACTTCTTCTACCTGCTGTCCGAGGGCAGTGGCGCGAAGACGATCAACGGCGTGAACTACGACTCGCCGACGAAGGACGGCTCGAAGGTCACCGGCATCGGCCGGGACAAGGCGCTGCAGATCTGGTACAAGGCGCTGACGACGTACTTCACGTCGACAACCAAGTACGCGGACGCCCGCAAGGGCACCCTCTCCGCGGCTTCCGACCTGTACGGCGCCTCCAGCGAGGAGTACAAGGCGGTTGCGGCGGCCTGGTCCGCAGTCAGCGTGAGCTGAACCCTGCACAAGTGAAGTGCGGCACCCGGGCACGCCCCGGGTGCCGCACGATTTCCGCGGTCGAGCGGTGTCGACAGCCGGCGGATTGCGATCGAGCGGTGCGGCAATCGCCTCGACCCGCGGCTCGCCACGGCCTGATGGTGCGCAGCGACAGACTCACGGTCGCCCACCAGGCCGCACTCCACCCGTGACCATCCCTCTATGGGCCTGCAGATGACCAGAGAGGCGCCCTGACTGACGGTTTCGAAGTCTGCTCCCGCAGGTGACCAGGGTTGCGGGACCTGACTGACGGTTTCGAAACGAGTCGGCGTATCGGCTGCTGCGCGTCTCACCCACCGCGCACTGCAGAGCCGTTGCCGAGGTCCATGGAGGGTTGGCGGCACGAGCGCACCGTCCCGTGCCGGGTGGGGTGGGAGGCCGTGTCGCTCCGGTCCTCCCCGGCGACTGATCGTTTCGTTACTGCTTGTCGCGCGCGGCGAGCCGTTCGGCGACCTCGGTCCTGACCGTCTCGTGCAGCTCGTCCGACGTGAAGCCGAGGTTGCGCAGGATCTGCGCGGCCGGGCCCTGCTCGGCGCGGATCAGGCCCAGCAATGTGTGTTCCGTACCGACCCAGTCGTGGCCGAGGTCGGCCGACGCGAGGCGTGCCTGCTCGATGGCCTCCTTGCTCTCCGGGCGGAACGGGATGTGACCCCGCAGCGCCTTCTGCCCGGCCGGCGGCAGCGCTTCCGCGATCGCGTCGCGAATGCGTTGCTCCGAGTCGGCTTTCGCCACCAGCACCTCGTACGCCAGGCCCTGCGGTTCACCGAGCAGGCCGAGCAGGATGTGTTCGGTGCCGATGGAGTCGTGCTTGTGCGTTCGGGCGGCCTCCTGCGCCAGCACGATGCTGTGCCGGTTCAGTTTGGTGAACCGATCGAACGGGGCGGGCGCGTGGCGCTGCTGGGCGGCCTGTTTGGACACTCCGATGGCGTCGCCGATCTCGGTCCACGACGCGCCGGTCTGCTTGGCCTTGCTCACGTAGTGGTCGATGAGCTGGTCACCGAGGTCCGACAGCGTCTGGGCACGAAGACGTGCCTCGCTGATGCGGGCCAGTTCGTTGGAGTCGGGGAGCTCTTCATCGAGGCGGGCGATCAGGTCGGCGAGGCTGATGTCGAGTGGGCTCATGCGTCAATCGTAAGTTGACGATACCGCGGCGTCAACTTGTAATTGACGCTTGTTTCGGGTGTGCTCCCGTAGTTTCGTGCGATGGTCCGGTGCGGCGGTGGGGGAACCGTCGCGACCGCTGGATCGCTTCGGAGGTGGCACTGTCGTACCGGGGCGGTAGCTTGCCGCCGTGGCAGACATCCATGAACTCTCCATCGCGGCGAATCTGCACGAGGGGCTCTCCGGCGAGGAGCTTGCGGAGCTTCGGTGGGTTGCGTGGCCATAGAGTCCTCGCCGCAGCCGCAGCCGCAGCCGCAGCCGCAGCCGCAGCCACAGCCGCAACTCATGGGCATGGGGCGGAGGCGCGATCGCCACAGGCGTCGTCCGGAGGGGGAGGCGACGATGCCGCGTCCCCCGGTGCTCCGATCCGGCGAGGCTCGCCGATTCTTGGGACACGCTTTACGCAATGCATGCAACTGCGGGCCCTGCCGTCGCAGTCTGACAGGGAGTCGGGCCCGTCGGGGCCGAAGTGCGAGAGAGCGGGGCAGGTCGTGGGACGGCGCAACGGCGGCATAGGGATCGCAGTCGTCACGGGTGCGATGCTGGTGGGCGTGAGTGCCTGCGGCGGGGGCGGCAGTGACAAGGCGAGTGGGAACGACGCAAAGGCGTCGGGCAAGCCGAACGCGAGTGCCTCGCCCACGCACACGAAGCCTGCGGGCCCGCCGATGCTGCTGGAGACGATCACCCCGCAGACGGGAACTACGGTCGGCGTGGCCATGCCGATCTCGGTGGTCTTCACGAACCCGGTCGCGGCAAAGGCACGGGCCGCCGTGGAGAAGCACCTGAAGGTGAGCGCCTCGCAGCCGGTGGCCGGCGCCTGGCACTGGCTGGGCGACAAGCGCGCCGACTGGCGGCCGAAGGAGTACTGGCCCTCCGGCACGAAGGTGAAGATCGATGCTGACATGAACGGTGTCAGCAACGGCAACGGACGCTATGGCGTGCGCAACTACACGCACAGCTTCACGGTCGGCGACGATGTGCGCGCGGATGTCTCGGTGACCGGCCACACCATGAAGGTGACCCGGAACGGCAAGACGGTGCGCACCCTGTCGATCAATGCGGGCAGTGCCCAGTATCCGACGTGGAACGGCACGATGGCCGTCATCGACAAGGAGGAGAAGGTCCACATGACCTCCTGCAGCGTCGGCATCAGCTGCGACAAGGGCAGCCCCAACTATTACGACCTGACGCTGCCCTGGGACGTCCATCTCACCCAGAGCGGTACGTACGTGCACTATTCGACCGGCGACCCCAATCCGGGCAGCGGCAGCGCCCGCGGCTCGCACGGCTGCGTGCATCTGTCCAAGTCGGATGCCGAGTGGTTCTACCACCAGGTCAAGCAGGGCGACCCCGTGACCATCACCGGCTCGTCCCGTGCCAAGGCCTCGGCCGACAACGGCTACGCCGACTTCAACCTGGGATGGGACCAGTGGCTCGCGGGCAGCGCCTCAGGGGAGCAGACGACCGCGACGCTGTGACACGCTGCTGCGGTGGCTGCGCCAGTCGGCATTCGATGATGTCGACGGCGCAGCCACTGCCGTACTGGCAGTACTGGCCCTTCATCCCGATCGGGAACGGCTGCTGCCCCGGCACACACCACCCCTCCAGCTGTGGGCCGGCCCTACGAACAGGGCAAAGAACTCCTGCATGAGTGCTGCCGGCTCACGTGCCGCACCTGCTCCCGACGAGTGAAGTGCACCCGCCATCCCGTGATCGACATGGCGCTGGACGATACCGCGGACAGCTGAGCAGCGCATGACCGAGGCGGGACGGTCGGCGACTGCGTGATCCACCCCGCGACCCGAGGGGTGTGCTGCCGGTTCGTGTACCGACTGCCGCTGCCGACGGCGACCGGGCCGCACCCGGTCGGGGCGATGCGCCCTCCCGGATCCTCTCCCTGGCGCACGATGTCGCCCACCGGTCTGATCGCGCCGACGTCCCCCCAACGTGCGCCGTGATGATCCGGTCTCCTTGTGGGCGTACTCGGGGCGGTCGTCCGGAACCTCGCGTGACGGACCGCCGGTGCGGAGAGTGCCAGGGGATGCCGAAGACAAGCCAGTCGATGAATCAAGGTGTTTGTCGGCCGTTTTCTCTGAGGGGCACGACCAGTGAAATCCCGCCAAGTTCAACGGAGTTGATCGAAAAGCGGCAGAGGCGATCATGTCTTGACCGACTCGGTGCTCGGCGCTTAGCGTCACGGCAGACGGTGGCCCGGGGGACGCGCAGAACATCGCCGAAACCGGGTGCGGAACAAACGGGGGAATAATCCAATGAACGACCGTCCGGGGTGGTATCGGCCGGTCGCCGCAGAGCGCATGCCCTGTCGGCGCGGCCACGGACTGCACACATCACGCGGCGCCGGGTGTCCGCCCGGCAGGAAAGGCCGCGCCCTGCACGCACCCGGCACGCTCACGGTGCGGGCCTGAGGCGTGCGCGGACACGACGAAACGGCATTGCTGCGGCGCATGGTGGAGATCGCGTCGGTCACCGGCGACGAGGACCGGCTCGCCCGTCTGCTCGTCGACGACATGGCCGCGCTGGGCTTCCGTGCCCACCGTGACGCCGCCGGCAACGCCGTCGGCGAACTGGGCGGCCCCGACGGGCCGCTGATCCTGCTCCTCGGCCACCTCGACACGGTGCCCGGCGACCTCCCCGTCCAGGAACGGGACGGCAAACTGTACGGCCGCGGCACGGTGGACGCCAAAGGCCCGCTCGCCACCATGATCTGGGCGGCACGGCGCGCCTGGGCACGCTGCGACGCCCGCCTCATGGTGGTCGGCGCCGTCGGCGAGGAGGGCTCCTCACCGGGCGCACACCATCTGGCCGGCACGGTCCGGCCCGACGCGGTCGTCATCGGCGAACCGAGCGGCCTGGGGACCGTGGTGCTCGGCTACAAGGGAATCGTGCGCTGGAGCGTGGACGTCACCCGCCCCGGCTCGCACACCAGCTCACCCGGGCCGAGGGCGGTCGAGGTCGCCGCCGATCACTGGGAGACCGTGCGTCGGCAGCTCGCGGCGGACTGCGGTGGGCGCTCCGCCTTCGACCGGCCCATCCCCGCCCTGGTCGCACTCCATGGAGACCTGACGCACGCCAGAGCCGAGATCTCCTGCCGCGTGCCGGTCGGTTTCGACCGGGACGGGTTCCTGGAGGGGCTGCGCGAACTGGCAGGACCCGACACCCTCACCGTCGCCGAGAGCCTCCCGGCAGTGCGTTCACCGCGTACCGATCCCGTGGTGTCCGCGCTGCGGGCAGGCATCCGGCGGCACGCCGGAACACCGACCGACAAGGTCAAACTCGGCACCTCCGACATGAACGTCGTCGGCCCGGTGTGGAACGTCCCCATCGCCGCCTACGGTCCCGGTGACTCCCGGCTGGACCACACCGACGAGGAACACCTGGACCTGGCCGAGTACCTCACGGCGATCGACGTACTGGCCACGGCCGTCGAGGAGTTGGCTCTCGCACCGTCCCTCGCCGGGACCGGCCCGCGGGCCGCCGGTGCTGGTGCCGGTCGGGAGACGGTCCGGTGACCGCGTCGGACGACGCGCGTGCGCCACAGGAAGCCATGCGCGACCTCCCGCCGAGCCTTGCCGTGATTGCGTCCCGGATCACCGTCGAGGAGAAACGCATCCTCGACGAACTCGACCGGCGCCGCGTCCCCTACGACGTGCTCGATCCGCGGACGGCGGTCTTCCGCCTGGACCGGCCCCGGGCACCCTGGTCGGTGGCGCTCGCCCGCGAGGTCTCGCACCACCGCAGCCTCACGGTGGCACGCATCCTGGAGCACGCGGGCGTGACCGTCGTCAGCAGCGCCCGGGCGATCGCCCTGTGCGGCGACAAACTGCTGACCACGCTCGCCCTCCAGGCCGCCGGGATACCCGTCCCGCGGTGCCTGGTCACCGCCGTCCCGCAGGCTGCCCTCGATGCCCTGGACGACTTCGGCTACCCCTCGGTGGTCAAGCCGCTGACGGGTTCGTGGGGCAGGCAGGTCGCCAGGCTGGCCGACCGTGACGCGGCCGAGGCGGTCCTCGAACTGCGCGAGGCGCTCCCCGACCCGCAGCAGCGGATCACCTACGTCCAGGAGTACGTGGACAAGCCCGGCCGGGACATCAGGGCGCTGGTCTTCGGCACCGAGGTGATCGGCGCCGTCTACCGTGTCTCCGCGTCCTGGCGCACCAACACCGCCCGCGACGCACGGACCCTGCCCTGCCCGCTCACCCCGGAGCTCGTGAGCCTCGTGACGGCCACTGCGGCCGCGATCGGGCCCGGAGCCTACGGCATCGACGTCCTGGAGGACGCCGACGGCCGGCTCCTGGTCAACGAGGTCAACCACACACCGCAGTTCCGCGGCGCCGCCGAAGCCCTCGACGTCGACCTGGCCGGCCGCTACGTGGACTACCTGACTCAGCAACTGGTGAGGAACTGATGGCCAAGTCACGGCTGGCAATGTTCGGCGGGTCCCGCACCGTGGAGGCCGCAGCAGGTACCTCGGCCCGGACGGCCTGGCCCATCGTCACGGACACCGAGCGCGAGGCGGTGCTGGGCGTCCTGGACAGCGGCCGCTTCACCTCGGTGGAACGCGGCGAGGTACAGCTTCTGGAGCAGGAGTGGGCCGGCTACACGGGCGTACGCCACTGCGCGGCCCTGTCGTCGGGAACCGCCGCCATCGAGCTGGCCCTCGTCGGCGCCGGGCTGGAACCGGGCGCCGAGATCCTGGTCCCCGCCTTCTCCTTCATCGCCACGGCGTCCGCGCCCGTGCTGCGCGGGCTCGTCCCGGTGTTCGTGGACATCGACCCCGTCACCTACACCCTGGACCCGGCCGCCGCGGCGGCCGCCGTCACGCCCCGGACCAGGGCCGTCCTCGCGGTGCATCTGCACGGACTGCCCTGCGACATGGACGCCCTGCAAGCCCTGGCCGACCGCCACGGCCTCGTCCTCGTCGAGGACGCGGCACAGTCCCACGGCGCCACCTACCGGGGCAGGCAGACCGGTGCGCTCGGGGACGTGGCCGCCTTCAGCCTCAACGCGTCCAAGAACCTGCCCACGAGCGGCGAGGGCGGACTGCTCACCACCGACGACGACGCCCTGTACGAACGCGTCGTGCTGCACCGGCAGTTCGGCGAGGACCTGAACGGGCGCGGCGAGCGCGCCTACCTCTCCCACGTGGTCGCCGGCAACGCCAAGCTCAGCAGCATCCAGGCCGCCTTCACCCGTGGCCAGCTCTCCCGGCTCGACGAGCGGCACGAGCAGCGCGACCGCAACGTACGACGCTTCCTCGGACGGCTCGCGGAACTCGACGGGCTGGTCACCCCCCACTGCCCGGACGACCGCACGCACGCCTGGTTCCAGCTGCGGCTGCGCTTCGACCACCAGCGGATGGGCTGCCCCGACATCGCCCCGGGAGCGCTGCGCAGCGTCCTGCAGCGGGCGCTGCGCGCGGAGGGCGTGCCGGTGCGGCCGTACCAGTCACTGCCCCTGCCCGCCCAGCCCGCACTGCGCGACCTGCCGGGGACGCAGCCCTACCGTCCCGAGGACCACCCCGCCACGCTGGCCCTGATCGAGGACTCCCTGACCCTGCAGCGCTGGCACCTCAACCCGGCCTCCGGACCGCTCCTGGACCGCTGCGCCGACGCGTTCGAGAAGGTGTGGGGCGAGCTGGACCTGCTCCTGCCCGTCGCCCGGTCGACGACGTACGAACCCCTGTGGCGGCAGACCGGCACGGCGGCGGTGGGTGCATGACTCACACCGGCATCAGCACCGGGGAACTGGCCGACCGGGCCCACCGCGCCCGCGAGGCCGTCCTGCAGATGGGCGCGAGCGAGCACGGCACGCATGTCGGGGGCAGCCTGTCGGCCGTCGACGTGCTCACCGTCCTGTACGGAGCGGTGCTGCGGGTACGGCCCGCCGAACCTGAATGGGCCGACCGCGACTGGTTCGTGCTCAGCAAGGGCCACGCCGCCGCCGCGCTGTACGCGGTGCTCGCCGAGCACGGCTACTTCCCGCCCGAGGAACTGGCCACCTACGCCCAGCGGCACAGCCGGCTGGCGGGGCACCCGCTGCGCCGCCTGCCCGGCGTGGAGTTCCCCACCGGATCACTCGGCCACGGGCTCTCGCTCGCCGCCGGAGTCGCCCTGGCCGCGGCCCGCACCGGCCGCAGCAGCCGCGCGTTCGTCCTGCTGGGCGACGGAGAACTGCAGGAGGGCTCCAACTGGGAGGCCATCATGGCGGCCTCCCGGTACGGCCTCGGCAACCTGACCGCCGTCGTCGACCGCAACGGCTGGCAGATCAGCGGCCGTACCGAGGAGTCCGTGGGACTCGAACCGCTCGCCGACCGCTGGCGCAGCTTCGGCTGGGCGGTCGCCGAGACCGACGGGCACGACCTGGACGGCCTGCGGTCCGTGTTCGGGGCGGTGCCCGCCGACCCGGACCGGCCCACCGTCGTCATCGCCAGGACCACGAAAGGCCGTGGAGTGCCCCTCTTCGAAGACCGCAAGAAGAGCCACTACGTACGGCTCACCCCCCGCCTGCACGAGCGGGCGCTGGCGGGGCTGCGCGCCCGGCGAAGGAATCAGGCGTGACAGCGGCCCAGGACAGCCCCCTGTCCATCCAGGACTCGTGGGCCGAGCTGTACACGGACACCGCCCGGGGCGTCCACCGGCGGATCCTGCTCGAACTGGCCCGCGGCGACGAGCGGATCTACTGCGTGGACTCCGACACCGGCGGTTTCGAGGACGACTTCGCGGCCGAACTGCCCGGCCAGTACGTCAACGTCGGCATCGCCGAGGCGAACCTGCTCGGCATGTCCGCCGGACTCGCCGCCGCCGGGCTGATCCCCTTCGCCCACACGATGAGCACCTTCGCCACCACCCGCGCCCTGGAGCAGCTGAAGCTCGACGTGGCGGGCAACAACCTGCCCGTGCGGGTGGTCGCCACCCACGGCGGCCTCTCCGCCGGCCACTACGGCCCCTCGCACCACGCCGTCCAGGACCTCGCCATCCTGCGGACGCTGCCCCACCTGACCGTCCTCGTACCGGCGGACGCCGGCGAGACGGCCCTCGCCGTGCGGGCCGCCGCCCACCACCCGGGCCCGGTCTATATCCGGCTCGGCCGCAACGCGACACCGCAGATCCACCACGAGCCCTACGACTTCCGCATCGGCACCTCCGTGCAACTGGCCGACGGCGACGACCTGACCGTCGTCGCGACCGGGCCCCTGCCCGTCCACTTCGCGGGCGGCGCACGGGAGGTGCTGGCGGAGCGGGGCATCGCCGCCCGGGTGGTGAACATGCACACCATCAAGCCCCTCGACCGGGCCGCCCTGCTGCGCGCCGCGGCGGAGACCGCCGGCATCGTCACCGTGGAGGACCACCTCGACGCGGGCGGGCTCGGCGGTGCCGTGAGCGAGGTAGTGAGCGCCGAACATCCCTGCCGGGTCCGCCGGGTCGCTATCGCGGACCGCTATCTCGACACCGTCGGCGACGAGCGGGAGCTGCTTGCGGACGCGGGCGTCACCGTCGACCGCATCGTGACGGAGGCGCTGACCCTGCTCGACCCCGCACGGACGGACCACCCCAACCCAAGGAGAAGGTGACATGGCCACAGCCACAGCCACGTGCCCCAGCTGCGAGAGCGACGTCGCGCTCGACGCCGCGCCCCGGCAGCACGAGATCGTCGAGTGCGGGGACTGCCACAGCGAGCTGGAGGTCCTCAGCCTCGACCCTGTCCTGCTGGCGATGGCGCCCGAGGTCGAAGAGGACTGGGGTGAATGAGACACGGGGCGGGATGATCCGGGCGGGCATCGTCGGCGCGAGCGGCTACATCGGAGGGGAGCTGTGCCGGATCCTGCTCGGCCATCCCCGCCTGGAACTGGTCGCGCCGGTCTCGCGCAGCCTCGCGGGCCGGCGGGTCGACGGCGCCCACCCGAACCTGCGCGGTCTGACCGACCTGGCCTTCAAGGCGCCCGAGGACGCGCCGGAGTGCGACGTGATCTTCCTTGCCACGCCGCACCGGGAAACCATGGGCATGGTGTCCGACTGGGCCGGCCGGACGGACTGCCTGATCGACCTCAGCGCCGACTTCCGCCTGCGCGATCCGGCCGTGTACGAGCGCTACTACGGCGCCCCGCACACCGCCCCCGACCTGCTGCCGTCCTTCGTCACGGGATGGCCCGAGCAACATCGCAAGGAACTCGCCGACGCCGACCGGATCAGTGTGCCCGGCTGCATGGCGAACGCCGCCGTCCTGGCGCTGTACCCCCTCGTGGCGGCGGGGCTGATCGGGGAGACGGCCACCGTGGACGGCCGGATCGGTTCCAGCGGCTCGGGATCCGGGGCCGGGGCGATGAACCTGCACGCCGAACGCAGCGGTGCCCTGCGGGTGTTCGCGCCCACAGGCCACCGCCACGAGGCGGAGGTGGCGCAGGCCACCGGCCTGACCGTGCGGATGAGCGCGACCGGCGTGGAGGCCGTGCGCGGCGCACAGGTGCTGTGCCGGGCCCTCCTGGTGAACGAGGTGCGCGAGGCCGACCTGCGCCGTGTCTACCGCGACTGCTACGGCGCGCAACCCTTCGTCCGGGTGGTCGCCCAGAGGCGCGGGCTCTACCGGCTGCCCGAGCCGAAGATCCTCAGCGGGTCCAACTTCTGCGACGTGGGCTTCGCCCTCGACGCCGACCGCGGCGAGGTCATCGCCGTCGCGGCGCTCGACAATCTGGTGAAGGGAGCGGCCGGCAACGCCGTGCAGTGCCTCAACATCAGACAGGGCTGGCCGGAGCGCCTGGGGCTGGAGTTCCCCGGGCTGCACCCGCTGTGAGCGCGGCCCCGTCCGGCACGCCGGACATCGTGGTGGTCAAGTGCGGGGGCAGCGGCGCGCTGGACGTCGACCGGCTCTGCGAGGACGTCGCGGAACTGACCTCGCTCGGCCGCGACGTGGTGCTGGTGCACGGCGGTTCCGCCGAGATGAGCCGCCTCGCGGACCAGCTCGGTGTACGCCTGCGCCACCTCACCGCACCCGACGGCGTGGTCACCCGCTACACCGACGCGGCCACCCTCGACGTGCTCACGCTCGCACTGACCGGCCGGGTCAAACCCGCGCTCGTCGCCGCTCTCGGCCGGCACGACGTCCGCGCCGTCGGACTGACCGGGCTCGACGCCGGGTTGCTGCGGGCCCGCCGCAAGAAGGCCGTACGGGCGGTGGTCGACGGGCGGCGCACCATCGTGCGCGACGACCGCAGCGGCCGGATCACCGACGTGAACGCGCGGCTGCTGCTGGACCTGCTCGCCGCCGGCATCGTCCCGGTGGTGTCGCCTCCGGCGCTCGCGGAGGACGGAGAACCGGTCAACACCAATGCCGACCGGGCCGCAGCGGCCGTCGCCGGGGCGCTGCGGGCACGCTCCCTGGTGTTTCTCACGGGGGCACCCGGGGTGCTCACCGACCCCGAGGATCCCGCCAGCGTGCTGGACACCTACCCGGTGCCGGCGCTGGGGGAGCGGGCACCCTCCTGGGTGCGCGGCGGGATGACCGTCAAGCTGGTCGCGGCCCGCGAGGCACTGCTCGCCGGGGTGCCGGAGGTGTGGATCACGGACGGCGGTGCCGCCCACCCGCTCAAGGCCGTCTCCGGCGACGGTCCCGGCACCAGGCTCACGCTGCCCGGGCCGCCGCCGGTCGACCTTCCGTCACCGTAGCCGCAGCGCTCCCGCCTCGCGCCACAGCGAGGTGGGGGCGCCCCACCGGGTCGCCTCGACGGCGGCGGTCCGGTAGTGGCGCTGGACCGCGAAGTCACCGGTGATGCCGGCGGCACCGTGGACATGCACCGCGTGCGCGGTCACCTGGAGCGCGAGCTCCGCCGCGTAGGCGAGCGACTGGGTGGCGCCGACGGCCGCCGGCCGGCCGCCGTCGGCGTCCCACGCGGCCTCGTGCACCAGCAGGCGCACCGCCTCCAGATGCGCGAACTGCTCGGCCAGCGGGAACGCGACGGCCTGGTTCTCACCGATGGGACGGCCGAACTGGTGTCGGTTCGCGGCCCGTTGGACCGCAAGCCGATGTGCGCCGCAGGCCAGACCCAGCAGATGGGCCGCCTGCCGCAGCCGGGCGCGCACGAGGAGGGGCGACGGCCGGCCGTCGGCATCGTGCAATGGCTCCGACAGGGCCTGCGCCGGGACTCCGGTCAGCGCCAGCCGCCGGACGCCTTCGCGCCGGGTGGCCGTGCCGGCCAGTCCGGGGGCATCGGCGGCCACCACGGCGAGCACCGTGCCGTCGGCGGTCCGGGCCGGCACGACGTGGAACGCGGCGTCCGGCGGGGCGGCGGGCAGTGCGCACTCGCCGTCGAGTGCCCAGCCTTCCCGGCCGCGAGCGGCCCGGACCCCGGTGCCGACGCCCAGCCCGGCGCCGGTCTTGCCCGCCCCGAGCAGCGGCAGCACCCGGGTCAGAGCGGCGGATCGGGAACCGGGTCCCTCGCCCTCGGGCGCCCGGACGATGTCGGCGAGCACCGCGTGGGCCTGGTAGGGATCGGGTGCCGCCAGGCGGCCCAGTTCCTCGCACACCGGCACTGCGCAGGCGAGGGGGAACGCCAGACCGCCCATCGCGTCGGGCAGTTCGAGGGCGAACAGATCCAGATCGGTGAGCACACCATGGACCTCGGCCGGATCCATCCGCCCGCCGGGGCCCGCCAGCGGGTCGAGTCGGGCGCGCAGGGCCCGCACCAGGTCCCGCTGCACCTCGTCACGTTCGAGATGCATGTCAGTGCACCTCCGGGGCGGCCGAAGGGGCGGGTTCGGCGGCGAACAGGAACCCGGAGATCGTCTGCAGCATCATCTCGGACGTGCCGCCGGCCACCGTCAGCCCCGGCGCCTCCCGGTAGGCGCCGTCCAGGGCGTCGGCCAGGTCGTCGGGGGCGTCCGCCGCATGCCGCGTCATCGCCCAGCGCGCGACGGACGCGGCCTGCTCGCTGGCGTACCACTTGGCGGTGGACGTCCGGAGTTCGTCGAGCCGTCCGGCGTCGGCGGAGCCGACACAGCGCCAGGCCAGCAGGGCCGCCGCGCGGGTTGCCGCACCGTGCCGGCCGATGTCGGCCAGCCAGTCCGCGGCCGGACCGGGCTCCGGAGCCGGTCCGAGGGTGAGGCCCGCGCAGCCGGCCGCGTACCAGCGTTCGGCGCGCAGGGCGAAGTCGAAGCCCGTGCGCTCCAGCGGAAGCGCCTCGGCCAGGACCGCCCAGCCGTCGCCGACCTCGCCCACGACGGCGGCCGGGCCGACGCGAATGCCCTCCAGCTCCACCCGGTGGAACTGCTCGTCGGCCATGGTGTCCAGGCGCTCCACGTGGACGCCGGGCGCGTGCATGTCCACGAGGAAGAGGGTGAGACCTGCGTAGCGCGAGCCCTCCAGGGAGGTGCGTGCAGCGCACAGGCCGTAGTCGGTGATGCCGCTCTTCAGGTTGAAGATCTTGACACCGTCGATCCGGTAGCCGTCCTCGACGGCGACGGCCCGCGTGGTCAGCGCGCTCAGGTCGGAGCCCACGTCGGGCTCGGTGTAGAGGACGCTCGCGAACCGCCGGCCGGCCGCCAGTTCCGGCAGGATCCGCAGTCTCTGTTCCTCGGTGCCGGCGAGCAGCACCAGTTTGCCCACGGTCTGGATGCCGTTGACGAAGAGTGTGTCGGGGACGCCCGCGCGCATCATCTCCTCCACGGCGAGCGCCGCGTGGGCGGCTGTTTGGCCCTGGCCCCCGTAGCGGCGCGGCCAGTCCACCCCGAGCAGCCCGCGCTCCCCGAGCAGCCGGTAGAGGTCGCGTTCGTCGGGCTCGCGCTCGCGGCTGTCGCGTAAGCGCGCCAACTCCGTTGCCACGGCGTCGGACCGGAGCTGCGTCCGGACCCGGTCGCGGAACTGTGACTCGTCGGCACTGTGGCCGAAATCCATATGTCCCCCCGTGTGTGGATCATATGCGGGGCACTCTCCCGGATCCCGGGAGAACACCGCCGACGAGCCTAGTCCATGGGATCGTGGCTCGTCCTGGAGTTCGATCAGGGTGATAGCGTGGGAGAATGCCGCGACTTGACCGGACGGCCGACGACGGTGCGAGCGCGCTGTCCGCCGCGCAGCAACGGCAGTGGATCGCCGACCGGGCGGTCACCGAACCCCCCGACCACGTGGTCCTGCGGTGGCGCGTCCGCGGCTCTCTCGACACGACGGCCCTGCGGGCGGCGCTGACCGCCCTGCTGGAACGGCACCCGGCGCTGCGCACCCGGCTGAGTCCGGACGGCGCCGTGCCGCAACCGACGATCTCCGCGGATCCCTCCAGCGAGCTTGCCTTCGTCGGTGCGACCGATGCCACCGGAAGACCGGACGCCGTCGCGGCCGAGACCGTGCGGCCCTTCGACCTGAGCGCCGGCCCGCTGGTGCGAGCCGTCGTGAGCGAGAGCGCGGACGTCACCGCACTGACCCTCGTCGTGCCCCGCATCGTCTGCGACCCCCACTCCGCCGGAGTGCTGCAGACCGATCTCGCGGACCTGTACCGCGCCGCCCTCACGGGTTCGCCCGCGCCCCGGGAACCCGCCGGGCGGTTACCGGCACGGCGGTACGCCCCCGAGGAGCTGGACGCCCAACGGGCCTTCTGGCGCGACCGGTTGGCGGATCTGCCGCCCTTCGTGGACCTGCCGGCCGACCGGCCTCGGCCCGCGGTGCACACCCAGCGCACTCGTACCGTCCTCTTCGACGTCCCCCTGCGCCTCGTGCACCGGCCGGGCGACACGGAGCCCTCGCGGACGGCCGCCTTCACCGCCTTCGGAGCCGCGCTCGCCGCGCTCCTGATCCGTTACTCCCGCTCCGGCGACATCGTGTTCGCCACCCAGACGCCGGGGGCCAGAGAGCCGGGAGCGGACGGTGTCGTCGGCTGCCTGGCCCCTCTGCTGCCGCTGCGCATCGACGGCCGCGGCGATCCCTCGTTCCGAACCCTGACCGAGATGGTCCGCGAGGCCGCACGGACGGCGGTCGCCCACTCCGCCGTCCCCTTCCAGCACCTGGTCGCGGACCTCGCCACGGACCGGGAACCGAGCCGGCACCCGATCGCCCAAGTGGTCCTGGATGTCAGGCCGTACGCGCAGCCCGACGCCGCACAACCGGACGCTGTACAATCTGGCGCCGTGCAGCCGCACGCTGCGCAGCCCGATGCCGCACAACCTGACGCCGTGCAGCCACACGCTGCACAGTCCGACGCCGCACAAGCGCACGCCGCGCAGCCGGATCCGGACCGGGGACTGTGGCCGGAACTCGCCGCCTCGGCCCGTTCCCCCTTCGACCTCACGGTGACCGTCGCCCGCGCGGGGGACGCCTATCACGTCGGCTTCGCCGGCACCGCGGACCTGTTCTCCGCCGACGCCCTCGAACGCGCTGCCGGTCACTTCCGCAGGCTGCTGACCGACGGACTCACCCATGGCGACCGACCCCTGTCCCGGCTGACCATGATCGGCCGCGACGAGCGACACCTCGTCGTCGAGGCCGGCAACCGGCCGGAGCCCGTCCCCGGGGCCACCATCCTTGACCTGTTCTCCGAGCAAGTGTCCGCCCGCGGTGACGCCACGGCCCTGTGGAGCCCGCCGCACCACAGCTCGTACGGTGAACTGGACTGCCTGGCAGAGGAGTTGGCGGACCACCTTGTCCGCCTCGGTATCCGTCCGGACGACCGGGTGGCCGTCCTCCTGCCACGCGCCCCGCAGCAGGTCGTGGCGCTGCTCGCGATCCTCAAGGCGGGTGGCGCCTACGTCCCGCTCGACCCCGCCCACCCACCGGAGAGGCTCGATTTCGTCCTTCGCGACAGCGCCGCCCGGCTGGTGCTGACCGACGGGGAGCTGTCCGGACGACTGCCCGGCGCCGTCCAACGCCTGCATGTCGACGCCCCGTTGCCCGTACCCGCCGCGCAGCGCCCGAGTCGTCGGCCCGGGGTCGCACCGGACAACCTCGCCTACCTCATCTACACCTCCGGCTCCACCGGAGTCCCCAAGGGCGTCGCGGTCACCCACCGCTGCGTCGTGCGCCTGGTCCGAGGCCTCGACCGGATCGGCCTGTGCCCCTCGGACACGTTGCTGATGCTCGCCCCCACCGCCTTCGACGCGTCGACGTTCGAGGTGTGGGGCGCCCTGTGCAACGGCGCCCGGCTGGCCGTCCACCCGCCCGGCCAGGTCGGCCCGCGCGAACTCGCCGTCGAGCTGGAGCGGCTGGGCGTGACCGTGCTGTGGCTGACCGCCCAGCTCGCGAACATGGTGGCGGACGTGCAACCCGAGGCGCTGCGCCCGCTGCGCACCCTGGTGGTCGGAGGTGAGGCTCTGTCCGTTCCGCATCTGCGCGCCCTGCTGGACGCGCACCCCGGGCTGAGTGTCGTCAACGGCTACGGCCCGACCGAGACGACCACCTTCGCCACCACGTATCCCGTCGTGGCGGACCAGCTGGACGAGGCGGCCGGCGTCCCCATCGGTCATCCGATCGGCGGCACCCGCTGCTACATCGTCGACGGCGCCGGCCGGCCCGCGCCGGTGGGGGTCCTCGGCGAACTGCTGGTCGGCGGAGCCGGGGTGGCCCGGGGATATCTGGGGCGGCCCGGCCTGACCGCCGAACGGTTCGTCCCCGACCCGTTCGGGCCGCCCGGTGGCCGCCTGTACCGCACCGGTGACCTGGCCCGCAGACGCGCGGACGGTGCCATCGAGTTCGCCGGCCGCATCGACGACCAGGTCAAACTGCGGGGCTTCCGGATCGAGCCGGGAGAGGTCCGCACGGTCCTGGCCGGTCACCCGGCCGTGCGGGACGCCTTCGTCGCCGTCCGGGGAACCGGCCTCGCGGCCGGGCTGGTCGCGTACGTGGTACCGCACGCCGAGGGGGACACACCCGACGCCGCCCTGCGGGCGTATCTCCGTGAGCGCCTGCCGGAGCCGCTGATCCCGGGGCGGTTCGTGTTCCTCGACCGGCTGCCGCTGACGGTGAACGGGAAGGTCGACCGGCGCGCGCTGCCCGATCCGCTGCCCGGCCGGCCCGGCGCGGGCCGGCTCCGGGCTCCGGCCTCCCCGTGGGAGAAGGCGGTCGCCGACGTCTGGGCGTCGGTGCTGGGCCGGTCGCCCGGTGCCGCGGACGAGGACTTCTTCGCCCTTGGGGGAACCTCCCTCGACCTGCTGAAGGTGGCCGCCGAACTGGCCGAGGGCCACGGCACCGTCGTACCGCTGCGCACCCTGTTCCGGCTGCGCACGGTGGCGGAACTCGCCGCGGCCCTCGAAGCCGGTGCGGTCAGCGCATCGGACCGCCGGTGACATAAAGGGTGTGCCCGGAGACGAACCCGGCGTTCTCCCCGACGAGGAACGCGACGGCGTTCGCCACGTCCTCGGGCTGTCCCACCCGGCGCACCGGGGTCTGCGAGGCCACCATCTGCTGGAGCCGGGTGAAGTCCATCCCCATGCGCTCGGCCGTCCCCTTGGTCATGTCGGTGACGATGTAACCGGGTGCGACGGCGTTCACGGTCACCCCGTGCGGACCCAGTTCGATGGCCAGGGTCCGGGTCAGACCGTCGATCCCCGCCTTGGCGGCGGAGTAGTTGGCCTGGTCGCGGTTGCCCAGCGCCGAGGAGCTGGAGAAGTTCACGATGCGCCCCCAGCCCTGCTCCAGCAGATGGGGGCGGATCGCCTGGCACATCAGGAACGGTCCGCGCAGGTTCACGTCCACGACGGTGTTCCAGTCGTCGAGCGAGAGGTCCTCCATCGGCCTGTCCCTGATGACCCCCGCGTTGTTGACCAGGATCACCGGAGGCCCCAGCTCGGCGGCCACCGTGGTCAGGGCGCCCTGGACCTGATCCGGGTCGCCGACGTCGGCGACGACGGCCCGGGCGGTGCCGCCGGCGGCGCGGATGCGGTCCACGGTCTCGGCCGCGGGCCCGGCGTCCCGGTCGAGGACGGCGACCGCGGCACCGTCGGCGGCCAGCCGCGTCGCGGTGGCGGCACCGATGCCGCGCCCCGCGCCCGTGACGATCGCTACGCGTGCTGACGTCATACGTCCCTCGACTCCATCCGCTGCCGCAGGCTCAACGGCCGCATGTCGGTCCAGACCTCCTCGATGTGCGCCAGACACTCGTCCTTCGAGCCGCGCACCCCGCTCTCCCGCCAGCCGGCCGGCACCTCACGGTCGGCCGGCCAGATCGAGTACTGCTCCTCGTCGTTGACGACGACGGTGTAGGGCGTCACCGGGAAGGATCCTCGTCGTGCGCAGGGGCCTCGGTCACGGTCAGGGCGGAGCGGATGATGCGGGCCACCTCCGCGCCCTGCTCGACCAGATAGAAGTGGTCTCCGGGCAGCAGGTGCGCGGTGCAGCCACCGCGGGTCACCTCGGCCCACTCGCTCACGTCCCAATCGGCGGACGTGAGATCGTCCTTGCCGTTGAGGACGGTGATCGGTGCCTGGACCGGCGGTCCCGCGACGAAGCCGGTCAGCACCAGTCCGAGGTCGGCGCGGATCACTCGCAGCACCATCTCCCGCAGCTCCGGGTCGCGCAGCAGCGCCTCGTAGTTGGGTGCGCCGGTCGCGCCGAGCGCATCCAGGATCGTCTCGTCGGACGAGTCGGTCGGGAACGCGGCCGCCGGCCGCTGGGACGGACCGCCGTGGCCCGAGACGAAGACATGGGCCACCGGGGTGCCGGCCGCCTCCAGCGCACGACACAGATTCATGGCCAGCACCGCGCCCATGCTGTGTCCGAACAGGGCGATCCGGCGGAACCCGGCCCGGCTCACCACGCCGGTGAGTTCCGCGACGAGCGTCGGCTGGTCGGTGAACGGGGGCTCGAACAGCCGTGTCTCCCGGCCCGGCAGCTGCACCGGGACCACGTCCACCTCGCTCTCGGCCGCGGCCAGCCAGGCGCGGTAGCTCGATCCGTTGCCGCCGCTGTGCGGCAGGCACAACAGCTGCGTGTCACTCCAGGTGCGGTCGAGGCCACCGAGGAACCAGCGGTCCAGGTCGCCCTTGACCGAGCCCGGTCGGGTCTCGGCTCTCATGCTCCACCTCCGTTGTCGGCAGGATTCGGATGGGTCGTCACGGCTGCTCCCGGCCGAGTTCCGGGAGGCGTTGTCCCGGATCGGCCAGCGCGGCCCGCAGCACCCGGCCGAAGCCGTCCACCAGGCGCCGTGCGGTCGGCTCGGTGAACACGTCCGTGTTGAACTCGACCGTGCAGTCCAGCGCGTCGCCCCGGCCGACGACGGCGACGTCCAGGTCGAACTTGGCCGTGCCGGTGTCGACGTCGATCACCTCGGTGGTGAGTCCGGGCAGCCGCGGTGCCGCCGCTGCGCCGTCGTCGACGGAGAAGACGACGTCGATCAGCGGAGTGCGGTCCAGGCTGCGGCTCGGCAGGAGTTCCTCCACGAGCCGGTCGAACGGCAGCTCCCGGTGGGCGTAACCGGCCAGCGCGGTCTCCCGGGTGCGCTCCAGCAGTTCGGCGAAGGACGGGGCGCCCGACAGATCGGCCCGCAGGACGAGCGTGTTGGCGAAGAACCCCACCAGCGCCGCCAGTTCGGGGCGTGACCGCAGGGACACGGGCGTGCCCACGCCGAAGTCCTCCTGGCCGCTCAGCCGGCCGAGGGTGACCTGCAGGGCGGCGAGCAGCACCATGAACTCCGTCACTCCGTGCGCCTGTGCCAGCGCGGCCAGCCGCCCGGTGTCCCCGGCGTCCAGCAGGCCGGCACGGTAGCGGCTGCCCGCCCCGCTGCGCACCCGCGGACGCGGCCGGTCCGTCGGCAGGGCGAGGGCGGGCAGGTCCCGGAGCCGTTCGCGCCAGTGGTCCAGCTCGGCCCGCTCGACGTCCGCGGCGCGCCCGCGCTGCCACCGAGCGTAGTCCGCGTACTGCACGGGCAGCGGGTCCAGGCCCCGCGACCGGTCCCCGTACACCCCTGCCACCTCCGCGTACGCCTCTGCCACCTCGGTGAACAGCAGACGCAGTGACTCGCCGTCGGCCGCGGCGTGATGCAGTACCAGGGAGAGCAGGTGCTCCTCGGGTCCGACGCGCAGCAGCGTGGCACGGACCAGCGGGGCGCGGTCCAGGCGGAACGGCTCCCGGGCCGCCGCGAGCGCCGCCTCCTCGGCCCTCGCCCTGGCCTCGGCCACGGGCAGGTGGGACAGATCGGTCTCGGTCGGCTCGAAGACGTCGGCGGGCTCCACCACCTGCACCGGAAGGCGGTCCTCGCCCAGGGCGAACCGGGAGCGCAGCACCTCGTGCCGGGCCACCACCTCGCGCAGCGCCGAGCGCAGGGCACCGGGGTCGAGGCGTCCGCGCAGCCACAGGTTCGTGGGCACGTTGTAGTCGGCGCAGCCGGGGCGGAGCTGGTCGAGGAACCACAGGCGCTGCTGGTCCACCGACAGGGGCGCCGGAGCACCGGCCGGCCGGGGGAGCACCGGGGTGTTCGCTTGGCCCGCGGATCCGGGATCGGTCAGCGCGGACGCCAGGCCGGCGATGCTCCGGTGCTCGAAGAACGTCCGCACGGTGAGGCCGACGCCGAGCGCGGCGCGGAGCCGTGCCACGATCCGGGCGGCCTGGTACGAGTTCCCGCCCACGGCGAAGAAGTCGTCGTCGGCACCGAAGCCGTCGTGCTCCAGCACGGCGGCCCAGACGGCGTGGACGGCCTTCTCCAGGTCGGTGCGCGGAGGCCGGCCGGCCCCGCCGTCGCCGGGCCGGCGGGGCCGGGGCAGCCGGTCCCGGTCCACCTTGCCGTTGCCCGTCAGCGGCAGTTCGTCCACGGGGGTGACCGTCGACGGCACCATGAAGTCGGGCAGGTGCTGCCGGGCGTGCCGGAGCACCTCGTCGGCGTCGGCCTGCTCGGACGCGGGCACGACGTAGGCGGCCAGCTCCGCCGCCGCACCCTGTCCGTACCGCAGCACGTGCGCGTCCCGCACCGCGGGGTGCCGGCGCAGCGCCGTGGCCACCTCCTCAAGCTCGATCCGGTAGCCGCGGATCTTGACCTGGTCGTCGTCGCGGCCGAGGAAGTCGAGGGTGCCGTCCGGCAGCCGGCGCACGATGTCGCCGGTGCGGTAGACCCGTTGCCCGGCCGGGCCGAACGGGTCCGGGACGAACCGTTCCGCCGTCCTGCCCGGGGATCCGAGGTATCCGCGGGCCAGGCCGCGCCCGCCGATCCACAGCTCGCCGGGCACGCCGACGGGCAGCAGTTCGTCGTGCGCCCCGACGACGTACAGACGGGTGTCGCCGACCGGGCGGCCGAGCGGGACCGAGGCCGTGTCCTCGGAGGGCACGGAGGCGATGTGGTGCAGGGTGGTGTTGGTGGTGGCCTCGGTGGGGCCGTAGCAGTTCAGCAGCCGCAGGCCGGGCAGCGCAGCCATCAGCCGGCGCAGGTGCGGCACGGACGGAGCCTGTCCGCCGATGCCCAACTGGCGTACACCGGCGAACAGTTGTGGGTCGGTGTCAATGATCATCTGCGCCAGGGCGGCGGCCAGCCACACCACGCTGACCCCGTAGCGGCGGACCACGGCCCCGAACTCGACCGGGTCGACCGGCCGCTGGGCGGGTATCGCGATGCGCGCCCCGTGCGCGAGCGCCAGCCAGAGGTCCAGGTTCGACGGGTCGAAGGTGGTCGGCTGGGCCATCAGGAACGTGTCGTCCGGGCCGACCGGCGACTGGTCGCAGCCGAACACCAGGCGCACCAGCGCGTGATGCGGAACGGCGACGCCCTTGGGCCGGCCCGTCGAACCGGATGTGTACATGACGTACGCGAGATGGTCGGGGTCCGGGCCCGGCGGGTTGTGCCCCGGCTGCGAGCCGATCAGCGCCCGGTCGCGGTCCGGATCGACGACGTGCTGGAGCGACCGGGGCAGTTTCTCCCGCACGGCCGGCCCGGCCACGGCGATGTCCGCGGCGCAGTCGGCGATCAGCGCACCGATGCGTTCGGCGGGGTGATCGGGGTCGAGCGGCAGATACGCGGCGCCGGCCTTGAGCACTGCCAGCATGGCGACGACCGCGTCCGGGCCCGGTGGCAGGCACAGCGCCACGATCCGGTCCGGGCCGGCACCGAGGCCGGTCAGGTGGTGGGCGAGCCGGTTGGCCGCGGTGTTCAGCTCCCCGTAGGTGAGCGATCCCTCCGGGCCGGTCAGCGCCACGGCCGAGCCCGCCGCCGCGGCCTGCCGTTCCACCACCGCGGTGATGGTGTCCACCGGGGTGGACACGCTCGTGTTGAACGTATGCAGCAGATCGTGCCGTTCGGCCGGATCCAGCAGGTCGAGTTCGGACAGGCGCTGCCCGGGCGCCTCCAGTGCCGAGCGCAGGAGCCGCTGGTAGTGCCCCGCCATCCGGGTCACGGTCGCGCGGTCGAACAGGTCGGCGCTGTAGTTGATGCGCCCGGTGAGCCGCCCGTCCCCGCCCGTGCGCACTTCCAGCACCAGGTCGAAGGCGGCCGTCCGCTCCTCCACCGGCATCTTGGTGACTGCGACGCCGTCCAGGGCCAGCCGGTCCTCCGGCGCGTCGATCACCTGGAAGAGCACCTGGACCAGCGGGTTGACCCCCGTGTCCCGGGTCACGCCCAGGGCGCTGACCAGTTCCTCGAAGGGCACCTCGGCGTGGTCGGCCGCCTCCAGGGTCGTCTCGGTCACCTGCCCGAGCAGCGCGCTGAAGGTCGGGTCGCCCGTGCAGTCGGCGCGCAGCGGAACCGTGTTGACGAGGAAACCGACGAGGTCCGCGACCTCGCTGCGGCCGCGGTTGGCGAACGGCGTGCCCACGACCACGTCCTTGTCCCGTCCGTACCGGGACAGCAGGGCGAAGAAGGCGGTCAGCAGCGTCATGAAGGAGGTGACGCCGTGGCGGCGGCCGAAGTCGGTGAGCGCGGTCCCGGTTTCGGCCGGCAGTTCGAAGTAGAGGGTTCCGCCCCGGCTGGTGGGCCGAGCCGGACGGACGCGGTCCGTGGGAAGCTCCGGCTGCGCCGGCGCGTCGGCGAGCCGCTCGCGCCAGTGGACGAGGCTCGCCCGGTGCCCCTCACCATCGAGGGCCGCCCGCTGCCGGCGGGCATAGTCACGGAAGCGCATCCGCACCGGCGGCAGGTCGGGAAGGACTCCGCGCCGCAGGGAGCCGTACAGCGCGCTGAGTTCGGAGAAGAGCACCTCGGTCGCGCGCCCGTCGGCGACCATGTGGTGGACGACCCAGGCGAGGACGTGCTCACGGCGACCGCGGCGAAGCAGCGTGACCCGGATCAGCGGACCGGTGGACAGGTCGAAGGGCCGCACCGCCTCGGCGGCCAGCAGCGCGTCGACTTCCTCCGGCGGCGCGTCCGTGAGATCCCGGAAGGTCCATTTAGCCGTCGGCTGCGGATCCACCACCTGGCGGGGCACGCCGTCGGTGGCCACATAGCGGGTGCGCAGGATCTCGTGCCGGGCGACGAGCCCGCGCAGGGCACGGCCCAGGGCGTCGGCGTCGAGTTCCCCCTCCAGCCGGAACACCTCGACGACGTTGTACGCCGGGTCGCCCGGCCGCAACTGGTCCAGGAACCAGAGCCGGTGCTGGGAGGACGACAGCGGTGCGTCGTCGGGGTCGTCGAGGTCACCCGGGTCGCCCAGGGCGTCCACGTCGTCCATGGACACCGGGGCCGCGGACGGGAGCTGTGCGGTGCCCTTCGCATCGTGCCCCGCGCCGCGACGGCGCTCGATCGCCGCCGCCAGCGCCTGGGGGGTGGGAGTGCGGAAGAACCGGCTCATCGGGATCTCCACCCCGAAGGCCTCGCGCACCCAGGACAGCAGCCGGATCGCCCGGATGCTGTCCCCGCCCGTGGCGAAGAAGTTGGTGTCGCCGGTCACCGTCGCATGGGGCAGAAGGGCGGCGTACCCGTCCGTGGTGATCCTGCGCACCAGGCCGCCCGGCTGCTGTGTGCCCGCGGCCGGCTCCGCGTCGGGCGCCGGGGGAGGGGCGGCGGACAGCCGGGGGCGCTGGGCGCCCAGCGCGGCCAGGTCCACCTTGCCCGAGGCGGTGATCGGGATCCGGTCCACCTCGACCAGCATCGCCGGAACCATGTACGCGGGCAGCCGGTCGGCCAGGTGACGGCGGATGCGGTCCAGGTCCGGCCGCTGCCCCGCAGCGGGCACCAGGAACCCGATGAGCGTGGCGTCCATGTCGGCGACGACGGCGGCGGAGACCTCGGCCGCCCCGCTGAGCGCCGCCTCGATCTCGCCGAGCTCGACACGTTGCCCGCGGACCTTCACCTGCCGGTCCCGGCGGCCCAGGAAGACGATCTCTCCGTCGGCCGACCAGCGGGCCAGGTCGCCGGTGCGGTACATGCGGCCACCCGGCCGGAACGGATCGGGGAGGAAACGCTCCGCCGTACGCCCGGGCCGGCCCAGATAGCCGCGTGCCACTCCGGCGCCACCGACGAAGAGTTCGCCCACCGCGCCCGGAGGAACCGGACGCAGCGCGTCGTCCAGGATGTACGCCTGATGGTTGTCGACCGGCAGACCGATGGGCGGCGGTGAACGCCATACCCCGGTGCACTCCTGGTAGATGACCCCGATCGTGGTCTCGGTCGTCCCGTAGCCGTTGACGAACCGGCGATCGCGGCACCAGCGGGTGGTGAGCCGGCCGGAGAAGGGCTCGCCGCCGACCGAAACCAGCCGCAGCAGCGGCACGCGGTCCGGATCCAGCAGTTCCAGCAGGGCTGGAGGCAGTTCGGCGACCGTGATCCCGCCTTCGGTGAGGGCCCGGGTGAGGCCCTCGACCGAGCGCCGGTCGTCGTCGCCGATCATGTGCAGCGAGGAGCCGCTGAGCAGCGCGCAGAAGATCTCGAACACCGACACGTCGAACCCGGGCGACGCGTACTGCAGCATCCGGTCGTCGGCGGTCAGGCCGAAGAGGCGCTGCAGGGACTCGACGAAGTTGACCGCGCTGTCGTGCTCGACGAGCACCGCGCGGGGCGAACCGGTGCTCCCCGATGTGTACATGGCATAGGCGAGCCGGCCCGGATCGGTGGCCGCCGGCTCGACCGGCTCCGCGGCGATGGCCCCACCGTCGTCCGTGGCGATGGCCCCACCGCCGTCCGTGGCGGGGGCTCCGCCGCCGTCCGCCGTCCCGGTCTCGTCCGAGTCCAGGTCCACGACCTGCCAGTCGCCGGCCGGGACCCGGTTGCGGAGCGCGGCATCGGTGACCACCGCGACAACGCCCGCGTCGCGCAGCAATGCGGCGAGGCGCCCCTGCGGTACGGCGGGGTCGAGGGGGAGCCAGGCCGCGCCGGCGTGGAGCGCGCCGAGACAGGCCAGCACCCAGCGCTTGTCGTCGCGGCTGACGTACACCGCGACCAGGGCCTCGGCCCGGAGCCCTGGCACCGCGCGCAGCCGGTGGCCGATGCGGGCGGCCAGCCGGGCGGTCTGGTCGTAGGTGAGGGTCCCGACCGCGTCCACCAGCGCGACGCGGTCGGCGAAGCGCTTCCGGGCGCGGTCGAACGCGGCGGTGAGCGTGTCCGGGCGGCGGGGGCGCGCGGTGTGGTTGGGTTTCTGCGTCACCTCGAGCAGGTCGTCGCCGCACAGGGTGTGCAGGGCGGACAGGGGGGCGTCGGGCGCGGCGAGGGCGGCCGTCAGCATCTCCTCGGCCCCGCGCAGAACACCTTCGACGAGACGCGTCTCGTGACGGTCGGGATCGTGGCCGGCAGACAGGATGCCCACGGGAAAGAGCCGGAAGTGGACGTCCGCTGCGTCGGGCTCGTCCACGCAGTCGGCCTGCCGGGACTCCTCCGGCTCCGTCTGCACCAGGATCGGCGGCGCGGTGCGGGCCGTCGGCCGTCTGCCCGTGGTGCGGGCCTCGGCGAGCGCGCGGTCGGCGGCACGGACCAGGTCGAGGACCGGCTGGTTCAGCTGCACCGTCAGTGACAGCTGGCGGACCCGGCCGCGGCCGTCGCGGACGGCGACCAGCAGATCCGGCTCCGCGCAGTACCGGGAGACGGAGGCGAGCACGGCAGCCAGCAGGACGGAGCCGGACGGTACACCGGTGCGTTCCGCGCAGTCGTGCAGGGCCTTGACCGTCGCCTCTTCCAACGGCCGGACGATCCGGCGACGGACGGGCGGTGGGGTCCTTCCCGTCGCCACCGCACGGGGCAGCGCCGTGGGAAGGCTCCACGGCCCGGTGTCCGGCGCGGCGTGCACAGGGCGGGCGGCGGCACGGCGGATCCGGTCCAGGAATCGGGCACGCCGGTCTTCGAGCGTGATCTCCGGGGGCATCTGGCCACTTCCTTCGCGCAGGGTTCAGCGCGGGTTCGCGCGAAACACGGCGCGATCCCGACAGGGCCGGACGGTGTTCTCAGCCGGTGACGGCAGTTTCAAGCCGGTGACGGAAGCCTCAACCGCAGCCTCGACCGATGACGGAAGCCTCAGCCGGTGACGGTGCCCGAGTCGAGGGACTCGTTCCTGCAGGCGTCGATGACCGAGGCGAGTTCACGCACCGTGGAGTGCTCGAAGATGAGCGAGAGGGGGAACTCGACGCCCCAGACATCCCGCATCTTGTAGGTGACCAGCGTGGCGAACATCGAGTGACCGCCGATGGCGAAAAAGTTGTCGTCCAGACCGAACTGATCATGATTCAGCGTCTCGGTCCAGATTTCCGTCACGCGGGACTCGGTGGGTGTCGGCTCGTTCCTGTCGGCGTTCAGCAAGACGTTCTCCCCCATGAAGTTGACCGGTACCGAAACGCGTCAGCAGCTGCTGACGGTCGGCATCGGAGGCACATCGTACGTCACGAAGTGGCAACGCGTGGGAACACAGTGTCGAATCACTTCGCAAAGGCACGTCAGCGGCGTGCGCGCTCGTGTACACCGGATGTCGTGCCGCGTGGCCGATCCTGCCACCGCACCCGGCCGGACCCCTTCCTGTACGTCAGTTTTGCGCCAACTCCCGTGTCGGGCACGGACCTTGACCTGAAAGAGTTTGCGTGCATAGCCTCGTTCAGACATTCGGTGAACGGGGGAAAGGGTCAACCGGTGGCTTGGTTTTAGCGTACCCGGATTCGGGCGACTTCCAGCACCTCATCTGAAGCATCCCTCGAGAGCCATTACCCTTTCCGAGAGGTTTCCCTGTGCTTCGTGTTGCTTTCGTCAACATGCCTTTCGCCGATTGGAACCGTCCCTCGTTCGCACTGAGTCAGCTTGCCGGCCTGATCGGCAAGGAATACTCGGACAGAGCCACCGCGGAAGTGCACTACTTCAACGTCGACTTCGCCAAGTACTTCGGCGTCGACGTCTACGAGCAGATATCCGGCGACATGACCCACCTGTACAGCGGGGTGGGGGAATGGCTGTTCCGGCACATCGCCTTTCCCGACGAGCCCGACAACTCCGAGAACTACTTCGGCAGGTTCTACCGTGAGCCCGGGTGGGAGCACTTCCGGGAGGACCTCGGGCAGCGGCGCGAGGGCATCGAGGCGTTCCTGGCCGAGCTCATCGACCGCCACGACCTGGCGTCGGCGGACGTCGTCGGCCTCACCACGATGTTCGCGCAGACCGTCCCGGCCATCGCCCTCGCAAAGATGATCAAGGATCGGAACCCGGAGGCGCTGATCCTGCTCGGCGGCTCAAATGTCGAGACCACCATGGGAGCCGTCCTGGCGGGCGAAGTACCGTGCCTGGACTACGTCTTCTCCGGTCCGAGCCTTGTGAGCTTCGGCCAGTTCCTCGACTATGTGACGGCCGGACGCAAGGACGACATGCCCGCGATCCAGGGCGTCATCACCCGAGCGAACTGCATGCTCCCGCAGGTGCGCCTGAGCGTCGGCCGCGACCGGGACATCAACGACTACGTGCCACTCGACTACGACGGCTTCGTCGCCGCCATGCGCGGCGCCCCGGAAGTCGTGGAACAGGGACAGCTCGAACCGACCCTGTTCTTCGAGACCTCGCGGGGGTGCTGGTGGGGCGCGCGCAGCCACTGCACGTTCTGCGGGCTCAATGACGAGACCATCGGGTTCCGCCAGATGAACCCCGACCTGGCCGTGCAGCAGTTCGAGTGGCTCTTCGGGTTCCACCCGGAGTTCAAGAACTACATGTGCACCGACTACATCCTCCCGCGCAACTACACGGACGAGGTCTTCCCGAGAGTCGACGCCCCCGACGACGCCTCGGTCTTCTACGAGATCAAGGTCCCGGTCAGCGTCCCCAAGATGAAGGTTCTCGCCAAGGCCCGGGTGAACCGGGTACAGGCCGGGATCGAGGCCGTCAACAGCGAGATGCTCCAGCTGCTCGGCAAGGGCACCACTGCCTTCCAGAGCCTGCAGTTCATGAAACTCTGCCTGCAGTACGGCATCCACCCGGAGTGGAACCTGCTCGTCGGCGCGCCCCGCGAGCCCGAGGAGATGTACGCCAAGTACGAGCGGGACTTCCCGAGCCTCGTGCACCTCACACCGCCGACCGGAGCCTTCTTCATCCGCTTCGACCGGTTCAGCCCCTACTTCAACGAACGCCTCAAGTACGGGCTCGACCTGCGGCCCATGGACTTCTACCCGCTGGTCTTCCCCTTCGAGCCGCAGCAGCTGGACCAGCTGGCCTACTTCTTCTCCGACCACGGCCCGGCCCCGTACGCCATGACCGCGCTGAAGTGGTACCCGACCCTGCAGCGTGTGGTGACGGACTGGCAGGCCCGCTGGGGCGACGCCGAGCGTCCCCGGCTGGCGCTGGTGGAGGACGGCACAGAGAGCTTCATCGAGGACACCCGCTACGACTCGGTGCAGCGGATCCCGGTCGACGCGGGCATGATGTCCGTACTGCGGGCGCTGAACGCGCCTCGGCGTCCGGACCAGCTGACCATCCCGGAAGGGATGTCGGAGCCCGAACTCGGCGAGCTGCTGGACCTGCTGCAGAGCCGGCGGATCCTGTTCGAAGAGGACGGGCGGTTGCTCAGCCTGGTCACGGGTGTGGAAGCAGCCGCGTAGCGGGAGCCCGTGGACACAGGGGTTCCTCGAAGCGCGGCCTGACGACAGTGCGGAGCGGGAGTGACGGAAACGAACAGCACGGGCGGGCCGGAGCAGGCGTTACCGGAGGACGGCCTTCCAGCGGCGGCCGGGGCGGACACGGACAAGGAGGCCTGGCCCCACTTCGGCCGCCTGTGGCTGGCGAGCGCCGTGTCCGCACTCGGAGACGGTGTGCGCAACGCGGCGCTGCCCCTGCTGGCCTTCTCCTTCACCCACAACCCGGTGCTGTTGTCGCTGACCACCATCGTCACCGCCCTCGGGATGATGACGGCCCCGATCGGCGGGGTGTGGGCGGACATCTTCAACCGGCGGGCTCTGCTGATCGCGATCGACGTGTGCCGGTTCGCCGTCGTCACGCTGATCGCCCTTGGCGTCCTGACCGACACGCTCGATCTCGTCTTCGTCTACGTCGCCGCCGCCGTGCTCGGCATGGGCGAGTCCGTCTTCCTGGTCACGGCCCAGGCGTTCTTGCCGAAGGTCGTCCCGGCCGAGCGGATGACCACTGCCAACGGCAGGCTGCACGCCGTGCAGGTGGTGCTGCGCGACAGCCTCGGGCAGCCGCTGGGCGGTGTGCTGTTCGCCTTCGCCGCCGCGGCCCCCTTCCTCCTCGACGGCGTCTCGTTCCTGCTTGGGGTGATGCTGCTGTCCTTCCCGCTCCTGCGATCGGTGCGCAGCGTAGCCGCGGGGCCGCGGCCCGGGTGGTGGCCGATGATCCGCGAGGGCATGGGCTATCTGCGCGCGGACCGGCTGCTGATCCGGCTGGCCCTGGTGCTCGGCACGCTGAACTTCTTCACCATGAGCCTCGGCGTGCTCATGGTCCTGTACGTCGTCACCTGGCTGCACCTGCCGGAGAGCGCCTACGGCTTCTTCCTCGCCGCGAACGCCCTCGGCGGGGTGGTCGGCGGACTGGGCAGTGACTGGGTGCGCCGCAAGGCCGGCGTGCTGCCCGGCGCCGTCGCCGCTCTCGCCGTGATGGGTGTCGCCTGTCTGGTCCTCGGCGCCACCCGGGTGTCCTTCGTCGCCGCCGTCGCCTTCGGGGCTGTCGGATGCGGCATCGCCATCTGGCAGACGATGATCACCGCGTTCCGTCAGACGACGATCCCGCAGGACATCCTGGGCCGGGTCAACGGGGTGTTCCGCCTGCTGTCCGTGTGCGTGTCGCCCTTCGGCGCGATCACGGCCGGCATCGTCGCCAAGTACACCGAGGTCAACGTGCCCATCCTGGTCTCCGGCGTCGGCATCCTCGCCCTCACCGCGATCAGCGCCGGCCCCTTGCTGCGCCTGGGCGCCGCCCAGCCCGCCCACTGACCCGGCCCGCTCCGGCGGGCTGCCCGGCCCGTCGGGGGCTGGGCGCGATCCACATGACAAGGGGCGGACAGGATGACCCAGCCCAGCCCAGCCAGCCTGTGCCGCAGTGAGCACTGGCATGGTCAGTCTCGCCGTGATTGACCTGACGAGCCACAGACTCACCCGCGAATCGACCCTCGACCAGACGGGATGCCTTACCACCGGCGGGGCCTGGTCGCTCGCGTCAGACCTGTTGGGGCCACAGGCTGACGTTGCCCCGTCTGACGCGGACCTCGACCCACGTTCCGTCAGCCCCGTCTGGTGGAAGCGGGTCGGCGAGGTCGAAGGCGACCTGCGCGCCGGCCACTTCCAGGAAGGCCGCTGAGTCGTCGGACACACTCAGACGGCCCCGCAAGAGGATCCGGTCATCCTCCTCGGCCACTGAGTATGAGGGAGAAGCAGCCGGCTTCGTGTTGTCGGCCCACGTCATGTCCTCGTCGACAGTCCACTCGACATGATGCTCACGGCCCACGTCACCTGCATCACCCCGCCACAGCACCACAGCGGTACCCACGCCCGAGCGCGCACGCACCGTCCCGGACGGCACCGAGGCCTGCCTCACTGCTTCAATCCCGACCAACACTCCGCAATCATCCACGACCTCGCCCCGTGACCAAACCCTTCCGCCGGGACCCCACGCGCTCTCAGACGAGGAGGTCGGCGACGAGGGCAGCGAACTCGTCCGGGGTGGCGAGGCGGATGCCGAGTTGCTCGGCCTTGACGCGCTTGGAACCCGCCCCTTCGCCCGCGACGACCAGGGTGGTCTTCTTCGAGACGCTGGAGGAGGAGCGTCCTCCGGCTCGTTCGATGAGTTCGTTCATCTCGTTGCGGGAGAGCTTCTCCAGGTCGCCAGTCATCGCACCGGTGACCACCACGGTCATCCCCGCCAGGGGGCCTGCCTGCGCAGGAGCGGTGGCCGTACCGTCCTGGGCGGTGGTGTCGGCCGGGGGAGGGGTGGCGCCGGGCTCGGTCATGTTGACTCCGGCGGCGATGAGCTTGTCGATGAGTGGGGCCAGTTCCGCAAGCTCCGCGACGATGGAGGGGGCCTTCTCGATTCCGATGCCCTCGACCTGCTGCATCGCTTCTGCGTCGGCGGCGCGGACATGGTCCATGGTGGCGAAGTACCGGGCGATGCGGCGGGACATGGACCGGCCCGTGCCGCGGACACCGAGCGCGCACAGCACCCGCGACAGCGGCTGTTCCTTGGCCTTCGCGATCGCCGTGAGGAGGTTGTCGGTGCTGGTCGCGCCCATCCTCTCCAGATCGAGCAGCTGTTCGCGTTCCAGGGTGAACAGGTCGGCGAGATCGGTGACCAGGCCCGCGTCGACGAGCTGGACGACGCGGGTGGTCCCCAGGCCCTCTATGTCGAGCTGGTCGCGGCCTGAGGCGTAGGCGAGGGAGGCGACCAGGTGGCAGTTGCGGCCCTGCGTGCACCGCCAGCGTTCCTCGCTCGTGTCGATCCCGGAGCCGCAGCGTGGACACTCGTCGGGGAAGGCGATGGATGTTTCGTCGCCTGTGCGCAGGTGGGTGACGGGGGCCTCGATGCGGGGGATGACGTCTCCGGCGCGGTGGACCATGACGTGGTCGCCCAGGAGGAGGCCGCGGCGGGTGATGTCGGCCGGGTTGTGCAGGGTGGCGTAGGTGATGGTGGAGCCGTCGATCACGACCGGTTCCAGGACCGCGCGCGGGGCGATGATGCCGGTCCGGCCGACGTTCCACTCAACCTCCAGCAGCCGCGTGATCTTCTCCACGGCCGGCAGCTTGTAGGCGATCGCCCACCGTGGTGCGCGGGAGCCGGACCCGGCTGCCTGCTGGTCCGCGGCGAGGTCGGCCTTGATGACGATGCCGTCGATGCCGAACGGCAGGCCGGCACGGGCGGTGGCGATCTCCTGGACGTGGGCCAGGACCCGCTCGGGGGAGTCGGCCACGACCTCGGGGACAGCGGTCCGTGCGCTGGTGTGCACGCCGAACTCGGCGGCCAGTTGCATCAGGTCGCTGTGCGCGGAGGCGGTCAGTCGCTCGGCGAGGGCTGCAGTGGTGCCGGGCAGCGGCAGCAGGCCGTAGCCGAAGAACGTCATCGGGACGGTGTAGGCGCGCTCTTTGGCCCGCAGGGTGCCGGCAGCCGCGTTGCGCGGGTTGGCGAAGGGCTGTCCGCCGTGGGCCGTGCGCACCTCGTTGGCGTGCTCGAACTGGGCGTTCGTCATGAGGACTTCGCCGCGCACCTCCACGGTGACCGGCTCGGCCAGTGTCCCGGGAAGCCCTTCTATGGTGCCGATCGCGTGTGTGACGTCCTCTCCGGCCGTTCCGTCCCCGCGGGTGATCAGCTGGGTGAGGCGGCCGCCTCGGTAGCGGGCGGCGAGCGCCAGCCCGTCCAGCTTCGGTCCCACGCTGAACCGTGTGACCTCATGCCCGAGGCGGTGGGCCAAAGACGCGGTCCAAGCCGTGAATTCCTCTGCGGAGAACACGTTGTCGAGGCTGAGCATCGGGACCGTGTGCGGCACGTCGCCCTCGACCGCGCCACCGGCGACCTTCCCGGTGGGGGACTCGGGCAGCACCTGATCCGGGTGCCCGGCCTCCCACGCGGCGATCCCGCGCACCAGCAGGTCGTAGGCGTCGTCGTCCAGCGGGGAGGTGCCCCCCGCGTAATAGTCGGCCGCCGCACCCACGGCCTCCTTGACCGCCTGCGCATAGGCGGCGGCATCCACGATCACTGCTGCAGAAGTCGTCATGCCCGGAATCATGCCGCCCACCACTGACAATGGCCCCGGCGATGCCGCCCACCCACAGGACATCACGGCCGTCGCCGCCCGCACGCGGAACATCAGCCGAGCGGCAGACGGGTCCAGGTCTTCCCGCGCTGGACGCTGCTCCTGCACCGTCGTCCGCCGATCTGATGCTCTGTCAGATCAAGCTGCCGGGCGCCCCTTAGCCCGTCCGTCCGTGTTGTCCAAGACGCGGATCTTGGCGCGGCCGGTGATCGTGCGCGCCTCCTGGTCCCCTTGCTGCAGTGCCCGGTACTGCGAGGGTGCCATCCCGGCCGCCGCACCTGAGCGGAGCGCTTCCGGATCCCCGCCGTAGACGTGCGCCGCCCTGCGGGCTGCCTTCGCAGGGGGCGGCCGCCTCCCCCGGGCCGCGCCGCCCGTCCTCCGTGCGTCCATGCCCACTTGTGTGCCCGGACCGGCCTTTAGTTGACGGGTTGTCAGCATTGTGCGCGGTGGCGCGTGTCGGCGCACGACGCTCCGCGAACTGTTCGCGCCTTGTGAGCGGCAGGGGATCACTGCCGTACTGCCTGCAGCCCGCCGCATCACCGGCGGGCGGAAACCGCAGTGGAGAGGAAGGCCTATGGCCGCACGACCGCCCTACCGCCGCACCGCACCGACAAGGCTCCTGCCGTCGCTCCGTACCGCCCTCTCCGCCGCCGGCTTCGGCATCGTCCTGCCGCTCCTCGCCCCGGGCGCCGGAGAGGCGGCCTCCGGTGCAGCCTGGGACCGGGTCGCCCACTGCGAAAGCGGCGGCAACTGGAGCATCAACACCGGAAACGGCTACTACGGTGGTCTGCAGCTGAGCCAGTCGACCTGGGCGGCGTACGGCGGGCTGGCGTACGCGCCTCGGGCCGATGTGGCGAGCCGGGCCGAGCAGATCACTGTGGCGCAGGCGGTGCTTGCCCGGCAGGGGCCGGGAGCATGGCCGGTGTGCGCGGTGCGGGCACACCTCACGGGGGGCGGCGGGCAGAGCGAGCCGGTCAGGCGTTCCGGCGGACTCCGGCGCACCACGCCCAAGTCCCGCCCACGCGGCAGTACCGGTCAACGCAGCAAGCCGGCTGTCCCCGGCACGTCGTACATCGTGCGCGGCGGTGACACGCTGTCCGGCGTCGCGCGGCAGGCCGGGGTGCCCGGCGGTTGGCAGCGGCTGTACGACGCCAACGTGAACGTCATCGGCCCGGATCCCGATGTGATCCGCCCGGGGCAGCGGCTCACCCTGCCGTTCGCCGGCTAGCGGCCGTCCGCGGGATCCTGCCCCGTCGCGCTGCGGTGGCACGGGGCTTTGCGGCCGCGGGCCGCTGAGTACGCTGTGCCACCGCCGGCCCGCGCTGTCAGTGGTGGCTGCGAGGCTGGACGGATGGACCGTGATGACGAGCAGTTGCTGCGCGGCCGGGTCTACGGCGCCGACCACGACCACCCCGGCCCGGTGCCGGGCAGACGCTACGCCGAACTGGTCGGCGGGCCGCTGGACGGCCTGCTGCTCGACGTCACCGGCCGGGGGCGGGACGCGATCGGATCCGGCGTCGTCCTCGGCACTGAGCTGGGGCGGTTCGGCGCCGGCGGGCGGGCGCTGTATGACCCGCGCCCCGGCGACCCGAGCCGCTTCGACTGGACCGGTGACGCTCCCTGACCGCCGCGGCCGGTGCGCCGCACGAACCTGCCGGGTCCAGTCCGGCGGCGTGGGGCGGGTCGTGCCGGGGCGTCCCGAGTGCCCCCGGTATCCGCGACGAAGGTGGTGAGCAAGGACACGTAGGCGTCGGGGCCTTGGGCGTGCGGTCTGGTCCGGGTGCGGTGGTTCCCCGCTGTTCCCGGCCGTGTGCCCCCGGACCGGGCACATCGGGGGAGAGAGGGACTTGATGGGCCAGGCGGAGTCCGTCCGCGGAGGTTCTCGATCTCGGCGGCGATGCTGTCCGCCTCGGGGCCGACGACCACCTGAACGACGGTGGCCGATCGCATGATCCCGAAGGGGCGCGGCGGCGCGGCCCGCTGCTCGGGGGCACGGGCCATATGCGCAACTCTGCTCGGCGTTGTGCTGCCTGGCAGAGTCCGGACCGGCCTGCATCCCGGCCCCACCCCCGTCCCGGAACCAGTCATTCCGGACAGTTTTGGTGATCATTTGACATGGGGGCCGGCCTCCTCGGCGCGCACCTGCTTTACCTTTTCCTTAAGTGCTCACCAGGCATTTCCAGCCATCCACCACCACTTGAGACTCTCTCAGGTACTTTCAGGGGGAACACCGTGCCCGCTCAGGACACCACGACGACGCAGGCTGCAGAAAACGCAGCCGGCACACCGGACGCATCGGCCGACGGGCGCCCGGCCCCGCCCGCCCGGTCCAGAGGCGCCGCCATCGGCGGTTGGTTCCTCACCATCGGACTGAACGTCGCCGCTCCGATCTTCACGTACAACGCGCTCCACGACCATGGCTGGAGTGAGTTCTCCGCGCTGCTGGTGAGCAGTGCCTGGCCGGTGCTCGACAGCGCCGTGCACCTCGTATGGCGGCGGCGGCTCGACGAGTTCGCCATCGTCACCCTGGTCTTTCTCGTGATCACGGCCGCGGTCTCCCTCTTCGGTGCGCACTCGGCCCGCGCTCTGCTGATCAAGGACTCGGGTGTCACGGGGCTTTTCGGTCTGTTGTGTCTGGTGACACTGGCGGCGCCGCGCCCGCTGATGTTCTACTTCGGCCGCAAGTTCGCCACCGACGGGACGCCACAGAGCACCGCATGGTGGAACGGCCTGTGGCAGTTCGAGGGGTTCCGCACGACCATGAGGACCATGACCGCGGTCTGGGGCATCGCCTACTGCCTGGAGGCCGTGGTCCGCATCGCGCTGTCCTACCTGTTGAGCACCGGCACCATGGTGGCCCTGAGCCCGGTCCTGATCTACGGGGTCCTCGGCGCCCTCGCCCTGTGGACGGCCCTGTACGGCAAGCGGGCCCGGCGCAGGGGCGAGGAGCGTGCTGCCATGGCTGCCGCCGCGAGCTGACCACTCGTCCGCTCGTCCCTGCCGGTCCGGCCCGCCTGGACGGCACCGGGGAGGCACCCGATGACCGGACGGCTTTCCCATGACCGGACAGCCGCCCGGTGACGGCGCGGACCGGTCCCTGCGCCGGCCGGGCGACATGGTGCCGTCCGCTCCCCGGGCCTCCCACGGCCGGCGGTACACGCCCGCTGGTCGCCCGAGGTTCGCCCTCCCCGGGCCGCGGCTGCCGGCTGCGGGTCCGACCCGGGCGGGCGGCTCCCGTCACAGCCGTCGGGTCCGGCGCCGTGGGGCGGGGCGCCCCCCGCCCCCCGCCGGGGGGGGGGGGGGCCCCCGGGCGGGGGGGGGGGGGGGGGGGGGGGGGCCCCGCCCGGGGGGGGGGCCCCCCCCCCCCCCGGGGGGGCCGGGCGCGGGGGGCCGGCCCCCCCCCGCCCCACGGCTGCTCGGGGGAGGCCCGCCGGTCAGGGGTGGTGGGGCGGGCGTGGGCTCACGAAGCCTTGTTGAAGAGTGCGACGACGCTGCGGCTCTTGTCCATGGTGATCTGGTAGTCGACCGTGGTGTCCGTCTGCTTCACGCCGTCGACCTCCCAGCCCGCGAACACGTAGCCGGCCGCCGGGTGGGCGGTGAGGGTCACCTGCGTGCCGGGGTCGTAGGGGCCGAACTCACTGACCGTGATGCTGCCGCCGCCCGCCGGGGAGACCGACATCGTGAGGGTGTGCCGATTGGTCGCCTTCGTGGCGCGGTAGGCGGACACGAGCGGGGTGGCCAGCTGGGCGATGGCGGCGTTGTTGTTCTTCGCGTCGCCGAGGGCCTTGCCGTCGGTCGTCTTGTTGACGGTGTTGGAGTACTGGTTGATGACCTTGCAGGCGGGCAGACAGGGCGTGTTGTAGGCCATCAGCGTGTGGAACTTGTTGTCGGACGTGATCCAGCCGAAGTTGGTGTCGTTCGGGCCCGGCGCTGTCTCCCCGTTGTTCATCACGGTCTTGCGGTCGTGCCGCATGCCGAGGTTGTGGCCGATCTCGTGGCCCAGGTTGTCCCAGTCCTTCACCGACAGGACGCTGGTGACGGAATAGGCGCTCTCGCTGGTCCCCGAGGTCACGGGGATCGGCAGGTCGGCCGAGCCGGAGCTGTTCTCGGCGGGGATGGAGGCGAGCAGGGCCACCAGGTCGGCGCCGTAGTCATCCCGCAAGGCGTGGGCCGTGGCGCCGAGCGTCAGGTCGGCTCGTTTGTTGAGCTTGTTGAGCATGGTGCTGGAGTTCTCGTTGAGCACGCCGGACGGAGACGTCTGGTAGGAGTGGACGACGTGCACGCTGGCCGGCACATGGCTGACGGCGAAAGCCTTGTTGAGCTGGCTCGCCCCGTAGCGGATCCGGGCCTCGACCTCCGACACCCCGCCCAGCTCGGTGACGGCTGCGGGGGTGTAGGGGACCAGGACGTCGATGGCGACGGGGCTGTTGGCGTCGGCCTTGGGCGTCTTGTCCACTTGCCCGGGACGGCGAGGTTGCGAGCCCAGGGTCACGGTGTCGCCTTTCTGCCCGCTCGGGGGCAGCTTCAGCGTGTCGATCTCCTGCAGGCAGTACTCGCCCGGACGCTTGGGCAGGGGGGTGAACAGGTAGTCCTTGGTGCCGACTTCGATGACACCGTCGAGGGCGACGGGGCCGCCCGTGCAGGCTCCGGCGATGGACAGGGACACCGTGTCCTCGGGCTTCTTCGGGTCGTACCCGTCCCAGTAGACCGTGCCGTCCGCGTCCTTGTGGTAATAGTCCCGCATCGCGGTGATGCCTGGGGTGCCGGGAAAGAGCTGGAACGTACGGTGCTCCGGCACTCCTTCCTTCTGCGTACGGCACAGGGAGGCGAACTCCTTGGCGTCGGCGCGCAGTACGGCGGAGCGCACCACCCAGGGCTGGTGATGGTCAGAGCCCCGCTTTGCGGGCGGTGCGGCCATGGCCAGGGGGAGGGAGGCAAGAAGAGCAGTCGCCGCGGTTCCGGCGACGAGCAGGTAACGACGCATCGGGGACGTCACCTTTCTGGTGGGGAACGTGCCCCATGATCAGGGTCCGATCGCGTCATGCCGTCGAGCGCGGGGTCACGGGAGCAGTGTCGCCCGGAGGTTCATTCGGTCAGCCCCCTGCGGACCGGACGGGGTGCGGACGTTGAGCCGGCCAGTGTGCTCGCCGACTGGGCATGCGGTGTATCGACCTGTCCGGCATCGGCTGCGGGAGTCCGGCGACGTGCCGACGGCGGGGCGCCCGTCTCACGGAGCAGCTGGAAGACCGATGAACATCTGGTCGGGGCGGTTTGGTTGGGATCATCCTGTGCGCTGGAGGAAGATCCCTGAGACAGGGAGTCCGGCCAGTCGGATGATTGTCGAGCGGCCCTCTGCCGCCGGGTTTCACCTGTTGCCGAAGACGCCCTCGGAGGTCAGGACGGTGTCATTGTCGATGTAGAGGACATCGCGGTCCACACGCAGTCGGGGGTAGAGCTCTTCGAGGTCGTCGGCGCTGGCCCAATGGGTGGTGACGGTGCGGCCGTCGAGCAGTCCGGCTGCAGCGACGGCGAAGGCGCCGGTGCAGATGGAGGCGATGCGGATCCCGGCGCGGCCGGCGAGTTTGAGAGCGGCCCTCACCCGTGGGTGCGGAGGGCGCCGGTAGTCCTCGAAGCCCGGGACGATGATCGTGTCCGCGTCGGCGAGCGCTTCGAGACCCGTGGTCAGTCCGAGGGTGAAACCCGCGCTGGTGGTCACTTCTCCTCGGTGTCGCCGCACACGGTGAGCTCGTACGGCGTGTCCGGGCGGGCATTGAAGATCTGCGTGGGGATTCCCAGATCGATGGGCAACACACCGTCCAGCGCCAGAACCGTGACGCGGTGCTTGTTCATGGCTGTAAGGCTACGGCCATGGTCGATTTCGCAGGGGAGGGCGCGTGGCTGTCCTGACCTTCGAGCCCAAGGTCCATGCAACGTATTACCAGCTCAGCCACGAGTTCGAGCGATGGCAGAGAGGTGATCGTGCTCCTCGGCTTGGCCCGAAAAATGCGCATGCTGGCATATCAGCCATGGCCTGGAAGGGAGGCTGGGGAGCAGGATCGAATGACGAGCGGCAGACAACCGGCTCCACACACCGGTGGAGCGGTCCGAGAACCCCGGCCGTGGACGAGGAACTGACAATGGCTTCGCAGAATGTGGTGGGCCGCTTCTTCGACGTGCAGGGCGGCCAGATGTACGCCCACGTCCGCGAAGGTGACGGCCCGGTGCTGGTCTTCCTGCACTACTGGGGAGGTTCACGGCGCACCTGGATCCCGGTGTTGCAGCGTCTGGGGCCCGGGCAGGGTTTCGTGGTCCGAGATCCTTCGACGCCGGCCGGTTGGCGGCTGGGTCCACGCGGTGGACGACCCGTTCTTCGGCTGACCGCATCGGGCGGCCTGCGCACGGGCGCAATGGCCGCCTGCTGCTGGGCAGGCCCCCGGTCATCGTCGACGCCGGAACACCCGGCAGCGGCAGGCCTACGGAGTCACCGTCCGGACCGCCGCGGTCCATGACTGGTTCTGCGCCCTGTGAATCAACAGGCGAGCCGGCCGGTGTGGCGTGGCGTTCCTGGTGGTGACGACACCAGGTTCAGCACACACTCGCGGCTGCCGCCGGGTCCTGTCAGGGTGGCTGGCATGACCCCTCGCACCACTTTGATCACCGGCGCCACTCAGGGCATGGGCCGCGCTCTGGCACTTGACCTCGCCTCACGTGGCGGCACCGTCCTGCTCCATGGGCGCAACCGCACTCGCCTGGAGGCCGTGGCCACCGAAGCACGCGCCACCTGCCCCGACGTCACGGTCCGTACGTACCTTGCCGACCTGTCCGACCTGGACGAGGTGCATGCGATGGCCGACCGGATCCTTGCGGCGGAGCCGTACCTCGACGGCCTGATCAACAACGCGGTGGCCGGGGGCGGCGCCGAACCGCTCACACGCGAAGTGAGCCGCCAGGGCCATGAGCTCCGCTTCGCCGTGAACCACCTCGCCCCCTACGCTCTCACCCGGGATCTGTTGCCCCTGCTCACCGCCTCGGCTCCCGCCCGAGTGGTCAACGTCGCCTCGATAGGGCAGGAGACCATCGATTTCGGCAATGTCATGCTGGAGCGGGACTACGAGGGTCTTCGCGCCTACTGCCGAAGCAAGCTCGCGATGATCATGGCCACCTTCGAGCTGGCTGCCGAGCTCCAGGGCACCGGAGTCACGGTGAACGCCCTCCACCCGGCCCACCTGATGGACACGGACGGCGTCCGCGCGTACGGCCTCACTCCCGTCGCCAGCACGGACGAGGGAGTCCGGCCGACGGTACGCCTGCTCCTCGATCCGGAGCTCGTCACCACTACAGGTCGCTACTTCGACCAGTTCACCGATGCTCGCGCCCATGAACAGGCATACGACACCAAGGCCCGCGAGCGCCTGATGAAGCTGACGCACACCCTGATCGGATAGGACCTGACAGCGAGCCAGCTGAAAGGAGCCCGGTCGGCGCGCGCACGGCCGCAGCGCCGGAGGGGTGCGACTGAGGCGAGCCAGGCCGCCAGGGGTGTGGTCTGAAATGGGCCCCGCCGGTCCAAGCCGCACGCGGTTGTTGATCACCCATGGGCACGCGTTCGCGAGTGGTGACGGCACCGCCGTGCCGTGGCGCGTCGCGTGATCAATGTGCTGTGCCCTGGCAAGCAACGATCGTAGGGTCCCTGCATGACGGATGAGAGTGAGCGGGCCGTGCGAGCGGCCATCGATGGGGAGATGCGGCTTCTCGATCCCGAGGTGCGCGCTTCGCCGGACCGTGTCCTGGAGCTTCTGGATCCGGAGTTCACCGAGATCGGAGCTTCCGGACGCAGGTGGGATGTGGAGTCGGTCCTGACTGTGACGAGCAGCGGCTCGGTGTCCGCGGAGTCTCCTGTCAAGGTCAGTGAAATGTCCGGAGCCGTCCTTGCTCCGGGTGTCGTTCATCTCACGTACTTCGCCGACAACCAGGGCCGTCGGGCATGGCGGAGCTCTGTGTGGCGTCTGTCCGAGACGGGCTGGCGGATGTACTTCCACCAGGGCACGTTGGCCGGATGAGCGGGTGAGACCGCCGCCTGCGAGGGCGGCGGTCGCCCAACTCACCGGGGCGGCTCCTGTGGGCCGCGGCCGGCGTTCTTGCTCGCGCGCGAGTGCCTGCAGGGCGGTAGGAGTCGGTGCCCGTCGCGATGAGCGTGCCGTTGAAGATGAGCCGGTCGCCGACGGCCGCGCAGAGACGGGGATCGGTGAAGGTCTTGGTCCGACCGTCGTAGGACTCTTCGGAGGCGATGGCGACACTGCTCCGGTCCCCTTAATCCGGCAGGACCGATGGACAGGAAGTGGGACCGTCGGAGGCCTGTGGGACGACCACCCGCACGACGTCCGAGAAAGGGCCCGCGTTATTCGCTGGTGTGGAGCCCGGTGGTGCTTGTACGTTGGCATGGCGACCGCGCCTCCGATGCGCTCGGCTGCGGCTACTTCCTTCTGACAACCCAAGTGACGCCGCCGCCCCTTTTGATCTCGGCAGGCGCGGGCGTCTTCGCCCCGTCCGGACCTTTGGGACGGGGCAGTCCCATTCTTTGAATCCGGGGGGATTCGCTGCCTCGTTACACCCCACGCGTCTCCAAGATCTGGTCCGAGATGCTCGTGGCGCCGCACGTCTTCGCGGCCGCCCGCTCCCTGTCCCTCCCACGGCTCCATCACGGGCCCGCCGGGCCGGACTTCCGCACCTACGAGGGCGGCCCGGCCTTCGTCCGGGAGCCCCACGAGGAGCTCTTCCTTCTTGCGGTCGGCAACTTCGTCTCCCAGCGGACCTTTTACGAGACCGGTGAGGAGCGGGACGACCGGTACGCCCGTCTCGTCGGTGAACTGGCGGTCCAGGACCCCGTGTGGACGGCCGGCCTGCTGCGCTGGCTTCGCGGCGAGGGCAACATGCGCACGGCCTCCCTGGTGGGCGCCGCCGCATATGTGCACGCCCGGCTCGAGGCCGGGGCGTCCGAAGGGCCGTCCAACCGGTCCGTGATCGACTCGGTGCTCCAGCGCGCCGACGAGCCCGGCGAACTGCTCGCCCATTGGATCTCGGTGTACGGGCGGAAGGTGCCGCAGCCCGTGAAGCGGGGCATCGCCGACGGCGTACGCCGGCTGTACACGTCCCGGTCCCTGCTCAAGTACGACACCGCGTCCAAGGGATTCCGTTTCGGCGACGTGCTCAACCTGGTGCACGCCTCGCCCTCCCCGGACAAGCCCTGGCAGGGCGCGCTCTTCCGGTACGCCCTGGACCGCCGTCACCACCCGGAGCAGGCGGTTCCGCCGGCCTCCGACCACCTGCTGACAGCCCACCGGGAGCTGATGGAGTCGGCTGCGGACGAGCGGCGGGCGGTGGTGACCGGGCCGGGCGGCTCCGAGCGGCTGGCAGCGGCAGGCATGACGTGGGAGGCCCTGGCGGGCTGGCTGCACGGACCGATGGACGCCGCCGTCTGGGAAGCCCTGATCCCCACGATGGCGCCGATGGCGCTCCTGCGGAACCTGCGGAACTTCGACGAGGCGGGTGTCTCGGACGACGTTGCGGCCCAGGTCGCCGTACGGCTCTCCGACGCCTCCGAGGTCGCACGGTCCCGGCAGTTCCCCTTCCGCTACCTGGCTGCCCACCAGCACGCGCCGTCGCAGCGCTGGGCGGCCGCGCTGGAACGGGCACTGGGCCACTCCCTGGCCAACGTACCGCCCCTGCCCGGCCGGACTCTGATCCTGGTGGACCGGTCCGACTCCATGTTCTGGGACACCGTCTCCGAGCGGTCGAAGCTGACTCGGGCGGATGCGGCGGCCGTGTTCGGCACTGCACTGGCCATGCGTGCCGAGCAGGCGGATCTGGTGGAGTTCGGCTGGAACAGCGCAGAGGTGCCGTTCGAGCCGCGCGGGCCGGTGCTCGAGGTGCTGAAACGGTTTCACAGGCTCGGAGGCACGTACACCACGAAGGCGGTACGGACCCATTACCGGCAGCACGACCGGGTCCTGGTCGTGACGGACGAGCAGGCCGCCCCCTACGGCCCCGGCGAGCCGACCGAACCGGTCCCGGCCGACATCCCCGTCTACACATGGAACCTGGCGGGGTACCGGCCCGCCCACGGCCCCAAGGGCCCCCACCGGCACACCTTCGGCGGCCTCACGGACGCCGCCTTCCGAATGGTCGGCCTCATCGAGGCCGGCCGCGAAGCCGCTTGGCCCTGGACCGCTGAGCCGCCCGGATCCGAAGGAAGCGTCCCAGGGGCTGTCCCTTGGGCGGCAGCCCCGCGCGGGCTTCCCGGAGGGAGTGGCGGACCGGTCGGCTGAGCCGGGAGGCTGCTGGACCGGTCCCGTTCGGGCCTGTTCTACGTGGCTTGTTGCTTGGTGCGGGCGGTGAGGCGTTCCCAGTTGCGGTGGCCGATGTCGGCCTTCTGGTCGTCGGTGAACGGCGAGTTCTCCAGGAAGGCTCGGGCCTCGCCGTTGCTGGTGTCGACGTAGGGGAAGCCGCCGGGGCCGAAAGCCGTAGGTGAAGGGGTAGCCGGTGGAGTACAGCATCCGGTCGGTGCCCATGACCTCTGCGGTCCAGCGCAGGTACCGGGGGCTGTTGGTGCCGCTGCCGGCGACCCAGAAGTTCTGCTTCCAGTAGTCGGCGAGCGGCTGCCTCAGGCCGCCGGCCTCGGCGAAGAACCCGACGTGGTCGAGATAGAACATGGTCAGTTCGCCCCAGTGCCCCGCGATGACCTGCAGGTCGGGGAAGCGGTCGAAGACTCCGGAGAAGATCATCCGCAGGTACTGGATGCCGAGGTCGTAGTACCAGCCGATGCCGGCCCCGGCAAGGGCCCTCGCCCTTCACGCCTCGCTACCCGAACGGACCGTCCTCACCGTGGCCGAACGGCACCTCCTGACCGAATGGCTCAGGCGCCTGTACGCACAGGACGCCTCTTCACGTGGTGAGTCGGCGGTGGTCGACCAGGCTGGGAGCGAGGGCGACGAAGGATGCAGACCTGGTGGTCTCCGGCCCCCCAGGAGGACACCGCGGGAGGCGAGGACGCCGGCACGGTAACGGTCGGGCAGCAGCAAGGGACTGACGTCCGGCACCGACCTCCCCGGCGACCACTGTGGCGGATTGCCACCGGGCAGTGGTTCTTGCTCCGACGCCCGCCGCGTCGCCGCCGTGCTGTGTGCGCCCCCAGCGCCGTGAACGGCCGGTCCTGCCGGTCGAAGACCGGCACATCGGCACGCCGTCCGGGCCTCGTTGCCGACCCCCGGCTCAGCTCTCCAGCCGGCCGCACGGGCGGCGGTGGCCGGTTCCAGCTCCAGCAGGTGATGCTCGCCCCAGCTCATCGATGCCCGAACTCATCGGTGCCCCAGCCCCTTTGCGGCAGCCGTTGTCTGACTGCCCGGCCACCGGATACCGCAGGCCGCGCCGATCGGGTCTTGCTCGCTCTCTCCGGAAAAACTCCGATCTGATGCAACCCGGTCCCGGGCCCGTGCGTAATTCAGCCGATAACTGCACTTCACCTGGGGGATTTCATGTACGTGGACCGTTCTGCCGGTCGCACCGCAGGCCGTCTCGGCGCCGCTGCCGCGGCCTGTATCGCTCTGCTCTCGGCCGTCGGCTGCTCGACGGACGCAGGTTCCGGTGTCCGGGAGACCACCCCCGCGCCGGATGCCCGGGCCTCCGGCGCGGCAGCGCCCACCGGGGCGACGGGCGGGAACAGCGACGGCACAGACAAGGCGTCCGACATGCACTCGGCTCCGTCCGTGCCGGAGCCTGCCGTGCTTGCCCAGGCGAGGGTGAACATCGGGGACGGGCAGACGGTCGGTGTGGGCATGCCGATATCCGTCACCTTCCGCCAGCGGGTCCCCGCTGCCGAGCGCAAGGCCGTGGAGAGCTGGCTGCGCGTGCAGACCTCGTCCGGCACCAAGGGCGCGTGGAGCTGGGTGCAGGACCACACCGTTCCGGGTGGGGAGCGTGTCGACTTCCGCCCCAGCACCACCTACTGGCAGCCCGGCACCAAGATCACCCTGCGCCGCGGCTCGCACGGCACAAGCCACTTCACCATAGGCCGGTCACTGGTCGCCACGGTCGACACGAAGACGCACATGATGACCATCGACACCGTCGGGACTCCGCAGCGCATCCCGATCACCGCGGGGAAGCCAGGTCTGGACACCTGGAAGGGGACGATGGTGGTGATGGACAAACAGCCCCGGGTGTTCATGGACTCCCGCACCGTGGGCATGGGCCCGAATGACACCTACCACGACTACTACTACTGGGCCGTGCACCTGACGACGTCCGGGACCTACGTGCATCAGAACCCGCACGCGAACACGGCGGCCGGGCACAGCAACGTCACCCACGGCTGTGTCGGCCTGGCCACCACCACCGCCAAGGGCTTCTACGACCAGGTACACGTCGGCGACGTCATCACGGTCACCGGAGCGAACAAGGGCACCGTCGCCCCCGGCAACGGCTACGGCGACTGGAACCTGACCTGGAAGCAGTGGCTCGCGAACAGCGCCGCCGGGCAGACCACGACCGCGTAACCCTCGCCGGAACCACGGCAGGACCCCACCGCTCCGCCGCACACCACGCGCCCCGCGCTGTGAGAGAGAGCACGACAAGGTGACCGAGGACGAGTTCGACCTCTTCTACACGGCTGCCTATCCGCGCCTGGTCGGCCAGCTCTACGCCCTGACGGGCGACTACGGCGAAGCCCAGGACGCGGTGCAGGAGGCGTTCGTACGTGCCTGGGACCGGCGGGCGTCCGTTCTGAACGGCGACCAGCCTCCCGAGGCCTGGATCCGCACGGTGGCTCACCGCTTGGCGGTGAGCCGCTGGCGGCGGGCGCGCCACTGGTGGGAGCTGGTCCGCGGCGCGGCCCCGCCGCGGCCGGTGCCCGAACCGAGCCCCGACCACGTGGCGTTGGTCGCCGCCCTGAGGCTCCTGCCCGAAGCCCAGCGGACCGCGATCGTGCTGCATCACCTGTGCGATCTGAGCGTGGAGCAGATAGCCGCCGAGGCCGGTGCCGCGACCGGCACCATCAAGGCGCGCCTGTCACGCGGCCGTACGGCACTCCTCGCTCACCTGGTGAGCGAGGAGCCGCACCCGACGGAGGAAGCCTGTGCCTGATCAGCAGCCCCCGCAGCTCCTGACCGAGACGGAGCTCTCCATCCGGCTCCACCATCTGGCCGCACGCAGCACCGCACCAGTCCCGACCACCGGCGCACACGTCAGGAACCGGGCGGTACGCCGCCGCCGCGGCCGCCGTGCTGCGCTCTGCGGCACAGCGCTGGCGGCAGCGGCCCTGATCACCGTCACCTCCGGCGTCCTCGACTCCCGGACCGAGCCGGACGTACCTCCCGCGGCGTCCGTGGCCCACACGCCCGCACCCGCCCCGTCCCCAGCGCCCGTTCAGCGGGTGAAGGTCGACCTGGACACCCACACACTGACCATCGGGGGCAAGAGGTTCCGCATTGCCGCGCCGGCGAGCTTCTGCCCGATCGGCGAGACGGCGGTCACGGTCACCGCCAAGTACCCCGCCGTGCAACTGCACCCCAGCAAGGCCATCAGTCATTCGGGTATCAGACGGTGGGCGGTCACCTTCACCGACCGCAGTCACCGTCAGCGGCTCCTGATGTTCGGGCTGGATCCCGCCGACCGCTACGCCCTCGGCACGGACACCGTCTTCGGCGCCGTCGGCCTCGCACCCAAGGACGGGAAGGAGGTGTACGACATCATCAAGCCCGGCGCACGAATGGAAATCAAGGGAGGGCGGGCCAGGAACGCGCAGCCCGGCTCCGTATGCGTCGACCACCAGCCGGTCACCGGCGCCCGCTGACGCCGAACTCCCGGCGGGCGGCGCGTGCGCCCGCGTTCGTCGTCCCGTGGGTGCTGGTGCGCCCCAGTGAGTACGCACGTCACGGTCGCGGCAGTGACTGCTGGTGCGCAGTCGGGCCGCCCTGGCCGTGGACGGGCGAACTGCTCCGTTGCGACGGCCCTGTGGCCCGGTCGTCCGAACTGCCCGGCATGTATTCGACCGGTCCCTCGCAGTGCCCGGTTCGTATCCGGCGGGCCCGCTTGCCGGTCGCCGCCCCTGACCTCCGGCTGCACCTGCCCGTGCCGGCTGCCGGACAACACAGCCGAGCATCCACCCGACCCAAAGCGTGCGCGACGCACACATTGGTGCTACGGTAAAAAGAAGCGTGCGCAGCGCACACATTATTGCTGTCTCGCACATACCCGAAAGGAACGTCCCATGACCCGCACCGGTATCGAAGCCGCCCTCAACGACTTGCTCTTCAACCGCGGCATCACCCTGCAGGAGGCCGCCGACCGCCACTTCACCCCGCAGTACCGCCAGCGCACGGACGGCGAGTGGGCCGATCGCGCCGAGTTCCTCGACCACATCGCCCACCTGCGCGGCATCGTCGCCGACGGCAAGGTCGAGGTTCACGAGGAACTGTACGACGGCGACAAGTACGCCGATCGGCACACCTGTCACATCACCAAGACGGACGGCACGACCGTGGCCATGGAGGTCTATGTGTTCGCCGACCTCGCCCCCGACGGCCGCTTCAGCCGCATCGAGGAAACTACCCTCATGCTCAAGGGGTCCGACGCGGACCGCAACATCGGCAGCGCCCGCTGACCCCCTGCCGCAGCGGCACGCGCCACTGTCCCACTCCGGCAGCGGAACTTCCCACACACGAACGGAAGCATTCCATGATGAAGAACCTGCTGTCTCCCGAGAACCCCCAGTTCTGGTAGGAGACCCTGCGGTCGATAAGTCACATCGCCTACGGCGGCACGGACTTCGGCGAGGTGGTCTCCATGAGCGGGCGCATCGTCGAAGGTGACTACGACAGTTGGCACCAGGATTGGCCGGCCACCGCCGACCGGGCGCCCGCCGAGGACTTCATTTCGCCCGTACCGCCGCAGTGCCCGCCGTGTTCGCTGCTCTCCACGTCCTGACGACCGCCCAAGGCCGCCCCGAGCTCGCCTGCTGCCGCCCGGCGGGACTGTGCCCCTGCCGTCCTGCCCCTGCCCGTCCATTGCCCTGTGGTCGGCTTATCTGTGGAGGCCGAGGACCGTGGTCCGACCTCGGTGGCCACCGGTCAAGGCTCGCTGTCACGGTACGTCCTCTGACGGCGAAGGGTGAGCGTGTGCCATCGAAGTTTGGTGGGTTCTCCTACGAGTTCATGGGTCGGTCAGCCGAGGTAGTTCGCGCGTCCCTCGTCGTCGAGCTCGAAGGAGCCTTCGGGGATGATGCAGAACTCATTGCCCTCGGGGTCCGCCATCACCAGGAATCCACCATCGGCGTACTGCTCCAGCCTGCGCCCACCGAGCGTCTCGACCCGCTGCTGCTCGGCGGCGGGGTCGGGCGAGGTGATGTCGAAGTGCATGCGGTTCTTGCCCGACTTGGGTTCGCTGGCCTGCTGGAAACCCAGGCCGAGGCCGCTCTCTCGCCGCAGCCATACGTACGGGCCCATACGGCCGACGACCGGCCTGCCGAGCAGCTCGGACCAGAACGCGGCAAGCCGCTCGGGGTCGGTGGCATCGATGATGAGGGCATTGACCTGCATAGGTGAGTCCGCCATGCCCAGATCCTCTCAAGGGGGTGCAAGGCAGCTCAGCGGCGGGGCTCCAGCCAGGGGGAAATCAACTCCGGTGCCACAAATGGCTCGGTGGTCCATGCTCAGCGACATTGGCTGAAGGTTCGATGGCACAGGACACAGGGAACAAGCGCCCCCTGTCCCGTCTCAGGCGACGTGGTCCCAGTCTCAAGTGGTCTGGGCCGACTCGGCCGGCGTCTCAGATGATTTGGTCCGTCAGGACTCGTTGGGTCCGGTCTCACTTGGCCCGGTGGCGTCTCACGCGTCTCAGGTGGTCACCGGGCCTTTCGGGGGTCAGGGAGCATCCATGTCGGATCGTGCGCCAATCCCGCGTTCGTCCCGGATCCTTGGTCCTGGCCGTCGTCGGGTTCTGGCCCGGTTTGCGGTGGTGAGTGTTCCGGGCGGTTTCGCCCGGAACACTCACGACACCAGAGCAGCAGCCGGCTTACCTGGCGAGTTCAGCCGGTTCATCCAGTCTCGTCAGCTTCTGCGGGTTTCTCATCAAGAAGACCCGGGTGACCTGCCCCTTCTCCACCACGAGACTCACCGCCGTGGCCAGCTCGCCGTCGATCTCGATCCGGCCCGCAGGTGCGCCGTTGAGCCACACGGCCGTCGTCGCGAGCGCGGCCACTTCCACCCGGTTCGTGCGCGCGAGCACCTTCGCCACGAGCTCGACCCCGTGGATCGGAGCCAGAGCGGCGGCCGCAAGCCCGCCACCATCGGCGATCAAGACCACGTCCGGTGCCATGACGTCCACCAGCTCCTGCAACTGCCCGGTGCGCAACGCGAGCAGGAACCGCTCCACCACGGCCTGCTGCTCCGACCGGCTCACCTGCACCCGCGGACGCCGGGCCGCCACGTGCTCGCGTGCTCGCCGCGCGACCTGCCGCACCGCGGCCGCGGACTTCCCGATGGCCTCGGCGATCTCGCCGTACGACAGCTCGAAGACCTCTCGGAGCACGAACACCGCCCGCTCCGTCGGCCCGAGCGTTTCAAGGACGGTCAGCATCGCGATCGAGACGCTCTCCGCGAGTTCTACGTCCTCGGCGACATCAGGGCTGGTCAGCAACGGTTCCGGTAGCCACTCGCCGACATAGTCCTCGCGGCTGCGCGCCAACGTCCGCAGCCGGTTGAGCGCCTGCCGCGTGACGGTCCTGACGAGGTACGCCCGCGCGTCGCTCACCCGCGACTGGTCGACCTTGGCCCACCGCAGCCAGGACTCCTGCAGCACGTCCTCCGCGTCTGCCGCGGAGCCGAGCATCTCGTAGGCGACCGTGAACAGCAGGCTGCGATGGGCGACGAACGGGTCCTCGGTCATGCCGTCGACGCTACGCCGGACGTCTCAGGACGCGCGGCCAGCGGGATCTCGCAGGCGTCGGAGAAGCCCTGCGAGGTGATCCCATGTGCCGTGTTGCACCTGGCCGCCAGGTTGGCGAAGCCGATGAACACGGTGAGCTCGACCAGCGCCGCCGGGCCGAGCCGGCCGAGCAGACTCGCCGACAGCTCATCGGTGACGGTCGTCGGCGTGTTCGTCATGGCCTCGGCGTACTCCATCACCTCCCGCTCCAACGGCGTGAACACCTCCGACTCCCGCCAGCGCGGCACCTGGCTCGCCTTGGCCAGGTCCAGGTTCTGGTTCAGTGCCGCGAAGTAGTTGATGTCGAGGCACCAGCTGCAGCCGACCTGTGCCGCGACGGCCATGTGCGCGAACGTCTTGAGGCTCGCGTCGGCCGCGTCCCACGTGCCCACCTTGGCTGAGAACTCCTGGTTGGCCTCGGCGAGCTTGGGGTTGTTCCACAGCACCTCGTGGGGCTCGGGCACGGAACCGAGCTGCTTGATCAGGTTTTCGCGGAGCTCGGCGGGGAGCTCGGCCTTCGGGACGCGTAGCGCCATGGTGTTCTCCTCGGACGTTTGCCTGTTTGGCATGAAGACACCACCGGGCCCGCGAATGTGACAACCGCCATCGCCACTACGCATGGATCGTCAGCGCGCACACAAGCCGACCCGCGGCCACTGAGACGACAGTGACCGGAAGGTCATTCCTCCTCGCCGGCATCCGGGTCAACGGCTGCCTCGCCCCTGGAAGCGGTCAAGCCCAACGGAGGAGCCGGACCAGATCAAAACGGTTGTCCAAGCTTTCGCCCAATCCGCGCCGGCTGAGGGTGATCCTGGCGTACCTCGACAGGTGGGTCCCCGACCAGGAGGCCGCAGGGCTCTGCCTGCGGCTCCAGCAACTGGGGCGGGATCTCGAGGAGGCTTCGGGTGAGGTGCTGGGCGACCTGCCCGGCGTCGATGCCGTCCGGCAGCGCGACGATGGGGGCATAGCGGCGTGCGCTGGACGAGGGTCGCGACCGCCGAGAGCCGGCCAGCTGTCCCGGCCGCCATTGCGTGCGATGTCGCGGGAGTTGGTCGACGCCGATCTACCCAGCCGCCGGGCCAGGTGCCGGGCAGACTCACTGGTCGCGATGCCAGGGGTACCTCCTCGCGCTCGCTGCCGGTCAGATGCCGCTCCGATCGGTGGTTGTGGGACCAGGTGTACGCCGCCGCGTTGGTACAGAGACCGGCGGACATGGTGAATCGGTGCCCCCGCGCCCGCCAGGTCAAGCTGAACGACTGCAGGGTGAGATCTGGAGGCGCTGGCGCGCGGGGCCGTCATCACGGACCAGTGCCTCCACCATCACCTGATCATCCGTGGACGGCTTGTTGACCGCTTGAGGGTGCCGCCGTCTGCCGTCACCCGGATGCGTGTGCCGTGGCGAGATCGCCACTCGCGTTCCCGGGACCGCCCTGCTCCGCAGCCTCCAGGCGTCGTGGCGGAGCAGGAAGCCGGGGCTCGGCGTCGGGGACGGCGTCGGTTCAGACGATGCCCAGGAGCCTGCCCAGGGTTCCTCCGAGCACCCGGTCACGTATCTCGCCAGGAAGGGTGACCCGTTCGACGGCGGTGCGGGCGAGCACAGGATCGCCGTAGGGGGCGTCCGAGCCGAACAACGTCCGCTCGGGGATCTCACGGATCGCCAGCCGCACCGCGAAGATGATGCCGGCCGTGGACAGTTCCAGATACATGCTCGGCGTGTCCCGCACCAGTTCGATGGCTTCCAGCCAATGCATCCCGCCGAGCTGGCTCACCACGAGTGGAACCGCCGGGTACCGCGCAGCGAGACGCGACAGGGTGCGCAGGTCTTCCGCGGTGGTGGGGGCGAAGCCATGGACGACGACAGGCAACCCGCCATGGTCGTGCGCCGCGGCGAGCACAGGCTCGATCCGGGCCGCCTGCCCTGCGGGAGGCGTGAGTTCTCCGATGCCGCGCAGTCCGCGCCCCACCACCTCGCGGTCGATCAGGGCCGCGACATCCTCCGCGGGCAGGTCCAGCGGCACGGAGCCGAACCCGATGAACCGGTCCGGGTGCGCGGCCAAGGTCTCGTGCAGTTCCGCCCAGGCGGTGCTGTAGCCGTCGACGCTGTTCCCACGGCCTGCCAAGGCATGGTCGAGGACGCTCATCTCGCGACGCAGTGAGACAAGATCAACGGCCCGTTCCGGATGTGGTCGGGTCCCGAAGAGCACCGCGCGATCCACTCCTGCATCGTCCAGGGCGGCAAGGTGGCTTTCGACCGGGTCGTGGACATGGCCGTGGGCATCGATGATCACTGTTTCCTCCAAAGGAGAGGGGCCGCCGGAATGCGGCAGGACGGACCAACTGTTGCTCCTTGACACAGTTGGAAGGTCAAACCCCAGAGGAAGAACAGACGGTGCTCATCGGAGAACTGGCCAAGCGGACCGGGACCAGCGAACGCCTCCTGCGCTACTACGAACGGGCGGGGCTGCTGAGGCCGGAACGTCAGCCCAACGGGTACCGGACCTATGACGAGACTGCCCTCGCGGCAGTCCTGCGGGTCCGGGCTCTGCTCGCGGCGGGACTGCCGACCCGCATCATCCGCCAGGTCCTGCCCTGCACCAACGCCGAGGCCGCCGTGCTGCCATGTCCCGGCGTCCTGGACGCGCTCCGCGCGCAGCTGCGCACCCTTGACCAGCGATCGGCCGAGATCAACGCAGCCAGGGATGTCCTGCTGCAGACCATCACCACCGCCGAGACCGCTACCGCGATCGCCGAGTACCGAGCCCCAACAACGGATGCGCCGTGAGCCCGCCCTCCGCACCGGCTGGGAGAGTGCGCCTTCCGGCTCGTCGCCCCGCGTTGCTGAGCCGGCAAGGGCGCATCCCCGCGGGTCAGCGGCCGGTCTCGTGGGTGGCGGGGCGTATGAGTGTGGCGAGGCAGCGGCGGGTGGGGGAGGGGCTGGTGGTGCGTGCGGCTCCGCCCGCCCAGGGCCCCTTGGAAGGCAATGAAGAGGCCTTGAACTCGGGATCGGCAAAGGGCCCTGGACGCCGCACGTGGTTGACGCTCGGCCTCGTGGCGTCCCGGTGATGTCCGTCCTCGTCGGCTGTGCTCTCAGCCCAGACTCTCGAATATCTCGTCCCAGAAGGAGGAGTCGTCCACATACGGTTCCTGGCCGGTCATGCGCCGACGCAGATCGGTGACGGCGGCCGTGTGTACGGCATCGTCGGCAGATTCGAGGGAATTGCTCGACTCGGCGACCAGCCCGAGGAGCACGGCCAGCGTGGGCAGGTCGTCGGCGGCCGGTCCCTTCCACCCGGCCCCGTGGTCCCACCCGTTGGGGTCGTAGTGGGTGATGCCACCGTCCGCCGCGTCGAGCATCAGGTGCTGGTCGTACCAGGTGGCCATGGTGAAGCAGAAGTTCTCGGGCGGGGAGTCGTCGTCCGGGTACCGTTCTCCGTAGATCTCGTCGGCGTCGAACGGTTCCATCCCGTCCTCGTCCCGCAGGTGCCTCGTGTCGATCCCCACGACATCGAGATGGACGGCGGGAAAGCCGACCGTGAGCAGGAACTCCCTCGACCTGGCATGGGCCAGCTCGGCCGGCAGAGCGGCCGCGTCCGGTCGCCAGAGCGAGCCTTCACCCAGCCGTTCCTCCAGCCACACCGCATCCGGTATCAGTGGAATGTCCTCACTCTTCACTGCGTGGCCCCCGTGAGTTGCGCATCGTTCGATCGTCACCGGCCCCGGTCAGTCGCACGGCCGGTCGGCGCAAGGTTACCCACGAGATGGCCTGACCTGGGGCTTGGTGTGGTCGGACAGGGTGCCGTTGTCGAGGTGGACGGGGAGTTCGGCGCGGGGTCTGGTCGCCGCTTCGGGTGGATCGGGGCGGGTCCTGGATGAGGAGTCGGCACGGAGCGCAGTCTTCTCCGGTGTGATGGCACAGTCGAAGGAGTCGCGTCCGAGGCGTGCTGCGATCCGTCCCGGTGAGATCAACACGGTCGGCTGTTGGACCGGCTCCAGAATCTGTACCAGGCGGGCGGCGATCCGAAATTCCAGCGCCTCCCGGCCTCCGACAGACTGCTGGTCGTGGTGAGCGGCGGCTTGTGCATGCCGGGTGACCTGATGGTTCCACGCGAAGACCCCCGCGGCGCGTAACCCGACGCCGTGGGGGTCTTGTGCGGTTCGGTCAGAATGTGCGCGCGGTGACCCACGTCGCCTGGCTGGACGGGTTGTTCAGGTCGAACGTGGTCCCGGACAGACGCCCGTCCGTGCCCCGAACCCCGGTGTAGCGGCCCACGGCCCCGTTCGACCACCTGATGGTGAAGTAGATGTCCTGGCCGTTCACGGCGCCGTTCAGGAGGGTGCCGACGATGTCGCCCTGGACGGCGGAGCCGTAGAGGTTTCCGCTGCCGTCCTGCGTCAGGTTGACCGTCAGGAAGGCGTTGCTCTGGTAGATGTCCCAGACCCCGCCGGCGTAGAACCCGGCGGACCGCACGGAAATGGTCCTCGATGCGGTGACGGTCGTCGCGCTCGCGGGGGCGGCGACGCCGATCCCGGCGACGGAGAGGAGAACTGCGACGGCCGTCGCGGTGAGGAGCCTGGGCGTGCGGCGTGCAGCGGACATGAGCCCTCCACAGGAGGTCGGATCAGGCGTGAGTAGCGGTGCCGCGGCGACCGCCGGTGAACCCGTGAAGCTGCTGCCGACCGCACATGCGGTGGTCGCCAGAAGCAGAACCAGTCGTTTCGCAGCTCTCATGCTTCTCTCCCTCTAGCCATGGCGCGGTTGCGCTGGCCCATGTCTAGCTGGCGAGGGTTGTCCGGCGCCGGGACGTGGACACCGGACATCAACAGCCGGACAACGGCCACGTGCCGCGGCGGCCGCGGACAGGACGTCCATGCCAGGTGCCGCACGCCGGCATGACCCGGACATCGGTCCGCTGACGCGGTTCGCGGCCGGCTTGCGGAAACCGCGCGAGGCGGCGGGACGTCCGCCCCCGCGGTCCACCGAAGGGGCGCGACGGTCCGGCTGATCGACGTCAGCGACAGGGGCCGCCCGGAGCAAGCGACAGGTGCCGCCTGGAGAAGGTGACGCAGCTACCGGCGTCCGGCTCCGGCTGTAGGACAATGACCTTCTCCGCCGACGTTCACCGGGGCATTGCGGAGGTGGTGACCTGGCGGTGGCCCAGTGTGACGTCCGCGCAGGCCGCGCCCGCGGCGAAGAGCACCGAGGTCACGTTCGGTATCTGACAAGGCTCAGCGACGAAGACGTGCGGCCGCTGCTGGACATGCATGCAGGCCGTGAACACTCTTGCGGGCCAAGGGGCGCCCGGACGGTTTCTCTGTGCAGACGTGCTGACCGAAGTGAGGAGGTAGCGCGACGCCACGTTTCACGGACTTCGATTTCGGCGTGTCGTGGGTGATGGGATTCTTGCTTCAGGACTGGACCCACGACGGGGACAACCCTGCCGACGTCGTCGCCAAACAGCTTGCGGCAGTGGTCGGCGAGGAGGTCCTGGCGGTACACGTGACGCACGCATGCTCGGCAACCTTCCCTCTTCCGCACTGGAGGCGCTGTGGTACGCCGGCGCGCAGTACATACCGGGCCTGCAGCCTCTGGGAGGAGGCGCCGAGTGGACGCGTACGGTCGTCGGCCTGTGTGACGCCCGGCTGTCGGCGAACGCGGACGTGCGCCCACTCACGGGAGCTGACGCCGATGACGGCAGGGCCTGCCTCGACGCAGTCGTCGCCGAGACCGACGGCACACGGTTCCTGGAGGCCGGGGTGCGTGCGGCGCTCACCGATTGCGCGAGCCGCTGCACCCCGGACGTGGCGTTCCGGGTATCGCTGAGAGCGATCACATTCTTCTCCAAAGCCAAGACGGGGGAGGAACGCTGTCTCGGGTTGAGGTTCAGCTAGGCCGGCCAGTCCTGGGCCTGGCCGCACATTCCCTCACCCCACTTCGTGGACGACGGTCGACAACACCCGTGCCATAGCGCACTCTTGGCACAGCCGTTTCGACCGTGCAGGCAAAGAAGGGGGCGCCGGATGACGCAGTCGGAGGACAAACTCTTGGCGGAAGCCCTCAGCCGTATCAACCCCGGCGGGAAGCTCGCCTCCCCGTTCCTCAAGAACGACATCGGCGAATTCGACCGCGAACTGCCGCTGGGTTTCGAGCACGCCCTTGAACGGGTCCGCGCTGTACTCACAGAGCTGCCGCGCGGCGCGAACCCGGAACTGGTGGAAGCAGGGATGGGCCGAGTGACGCTGCGGGTGCTCACCGGAGGCGGAGCCCTCGAAATGAATCCGGTGGTGGTCACTGTCGAGGTGACTCGCAGCGGCGAGCGGACCACCACCCTGCATGTGCGAGCGATCGCGAAAGAGGGGCTGATCAAGCAGCGTGCAGGTCAGAAGACAGCCGAGCGCATTGCGGCGCTCCTGAACGAGCCGGCCTGAACCCGTGATCAGCACAATGGGGGTCAGCCGACAGGCCGGGCCCTGTTCGTCCAGCGGCTGGTGAGGGCGCGGCCGGGCGGGGAACGGGCCCGTGACGGCCGCGCGGCGCGGGTACAGTGCGCCGGTGCTCTGCCGCACGGCTCGGTGGTGCAAGGGCGGACCGCTGGGCGCGGCCCGCCCGGTGCCTGACCATGCGGCTGTCGGTGCCAGATCGAGACCGGCACCGACTCCTGGCGTCTCGCAGGCGCCCGAGCCGGCCCACTGCAGCGGGCTGACGCCCCGGAAACCGCTGGACTGCTGGTCAGGGCACGTGTCAGTCTCCGCTTCGTGGAGATTCTCGATGTCCTGACCACCATGGCGAAAACGGGCCGCTTGGGCCCTGTGTTCAGCGGAGCCAGCTGGAGCAACGTGACGACAGCTCTCGGCGAGCCATGGGACATCGGAACGATGAGCCGGAACAGAAAGTGGCCGCGGCTCTTCGCCTACGGAGATCTTGAGCTCAGTGTCTGCTGTTGCCGCAAGATATCCCTCATCTGTGTCCAGACCTGGCGTGACGTCATCGAACTCCCACCCTCGGTTGCCGGAGGGACGGACACTTTCCCGGCGGATCTCAAGCACGCGAACGTCGTTTCAGCCCTGGACGAGGCCGGCTGTTCCTGGGCGCCGTATCCTCCGTTGACCTTCGGCAACCAATGCTCGCTCGTGGCGATCCCGACAGGAGCGAACTTCACTTTCGAGATTCCCGAGGGCGAAGAATCCGTGCTGAACGTCCTGGGCTTGCCAGGCGACGGACACGACTGCACCGCACGGACCACAGGTGAGGATCACTGATGTGAAGCGCCGTGAAAACCCGCGAACACCCATCGCTCCAGTGATCGCTGACCGCTGCCCGAACTCGTCGGCAACCGCTGTAACCGAAATCAGTGAACAGAGCCAGAGCGAGGTGGTTCGGGTCGTGCGGCGAAGAGGGCGAGTTCCTCGGCTGCGCCACGGGGCAGGTCGGCGACTGCTGCGGCCGGCAGGGTCGTGATCACGGTGCATAGCCGAGCGCCGAGGCCCGGCAGCAGGGCCCAGGCCGAGGCGGGGGCATTTACGGCGGCGAGCAGCAGGTCGCCCTCGTAGAAGTACGCGTCAAGCAGCGGCTCCTTGAGCAGCAAGCGCACTGCGAGTGGAAGGACGTACGGCAGCGCCACCTGCTGCGAGATGAGGGTGCGCAGATCAGCCGGACCCAGTTCGCCCAGCGGAACGCGCCGCAACTCATGCACCTTGCGGACCAAGCGGGTCGCGTCGGGGGGAGGCGGCGTCCAGCAGGGTAGGTCCAGCTCATCGAGCGTGCGATCGAGATGCAGAAGGCGGTCCATGGGGCTCAATCTCAACTGTCGGTGGACATCACTCCGTTGCAGTCAGCCGGTGGTCCAAGTCGGCAGGCGACTACAGCGGTCGAGCGAAGCTGACATCCAGAACGGTCAGGGAATCTCCGGCTCAGGGCGCCAGGGTTTGTCCGGCGGGACCTGCGGTCGTGCGGCGTCGAACAGGGGCCAGCCGTCCACCTCGACCGATCCCGCCGCGGGAAACAGCCCTCGGACGAGAGCCTCGTCCAGCAACACCCGCACGGTGCCGGGCTCGTAGAGGTTCAGATACTCCCGGTCCGGCATGCGCACCACCGCGCCCTCGTCGAAGTAGCTGTCCGCGATCACCCGGTCGGATGCCGACCGGAACACCAGACGCAGGCGGGCTCGGCTTCCGGGGCGCCGCAGCGTCACCTTGCTGCTGCACCCGGGGTAGCCTCGCACGCGATCGTGCCGGTGCCCGAAACACCAGCCGTACTCCACGCCACCCACCACCAGGCGACGGACCCTGCGTCTGCTCCCCATGGCGACACTCTAGATCCATCACGGCGAGGCCCGTCGCGGCCACCGGGCAGGCGTGGCACGCACGGCACGGGCGGCAGGGAGGAATCGTCCGACACGGCCCCGGAATGACAAGAGAGCGTACGTCTTCCAGGCACACCTCGTCCCCGATCAGGCCCTCCGGTACCGATGCCACCCCCCGTCTCAGGGGCCCTCTCAAACGGATCTTGCACACAGCAGGAACGATCACGAGCAGTTCGGGGATACCGCGTGCGTCCTGCGAAGCAATGAACCACAGCCGCTTGCCCCCAGTTGCCCCGTTCCCCGCGATGAACAGGACTGCGACACGGTGCGTCGCCCGTGAGCCTGCGCGGCAGGCTGATGCACGGGCGACGCAGTCCGCCGCTACCTGACGTCTACGTAGTCACCGGCCGCCGCCGAGGCGGCGGTGGTGGTGTTGGTGGCGAAGGAGAAGCGGTAGTACCCGTCGGCGGTGGCGGTGGTGGTGGTCTTGAGGGCGCCGCTGGTGCTGCTCGTGACCTTCTTGAGGGTGGTGTAGGTGTTGCTTCCCTTCTTGCGGTACTGGAGCAGCACCCCCTGCCCTGCGTAGCCGGCGTACGTGCCGTCGTTCCAGTTGGCACGCTTCAGGCTTCCGGTGACCGTGATGGTCTTGCCCTTCGTCACCGGTTCCGGGGTGGCGTCGGCGGTCAACTGGGATGCCTTCTTGATCCGTGTGGTGGCAACGTCGTCGTTGTAGCTGGCGTTGGCGTAGAGGTCGTACCCGCCGAGGAACAGCTTCCAGGTCCCTGCGACACCGTTGTTCTTCAGGTCGGACGCGGCGTTGATGTGGAAGACGGCCTTGCAGGCGTAGACGCCGGTCCGGGTCGTCGACTCGGTGCAGGTGGGGTCGTCGTCGGTGCCCAGGGATCCGGTGATGGTGTCTGTGCTCGAACTGTCCGTGCCCTGCCAGAGGAAGGCTTCGGTGAGGGCGACCCCGCTCGAACTGGTGGCCGTGTACGTCACGGTGACGGACTGCTTGGTGGTGGTGCCCAGAACGATGTCCTTGCCGCCGTTGATGACAGCCTTGGAGAAACTGATGTTGCCCAGCGAGGTGGTGGGGTGGACATCGTGGTCGGCGAAGGAGCCGAGCTTCGCCGCTGTGCCCGGACGCTCCGCCGCCTGGGCGGCTGCCGGAAGGCAGAGCGCGGACAGGGCGAGGGCGCCGGGAAGGGCTGCAGAGATGGCACGTATACGCATGTGAATCCCCGTGAGGTCGAAAGTAACCCGCCGGAGGTTTCCGGGCGGGCACGCTGGGCGCGCGTGGCGCACAGGTTTCATGCGCACGGTACGCTGCGCGGCCCGAGGCTCCGCATCCGTGAAATTACGCAGTTCACCACGGGCGTCCACGGCAACACGCGCTCCGCAGGCCGGAACGCCGAATAGTGCGCCCTCGGACCGTCACCGCCGCCCCCGGAGGTCCTGCCGGCTATGGGGATTGTCGGCGTTGCTCGCCGGGGAGAGGGCAGATGCCGTCGTGCGGCCGGAGACTCGCAAAGTCCCTGGGCCCACTACTGCTTCGCTGACACGCCGAGAAGCCGTGGCAGTGAGGGGGACACAATGTCCAGGCGCGCGCTGTCTCCGGGCGGAGCCCTCCGGACCGGCGCAGACACACCCCCTGTTCCACCAGCCGGACCTGACGACGGCCAGCCTGGACCGGTACCTCGCCCTTCGGCAGGCGAACCGGGAGTTCCTCCGCCGATTCGGCGGCTGGGCCTCGCAACTCGTCGGCCGGTCTTCGTCGACCTCGTGCACCCCGGCGTGCAGGAACCTTCTGCGGCAGTTCGCCGGGCGGACCGTCGGTCGGCGTGACCGGTTCGCCACGTACGGCACAAGACCCGAGCAGATCCCCGACGGTTCGCCGGCTACTGCCGACGCATCAACGTAGGTCATCAGGTCACGCTGGATTCGCCTTCCGGGTCGACCACTACCGCACTATCCCGGGTTGCGCGGCGGTAGCCGCTGTGTGATCCGGTCGAACAAGTCTGTCAGCGGCTCGCTGACGTCCTGGCCGAACTCGGAGAGTCCGTAGGTGACCTGGGGCGGCGTCGTCGGCTCTACCTCCCGCCAGATCAGGCCGTCCTGGACCAGCGCGCGCAGGGTCTGAGCGAGCATCTTCTCGCTGATGCCCTGGATGCTGTCGCGTAGTTCGTAGAACCGGAGGTCGTGGCTCCGCAAGGAGATCAGTACCCAGATACCCCACCTGCTGGTCACGTGGTCGACCATGTCCCGCGCGGGGCAGTCGGTGTGAAACACCTCATACCGATTGCCCGTCTCGGCCTGCGTCAGCTGCGCACCTTCCCCCATGTTCGGAGCTTACCTCTGGGTATGTTCTTACGAAAAGTCAGCCCACCTCCTAGCGTCAATTGCCGCAGTGCACAACGGACTAGGAGCTGAACATGATCGTGGTGACCGGGGCTACCGGGAATGTGGGCCGACCTTTGACGCAGGCTCTGGCCGCGGCGGGCGAGCAGGTGACGTCGGTGTCGCGGCACGCGGTGGCGATGCCGGACGGAGTCCGGCATGTTGCGGCCGACCTGGCCGAGCCGACAAGTCTCACGCCGGCGTTCGACAAGGCGAAGGCGCTGTTCCTCCTGCTGTCCGGCGACCTGCACGCCCCCGAAGCCAGGCCGACCGACATCATCGGCCTGGCCGCGGCCAGTGGGGTCCGCCGGGTCGTCCTGCTGTCTTCGCAGGGCGTGGCGACCAGGCCGCTCGGCCCGTCGCGGGTCGCGATGCGCGCGGTGGAGGACGCGTTGCGGGAGTCCGGCCTGGACTGGGCCGTCCTGCGGCCGGGCGGCTTCGCCTCCAACGCCTTGGCCTGGGCGGAGTCCGTCCGCACGCAAGGGACGGTCGCCGCGCCCTTCGGCGACGTGGGAGTGCCGGTCGTCGACCCGGCGGACATCGCCGAGGTCGCGGCGGCCTGCCTGCTGCACGACCGGCACACCGGTGGGGTGTACGAGCTGACCGGGCCGGAGGTCATCACGCCGCGTCAGCAGGCGGAGGCGATCGCCGCCACGCTCGGCTCGCCTGTACGGTTCCAGGAACTCACCCGCGACGAGGCCAGGACCACGATGACCCAGTTCGTGCCGGTGGAACTCGCCGACGACACCCTCGACATCATCTCCGCCCCGAACCCGGCCGAACTGCGGATCAGCCCGGACGTGGAACGAGTCCTCGGCCGCGCCCCGCGCCCCTTCACCGGCTGGGTCGCCCGCAACATCGCCGTTTTCCGCTGAGGCACGACTCAACTGAACCACCCGTGCAGCCTCGTGCGGCTCCGGCCGCACGAGGCGCCCACCTCCGTAGTGCCGCCGTCGTCGGCGCGCGAGGCATGTTGCCGTCTCCTTGGCGGCCGATGTGCCGGTGTTCATCGCCACGCCGACGTCCGCCTGCACGAGAGCCGGGGCGTCGTTCGTACCGTCGCCGGTCATCGCGACCCGCTTCCCGCCGGTCTGCTCGCGCTTGATGAGGGCCATCTTGTCCTCGGGAGTGGCCTCGACGAGGAAGTCGTCGACGCCCGCACCCTCTGCGATCGCCCTTACGGTCAGCGGGTTGTCACCTGTGATCACGACCGCCTGATGCCCATCCGGCGCAGTTCGTCGAACCGCTCGCGCATCCCGTGCTCGACGACGTCCTTGAGGTGGATGACACCGAGGATCCGGGCGCTCTCGACCCCCGCCTGCCGTACCACCTCGCCTACGACGAGCGACGTATCGTCGGTGACGGAGATGCCGTCGACCAGCGGGCCGACCTCGTCGGTGGGACGGCCGGCGTGCTCGCGGACCCAGCGCATGGTGCGTGGACATCCCGCAGGACGACCTGGCGGTACCGTCGCCCTGCAGGTGGAGCGGCTTGAGGGCGTCCGTCCGTGCGGCCCGGCGGCGCAGCAGGCCGCGACCCGTCGGCGGGCCACGGACGGCCACGGCGCTACGGCCGCCGCGGCAGCGTCGGCCACGCGCCCGGCGGACGCCCGCCGACCCCCGTTGTGGCCGGCTGGGGGAGTTCGCCGGCCTGCTGGGGCCGCGACCGCTGGGCGTGGATCCCGTGCCTGTTCGCGGGGCCCTTCCTGCATCACGTCTGCGTCGGTGTTCATCGGCGGTGGGCATGGGGGTGGGCGTGGGTGTGGGTGTGGGCCATACCGGCGGGGCGGTGTGTGGGCACGTTGTGTGCCTCCTGCATCTGGCTGCCTGGTGGAAAGAAAAGGTTGTGGTGCGATGCAACCTCTCCGCGGGCCCGTGCGTATGAGAGGCGATACTGCACCTCACCCGGGGGATTACATGTACGTGGACCGTTCGGCCGGTTGGCCCGTCGGCCGTTTCGGCGTTGTTGTGATGGCCTGCGTGGCGCTGCTCTCGGTCGTCGGCTGGTCGGCGGTTGCGGGTTATGGCATCAGGTCGGTTGCCGACGGGCCGGATGCCGGGGCCTTGACCGCGGCCTCTGCCAAGGGCAGGGGCGGCAACCATGACGAGGTGGGCAAGGACATCGTCGCTGCCGGCAACAGTTACCGTGACTGGAATTCGACCTGGAAGCAGTGGCTCGCGCACAGCGGTGCCGGCGTCCCTGCGACCGCATGACCCCCATCGCACCGGCCCCTGCACCGCACGTGCCCCGCGCCGTGAGAAGAGAGCACGACAAGGTGACCGAGGACGAGTTCGACCTCTTCTACACCGCTGCCTGCCCGCGTCTGGTGGGTCAGCTGTATGCCCTGACGGGCGACTACGCCGAAGCCCAGGATGTGGTCCAGGAGGCGTTCGCACGCGCCTGGGAGCGGCGTTCGTCCGTGCTGAACGGTGACCGGGATCCGGAAGCGTGGATCCGTACGGTGGCGCACCGTCTGGCGATGAGCCGCTGGCGTCGGGCGCGTCGCTGGTGGGAGCTGGTGCGGGGCGAGCCCGTGCCGCCGGCGGTGCCCGGACCGGGTCCGGACCATGTGGCGCTCGTCGCTGCTCTGCGGCGGCTGCCGGAGGTCCAGCGGACCGCGATCGTGCTGCATCACCTGTGCGATCGGAGCGTGGAGCAGATAGCCGCCGAGACCGGTGCGGCCGTCGGCACCGTCAAGGCACGTCTGTCACGCGGCCGTTCGGCACTTGCCGCTCACCTGGTGAGCGAGGAAAACCACTCCACGGAGGAAGCCTGTGTCTGACCAGCTACCACCGCGTCCCCTGACCGAGACGGAGTTGTCCGCACGGCTGCGTGGCCTGGCCGCGCAGGGCGCGGCCCCGGCGACGGGGGCGCAGGCGAGGAGCCGGGCGAAGCGCCGGCGCCGCGGCCGGCGCGTGGCGCTCTGTGCCACCGCGCTGGCCGCGGCAGCCCTGACCGCCGTCACCTCCGGCGCCCTGAGCTCCGCCACCGGGACGGCCGTACCCCCTGCGGCGTCGTTGTCGCGCACTCCCGCCCCCGAGTCGTCGCCGGTACCCGTCCAGCGGGTGACGGTCGATCTGGACGCCTACACATTGACCATCGGCGGCAGGAGGTTTTCCATCAGCGGGCTGCAGAAGAACTGCCCGATCGGAGAGCGGGCGGTCACAGTGACCGCCAAGTACCCGTCCCTGACCATGCCCCCCAACCAGTACAGCAAGCTGACCAAGTACGTGGACGTGAGGCGGTGGGCGGTCACCTTCACCGACCAGAAGGGCCGCCAACGGCTGCTGATGAACGCGCTGGAGCCTTCCGCCGGTCTCAAGAGCATCGGTCAGGACGCCGGCCCCGGCGCCATCGCTCTCTCGCCCCGGGACGGGAAGCGAGTGTACGACGCCATCCGGCCCGGTGCGCGGGTGGAGATCAAGGGTCGGCAGGCCGAGAGCGCGGACCCGGACTCTGTCTGCTACGAACGCATGCCGGTCGCCGGCGACCGCTGACGGCGGACCGCGGGCGTGGCACACCGGCCGTGCCGGTTCGGGGCTGGTGCGAAGACCGGGCCGGGGAGCGCCGGAGTTCCACGCAGGCATGCCGGGCTTCCATGCAGGCGGGCCGGGCATGCGGGGCGTCCAGCGCCTGTAGTGCGCCGGAAGGGCCGCTACCGCGCATGGGAATTGCCGTCGTTCACGGGACGGATGCATGCGAAGTACCGGGCCTGCTCAACAAGTTCCCCACCGACCCGCTAGTTCAGCCGGTTCCTGACCGCCTGACCGCCTGACCGCCTGACCGCCTGACTCTGTCCGTCTGTCCGCCTGACTATTTGACTGCCTGGCCGGCTGAGTGTCTGCCCGTTCTGGCGTCCGCGCCTGCATCGTGCCTGGCTCAGGCGTCACAGCCTGGATCGTGCCCGGCCGGTGACCGGCCACAGAGCTGGGCCAATGCCCGCGCGGGCAGGCATGCCGCTCTCCGGCCGGGTCCAGGTGGGATGGCTGGTGCGGCGTGTCTGGCTCTCCTTCACCCACGACCCCCATGACCCTACTCCTGAAAGCTTTGGGCAAGATGACCGAAATGACTGCCACGACCGCCGCGGACACCTTCCTTCCGGGGGGTCGGCGTCGGCACCGCAAGCCCCGGCAGAACGGCACGGGAACCGGCCTGCGCCGGGCTGTCGTCCTCGCCGTGGCCATGCCGGTGGCGTCCGCAGCCCTGGCGGGACCGTCCGCCTTCGCCGCCCAGAAGGGTGCCGGCGCGACGGCCGGGACCCACGGCCTGGATGCCGGCGACCAGCAGATGGCCAAGAGCCTGAAGACCCGGGTGCTGGATCAGCGGCTGGGCTCGAACGTGAGCGGCGTGGTCCTCAATGCAGACTCGGACACCGCGGTCTGGGGCCACCACGCTGCCACCGCGCTGATGCCGGCGTCCAACGCCAAACTCGCCACGTCGACCGCCGCCCTGACCGTGCTCGGCCCGCAGCACCGGTTCACCACGAAGGTCGTCTACGGTCACGGCACCCTGACACTCGTCGGGGGCGGCGACCGCACCCTGACCACTGCTGACCTGGCGGAGCTGGCGAAGGCCGCAGTCGCCGGACTCAGGGCCGCGGGCCGGACCAGTGTGAAGGTCACCATCGATGACAGCCTGTTCCCGCAGCCGTCCCTGGCCAAGGGCTGGGACGACGGCTACTACCCGGACACCGTCGCCCCGGTCCGCGCGCTGGTCGTCGACGGCCACGGCGTCCAGGACACCTCCATCGACGCCGGGAAGGTCTTCGCGGGGCAACTCGCCGCGGGCGGCGTCACGGTCACCGACGGCGTCACCCGCGCCACCGCACGCCCGACGGACGTTCTGGTGGCACGGCACAAGTCGGCGCCGCTGTCGGACATCGTTCGCACGATGCTCAAGCACAGCGACAACAACATCGCCGAGACCGTGCTGCGGATGACGGCGCTGGGTGCCGGTCGTCCGGCCACCTTCGAGGGCGGTACCCAGGTCGTGCGCCAGGTGCTGAGCCGGGTGTATGGCGTTTCGCTCAAGAACGTCGAGCTCTACGACGGCAGCGGCCTGTCCCGGGCCGACCGTATCCCGGCCGCCGCCCTCGCGCAGATCCTCGAACTGCTGACGCAGCCCCGCTATGCGCACACCCTGGGTTCTGTCCTCGACGGCCTGCCCGTCTCCGGAGAGGCGGGGAGCACGCTCGGTCCGGAGTACGGCCGCTTCGACGATGCCAACTCAAAGTGCGCGGTGGGCAAGGTGTACGCGAAGACCGGCACTCTCACCGGTGCCATCGCGCTGAGCGGTCTGACGCGTGGCAAGGACGGCAAGTGGAAGGTGTTCTCCTTCGTCGAGAACGGTGCCACCGCCGGCCCGGACGCCGTCAAGGACGCCGTGGACGGCCTCGCGGCGACCGTCAACGGCTGCCACGCGTAAGGGATTCAGCCTTGCTACCGGTGGGCTCTGGTGGACAGTTCCAGATACATGGCCGACCTCAAGGCCGGCTCACGGACGGCCGCGTAGAAACCGGCGAAGCCGATGCCGACGATGATCAACGCGCCCGACATGGCCATGCCGATGAGTATGCGCTGCGCCCGAGTCAGCTCAGTGGCGCGGCCACTCCTTGCTCCTTTCTACTGGTGTGCCGTGGTATTACCCTGCGCATTCGTGCCAGAGCGGCACGATGGGAGTCACTCTTCGGGGAGCAGGCAGGATCTCCCTGGTGCAGGTCGCTCGCGTCGCGCAGAACCAGTACCAGGTCCTCGTGGCACTGGTCGGTGCGCCCGCGGCAAGGTCGAGGAGGCGCAGCCGTCGCACGGTGACGGGCGGGTCATCCTGGACTCTCCGAGGAGCCATTGGGGATGTTCAGGAGAGCGATGCCAAGCGCTGTTGCGCTGTGGAGTGCGGCGTTCCGGTACCTTACGGTGGCGATCAGCCCGGCCTCACGCAGGGTCGTGGCGTGTTCACTGGCGCTCGCCGGGGCGATGCCGGTGAAAGCCGCAAGCTCTTTGGTGTTGCAACCAGGATGCTCGGCAATGGCATCGAGTACAGCTGCCCGGGTGTGTCCAAGGAGCGCGGACACAGCGGGATCAAGTCTCGAAATGGGCGACTTGGGAGGGAGGCAGGTCAATTGGTCAAGGGGCTGATCGTGGCCCAGGGGATAGGCGACGGTCGGCTGCGACTGGCCATGCGAGTCATCACTGACGGCCGGGGTCCGGTTGGCGGAGGCAGGAGCCGGATGGGGCACACCGGCAGCGCAAGGATCCCGGGTTTCTCGGGCCCAGCAAGGGGGGCTGACTCGCGACCAGAGGGGGAGGCGCCATGTCAATGCGTACGAGGCCGCTGTCTTGGCGGCCAGCGTTGCACTCTCCGGTGGTCTCACTATCGTCTGCCCCTGCGTCAGTGAGCACACGTAGCGGTTACATCTCCGGAAGTGACACCTTGCAGGACCACTGGAACGACGAAGGACCGATCTCTCAGCCGTCGCACGAACACAGCGACGCAGCCGCGATGTGGCAAGCGAACCCTGTGAGCCGACGGATTCGGGGACCTCTCGACGACAAAATGCCGTTTCCGCCCGAACACCTGCCTGCCCGCGATGGGTTGGCAAATCCAGTTCGGAGCCGGTTGTGACGGATCGTGGGCCCCGAAACCCTGCACGAAGCAGGCAAGTGGCTGACAGCGGATTCAGCCGGCCGATTCACCGGTCGTGGATGCGCCTATGGCCGATACGTGACCTTCACGCGTAACTCCAGCGGGCAGTGAGGAATGTGCGTCGACAGCGACCATCACCCGGTCTCGTACGGCTACACCAACTCCGCGTCTGCACATGAACCGAGCAAGGACCTGGCCCGGCCGCCCGCCGTCGGCACCTCGTCGGAGCCGTTCTCGGGGGATAAGTCGATGCCGATGCCGATGCCGATGCCGATGCCTGAGGCCGGCGGGCCGCGAGGCGGCGCACATCGCGATTGTCCCCGAAGGTCGGTGGCAGACCGCCCTGCGGGTTACACCATTCGGTTCGCGCCCGGCGCCGGATCCCCCGCCGCCGCAACGCGTCCCGCGGCGCCGCCGGCATACAGAGCTCGTACGGAACGCTCCACCCGCCTGCCCTCGTACACGACGGCCTTGCGCCGCTCCTCGCGCACCACCCCACCCAGCGGGACCTTCTCCACCTCGCCGAAGAACGCTCCCTTCGGCACCGTCGGCAGCCGGCCGGTCGCCGCACAGGCCGGGCTGCTCAGCGTGCTGCACCTGACCGCGTGCGTCGTCGTCCACCTCGTGTCGGTGTTCTGCCTCCTGCGGTCCTGAACACCCGGCCCTCGGCCGCCCGGGTCGTCACCCGCATCAGCGGTGCCATGATGCTCGCCATCGGCGGGTACCTGCTGGTGGAACGCCTGCCAGGCTGAGGAACCCGCCCCGCTCCACACGACACGGACTCGAAGGAGAACAGACACGTGGCAGACCGGACGCAGCAGGAACAGGCGAGCCCCGCGGTCCAGAAGCGTGTTCGGGACAACTTCCACCGCCAGGGCCTCATGGCCCGCCTCGGCGCGCGCCTCGCACACGTCGGCCCAGGCCGCGTGCACATCGCGCCTCCGGTCTGTCCAGAGGTGTCCCAGCAGCGCGGCTACGTCCACGCCGGCGCGACCAGCGTGATCGCGGGCAGTGCCGGCGGCTGCGCGGCGCTCGCGCTGTTCCCGGAGGACTCCGAGGTGCTCACCGCCGAGTACAGGATCAACCTCCTTGTGCCCGCCGTCGGCGAGCACATCGAGGCGGTCGGGGCCGTCCTGAGGTCCGGACGCACCCCGACCGTCTGCCAGGTGGAGGCGTACGGCGTCCAAGGCGACGGCGAGCGCAGGCGCGTCGCCAACGGCCAGCAGATACTCATGCGTGTGAGCAGGTCCGCCGAGTGAACCCGCAACCGTCACTGCCGTCCTGGATGACGTGGTGGCAACGGCCCTTCCCCGATGCCAACACGCTGCTCCTGCACGGGCGGCAACCCGCCCTGGTCGACAGCGGGTTCGTCGGCCATGCCGAGGAGACGGCCGCCTGGGCCCGCGCGCACGCCGGGGCCGTCGACCTGGTCGTGAACACCCACTGGCACTCCGACCACGTTGGCGCCAACGCCCTGCTCCAGGCAGGCGGTGCCGGCATCGCGGCCGGAACCCCCGAAGCGGAAGCCATCTCACGTCGTGACCCAGGCTGCTGTGCGGCCGAGTACCTCGATCAGCCCGTGGCCCCGTACACGGTCGACCTCCCGCTCGACGACGGGCAGATGCTCCGCCTCGGAGATTCCGACTGGGAGGTCGTCCGTAGTCCCGGCCACACGCCCGGCCACCTGGCCCTGTGGGAGCCGCAGGAGCGAATCCTGGTGGTCGGGGACGCCCTGTCGGACTACGACGTCGGCTGGGTGAACCTCACCCTCGACGGGCCCGGCACGGCCGCCACCGCGCTGGCCTCCCTCCAGCGGATGGCCGACCTCGCCCCGCGGGTGATCCTGCCCTCCCACGGCCCGGTCCCCGCCGAACCTGCCGCGGCCTTCGCCGCCGCGCTGCGCCGCGCCAAGCGGCTTGTCGACGACCCGGCCGGAGCCGTCTGGTACGGCGCCCGCCGGATCTTCGCGTTCGCCCTGATGATCCGGGACGGCATCCCGGCCGACGCGATCGAGCCGTACCTGCACGCCCGTGCCTGGCTGACCGACGCCGCCCGGCTGCTGGACCTCACGCCCGAGGCTCTCGCCCACGAGCTGGTCACGAACATGCTCCGCAGCGGTGCCGTCCTCCTGCGCGACGGCCGCCTCCATGCCGCCGCGGACCACACTCCCGTGGCGGCCGAGACGCTGCGTGTGCCGTACCCGCGGGCCTGGCCGGGCACGGGGCCGCGCTGAGCACCGGACGGAGGGCATCCGGTCTCAGTCGGGCACGCCCCAGAAGGATCCGTGCAGGCCGACCTCCGCGAAGTAGGCGCTGGCGGCGGCGGGGTCGCGGCGGGTGTAGCCCGGCTCCAGGCGTCCGGAGTACCAGTCACGGGCGAAGCGCCACAGGGTGGTTAGGTCCATGACGTAGCCGCGCTCCTGGCCCGTCCTGCGCAGCCAGGCGTCGACGCAGCCGGTGGCACAGAACAGGCGCTGGTTGGCGCAGGTGTGCACGACGTCGTCCCAGGCGCGGTGCATGGGCGTGAGGAGATGGGCCACCTGGTCGCCCATCGGAGGTGCCTCCCGGCCGACCACCCAGGCGTGCGGGGCGTCGCAGGCCGGGCAGCGGGTGGCGACCAGGACGTCGGGCTCGTCGCGGAGCAGGTGGGGCATGGCGAACGAGTCCCGGGCACAGCCGCCCCACCACAGGGTCTGCGTCCCCATGACGGAGAAGCCGAGCGGCACGGACGCAAAGGGGTGGGCCATGACGTCCTGGTCCTGGTCCTGCGGGTCCAGGACCAGGACGTGGCGCGAGTGAAGGGTGAGCAGTTCCTGGCGTACCTGGTCGGGAGCGAGTCCGGTGAGTGCGGCGAGTGCCGGCACGCTCGGAGCCCGGCCGGTACCCGCGAATCCGTGGTAGACGGCCAGGCGGACCCTTTCCGTCCCGTCGAGGCGTTCTCGGTCATTGCCGCGGTTCCTTCGCTGGTTGAGGCGACTCGTCCAGCGGGCACTTTGCGGAGCCCGGGGCTTGAACGCTCGTGCGGCACCAGGGGGACATCACGTCTTTCGTTCATGCGGCAGGGAGGCAGCCAGTTGCTGCCCCATCTTGATGTTCAGGAGAACGGGAGGCATTGCGGCGGCCAATGACCGTGTCGGTGCGACGCCGTAGAGCCGGGTTGCTGAATCGGCAAACGAACTCGTCTTCGGAGCAGGGTCTTCCGCATGATCGGTGTTGAGCCGCAGCACGGCGAAAGGGAGCCGTCCTGGCACACGGCAGACCAACCATCCTGAAGGAGAAGCATGTCGGAACACGTCGCGGAGATCACACACCGGTTGGTCTCGTCGCCGGGAGGCCGGATTCACCTCGCGGAGCAGGGAACCGGGCCGCTGGTGCTGCTCGTGCACGGCTTCCCGGAATCCTGGTACTCCTGGCGCCACCAGCTGCCGGTACTCGCGGCGGCAGGGTACCGCGCGGTCGCCATCGATGTCCGCGGCTACGGGCGCTCCTCCAAGCCGGCCGCGACGGATGCGTACCGGATGCTCGACCTCGTGGAGGACAACGTCGCGGTGGTGCACGCCCTGGGGGAGGAGTCGGCGGTGGTCATCGGCCACGACTGGGGCGCGACCATCGCCGCGAAGTCCGCGCTGCTCAGGCCGGAGGTCTTCCGTGCCGTGGGACTGCTGAGCGTTCCCTACACCCCGCGCAGCGGGCCCCGCCCCAGCGACGTCTTCGCCCGGATGGGCCAGGATGAGGAGTTCTACGTTTCGTACTTCCAGGAGCCGGGCCGCGCCGAGGCCGAGATCGAACCCGATGTACGTGGCTGGCTGGCAGGCTTCTACGCAGCCCTGTCCGCCGACACCATGCCCGCGCCGGGCACGGCCGATCCGCACTTCGTCAGCAGGGGCGGGACGATGCGTGACCGGTTCCCCATCGGCCGGCTGCCCGCCTGGCTCGGCGAGAGCGTCCTGGACGTCTACGCCGAGGAGTTCGAACGCACCGGCCTCGGCGGGGCGCTCAGCCGTTACCGGAACATGGACCGCGACTGGGAGGACCTCGCCGCCTTCGACGGTGCCCCCATCACCCAGCCGTCCTTGTTCATCGGCGGCAGCCTGGACGCCTCCACGACCTGGATGGCCGATGCGATCAAGGCGTACCCGGTCACGCTGCCGGGTCTGGTCTCCTCCCACCTCCTCGACGGCTGCGGCCACTGGATCCAGCAAGAACGCCCCGCCGAGGTCAACCGACTCCTTTCCGACTGGCTCGCCGCCCTGCCCGCCTGACGCACTCGCGCACGCCACCCAGTGCCGTCGACATGGGTGAACACCCGCGCCAATCGAAACCGCTCGACTGCCACCCGAATCGCTGTCGAGGCGTTGCTCATTCTTTTGAGCAGAGCCAAGCGGCTCCGTCCTCGAGAACGGGCTCTGGCACGAGTTCGGTGCCGGTTCACGCTGCGTGATTGTTGGTCGTCCAGTAGCTCAGCGTTGGCAACGCCGCCGACACGGCTCTCGGGCTGCTCCTGGGGTTGGCACCCCCGACTCGTCCTGTTCATCGCCCGCGGTCAGCCGCGCACGTGCAGCCCGATGACCGTGCGGCCCGAGGGCTCCAGTCCCTCCTTCAGGTGCCGCGAGGAGATCTCGTAGTCGCCGAAGTTCTGGCGCCGGAAGGCGATCGGGTTGGTCGTCTCCAGGGTGAGCAGGCGCTGCTCCCAGGCCTTGGCGACGTCCGGGTAGTTCTCACCGGTCATCCGGTCGGTGCCGTACAGCACGAAGGGCGGCAGCACCTCGATGCCCGGGTAGTAGAGGATGCCGTGCCTCCGCCAACGCGGCAGCCTTGTACGGCCTCAGCAACGTCGAGTTCAGCGAGGCCGCTCCCCGATCAGCTCGGCGGTCTTTTCGGCGATCATGATCGTGGGTGCATTGGTGTTTCCGCTGATGACAGTCGGCATGACCGAGGCGTCGACGACACGGAGCCGCTCGACTCCGTAGACCTCCAGGTCCGGATTGACGACGGCGTCGTCTCCGGTTCCCATGGCACAGGTGCCCACGGGGTGATACGACGTGGCACTCCACCTGCGGACGTGCTCTTCGAGAGCCGCGTCGTCCATGCCGTCCATGCCGTCCGGACAGGCCAGGCCGTCACTGGCCGGCAGGTACGACCGCGCCAGGTATGCGGCGAACGGTGTGCAGCGGGCGATGCCCATGACCGCTCTGAGTCCGGCGACCATGACCGACACATCCGCGGGGACATCGAAGTACCGGGGATCGATCAGCGGTGGGGCCTGCGGATCAGCCGACGCGAGACGCACGGTGCCGCGGGTCTGCGGCTTCAAGGGGAAGCAGTTCATCGTGAACACCGGCCGGTCAGGTACTTCCTCACCACTGAGAATGAGCGCCGTGGCCCCTCCCACCAGCTGGACGTCAGGCCGGCTGGTGCCGTCCGTGACGTTGAGGAACGCGCCGACCTCGCCGTAGTTGGAGGCGAAGGGCCCGTCGCCGTGGGCGCGCCACCGTTCGAGGTTGTCCGGGGTGAGCAGGTCCCGGACGATGTCGGTGGAGTCCCGGGTCTCCCACACGACGGGAGCCATCAGATGGTCTTGCAGGTTCCGCCCGACCCCCGGCAGGGGGACGCGCACGTCGATCCCCACATCGTGCAGCTCTTCGGGATCGCCTATGCCCGACAGGAGCAACAGCTGGGGCGAGTTGATCGATCCGCCGCACAGCAGGATCTCCCTGTCGGCGTGGACCGACCGTTCCTGTCCGTCCCGGAGATAGGTGACGCCGGCCGCGCGTGATCCGTCGAGTGTGATCTTCGTTGCCGTGGCGCCGGTGCGTACGGTGAGATTGGACCGGCCAAGGGCCGGGCGCAGATAGGCGTCGGCCGCGGACCACCGTCGCCCGTGATGGCAGGTCACCTGGTACAGGCCGGCGCCGGCAGGGGACGCACCCGCGAAGTCGTCGTTGTGGTCCAGTCCCCATTCCACGGCGGCGTCCAGCCAGGACCGTGAGAGTTCGTGGGTGTAGACGCGGTCCTCGACATACAGGGGTCCGTCCGAACCGTGGTAGGGCTCGCCGAGGCGGCGGTTCGACTCGGACTTCACGAAATACGGCAGTACGTCGTCGTAGCCCCAGCCTTTCGCACCGTGCTCGTCACGCCAGCCGTCGTAGTCGTGCCGGTTGCCCCGGGTGTAGATCATGACGTTGGTGGAGGAGGAGCCGCCCAGTGTTCTGCCCCGGGGCCAGGCGAAGGTGCGGGCCGGCCCGGGCTGCTCGACCGTCCGGTAGCTCCAGTCGGCGGGCGATCCGAAGAGCATTCCGAGCGCGGCCGGGATGTGGATGAGTTCGTCGGTGTCGGGGCCGCCCGCTTCGAGGAGCAGCACGCGGACGCGGTCGTCGCGGCTCAGGCGGTCTGCGAGCACGCAACCGGCGCTGCCGGCGCCCACGATGACGTAGTCGAATCCTTCGGTTCCGGTGGACGTCATGCTGGTTCCTCCCTCGTCCGGCGGGCGGCCGTCGCCTGGACTCGTCCGAGCCGGGCGACGGATGCTAGCCGTCGTATCAGGGGTGGTAGATCGACTGGACTTGCTGGTATGCATGAAGCCCCTCGGGCCCCAGTTCACTGCCGAGTCCGCTGGCCTTCCTGCCTCCGTAGGGGGAGGTGAGGTCGGGCAGATAGCCGTTGAGCCCGACGGTGCCGGTCCGGAAACGGCGGGCCACCTGGGCGCCGTGGTCCAAGTCCGTGGTCCAGACGGTGCCGGCGAGGCCGTAGGGCGACTCGTTCGCCAGGCGCACCGCCTCGTCCTCGCCGTCGTAGGACGTGACCGTGAGGACCGGGCCGAAGATCTCTTCCTGCGCGATGGTCGACGAGTTCTCGACGTCGGCGAATACGGTGGGTTCTACGAACCAGCCTCGGTCGAGGCCGGGCGGCCGACCTCCTCCGGTGGTGAGCCGAGCCCCCTCGTCGAGACCGGTCTTGATGTAACCCAGCACGCGTTCGCGCTGGCGCCGGCTGACGAGCGGGCCGATCTGGGTGTCGGGGTCGAGTGCGTCACCGACGACGGCGTCACGGGCCATCGCCGTACAGAACTCGACCACTTCCCGATACCTGCTGCGGGAGGCCAGGATCCTGGTACTCGCGTAACAGGTCTGACCGTTGTTCAGCAGACTGGCCATGAAGAACTGTTCTGCGTTCGCGGCGAGGTCGGCGTCGTCGAGGACGACGGCGGCGGACTTGCCTCCCAGTTCCAGGGTCACCGGCCGCAGCAACTCGGCGCATGCGGCGGCCACTTGGCGCCCGGCTCTGGTGGATCCGGTGAACGACACCTTGTCGATGCCGGGATGGGAGACCAGATACGCGCCGGCGTCGCGGCCGCCCGGTACGATGTTGATCACGCCGTCGGGGATGCCTGCTTCCTCGACCGCCTCCGCCAGGAGCACCGAGTCGAGGACCGCCTCCGGCGCCGGCTTGAGGACGAGCACGCAACCGGCCGCCAGAGCCGGGGCTATCTTGAAGAAGGCGATGGTCTGAGGGAAGTTCCAGGTCATGACGGCGGCTACGACGCCGACGGGTTCCCGGCGGACCAGGGTGGTGCCACGGGGCAGTCCGGTACGCACTTCCTCGCACGGCATGCTGCCGGCCAGACCGGCGTAGTAGCGCAGCAGGGCTGACGGCACCACACCTTCGAAGGACCGGGCGACAGTGATCGGCATGCCGTTCTGCGCGCTGACGGCGGCGGACGTCGCCCCTTTCCTGGCATCGAGCGCAGCGCCGAGACGGATCATGGCGGCCGCGCGACGTTCCGTGCCCCAGGAGGCCCAGCCCGTCGGTGCGTCGAATGCGGCACGAGCGGCCCCGACCGCCCGGTCGATGTCGTCGGGGGAACCGTCCGGCACAGCACCGAGGTGATCGCCGGTACTCGCGGATACGGCCTTGATGACACGGTCACCGGACGCGCGTACCCAACGGCCGCCGATGAACAGATGGTTGGGATCCATGGTGAACTCTCCCCACGGCATGGCCTTGGAGCCACAGCACTCCGTGGTGTTCGATACGTGGATGACCAGAGGGCGCGAGGCTGCTCAACGCGGCACGCAGGCTGCTGCCGGTCATGACTTTCTTACGCCGTGGCCCAGCGCGTCGAACCCGCGGGTGGGCCACATCTGTGCCGCCCCTTGCGGCTGGTAGCGGCCTCGCCAGGAGCGTTTTCGCGGCTCACGACTGAATGAAATCGACATTACACCTATCTGGGGTAATCTGTCACCAGATGGAATAATACGGCGAAAATGCTGTGGCTGCCTCCGGCAAGGGTCGGACCGACGGCTCAAAACCCCCACGAGGCCACTGAGCATCGCGGTCGGCAGGCCGGGCCCCGGTGCGTGACCTCGCAAAACGGGCAGGACGCCTCAAGGAGAGGTGGCACATTGTGCGGACATATGGCGGAGCCACGGCGGAAGAGCGCGCTTCGCTCCGCCGTCGGCGCCTCATGGAAAGCGGTCTCGAGCTGTTCTCCAGCCAGGGATACGCCCACACCTCCATCCGTGCGCTACTCCGCCACGCCGGACTGAAGGACAGGTACTTCGCGGAGAGCTTCACGTCCCTCGACGATCTCATGGCAGCGCTCATGAGAGACATCTACGAGGAACAGATCACCCGGTGCGCCGAGGCGATCGGCACAAACCAGCCGCTGCGCGACCGGGCACGAAACATGATCGACGTCATCACCGGGCTTCCTCTGGAAGACCCGAGAAAAGGGCGCGTCAAACTCACGGAATCCCTGGGGGCCGGTCCCCTCACAGCACGCGAACGGCGTCTGGGCCTGCAGCGCATGAGCGGCCTCGTCAACTCCCTCCTGAAGGAAGGGCTCCATGATCCCCGGATCGACACCGCCACCCTGTCCGTGGCCGTCGTGGGCGCGGTCAGCGAGATGCTGCTGAGCTGGTTCAACGGAGTCCTGGACGTCTCACGGGAGGAACTGGTGGATCAGGGCCTCCTCCTCTTCGAGGCCATCACCGAGCATGTCCCGGCACCATCACGAGAATGACAGAACAGCCCCCGTCAGCGGCTCCCGGAGACCGTTCGCAACCATGGGTTGCCCAAACGCGGCCGACCGCACCCACCGGCATTCCGCCACCTCCCTGCCGGTGGCGACTCAGGCGTTCACGACCGGGTCGTCGAGCTTCGTCGCCGCACGCTAGCGCGGGGCTCGTCAGCTCAGCAGCGATCGAGGCCGTGTGGCCAGGATGGCCTCGGCCTCGTCACCGATCGTGCGGACCACTTCTGCGGCGGGACGGACGGCATCGACGAAGATCGCCGACTGGCCATAGAGAATCTCGCTGGTGTCAGGTTCGGGCGGGCCCTCTATGGGACTGACGTCCCTCGGCGGCGCGAATTCCTCTTTGCGGTCCCGCAGCGTCGCCTCGCGCTCTGACCATTCATCGGTGAACCGATTGCGGCGGACCCGTTCACCGATGGTCGCCGGCCAGGGCAGCCCCGACACAATGTCGTAGGCCTGCGTCCATACGGTGTCGCCGCCATCACTCTCGACGATCAGGCGCTTGTGGACATCGTGTACCTCGATCGCTTCGGGCGTGGCGAGGAACGCCGTGCCCAGCCAGGCGCCGTCCGCCCCGGCGGTGAGGACGGCCGCGAGTGTTCGGCCATCGCCAATGCCTCCTGCGGCCAGCACCGGAACATCGGGGTAGCGCCTCACGATCCCGGCCAGGAAGGGCAGGAGGCCCATCGTTCCGGTATGGCCACCGGCCTCGCTGCCCTGCGCCACGAGGGCATCGGCACCCGCGGCGACGGCCGTCCGTGCGTCATCGTAGTTCTGTACCTGGCACATCACCCGGGCTCCTGCGGCCTTGGCGCGAGCAAGCCACGGCTGCGGGTCGGCGAACGAGAGTGCGATGACCTCTGGTCGCTCTTCCAGAGCGGCCTCGAAATGCGGTTCGGTGAAGGGGAGGAACGGTGTGATGAATCCGATCCCGAAGGGGAGGTGAGTCGTGGCACGGATGGTTGCGATCTCCGCACGGATCCATTCAGGCCCTTTCCAGGGATGTGTACCCCCGAAGGAGCCGAGCCCGCCCGCCGCGGAGACAGCGGCGGCGAGTGTTCCGCCGCTGTGCAAGGCCATGGGGGCCGCCATCACCGGGTAGGTGATACCGAACATTTCGGTGAATCTCGTATGCAACATGGATAGACGTTAGCGAATACAGCGCGCCCTGCCCACCAGAAGCGCGCAGTCTCGCCGCGCCAAGTTATTCGATGGTGAAGCGGAACCGCAGGTCGCCTGACCGGGCAGCCGGAGTGTCAGTGGTTTCGTAGAGCTTGTAACACGATCTTGGTGAAGTGTGCTGAGGTTTTCTCAGTGAAGATCATTTCCAGAGACGTTGAGAACAAGTGCGGCGCGGGCTGTGTCGCCGATTCTGCCGGGGCTGAGGGTGACGTGCTTGAGGGTTCGCCAGCGTTCCCTCCGTTCCGCCGCGGTCGGCTCGCCGCGCGCCCTGACGTATCTGATAAGCGCATTCGTGGCGCGGGTTCCTCGGCCCAGGGCGGTCTCGGAGCGGCCTTCGGGGCGGCGTACGGGCGCGTGAATGCCGATGCCGGCGCCGATGGAGCCCTTGTCCGCGAGCGTGGGAAGCCCGTCCGCGGCGGTCTTGTGCAGCGCGGGCAGCACGTGGATACGGGCCGAGGTGAGGTCCCGGGTGGAACCCGGCTCGACGCCGGAGGCCTATAACGGGGGTGCCGTCCGGCGCGGCCAGGAACTGAATGTTGCCGCCGAAGCTCTTGTGTTTCTGGGGGAACCACAGGTCGTTGCCGTTCTCCCGGGCCCGGGCCGGCCGGTCGCAGGAGATCGGCGTGCCGTCCAGCACCACGTGTGTCATCCCTGCGCGCGGCAGGCGCTCAGCCAGGTCTTGCCGGCCGGTTCCTTGATGGTGCGGTTGATCCGGTTGAAGAAGTGGTCAGCGCGATCTCCAGGTTGATCGCGCCGATCTGCCGACCCGGACAGACTCGCGTTCATAGACCTGCCGACCCCGGTGTGACTCCCTACCGGCGAAGGACGCGCATACGCGAAGCGGTCCAGGCCTGATCCCGCAGAGAAGTTGAACTTGCATCACGGGGAGGTCGCCGGGGTCGGTGTCAGTGGACCGGTTCGAGATGGTCGGCGCCCCGGGGCCCGGCGCTCAGGTGGGCGGTGAGGAAGCGGGCGGCGCGGTCGAGTGCGGCGTCCGCCTCGTCGAGGCGACCGTAGTGGTGCTGGAAGACGTGGGGGAGGCCGGGGCCGACTTCGAGCGTGACCTCGACGCCGTCGGCGCCCGCGCGGCCGGCCAGCCGGACCGCGTCGTCGAGGAGCACCTCGTTCGCCCCGACCTGCACGAGGAGTGGGGGCAGTCCGGTGAGGTCGGCGAACACCGGACTGGCCAGGGGATGCGCCCTGTCGCCTGCGCCGACGTAGAGATCGGCGTAGGCGCGCACGTCGGCCGCTGTGAAAATGGGGTCGGCGCTCTCCATGGAACGGATGCTTCCTCCAGCGAGGGTGAGGTCGGCCCAGGGGGAGAAGACGACCATGGCGGCTGGTTGCGGCAGCCCGGCCTCCCGGGCGGCGAGCAGCGTGGCGATGCTCAGTCCGCCACCGGCGGAGTCACCGGCCATGACGAGGTCTTGTGGGTCGGTGCCCGACGCCAGCAGCTCGCGGTAGGCCGCGAGCCCGTCGTCGACAGCGGCGGGGAAAGGGTGCTCGGGCGCCAGCCGGTAATCCACCGACGTCGCGCGCAGCCCGGCGCGGCGGGCCAGCTCACCGACCAGCCCTGCGTGGGTGTCCGGTGAGCCGATGACGTAGCCGCCGCCGTGCAGGTAGAGCAGTCGGCCGCGGCCGGAGGCTTCGGCCGGCTCCAGCTCCAGGGTCGGCCGCCCGCCCAGAACGGTCCTGCGGGTGACCACGCCCTCCGGTGCGGGACGGGTGATGGCCGCGGCGAAACCGCTGCGCTGCTCCTCGGGAGTGGGCCGTATCTCGCTGCGAGGGGCGGAACGGAGTATGGCGTCCAGGGCGTCGCGCTGCTGTCGGGACATGTGGGGCCTCCATGGGTCGGGGTGCGAGGATGGATTCCTGGGAATCCATCTGTCAGACCCTAACCGGATTCCAAGGAAGATGATTCCTGGGAATCTACTGGAGATAATGTGAGCCACATCACCTCGATCTTCACCGATCTGGTCCGCGTCGAGACCCGGCTCTACAACGCGGTGAGCGCCCGGCTGCGCGCCGCACAAGGGCTGGGGCTGGGACAGTTCGAGCTTTTGGAGATCATCGACCGCGTGCCGGGGTGCCGCGTGCTCGACATCGTCGGCGAACTGGCGATCACCGTGGGGGCCGTCAGCAAGGCGGTCGACCGGCTGGTGGCTGCGGGTTGGTGCCTGCGGGTCGCTCACCCCCAGGACCGCCGCTCGTCCGTCCTCCGCCTCACAGCCGCGGGTGAGGAGCAGTTGTCCGCTTCCCGCCCCATTGTCGAAAGCGAGCTCATCTCACTGACCGCGGCGGTTCCCCCTGACGACCTGGCCCGCATCGCCTCATCCCTGGCGATCCTTCGCGCAACCCTGGAGGCCGGCTCCCATGGCCAGCCAGGATGAGGGGACATGACCCGCGAATGGCATCCGCCCCCCTCAGAGTTGAGTGACCCTGCTTAGCCCCGTAAGGCCGACATTACGAATTCAATTTCAGTAGCCTCGGAAAAAACCTCATTGGTTGGAACGATGTGATGATTCGGCCGTTCGGGAGGCTGCAAGTGCTCGGCCGTGGATCGTGGACGGCGATTTGTGGTTCGGCTGAATCGCAACGCGCGGTAGGGGAATGCCTGCGCTATTCTTCGCGGACGGTGTGGTGGGCAAGTAGGAGCCTGCGCAACTGATGAAGCCTGTAAGCCGTGCAGAGGCCCGAGCCTGGTTGGAAGGGGCTCGGGCCGTGTGCGCGCATGCTGAGGTTGTGAGTCAGATCAGGAAGCAGCGCCGGGCAGCTTCTGCGACAGTTCGATCATGTTCCCCCATGGGTCACGGAAGAACGCCAGTCGCCGGCTGATGTCCTCGATCTCGAAGGGTTCACCGATAAGGTCGACACCCCGGCTGGCGAGCTCCGCACGTGCTTCGTCGACATCGTCGACTTGGACGCACATGTGTTGGTAGCCGCCATGCTGCAGACTGACTCCGAGGTCGTCGAGGACCTCGTTCGGGAAGGGTACCGGTCCGGCAAGCAGTTCCACATGGAAGTTGTCATCGTTGGGCGGGCAGAGGTACGCGAGCTTCAGCTCACCGTAGGGCCACTCCTGGAGTACTCGGAAGTCCAGCTTCTCCGTGTACCAAGCCTTCGCCGCGTCGTAGTCGGGAACGCGGATACCAACATGGTGACCGTTGAAGGAAGAAAAGGGGCTTGATGGGTTTTTCGGCGGGTGGGTCGGCATGGGCATCGCAATCACTCCTATCCCTGCTAAACCATCAGAGGATGGCGCGATGAAGCAGACGGTTCAGCCTATCGTGCGGTTCGGTGCGCAAGAATCAAGGTCCAGATATTCGTGATCAGATTCGATGGCTCGCCGTTTAGAGCTGGTAATGCGATGATGATCGTGCTTCTTTAGTCGCATCCAGCAGATGAGGCTGCGTGCCAACGAGACCAAAGCGTCATGGAGTTCTGTTCGGCATACCCAGCGGACTGCGAAACGCTTGAACTGGGTGGAGCAGGGCGAAGGTCTGCTCGACGACGTAACGGAGTTTGCCCACTGCCATGATGCTCGGCGCGCCCTTGAGGGAGGTCGCCAGCAGGATCCGGCGGCGTCGCAGATCACGCCGCACAGCGTTCGAGTCGTACGCCTAAGACCGTGTCCTACGTGGTGAGGCGGGCGTATCGCTTGTAGCAGCAGAGTGCGGCTGCGAGTCCCAGAAAGCCCAGGTAGTTGCGGGGGTTTCGTTCGCAGCGGGGGCTGAGTCGGCGGTAGCCGGACAGCCACGATATCGTGCGCTCGATCA
>NZ_JBIBJK010000028.1:0-114127 GCF_042958635.1 Streptomyces sp. NPDC007971
ATGAAGACCTACAAGATCCTCCGCGACTGCCGCTTACGCGGAGACGGCGTTCACCAAGCCGTCCTCGGCGTGGCCCGACTGCACAACCTGGCCCTCGCCGGGTAGCCCCACCTGGACCAACGATCAGGCCAGCCCTTGCCCGACACCCGCTTACGGGACACCGTTTAGTCGTGCCATGCGACTGCATCGGACTTCCACGGGGCTGTGGAACCGTGCGCCTGCGGCCGGAGGAGCCCGCGTGGGTGGTCCGGACACGGATCGGACATCACCTGAGGCGGCGGGGGTAGAGGAGCTGGGAACGCGAAGAGCGCGTGCTTGGAAGGGGTTTCCATGAGCAATGCGGACAAGGCCAGCAACGCCGCCGACAAGATCAAGGGCAAGGCGAAAGAAGCCGTCGGCAAGGCGATCGGCAACGAGCGCCTGCAAGCAGAAGGCAAGGCCGACCAGGTCGCGGGCGACGTCAAGCAGGCCGGCGAGAAGGCCAAGGACGCGGCGAAGGACATTCTTGGGGACTGAGCCCCATTTCTGGCGAAGGCGGGTCATGGCATCGGGCTGCGGCCCGCCCTGCGCGTGCAGCCCCGGTTCGACAGCCGCGCCGTGCGGCAGCGGGCCGGTGAGACGGATGGCGCCTGGGCAGTTCGTGGGGGAGTACGTGGTCATGGATGACGCTGACGATCGAAAGCACGATTGGTGGGCGGCGCTGCGCCGCACACCGGTGGCCGTCTGGAACGATGACGTCACGGACTGGGCAGCTGCTCTGACCTACTACGCGGTCCTCGCCCTCTTCCCCGTCCTGTTGGTGATCCTCTCGGTTCTGGGGCTGACCATGCCCACGGCGACGCCCGAGGTGATCGACCGGATGACGCGGGTCGTACCGGTCACCTCCCGCGGGCTGCTGCGCAGCGCTCTTCTGCAGATGGCCGGACAGGCGTCCGCGGCATGGATGCTGGTCTTCTTCGGCGTCGTGGGGGCGCTGTGGTCGGGCTGCAGCTATCTGAGTGTCTTCCGCAGGGCCCTGCACGCGATCCACCACGCCGACGCACACCGGCCGGTGTGGCGCACCGCCCCGCGGATCATCATCACCGCGATCCTGCTGATCAGCCTGCTGCTCACCACCACCCTCACCTTGCTGCTGAGCGGCAGCCTGGCCAGGCGCCTGGGCCGTGCACTGAATCTGGGCACCGTTCCCCAGACCGCGTGGGACGCGCTGCGCTGGCCGGTTCTGGCCGTGGTGGCGATCGCGCTGGTGCTGGTGCTCTACCGCTCGGGTCCCGCTTCTTCGCGTCCGGTGCGGAGAATGGCGCCGGGCGGTGGTCTGGCGATCATGCTTCTGCTGACCGTCTCCTTCGGCTTCACCGTCTACGCCTCGCATGTGAGCACCTACTACCGTCTGTACGGCTCGCTGGCGGGCGTGGTGGTCTTCCTCGTCTGGTTGTGGCTGTCCAACCTGGCCCTCTTGATCGGCGCTCAGTTCAACGTGGAGCTGGCGAAAGCCGCCCCGCATCGGCCGACAGCGATCACCGCCTCCGCCTCGCCGACCCCACAGTCTCCGAGCTGAATCGTCTCTTTCCCTTCAGGGCCGTCCTCAGCGCACCGGCACTGTGGCAGGGCCCTGGCATTTGCCTGGTCCCTGGAGCGACCTGTGAAGGGAGCGGCGTCGGCCTCAGCTGTTGATTTCCTTGCGGTCGCTCCCGCCGCTGATGGCGATCTTGCGGGGCATGGCCTGCTCGGCGACCGGGATCCGCAACTTGAGCACGCCGGCCTCGTAGGAGGTGTCGATCTGCTCGGTGTCGAGGGTCTCGCCGAGGAACAACTGCCGCCTGAACGCCCCCGCGGGTCGCTCGGTGATCACCGTTTCCGTGTTGTCGCCGTACGTCGGCTTGCGTGTCGACCACTCCTCACGCGACTGCATCCTTTGGCCTACTACGTTTTCGGCCCTGTGGAGGACGATCTTGCGGCACTGCCGCGAGAGGGTTGATCCGTGCGAACAACCATCGGATACACCGTCGAAAGCATCGGCTACGTCGTGGGAGCGCAGGGGCTCGTCAGCTTCGTTTCGCGGACCTTCTTCGACACGGAGTGGGGCTGGATGCACAAGGTCGTCGACCTTCCGTCCACCGCTGACCTCGGCATCGTCGTCGTGGGGCTGGCGCTCATCGTGGGCGGGGTGAAGGCGCGGAATGCGCCCGAGCGTCAGGAGACCGCCTGACCGGCGGGCACTTCAGCCCGCGACGCCCATGTCCGTGTCGTAGCGGTCGAAGCCCCGAGGCCGCCGCCGCGTGACCCACGCTTACGGCGGGCCCGGCTCACGCCCCGGCCCCAGGACTGGCCGGTGCCGTCGTGCCCGGCGCCGGCCACTGACCTGAGCCAGATCAGCAACGCGGCCGCGGCCGCGGTGACCGTGCCGGGACAGACGTGCCCGCGCTTGTCGTAGCGGGTCGCCACGGCCCGGAACTGCTTCAACTTGTTGATCGCCCGCTCGACGGTGTTGCGTGCCTTGTAGCGGGCCCGGTCGAAAGGCTACCGGGAGCAAAGGCCAGAGCATCACCACCTGCTGACCGCCGGCCAAGCACGTGCCGCCGTCCCGCTCAGCGGCACCGGTGTGAAGCTCGTCAACCGGCCTCGACGCGTACCACCACGGAGTAGGAGCCGAGGCCGAGGAGGCGGTCTCCGGAGACGTCGCCGAGGGCTGTATACAGCGTGACGACCTGTCCGGTCGTGTCGTCGAAGGCGATGTCCTTGACGGTGCCGTGGGCGGTGCCGTGTTCGGTCAGGACGTGGTGTCCGACGGCGTCTTGGTGGGCGAGGAACCTTTGGTGGCCGGGATCGGTGGCGGCACGGAAGTGCACGATGACGGCGTCCCGCCCCATTCCTTCGACCGCGTTCCAGGCGATGGTCGTAGCGTGCTTCGGGGCTCCGGACAGGCGCAGGCAGGCGACGCTTCTGGTGCGCGCGTCGATGGTCAGGCCTTCCACCCGCCCCAGCGGCTCGGCCTCTTCGACGGTGATCACGGGAAGGCCCTGGGCCTGGGAGAACAGCATCATGCGTGGCCCCCTTCTCCGGTAGCGGACGCGTCGGCGTACGGCTCGGCGGTGTGCGCGCGGAAGGCTTCGACCTGGGCGCTGAAGCTGGGCAGGTCGTCGGCGACGAAGTGGCGGGCGTGCGCGGGGACCACCAGGGCCCGGCCGGAGACGGCCAGTGTCTCTCCGCGCGGGATGAACGCCTTCCGCTTCTGGTCGTCCAGGCTTTCGTTGGCGGCGATCTCGAAGCCGATCACCCGTCCACTGCTGCCGGCCTCGATCACGACATCCAGGACCGTGCCGATCTCCGTCCCCTGGTCAGTGAGGACGGGCGCGCCGATGACCTGGCCGCATTCGGCTTCGTCGGCTCCCACGACCAAGTCCCGGTTTCCCAGGGCTGTCTCGCTGAGGATCATCACGGCGGATGGTCCGATGGCGTGCACTTCGGAGAAGGGCAGGCTCCCCTTGAGGGGGCCGGCCAGCAGGCCGCGCCCGCTCAGGGTGAAGCCGGTGATCCGGCCCGCCTGAGCGTCGAAGACGGTGTCCCTGATCTGGGCGACGGCCTCGCCGCCCAGCGTCACGACCACGCGTTTGGTCAATTCCGAGGCCAGCATGAGTGCGATCACTGCCGACCCTCTCGACCGGGCCGGTGGCCTGGACGTACCGCGATCACCGTTCCGCTACGTCGTCTGGCCTGAACCGCCAACGTCGCCGCGGCGAGCAAGCTCACCACCGCGATGAGGAAGACCACCCAGTACCACCACTCCATCGCTGACCTCCTCGTACCGTCCGTCTTTGCCGTTCCGTCTTTGCCGTTGGCCGTCGTTCTGTCCGGCGGTCCCTGGGTTATCCGCTTGCCCGCGGTACGAGTTCGCACGCCTTTCGCGGTGGGAGTCGGCGGACCGGGTCACCCCTGGGAGTGACTCCCACGGGGCAGGCGTACGACAGGGACGACGCGCGCCGGTCTCCTGGTTCAGCAAGCACGGCCACGTCTTCGGTCAGGCTGCCGTAGTCCTCGGCCAGTTCCTCCGCGCTGGGGATGAGCGAGTCGACGAACGCTTCCGGCGGCAGCGATGCGGCCGAGCGGGCCAGGTTCAGCAGCCCCTCTTCACCCAGCCGCTGACGGCCCCGACCGGTTCGGCCCTCGAAGGGACCGTCGGTGAACAGCACGATGCTCATGACTGCGGACAACTCGAGCTCATGTACGGGCCATTCGGCAAGTCGGGGGGCGCGGTGGCCAGCGACTGGTGGGCCTCGGCCAGGGAACGCACCCAGGACAGGTACATCCCCGAAGAGCAATCGGCGACCAGCTCCTCCACCAGCAGGGCGTCCGCCTCGTCGTCCTCGATCAAGAGGATAGAAGGCTCTCGCTCAGCCCAGACCGCTTTCACCGTGGAGGAATTCAGACGCCGCGGATCAAGGCGTTCGCAGGGGGCAGGGCGAGTGGCCCAGCCCAGCCACCAGGGAAGTTCCCGTCGACGCATGCTTGGCGGGCGTGAGGGGCGCCCTGATTGAGTGGTCCGCCGGGGGGTATCTGTGGGTCTGCTGCGCCACACCTGGGGAGGTTGTGGCGCGGTCCCGGGCCTCTGTCTCGTCGTTTTCCCTGTACGACGAGCCAGGGGCCGTGCGCCGCCCTGCGCAGAGCGGCGCATCGGGAGCGGGCCGAGCTGAGGGACACCGTCGTTTGTGCGAAAGCGCTGCCGGTCACCGTCGGCGTACCCGTGCACCATCGACCTCGGAAGGGACTGTATGACGGACGTGGAGGTGGCGGACACCGACAGCAGCAGATCTCGCGGCCCCGAGGCGGCCTCGGTAGGGGCACGATGGCGGGCGTGGCTTCTGCAGGGGTTGAGTGAGCGGACGGCTCGTCACCCTGGCCCGCACCGTACGCCGCACCCCGAGCACGAGGGGCACCGGTGGTGGCGGGTGATGTGCCTGAGCGGCGTCGACTACTTCTCCACGCTCGGCTACCAGCCCGGCATCGCCGCACTGGCGGCCGGCCTGCTGTCTCCCCTCGCCACCCTGGTCCTGATCGCCCTGACCCTGTGCGGTGCACTGCCGGTCTACCGGCGGGTGGCGCGGGAGAGCCCCCACGGCGAGGGGTCGATCGCCATGCTGGAGCGACTGCTGCCGTGGTGGCCCGGGAAGATCTTCGTGCTGGTGCTGCTCTCCTTCGCCGCCACCGACTTCATGATCACCATCACGCTGTCGGCCGCGGACGCCGCCGCACACGTCGTGCAGAACCCCTTCGCCCCGCACTGGCTGCACCACGCGAACTTGGCGATCACCCTCTTCCTGGTCGGCGTACTCGCGGCCGTCTTCCTCAAGGGCTTCCGTGAGGCCATCGGCATCGCGGTGGTCCTGGTGGGCACCTACCTGGCCGTCAACGTCGTCGTGCTCGCCGTCGCCGCCAGGCACGTCGTCGGCCATCCAGTGCGGATCCACAACTGGATGGAGGCGATGACCGCGGCGCACAGCTCCCCGTGGGCCATGGCAGGCGTGGCCTTGCTGGTCTTCCCCAAGCTCGCCCTCGGCATGTCCGGCTTCGAGACCGGCGTCGCGGTGATGCCACAGGTCCAGGGCGATCCGTCGGACACCCGCGAGAAGCCCGAGGGCCGCATCCGCGAGACGCGCCGGCTGCTCACCACGGCCGCCGTCACCATGAGCTGCCTGCTCCTGCTGTCCAGTCTGACGACGACGATCCTCATCCCCCAGGACGCCTTCAAGAGCGGCGGACCGGCCAACGGCCGTGCCCTCGCCTATCTGGCCCACCAGTACCTCGGGGAAGCGGGCGGCACGGCGTACGACGTCGCGACCATCGCCATCCTGTGGTTCGCCGGCGCCTCCGCGCTCGCCGGCCTGCTGAACCTCGTCCCCCGCTACCTCCCGCGCTACGGCATGGCTCCCGAATGGACGCGGGCCGTACGCCCCCTGGTCCTGGTGTTCGCGGGGACGGCCGTCCTCATCACCGTCTGGTTCCACGCCAACGTGGACAAGCAGAGCGGTGCCTACGCGACCGGCATGCTGGTCCTGATGCTGTCGGCATCCTTCGCCTCCACGGTCGCGGCGCGCCGCCGAGGCCACCAGTGGGCAACCATGGGATTCGCCGTGGTCACAGCAGTTTTCGGCTACACCCTGGTCGCCAACGTCGTCGAACGACCCGACGGCATGAAGATCGCGGCAATCTTCATCGTGGCGATTCTGGTCACCTCCTTCGGCTCGCGCGTCCACCGGGCGTTCGAGCTGCGGGTCACGGACGTCCGTCTGGATGAGGAGGCGCGGCGTATCGTCGACCGGGCCGCCGCGGAGGGCCCACTGCGGCTGATCGCCCGCGAGCCGGACGAGGACCGCGGACAGTCCCGGGAGTTCACCTCGCAGCAGCTCACCTCGCCGGAGCTCAGCCGCACCGTCGTCAGTGGGCCGCCTCTCTTCCTCGAAGTATCCGTGCGGGACTCGTCGGACTTCACGGCCGACGTCGCCGTCCACGGCACGGAACAGGACGGAGTGGCCCGGCTGTGGGTGCAGGGCCCGACGGTGCCCAACACCATCGCGGCGATTCTTCTGGTGCTGCGCGACCGTACGGGTGAGTTGCCGCATGTGTACTTCAGCTGGTCCGAGGAGGGCGGGCCCGTCGGGCGGCTGCTCCGCTTTCTCGTCTTCGGCGACGGGGAGGTGGCGACGGTCACCCAGGAGGTGCTGCGCCGCGCCGAGCGGGACCCGGAGCGGCGGCCGCACGTCCACGTGAGCTGAGTTCAGCCGTCCTGGTGAGCGCGGAGGACGAGCATGGAGCGGGCCTCGACCTCCACCTCGCTGCCGCCCTTGATCAGCGGCCGGTACTCGGTGTACGGGATTGCGGTGTCCACTTCCACCGCCCACCACGGATCCAGCCCTTCGGGAACGGTGAAGCCGAGAGCCTGGCTGTGGGCGTTGAAGAGCAGGAGGAACGAGTCGTCCTCCACCCGCAAGCCCCGCAGGTCGGGTTCCGTGATGGCTTTGCCGTTGAGATGGACCATCAGGGACCTGGCGAAGCCGGTCTCCCAGTCGGTGTCGGTCATCTCGCGCCCGGCGGGCGTGAACCAGGCGATGTCCTTCACCGCCTCGCCGGAGGCGTGCGCCGCACGTCCACGGAAGAACCGCCGCCGGCGGAACACGGGGTGCTCGCGGCGCAGGGCGATCAGCTTCCGGGTGAAGTCGAGCAGTTCGCTTCCTTCGGCGACGTTCGGCCAGTCGATCCAGGTCAGGTCGTTGTCCTGGCAGTAGGCGTTGTTGTTGCCGTGCTGGGTACGGCCGAGTTCGTCCCCATGCAGCAGCATGGGCACGCCCTGGGAGAGCAGCAGGGTGGCGAGGAGGTTGCGCTGCTGACGAGCCCGGAGCGCGAGGACGTCCCGGTCGTCGGTGGGGCCTTCTGCACCGCAGTTCCACGAGCGGTTGTGGTCTTCGCCGTCGCGATTGTCCTCGCCGTTGGCGTCGTTGTGCTTGCTGTTGTACGACACCAGGTCGCGCAGGGTGAAGCCGTCGTGCGCGGTGACGAAGTTGATGGAGGCGTAGGGCCGGCGGCCGTCGCTCTGGTACAGGTCGGAGGATCCGGTGAGGCGGGAGGCGAACTCGCCCAGGGTGCCGCCCTCGCCGCGCCAGAAGTCGCGTACGGTATCGCGGTACTTGCCGTTCCACTCGGTCCACAGCGGCGGGAAGTTGCCGACCTGGTAGCCGCCGTCGCCCACATCCCAGGGCTCGGCGATGAGCTTCACCTGGGAGATGACCGGATCCTGCTGGACGAGGTCGAAGAACGACGACAGCCGGTCCACTTCGTGGAATTGGCGGGCCAGGGTGGCGGCCAGGTCGAAACGGAAGCCGTCGACGTGCATCTCGGTGACCCAGTACCGCAGCGAGTCCATGATCAGCTGCAGGGTGTGCGGGTGGTTCATCCGCAGGCTGTTGCCCGTACCGGTGGTGTCCCAGTAGAAGCGCGGATCCTCCTGGGAGAGACGGTAGTACGCCGCGTTGTCCAGGCCGCGCAGCGACAGCACTGGCCCCAGGTGGTTGCCCTCGGCGGTGTGGTTGTAGACGACGTCGAGGATGACCTCGATGCCCGCCGCGTGCAGGGCCTTGACCATCGAGCGGAACTCCTGCACCTGCTCGCCCCGCTGCCCGGACGAGCAGTAGGCGTTGTGCGGGGCGAAGAAGCCGAGGGTGTTGTACCCCCAGTAGTTCGACAGGCCCTTCTGCGTCAACGCGTGGTCGTGGACGAACTGGTGGACCGGCATCAGCTCCACCGCGGTGACGCCCAACGTGACGAAGTAGTCGACCATGGCCGGGTGCGCCAGCGCCGCGTACGTGCCGCGCATGGCCTCCGGGATCGCGGGATGCGTCCTGGTCATGCCCTTCACATGGGCCTCGTAGATGACCGTCTCGTGATACGGGGTGTGCGGCGGATGGTCGTTGCCCCAGTCGAAGAAGGGGTTCACCACCACCGACTTCGGCGCGTACGGGGCGGAGTCGAGGTTGTTGCGCCGGCCCGTGTGGCCGAAGTGGTACGGGAACAGGGCCTCGTTCCACTCGACCTCGCCCTCGATCGCCTTGGCGTAAGGGTCGAGCAGCAGCTTGCTCGGGTTGCAGCGCTCACCACGCTCGGGCCGGTACGGCCCGTGTACCCGGAACCCGTAGCGCCGGCCCGGACCGACGTCCGGCAAGTAGAGGTGATGGACGAAGCCGTCCACCTCTTTCAGCGGAACGCGCTCCTCGGCGCCGTCCTCATCGAAGACACACAGCTCCACACGCTTCGCTACTTCGGAGAACACGGCGAAGTTCGTCCCCGCACCGTCGAAGGTCGCACCCAAGGGCGCCATCTGACCCGGTCGCGGTCCTACCTCGATACTCTCCTGCCAGATACGCACGTCACGCCCCTCCCGAACACGGATGGTGGGCAGCCCCGCACTCGTTCGCTCCCTTTTGCCCGCGTCACCAGTGAGCATGCACGCGCATGCCCGCACGGCGAGGAGAGTGGCGCATACGAAGTCGCAGCACTTCGCGAGCCCCAGCGATTGGCCGGGCTGACCATGACCTACGCCCAAGAGACGCGCAGGAGTGGCGGTCCCTGCTCTCCAGCGCGAGGGTGGGGCATGTGGGCAGCAGCTGTTTCAGTGCGCTCGGGCTGCTGCCCGCAAGCTCTCCGGGGCAGCCTGAGGGACGGGAATTGCGGCGTAGCGTTGGCCAGATTCTTGTCCTGCCCGGTCTTGATCGGTCCTGTTGGTCAGAGCGGCGAGCGGCTACGAGGCACCCGCGCCAAGGGACTCACGACCCCGTACAGCTGGTTGAACGCGTCCCTCAGTACCGGGCGGTCTGGTGCTGCGGCGGTCATCAGTGTCTGTTCCAGGAGTTGCCGGCGGCGCTGACGCGTCGCTTCGAGCACACATGTACCAGCGCCCGTGAGGGAGAACTCGCCGGACGGGAGGCGCCGCACCAGCGTGCGCTGCTCCAAGCCGTCGAGGAACCGCGTCGCCCATGAGACGCTGACACAGAGATCTCGGGCAATCCGGTCAGGATCGGTTGGCCCGCCGCCCAGGATGAGCAGTACGCGCATCTGTTCCTCGGAAACCGTGAGGGCGACGTCCTCATGGGCCTGCTGCCACAACCTGATCATCGTTTCGGCGACATGTTGCGCGGCAGGACTCGCTTCGGCACGTTCGGGTTCCACTGACATGGCTTTCCCCTTCCTCGATGCCGTTGAGTACGCGCTTACCCGCCCGACGGGCCGTCAGCCCCGCCTCTCTGTTCGAAAAGGCCGTGAGCTGGGGCAGGAGGCAAATGAAATGTAGAATTGATCGGTCATCCAGGTGATACGGTCCTCGCGTGGAGGCCGGTATTTCTCTCATTACTCGAATTTCCGCCGAGGCAGCCTGCAAGGTCTGTCGCGGCATCTTCCGCTACAGCGCCGATGAGGCTGGCCGGAGAGGGGTGACGCCGCGGGTGTGAGTTGCCAGCGGGCGGGAATTCGCAGTGCAGTGCACCACAGACGTCACCCGACGACGAGAGCGAAAACCATGCTCGCCATCCTTTCTGCTGTCCTGTTCTTTATCGCCTTTTTGATCAACGCGGCGGATATCTCGACCAACCACACCTTCACCTCCACCAATCTCATGCTCCTGGGTCTCACTGTTCTGGCCCTGCACCTCGCCGGTCTGGGCGGCGGCTGGACCGTCCGCGGTCGCAGACGCTGAAGACCTCTCAGGGAAGAGGGGAGACCGCCAGGCCAGGGCTGCGGCTCGGCACTTCGATCACCACCGCCCGACGCGCGCTGAGGAGGGCTGCTCATGGCACGCAGCTACGGCACTCGCGCTCGCCGACGTGCGCGGGCGGCGAATGGATCGGTGCGGGGAATCCGGGGCACGGGTGGGCCAAGAAGTGGCGGGCAGAGGACGGGAGAACTCGGGATCATCCGGCCACGGCCTGTTGAACGCAGCGGGTCGTGGCTGCGGGCCGGCTTCTCTCCGGGCCTCGGTGCGACTCTGGCCTGGCTGCTGGTGCACACCGTTCTGCAGTCGGAGAGCTGCTGTCATTGTTCTTGGCCGCCGTGTTCGTCGCGATCGGCCTGGAGCCGCTGGTCGCCCTCCTGACCAGGCACCGCGTGCGCCGGGGCCGGGCGGATCTGATCGTGCTTCTCGCCTTCGTGCCGTGTCTGGCGGGGTTCGTCGCGCTCATCGCCCAGCCGGTCGCGGACGAGGTCGACTCGTTGTCGGCGGCGCTCTCCTGGGCATCTTCGGCGCTCTGGTCGCCGTACCGGCAGCCGTCGCCATCGGCATCCTGCTGGACGAGTACGTCTTCCCTCGCATCGACGCATCATGAGGCCGACCCCCTACCGCTGCGACGCCCCTGGCTCAGGCGTGGCTTCGGTGAGTTCGGGTTCCAGGCCCTCGCTCACGGGGGTGCGGTCGAGGCCGGTATCGGCACGCCACGCCTCGAAGGCCCAAGCGGTGCCGGCGACGACGGCCAGGCCGAGGAGCCAGCCGCCCAGAACGTCGCTGAACCAGTGCACGCCGAGGGCGACCCTGGTGAAGCCGACGCCGAGCCCGCTGAACACGGCGATGCACCAGCAGGCAGTCCGCCAGATCCTCGGTACCAGGGGCAGCAGCACCAGCAGGAAGATGGCGAAGGACGTGGTGGCCGTCATCGCGTGGCCGGACGGGAAGGAGTAGCCCGGCGCGTGTGCCACCGGATCTTGAAGAGCTGGTCGGGCACGCTCTACGACCGCCTTGACCAGCAAGCCGATCAGGCCACTGGCCACGGCGGTCACCGCAGCCCAGGCTGCCAGCCGCCATGCCCTGCGGTAGAGCAGCCACACGGTCAGGACCGCGACGGCCGAGCGGAGGGTGACGGGGTCCCAGACCTGGTCGGACAGCAGGTGCAGAACGCTGGTCCAGGCCGGGTGGTGGACGGCGACCTCGTGCAGGCGTTGCGCGGCGCCAGTGTCCATGCGCCGCAGGGGCTTCCACACTCCCTCGACCAGCACCAGGAGCAACCCGAACGGCACTGCGGCCAAAGCGGCGACGGCTGCGGAGGCGAGTAGTCGTACACCGAATCTGCGGTCGGCCTGTCGGCGACGTTCACGAAGCTGCAGCAGGGCGGCCAGCGTGCCCATTCAGACTCCCGGATCTTCTTGGATCGGGCCGGGACGCCGGCCGCGTGCAGCTTCCAGCTGCGCGGCGAAGGACAGTCCGAGGAACAAAGCGATCGAGGTCAGGTACGCCCATAGCAGCAGCGACATGAAGGCGCTGAGCGGGCCGTAGATGGTGTCGAAGGAGCCGCTCACATTGAGGTAGAGGCTCAGCAGCCAGGTCAGCGCCATCCACAGAACCAGGTACACGGCCGCGCCGAAGGCCAGCCAGGTGTAGCCGGGCTGTCGGCGGCGCGGGGAGCGCCGGAAGACGACGCTCGCGGAGATCAGGGCCAGCAGCATCCCCAACGGCCAGCGCAGGATGGACCAGGCCTTCCGGGCGCTGCCGCTGAGGTGGTAGACGGTGACTGCGGCCGAGGCGATGTCGTCGCCGGCGACCATGGCGACGAACCCGAGACCGAGTGGGAGCCCGGCGGTGAAGGACATCACCAGACCGCGCAGGTACTTGTGCTGGAAGGGGCGGTCGCGTTCGTTGCCGTAGATCCGGTTCGCGCCACGCTCGATCTGGCACATGGCGGTGGTGACGTTGACCAGCGAGAAGACGGCGCCGAACCAGAGGGCGACCTCGGCGCCGCCGCCCGACGCGTGGCGGCTGCGGTCGAGGGCGTCGTCGACGACGTCGGCGCTGGGGCCCTGGACGATCCGGTGGATCGTCAGTTCCGCCAGCCTGCCGACATTCTCCGTGTGCAGTGTGGTGGACAGGCCGACGAAGGCGATGGCCATCGGTATGACCGCGAGTACCGTCTGCAGGGCGAGAGCACGGGCGTGGCTGAAGCCATCAGCGTAACGGAAGCGGATGAAGGCATCCCGCAGCAGTGACCAGCCGCCGTAGCGGCGCAGCGCGGCCCAGGCCTCGTCGGCGGACAGTTCCTCTCCGCTCATGTCCCGCGTCTCGGGGACCTTCGTGGCGGTACCCATGTCAGTTGCCCCGATCCGGCAGCAGCATCGTCAGTGCACCCGGCCTGACCTCTGCAGTCAGGCGGCGCCCACGCGTCACTGGATCGCCGTCGAGTTCGCGGAGCTGGGGGGTGTCGAAGGTGATCTCGGCACGCCGGAAGGTGAAGAACTCCACGGGTCCGCGGTCCGCGCGGCCGTCCTCTTCCTCGGCGACGGCCGCGATCGGCGATGGTTCCGTGGCTTCGCCGCGCAGCAGTGTCCATACGGCGCGGATCCAGCCGCCGAGCCCCCGCGGGTCCAGGATCAGCAGGTTGAGCCGTCCATCATCGGGACGGGCGTCCGGGAGCAACGTCATACCGCCCTGTACGGTGCCGATGTTGCCGATGAGCACCATGCGAGCCGTACGGCGCAGGGCCGGCGTGTCATCCAGGCGGATGCTCAGGCTCATACGAGGGGTACGGAGCACGCGGAGAACCGCCACCGCATAGGCGGGCCAGCCCAGAACGGACTTGGTCCGGCCGCCGTCGTTGGCACGGTCCAGCATCGCGGCGTCGAGACCGGCGCCGGACATGGCGGCGAAGTGAGTGGCGGCCAGGCCGTCGCCCTCGATGCGGCCGAGGTCGAAGCGGTGGGGCGTACCGCGTAGCGCGGCATCGAGCGCGTCGGCGGGGGACAGCGGCAGGCCGAGGTTTCGGGCCAGCAGGTTGCCGGTTCCGCAGGGCACCAGGGCGAGGGGGACCTCGCTGCCCGCCAGGGCGTCGGCGGCTGCCCCAAGTGTGCCGTCACCGCCGCAGACCACCACGAGCGTCGCACCCTTGTGGACAGCGTCGGCGCTCTGGCCGCCGCCTGGGTCGTCGGCTGTGGTCTCCATGAACGCCGGTGCGTCATAGCCGTGCCGTTCCAGGACCCGCTGCAGGGCATCGCGGTCGCTCTGGTCCGTGAGTGTGGGATTGAAGATCACGGCCGCGTGACCGGGCTGCCGCTCCGAACGGTCGGCGACGGCGGGTCCCGTGGGGGCGGGGAACTTGGGGACGGGGGGAGCGGTCACGAACCCGTCCGGGAGCAGGGCACGCCCGACGATCAGCAGGGACAGGCCGCCGTTCACGAGACCACCCACGACATCGGTGGGGTGGTGCATGCCCCGGTACAGCCGCGCGACGCCCACCGCCACGGGGATGAGGAACAGCAGGCCGGCCACGCTTCTCCGCCAAGGACCGCGCAACCGGGAGAGCGCCAGCACCGCCAGGCCGCCGTAGAGCGCCGTGGCTGCGCCGGTGTGACCGGAGGTATAGCTGGAGGTGGGCAGAGAGCCGTCGAGACGGTGCACGTCCGGACGGTGACGATCGACCGCCACCGTGATGACCAGGAAGACGAGCGACTGCAACGACACGGCGAGGGCGAGGAAGCCGGCCTGCCGCCACATCGGCAGCTTGGGAATCAGGAGAAGACCCAGACAGCTCAAGAGAGCGACGGCGATCACCGTCGGGGTGTTGCCGGCCTCTGACGCGACCGAGGACAATTCGGTGAGCGGGCCCGTACGTATCCGCTCCAATCCCTCGTCGACCTTGTCCTCGACCGTCAGGGGCCACAGACCTCGGGCGGGACCGGTGATCAGCAGGCCGGTCCCCACCATCAACGCCGCCTGGCAGACGATCAGCGCGCTGATCCATCCAGCGGACCAGCCGATTCCACGCGGCACCGTGGCGCGACTGCTCCCAGCGACGCCTGCACGGTCCCCAGGTCTTTCCCCGGGCAAATCGGCAGGTCTCCCCGATACAGTGGTCGGCATCCGTACCCCCTGATCAACGTCTCACGGCATGTTCGGCTGGAGGAGGTCCTCCGGCTCACCGCCGTATGCCCGCTCAGCGCCGGAGCAGGCAGGCCTACGTCCGGTTCACGCCGCCTCGGGAGGTTGACCCGCCCGACTCGATGCCGTCGATCACCTGGCTCGTCGGCAGGGGTGATGCATGGACCGGATACTCGTGGTCGGAGAAAGCGACTGTCCCGGGATTCCCGCCGCCGGACTGGCCGACTGAACACAGTCATGGAAACCCATCCCCGGAAAGACCGCGCGCATCAGCCCCCGGCCCTCGCCTCTCGGAGGCGGCGGTGAACATCCGGCTACCCGGGCATTTGGGAATAGTCGCTTCCCTTTCCGAGAAGGACCAGTTGGTCGTCTCGCCGACGGCGCGGTAAGCGGCCGTCAGGTGTGAATCGAGCCGGCGCTGCTCTTCTGCCGGCTCGTCCAGCAGGGTGTGTACCTGATGAGCCGCTCGCATCTGCCGATGTCGGGCTGGCACTTGCCGCGCCCGAAACAGCCCACCCGAAGGGCGGAACCGGAGACGGCCGAAGAAGGGTATGTCGAGAGCGTGACTTTGCCCGAGGACTGGAGCAGAGGCGCTGACGCGTGGGTGGGTGCGCGACCGTACGCCGAAGTCGAACGCGCGCTGGACGACCTGGCGGTCCACGGCAGGATGCGCTCGTCGCAGTTCTTCATCGGGGCGGCCGCGGCATACGAGTGGGCCCTCGGGCGTATTGAGAATCCTCCAGTAACCGGTCGAGGCGGCCGGGGCACTCTCGATCTGCCTCAGCTGACAGCTGAGTTGGACGAGGCGGCTGCCATACTCGAAATCCCTGATGATCAGCCCGGTAGCCTTGACTTCCTGCGTGGGGTTCGGACGGCTCTTGCCTGGGTGTGCGGTGATGACCAGGTCTCGGTGACCGACAGGGCGCGAAGTTGATGACGAAGGGCTACGTTCGCAGGATCCCGCCAGGGTGAGCAGGACGCTGCCGCCGCGCGGTTCGCCTCAGCGGATCCGTCCCGCTGTCTCCGCAGAGGTGGTTGCCCGGCGCTTCAGGGTGACCCAGATGTCGGCGAACCGTTGGCGCAGGGCGTTGGCTGCGGGCGGTCGGCAGGCCCTGGTCTCCAAGGGGCCTGGCGGTGCCCGCTGCAAGCTCGGGACGGGTCAACTGCGTTTGCTGGAGGCGGTGTTGGATGCCGGTTCGGCCGCTGCGGGCTGGCGCGACCAGTGCTGGACTCTGGCGAGGATCGCCGAGGTCGTGCGGCGTCGGTTCGGCGTGGAGTACACCCTGGCCGGGCTGGACCTGCTGCTGCACCGCATCGGCTCGAGCGTGCAGGTTCCCTCCCGCAAGGCGGCCGAGCGCGACGAGGAGAAGATCGCCGCCTGGAAGGACGAGCGGTGGCCCGTCATAAAAAGACCGCGGCGGACCTGGGCGCCTGGCTCTGCTTCGAGGACGAAGCCGGCCAGGGGCTGAGGCCGCCCAAAGGCCGCACCTGGGGCCGCCGAGGCCACACGCCTGTCGTGCGGGTCACCGCCGCGGGCACCAAACGCGTCTCCATGGCGGCGCTGATCTGCATCAAGTCCGGCCATCGGTCCCGGCTGATCTACCGCATCCACCTCGACCGCGGCCAGGCCAAGGGCCGGCGCAAGGGCTTCACCGAGACCGACTACGCCCGCCTGCTGGATGCCGCACACCAGCAGCTCGGCGGACCGGCCATCCTGGTCCGGGACAACTTGAACACGCACGTCAGCCGCAGAATGCGGCAGCTGATCGAGGCGCGATTATGGCTGACCGTCTACCAACTGCCGCCGCATACACCCGAGTTCGACCCTTCTAGACTCCGGCACGGTCGAAGGGGCGGTCATGTGTTCACGTGACCGCCCCTTCGCGTGTCCGGTTCTTGCTCTCGTTGCGTCCCTGTCCGCCGCTCAGCGGTTGCCGCGCACATGCCACGCGTGCGGAGGCGTTCGACCAGTCTGAGTGTGGTCGCACTGGTCAGCGCAGCTCGGTGTTGAATCCGCACACCCAGCTGAGCGCCGCGTGGATCCCGCGCAGGTAGTCCTTGCTGTCGGGCGGCTCGGTGGGTGTCTCCAGCCGGACTGTCGCCGCGTCCAGTTCGGCGGTCAGCAGTGGCAGGTCCGGGGCACAAGGAATCCCCCGGACCGTGACTGGCGAACTTTCAGAACGTCCCAGGGCCCACTCGAATGCCACGGCTCCTCCCGTTCGAAACTGCGACGAGCCCGTACCCTGGCCTTCTGACAGGTCGTTGAGTGCGATTTCGACATCGACGCGCTGGCGTACCCCCACGGGTGGGGCCTCGCTGTCGCCGTTGTCGTCGCTGCTCACCCCGCTCCATTTATACCAATTCGCCCACGGGGGAGGCCCGCTCTGCGGGACTACGGCATGAAGCGCCACGTGAGATCGGCAGTTCATGTCAGTGGGCCGGGCTGGTTGGTGTTTTACGACCGCCGGCGTGTTATCGCAGCCTTCGCGCCGCCGATGCGGCCTTCGGCTTGACCGAGGGATGCGCGATCCCCAGAACGGCCGACAACGGCAGTGAGAGGGTGCGAGCGAGTTCCCGCAGTTCGTCGTCGGTGGGATGGATGGGGCCGTTGGCACCGTCTTCTGCGAACGCCTTGACCCGAGGTGTACGAATGCCGGTCTGCTCGGCAACGGCCTGGGCCGTCAAGTGGCGGCGGCGCATCGTTTGCTGGATCAGCTGCGCGAGATCGTCCATCTTCTCTGTCCCGTCCGGTCAGCCACTTGAAGGCCCGGCTCGCGGAGATCGTGGAGCCGCTGCCGCCGGCCCCTGTGACATCCCTGATTCGCTGGGCCGTCCCAGCCTGGAGTGATTTTGCTGTGCTGACGCCTACCCTCGGCGCTGTCAAAAACGCCACGGTCACCCGAACGACTGAGGCCGACGGCTCACGTGACGATGGTGCAGCCCTTCGTCTGGCCGGCAAAGCACCTGAACTCGACGGGCGACACATGAGACGGGCTGCTGGGTGGTAAACGCACTCCCACGGCTTGGGAGCCAGGCGCGACCGTCCGTACCGCGCCGAGGGTGCTCCCGCCGCGCAAATTGTGCGCGAACAAGCGAACGCCGCACGCCGATCGGCGTCATCTCCCTCTACTACACGCTGCCTGCGCAGGTGACATCGCCGCAGCTCGCGCAGGCGCAACGTGCCGCCGAGGTCGCCTTGGACGCACTGCTGCGCTGGCGACACGTACACGCGAGCACAGGCTGCCAGCGCCCAGTGTGGAAAACGGACATGCGTGCGGCTCGCTGGCACCGCATCCACCAGGCTGCCGGGTGTGTCGCGGCACGCGAAGACTGCTCCACGGCGGAGGCGTTGGCCTGGCTGCAAGCAGTCAGTGCGCGTGACGGTCTGTCGCTGCTCGAAGTGGCGGACGGCCTCCTGCAGCCCTCCACCGAGTCAGAGCTCGGCCTGCCGAGGCAGGATGACCGAGCCACCGAGACGGTCTGCCGCGCGTAGCGCGTTTCGTCATCTCGGCGTGGCCGACGTGGGCGAGGTTCCCTCCCGTCAGGGTCATGCCGGGCAAGTTCTCCCCAACGGGTGCACCACCGATGCCCCGGCAGGACGCTGCAGCGTGGTCCACGTGGTCGTCACGGACCTGTTTCCGTGGGCGCGGCAAGTGAGTGGCCGGGGAGATCGTCCGCTGTGGGGCGGTACACGGTCAGCGCCTCGTCGAGCTTGTCGAGGACGAGGGCAGGAGGAGCGTCGGTCACCTCACCGTCGTAGGCGATGCAGGCCTCCTCGGGCAGGCCGGAGATCACAAGACGCTTCGGCGTTGCCGCCGCGTAGAACGGTGTCCGCGCCAGTCGGCCGACGCACGCTGCTGCCAGAAGGCGAGTGCGGGCGAAGCGGCCGGCATGGGCGACCCGCACATCGAGCATGCCGTCGGCCAGGTCGTGGCGTCGGACGGGTGCGACGCCGACGCTGCGGTACACGCCGTTTCCCGCGAAGAGCAGCCACAGCGACCGGCGGTGGCCGTTCACCTCAACCTGGATGGGCCCGGCCTGGCGCAGAATCCGGGTGACCCCGAGGAGGGTGGCCGGGGGACCGCCGATCCTTGGGGACCAACGCTCGCGCAGCCGTACCAGTTCCGGATAGACGCCAATACTGAAGGTGTTGAGGAAGTAGGTCGGATCAGCGTCGCCGCTCGCTGCCCGCAGCGGCCTGATCCGGCCGACGTCGGTGCGTACGGCACGGCCTTGCACCACTGCGGTGCAGGCGTCGGCTACCGTGTCGAGGCCCAGATCGGCGGCGAAGTGGTTGAACGTACCGCCGGGGAGCACCATGAGAGGTACGTCGGCCGCGAGCGCAGCGGTCGCGGCCGCGTTCACGGTGCCGTCGCCTCCGCACACTCCCAGCGCGCCGCCCCGGCGTGCAGCCTCCCGGGCCGCCTTGGCCAGTACCTTGGACAAGGGCCCGGCCTCCTCGTCGTAGAACACGACCTCAGCGCGCGGCAGCAACGCTCTCAGCTGCCTGATGGGGTCCGCCAGCTGAGGCTGACTACCGGAGGACGGGTTGGCGACGACGATCAGTCCCTCCCCGTCGGGCAGTGCGGGGACGTCCGCTCGTGGCCTGGCCGGCGGCGGCATCTGCGAGCGGGAGGGGACCAGTCCGCGCACCGCATAGGCCGCCCCCACCCCGAGAGCCGCACCAGCCAGGACATCGCCTGGATAGTGGACCCCGGTGTAGACGCGGGAGAAGGCAACCGATGCGGCCAGCGGAGCCAATGCGGTGCCCAACCGCGGTGACTCCAAGGCGACGCCTGCCACGAACGCGGCGGCCGAGGCAGCGTGCCCGGAGGGGAAGGAACTGGTGAAGGGCTGACGGGGCAGATGCCGTACGACTGGCACCGAGTCCAGTAGGGGCCTGGCCCGGCCGACAGAGCGTTTGCCGATCGTGTTCACCGTGACGGAGGCCATCGCCAGCGAGGTCACCCCGCGGACGGCGGCCCGACGGCCGCGCGCGCCACCAAGAGCCCACATACCGAGGGCAACCACGCCCCACAACAAACCGTGGTTGGCGCTCCGGCTCAGCCTCGGCAGCACCGATTCGGCTGCCGGCCACTGACGCGCAGCCACGCTCTGGAACAGCGACTGGTCGGCGGCGCGCAGGAGACTCCTGATGCGGGGCCGGGCTCGATCACTCATGGACCCCCTCTACCCCACGGAGCGCCGCGCACCCGTCACGACCGCTGTTCGCGTCACTCGGTCTCCGCCGACAGCGCCCTGCGGCTGTTTTCCGAACCAGCACGGCCTGTCATCCGCGTACCCCTGGCGCAGAAGGCCAGACGCCGGATCACTCTTGTGGCGTGTCCCCCGCTCGGGTCGGCCCGCCAGGCGGGGGCGCTCGATTCTGCTGGTGAGTGGACCGCAGGCGTTGGGTGGGGGCGGTGCAGGCCCCGGACACTGCCACCCGTGATCGATCGTGTCCTGCCGACAATGCGTGCGGCAGTACAGGCGTCTGGCCCGTCACCACGGGGGGAAGTGACGGGCCGGCCGCGAGGCGCCGCGTCACGATCCTTTGACGCGGTCAGCCCTCGAATGCCCTGGAGCGCGCCGCTCAATCAGGCTCTCCATAGAAAGGGCCAAAGCCAAGGCCGAGCAGGCTGTTGGGAAGGCCGTGCCAAAGGTTGCCCATGCCCTCGGCAAGGAGGTAACGGAAGCCAAAGGCGCAGCTTCGGAGGCCCGGGGCAAGGCTCGCGATCTCAAGGAGAGGTCGAAGGGCGGCGTCAGGCACTGACGACGCGACCGGGCCGTCACCCCGGGGGCGTAGCCGTACAGGCGGTACACCTGTGACGACCCGGATGCGCGCCGACGGGGAGCGGTGCCGCCAGCTCCCCGCCGGCGTTCATGAGAGGGCCGGTCGGCCGTTTACCTCTCCGGACGCGCCCTTGTCCGCCGAGGAGTTGTGTGCTGCCGTCGTGCCGGAGAGGGCTGTGAGCAGGGCGCATAGCTGCCCCAGGGCGTCCTGGAGGATGCTCTGATCGGCTCCGGTGTCAGTGAGGGCCTGTCGGAGCAGGTGGCGGCGGTGCTCGCGAGTGGCTTGGAGGAGCTTCTCGCCGCTGGCGGAGAGGTGGATGGTGACCAGGCGGCCGGACGCCATGCGCTCGATGAGGCCGCGCTGGTCGAGGCGATCACACAGGCGGGGCGCAGATGAAGGGCTGGTGCCGAGCGCCTTCGCCAGACCGGTGAGGTTGTGGTCGGAGCGTTCCAGGGCAACAAGGTTCGCATCTGCTGATCCGACACATCAGGCGCGATTTCCAGGTGGGCCTGTCACCACAATTGGATCATGGACTCGGCGACGCGTTCGGCCGCCTCGACGGCGTCTGCGGGCTCGGGTTCGTGGGACATCGGGCCCTCCCTCCTGGAAGCGGAGCGTGAGAGTGCTCCTGCCCCGAGGAGCAGACAGAAACCGGATGCCGGACGCGATGTCCGGCATGTGAACATGCGTTCCTGTGGCTTCTCCGATCGGGGCAACAGGTAGCGCGGCAGGTCCTGGTCGCGGCTGTCAGCACGGCGCTTGGGGCCCGAAGGCGGTGGCCGGATGCCGCGTCGGATGGGTCGAGGTCTGCTCCGCGCAGCGCAGCCAGGTACGCAGTATGGGGCCGGTCGGCGGAATGTCGCGATGGCACGGGGTCGGACCGGCCGGCCACCTGGCGCTACCCGTGCGCATCTCAACATCACAGATTGCCCTCATGGGCGATGTTTGATCCGGTATCGCCTCATCAGGCGAACATCTATCACCCTGGCGCGGGAAGCCGAGAAGCGACGAGCCATCCGATACCCAAGCATGGAGGAACAGTGATTGACCCCGGTAAGAGGGCAGACATCAGCGCACCCCGGCGTTTGGTACTCCGCAACCGCTCGGACGCTGCGGCGAAGGCGCGCCAGGTAACCCGGCGGTTCGTGCGCCGGCTCGCTCCTCCGGTCGACGATCGGGCCGCCCAGGACGTGGATCTCGTCGTCACGGAACTCGTGACGAACGCGGTGCGGCATGCCCGCGGTACGACCTGCGTCCTGAGTCTCGACGCGCGGCCGGACGCGGTCGAGGTGACCGTTCTCGACTCGGACCCCGAACCGCCTCGTCCCCGGCAACCGGACTTCAGCGGACGCTTGGGTGGATTCGGCTGGCCCATGATCCGTCGTCTGGCCAGAAAGGTCACCATGGTCCTGGTCCCCAACGGCAAGGCCGTCTGCGCCCTCGTCCCCAGGTGAATCAGCCTGCCCTGCGCAAGCGGCCGACCCCCGGGATCGTGCTGGTCAGCCCGGTTCGCTTCGGGAGCCGCACAACCAGCTCAGCGCGGCACGTAGGCCGCGCAGACAGTCGGTGCTCGTCTCCTCCAACTGGGCCGTGACCGCGTCCAATTCGGCGGTAAGCACTACTAGGCCGGGTACACCCCGCCCGCCCAGGGCGGTGGCAGGGGAACTCTGGTTCTGGATCACTTTTGGTGCCAGAGCCACGGAGGGTCACCACCACCGCGATCGTGAACGGTCGTGACCCACGAGCTGCTCCAGGACCTCTGGCTTCACCAGACACCGACGTCGCGGTCAGCGCCGTTCGCTGATCCGCGAGGGTGCCAGCCTGCGCGCCATCGGCCGGCGACTGGGCCTGGCCCGCGGCGCCATTCGCCGCCTGGCTCACGCCTCAGACCCGGACGAACTGCTGGTCGGCCGCTGGACGGGACGCTGTTACATCCAGAAAATACCCTTGACCCCTACCTCCTGGGGGGCAAGGGGTCGCAGGTTCAAATCCTGTCGTCCCGACTTTTCGAAGTCGCAGGTCAGGGGCCGTTTCAGAGGAGATCTGAAGCGACCCCTTGATCATTCTTGGGGACCGCTTGGGGACCAGTGCATTTTGAAGGGGCTGTGGCGCAGCTTGACCCGGTCAAGGTGCGCTGCGTGGAGGCTTCGAACTGGTGGGGGACGAAGCCGGCGCGTAGTTCGCGCAGGTCCGGGATGGGATGTGGTTGTAGAGGGTTGCCGGGGTCGGGCAGGACGCTCGCGGGCGGCGCGGATCGGCACCGCGGTGATCGAGGACGCCTACGGGCGTGCCAGCCCGTGACGGTCGGCCCAGTCGTTGATCGCCGAGGCCAGCTCCTCGGGGCGGTCCTCCGGGGAGTGGTGGCCGGCCAGGCCGTGGCGGGAGACCTCCAGGCACGCGATGTTCTCCTCGCACCAGGCCACGGTCCCCTGGTCGGTCATCGAGCCCGGTCCCGGCTCGAACGCGGCGAGCAGTTTGGGGACTTCGGGGCTGGCGGCCAGCCAGGCGTCGTACCGCTCGATGCGGGCCACGACGTCGGCGGGCTCGGCGTCCAGCGGCATCATGCGCGTCCACGCCAGTACCGGGCGGCGGCTGTGCGGGGTCGGGAAGGGGCGGCGGTAGACCTCCAGGTCGGCAGGGTCGAGCGGGGTGGCGAGTGTGTCCGGGAGCCCCTCGATGAACAGCGACTTCTCCAGGATCATCTCCTCGCCTACCCCGGGGGTGCGTAGGAGAGCGAACAACTTCCGCCCGGCTGCCGGGAATTCGTCGCCGACCAGCGGCTTGATGATGGTCTCCGTGAAGGCGAGGCCGCGGACGGTGCCCGGGAGGCGGGCGGCGCGGTCGAAAGCGAGCGCGCCGCCCCAGTCATGGCCGACGAGGACGGCGTCGGTAAGGCCGAGGGCGTCGAACCACGCGTCGAGGTAGCGGGCGTGGTCGTCGAAGGAGTAGGCGAGGTCGGGCTTGCCGGAGTCACCCATGCCGATGAGGTCGGGGGCCAGAAGGCGGCGGCCGGGCGCGGCCACCCCCGGCATGACGTTCCGCCACAGGTGGGAGGAGGTCGGGTTGCCGTGAAGGAAGACGAAGGGCAGCCCGTCGGGGTCGCCGGACTCGCGGTAGTAGAGGGTGGAATCGAGGACGGGGAGGGTGGGCATGGCGTGTCACTTCGCTTTCGATACGGGGGATTCAGAGGTTGAGGTTCAGGACGCGGTCGATGGCGATCTCGACGACGACCAGGTCCAGCGGGGTGGGCGGGTCCGCGCGGTAGCGGACGGTATAGCGGCGGACCGCCTCGGCCAGATGAGCGGGGGCATCGGTGACGGCGGCCCGGCCTTCGAGTGTGATCCAGCGGAAGCCGTCCGCCTGACAGAGCGCCACACGGGCCGCCGGGCCGGCCGCCTTCACGTTCCGGGCCTTGCGGGCCCCCGCTCGGGTGGTCACCCGGACCAGGCCGGTGGCCGCGTCGAAGGTGAAGCGGACGGGGGTGACGTGCGGAGTGCCGTCGGGACGGAGGGTGGTGAGGGTGGCCGTGTGCGGGAGAGTGAGGAACGCTCGTGCGACGGACGAAAGTTGGAAGGTGGCGCGGCTCACTTCTTCTTCACGCCCTCGTTCCAGATCAGCTTGGCGATGTTCGGCTTCACGGCCGTGGTGATGACGCCCATGGCCGTACGGACGTACCGCCGCTCCGTCATTTCGCGCAGCATGCTCGCGGCGAGGTCGGCACGGGCGGTGAAGACGCCGTCGGCGCTGGTCTCGGCAGTGTGGTAGTCCGTGACGACGGGGTGCTCGAACAGGCCCGAAGGCCGGACGAAGGTCCAGTCGAGGCCCGTCTGACGGATCACGGCCTCCATGCGGCGCATGTCCTCGTGGAGGGTACGGCCGAGACGTCGGTTCACCAGCGGGTCGAGCACATGGTTGAAGAAATGCGCGCCGGTAGGGCGCCAGTTCGGGTCGGCGATGCTGGAGCTGACGGCGAGCAGCCGCTTGACGCCGTGGCGGGCCATGGCCCCGGTGATGACGGTGGCGCTCGCGGAGTACGTGGTGATGGTCCCCTTGCTGAAGCGCGCGCCCAGCGCGGAGAGGACGGCGTCCGTGCCGTCGATCGCGGCGTCGACAGCCGCCGGGTCGGTGGCGTCGGCGACGGCCACGGCAAGGCCGGGCCGCGCTGACAGGGAGCCGGGTCTGCGGGTCACGGCGACGACCTCGTGGCCGGCGGCCAGGGCCTGCTCGGTGAGGCGGCGGCCGGTCGGTCCGTTGGCGCCGAAGACTGCGATACGCATGGTGTCGGGTCATCCCTTCGTGTGGTAGCGGGAACGCCCTTGACTGTGCTGCTCACTCAACGCAGGCTCAACGCTGATGAATAACGCCGTCCCTGCCCCCGCCCGCACCCGAGGCCGCCCCCGCGGCAACCCGCCGACCCGTGAGTCGATCGTCTCGGCGGCCCGTTCGCTGTTCCTGGAGCACGGCTACCGGAGCACCACCCTGCGCGCGGTGGCCGGGGCCGTCGGAGTCGACCCGGCGCTGATCGCGTACCACTTCGGCTCGAAAAAGGGCCTGTTCGCGGACGTGATGCAGTTCCAGTGCGCCAATGCGCTGGCGGTGGACGACGTCCTCGGCGGCGATCCGGCCACCCTCCCCGACCGCCTGATCGACGCGGTGACCGACCTGTGGGAGGACGCCGACTTCCAGCAGCTCACCATCCAGGGCGACGAAGCCGCCGAGGTGATCCGCGAATACCTGGAACGCGAGCTGCTGGCCCGGCTTGTTGAATTTCTCGGCGGCCGGGACGCGACCGCCCGCGCCACGGCCGTAGTGACGATCCTCGGCGGCCTCATCTACACCCGCTACCTCAACCCCCTCCCCACCCCCGCCGCCCTCACCCCGTCCGAGATCCGTCACAGCCTGACCCCGGCGCTGCGCGCGGTACTGGCCCCGAGGCTACGCGCCGCGGCGCCCACCACTGCCGGCCGTCGGGGCTCGCCGACCTCGGGCGGAGGCGCCGTCCGCCAGGGCGGCTTCACAGGCCGTAACAGCCATGTCACCGCCGAGAAGAAGCAACAGGTCGACAAGGAAGCAGGGGCAGAGAACCGCTGAGCCAGTGGCTGGTTACCGCCCTTGTCCAGAGCGGATCCGGCGAGTTGGCCCAGCCCGGCAGGCACGGTCTTCCGTTGCGGTGGTCAGCGAATTCGACACTCCATGATCACCGGGAGCCGTGCCTGCGCGACTACCTGCCGATCCATCACCATGGCGCCTGGGTGCCCGGGTACGACCTTCGCATCGTTAATGATGTTGGTCGGCCGAGCAGCTCGCCCAGCTTCTCCGATCAGGCCTTTGCGGATCCATGACGGGGCGGTGGGGTTGTCGGCCGGTGGAAACGGGGCCGGCCGGTCCCGCGCACCAGCGCTGGGCGAGGCGGGTGGTGTGGCCGGTCCCGTTGACGGCGATCACGTCATCGGCGCGGTCGTCCTGGCCGACCGTCACCACCCGCGGCCCCGAACCGCAGAGGTGAGGCCGACGACGACGCCCGTGATCACAGTGACGGCCTGCACGACGGAGGCCCCGTCCGAAGCTGGGGTGTGACCGAGATGCGCGCCAAAGGGGCAACGAGATGATCTTGAAGCCCTGAGCGCCCGTCGCCTCTGCCAGCGGCAGAACACCAGCCGGACCGGGCTCGACGATCACTACGGTCCAGTCTCATGACGACGATTACGACGCGTACAGTCGCGTATCCGGCCGACGGTTTGACGATGATCGGGCACCTCGCGCTCCCGGCCGGTGTCGACCGCCGGCCCGCGGTGCTGCTCGGACCAGAGGGCATGGGGCTCAGCGACGTCGAGCGCCGCCGGGCCGATGCTCTCGCCGAGCTGGGATATGTGGCGCTGGCCTTCGACCTTCACGGCGGGCGCTATTTGGGCGACCCCGAGGAGATGCTGGCCCGTTGCCTGCCGCTGCTCGCTGATCCCGACCGGATGCGGGGCATCGGCCATGCGGCGCTTGACGTGTTGCGCGCCGAACCGCGGACCGACCCCGGCCGGATCGCCGCCGTCGGGTACGGCACCGGGGGCGCCGTCGGGCTGGAACTCGGGCGCGGCGGCGTCAGCCTGCGCGCGATCGGGACAGTCAACGCACTGACCACGGGCCGACCGGGCGAGGCGGCGCGCATTCGCTGCCCGGTGTGGGCCGGGGTCGGGTCGGAAGACCCGATCATGCCGCCCGCGCAACGGAACGCGTTCACCGCTGAGATGCAGGCCGCGGGCGTCGACTGGCGCCTCACGGTCTACGGCGGCGCCTTGCACGCCTTCCACCACCCGCCGGTCGGCCACCCTGTGGTCCCCGGCGTCGGCTACCACCCACGGCACGCGCAGCGAGCCTGGCGCGACGTCGTCGACCTGCTCGCCGAGTGCCTGCCCGTGACGGAGGATCTGGGGCAGGCCCCAGGTAAGCATGCTGGCGCCGGGCACTGACAGTCCCCTCCCCTCAAGTCCGCACAGCAGAACCGCATTCGGGCGGATGCTCCATCGCGGAGACGTGGAAGACCTCTACCCGCAGAACAAGCGAGGGAAGATCACTGCCAAGGGCGGGGCGACCGAGTGGATTCACTGGCAGTCCGGCACCGCCCAGCTACTGCCCCGGCTCATCGCCCGCCGTACGCGCGGCCCGCTGTTCCTCACAGACCGCAAGGCCCCGGCCGGAACACCGACGCTCGACGTGTGCCCGGAGACCGGCCGGGCCCGGCTCTCCTACCGCCGCGCTGAGGAGATCTTCGAGGAGAACACCCGGCTGCTGGCCAACCCCCTCGCCTCACCCGAGGACATCGAGGACCTGGACGGCTGGACGCTTTACCGGCTCCGGCACAGTGTCCTGACGCACGACGCGGAGGACGGCACCTCTACCCCGATGCCGCTGGCCCGCTCCCGCCACGCCTTCGTCCGATCCCTGGAGCGGTATGCCCGACCCGGCGTCGACTCGGTCGCCCGGCACGTCGCCGAACGCGACCCCGCTGCACGCCGCCGCACGTAAGCGGATCAGGGCTTCAAGATCATTCGTTGCCCCTTTGGCGCGTATCTCGGTCACGCCCCAAGCTGATCGCGTCGACATGGCTGCACGCCTGGTCATCGAGCGCCACTTGCTTCGACGCGGGGTCGCCCGTGGGTGTCTTGGGTGGGTATGCCGTGTTCGCGAAGTGTGTTCAGCGCGGTTGTGTGGTTGACGCCGAGGTGATCGCCGACTCGCGCCTGGGACCGGCCGAGGTTGTAGAGGTGGATGGCGTCGTCGACCTGCTCGGGCGGGAGCCCGCGGCAGCGCATCGGCACGCCGTGTCGGTGGAGGATGTTGCGCACGGTGGCCGGCGCCTCGCGTAGCAGGCTCGCCGCGCCCTTGCCGGAGCCCAAGAAATTCGGGGCAGCCCCTCGATCGTTCGTACGGGCGCGGAGCGCGCCGCGCACCGAGGGCGACGTCCGCGGCCGATTCCGCCCCGTTGACGGCCCGGCCCGCAAAGCCGGCAGCGGGCATCGATCGCGACGCCGTCACCGTCGCCACCCACAACTCCTCACCCCCCCCCGTGCCACCGAGTGCATGGCTTTCGGGTGTCCGCCGGTCAACGGGACCGGCGTGCTCCGGCGGGCAGGGCGGCCGCGGAACTACTGTGGATGCGCATGAGCCCCTCGTTGCCGCTGGACGCCGTGCCCCGTCTGGCCGGCGCGGTCGCCCTCGGAGCCGTGGTCGGCGTGAGCGTCGGACTGACGACCCGGCCGCCGCTGGGGGCGCTTGCCGGGATCGCCGCCACGCAACTGGCCTTCGTCCTGGCGGGATGGATCGTGCTGTGGCCCATGGACGCCACGGCCACCCACCGCAACGCCCGGCGTGAGGACCTGCGGCCCTTCCTGGAGGAACTCGTGGTCGTGGCGGTCGCCGCGTGCGGACTGCTCGCCATCGTGCTGCTGCTCCTGATCGGCACGTCCGACACCGGCCACATCGGCGCCGCGACCGCCCTGTCGGGGGTGTTCCTGTCCTGGGCCGCCCTGCACCTCATGTACGCCACCCGCTACGCCTACGACTACTACACCGCCGGCGGAGGCATCGACTTCAACTCCGACCGGCCGCCGGCCTACCGGGACTTCCTCTACTTCAGCTACAACCTCGGCATGACGTACCAGGTGTCCGACACCTCCGTGTCGAGCACGGCCATCCGGTCGATCGTGCTGCGGCACACCCTGCTGTCGTACGTCTTCGGCACCAGCATCCTCGCGAGCGCCATCAGCCTCGTCGTGCAGCTCGTCACCGGCTGACGTCCTCGCGCGGATCCGCCGTGGACACAGCACGATGGGAAGAGGGACGCACGGTCCCTGGCGTGCCGGATGGAACCGCACCTGATGAGGAGGCCGGGTCGTGCCCGAGTCGCAGGCCGTGATCGTCGAACCGGCCAGAGCCGCCGTCTTCCTCGTGGTCACCGTCGCGGAGGGCTGTGAGGAGACCGTCCGCGACCTGCTGGAGGACGTCTCCGGGCTGTGCCGCTCCGTCGCCTTCCGGGCCCCCGACGACGGGCTCACCTGCGCCGTCGGCATCGGTTCGGCGGCCTGGGACCGGCTCTTCGGCGGTCCGCGGCCAAGGCACCTGCACCCGTTCGTGGAACTGCACGGCGCACGCCACCGTGCCCCGGCCACCCCGGGGGATCTCCTCTTCCATGTGCGCGCCCGCCGTCTGGACCTGTGCTTCGAACTGGCCTGGCAGATCACCCGGCGGCTGGGCGCGGCGGTCACCGTCGTCGACGAGGTCCACGGCTTCAAGTGCTTCGACGAACGCGACCTGCTCGGATTCGTCGACGGCAGCGAGAATCCCGGGGGACGGCGCGCGACCGACGCCGTGTTCATCGGCGACGAGGACCCCGGCTTCCGCGGCGGCAGCTATGTGGTGGTGCAGAAGTACCTGCACGACATGGCGGCGTGGGAGGCCCTGCCGACGGAGGAGCAGGAGAAGGCCATCGGGCGGACGAAGCTCGCCAACATCGAACTCCCCGAGGACGCCAAGCCCGCAGACTCCCACGTGGCGCTCACCGTCATCACCGACGACGACGGCGACGAGCGCAAGATCGTACGCGAGAACATGCCCTTCGGCACCCTGGGGGCGGCCGAGTTCGGCACGTACTTCATCGGCTACGCGCGCACTCCGGACGTGATCGAGCACATGCTGAGGAACATGTTCCTCGGGGACGGGCACGCGGCGCACGACCGCATCCTCGACTACTCGACGGCCGTCACCGGATGCCTGTTCCACGTGCCGACGGCGGCCTTCCTCGACGACCTTCCCGCTGCCCCCGACTGAGCCTGCGGGGTCAGTCTCGGGCCGCCCACAGGCCGCGCACATGGCCGAGATGCCGGGTCATGATCTCCTGTACGGCCTTCCCGTCGCGCTCCAGCAGCGCGTCCAGGAGCTCCAGGTGCTCCTCGGCCGAGGCGAGCAGACGGCCCGCCTCGACCAGCGCCGTGAGGCCGTACAGGCGCGAGCGCCCCCGCAGGTCCGCGACCACCTCCACCAGGTGCGCGTTGCCCGCCAGGGCGAGCAGGCCCAGGTGGAAGCGGGTGTCGGCCTCGACATAGGCGATCAGGTCACCGGCCGCGGCCGCGGTGACGATCTCCCGGGCCGCCGGGCGCAGCGCCTCCAGACAGACCCGGTCGGCCGTGCGGGCCAGGTCCACCACGGTGGGGATCTCGATGAGAGCACGAACGTGGGTGTACTCGTCCAGTTGCCTGTCGGAGACGGCGGTGACCCGGAAGCCCTTGTTGGGCACGGTGTCGACCAGCCCCTCCTTGGCCAGGTCCAGCATCGCCTCGCGCACCGGCGTCGCCGAGACGCCGAAACGGCCGGCGAGCGACGGTGCCGAGTAGACCTCGCCCGGCCGCAGCTCGCCCGCGATCAGCGCGGCCCGCAGCGCTTCGGCGACCCGCTCGCGGTAGCTGCTCCGGCGGCCGCCCAGCCGGGGGAGCGCGGGCGCGTCCGCATCCTGCGGCTTCTGTGCCATGTCACGCATCATCGAAGTCTAGAGGACGAAACCCTCGGGGAACGGATCGGCCGGATCGAGCAGGTACTGGGCCGTGCCGGTGATCCAGGCCCGGCCGGTGAAGCTCGGCAGGACCGCGGGGAGGCCGGCGACCTCGGTGGTGCCCAACAGGCGCCCGGTGAACCGGGTCCCGATGAACGACTCGTTCACGAACTCGGCGTGCAACGGCAGTTCACCCCGCGCGTGCAACTGGGCCATGCGCGCGCTGGTGCCCGTGCCGCAGGGCGAGCGGTCGAACCAGCCGGGATGGATGGCCATCGCGTGCCGGGAGTGGCGGGCGGTGGCACCGGGCGCGTACAGGTGGACGTGGTGGCAGCCGCGGATGGACGGATCCTCCGGATGGACCGGCTCCTCCTCGGTGTTGATCGCCGCCATCAACGACAGCCCGGCGGCGAGGATGTCGTCCTTGCGGGCACGCTCGAAGGGCAGGCCGAACTCCTCCAGCGGCACGATGGCGTAGAAGTTGCCGCCGTAGGCGAGGTCGTACGTCACCGTCCGCCCGTCGGCGAGCCGTGCCGTGCGGTCCAGTCCGACGCTGAAGGACGGCACGTTGCGCAACGTGACGTTCGTGGCGGCACCGTCCTCGACCGCCACCTCCGCGACCACCACGCCGGCCGGGGTGTCCAGCCGGATGGTGGTCACCGGCTCCACCACCTCCACCATGCCGGTCTCGACGAGCACGGTCGCCACGCCGATCGTGCCGTGCCCGCACATCGGCAGGTAACCGGAGACCTCGATGTAGATCACCCCCCAGTCACAGTCGGGGCGGCTCGGCGGCTGCAGGATCGCGCCGCTCATCGCGGAGTGCCCGCGCGGCTCGTTCATCAGCAACTGCTTGACCGGGTCGCGGTGTTCACGGAAGTACAGCCGCCGCTCGTTCATCGTCGCACCGGGTACGGTGCCGATCCCGCCGGTGATCACGCGGGTCGGCATGCCCTCGGTGTGCGAGTCGACGGCGTGCAGGACGAGCTTGCTGCGCATCTGGGGTTCCCTTCCTGTCGTCCGGTGCCCGGTCCGCCGCCCGCTACCCGAGCCCCGCGGCCACGGCCTTCTCGGTGGCCGCGCGGACCGCTGCCTCCTGCTCGGGCAGCAGCGGTTCGCGCGGCGGGCGCACCGGGCCGCCGTACCGCCCGACCACGTCCATGGACAACTTGATGGCCTGCACGAACTCCACCTTCGAGTCCCAGCGCAGCAGCGGGTGAAGCTGCCGGTACAGGGGGAGCGCCGTGCCGAGGTCCCCGGCCACGGCGGCGCGGTACAGCTCGGCCGAAACCCGGGGGAGCGCGTTGGGGTAGCCGGCCACCCAGCCCTTGGCGCCGGCCACGGCCAGCTCCAGCAGCACGTCGTCGGCGCCGATCAACAGGTCCAGCTCGGGGGCGAGTTCGGCGAGCCGGTAGGCGCGCCGGACGTCGCCGGAGAACTCCTTGACGGCATGGATGTGGCCCTCGGCGTGCAGCCGCGCGAGGAGCTCGGGGACGAGGTCGACCTTGGTGTCGATCGGGTTGTTGTACGCCACCACCGGCACGCCCGCCCTGGCGACCTCGGCGTAGTGGGCCAGCACCGACCGCTCGTCGGCACGGTAGGCGTTGGGCGGCAGCAGCATCACGGCGCCGCAGCCGGCCTCGCCCGCCTGCTCGGCCCAGCGCCGGGCCTCGGCGGAGCCGTACGCGGCGACACCCGGCATCACCCGTGCGCCGCCGATCGCCGTCACGGCCGTCTCCACGACCTTGGCGCGCTCCTCGGGAGTGAGTACCTGGTACTCGCCCAGGGAGCCGTTGGGCACGACGCCGTCGCAGCCGTTCTCGACCAGCCAGGCGCAGTGTTCGGCGTAGCGGTCGTGGTCCACCGAGAGGTCGGCGCGCAGCGGAAGCGCGGTGGCGACGAGGACACCGCGCCAGGGGCGGTTCTCCGGAAGGGTCATGACAGTCCCCAATCCAATAGGGTGTGACATATTACTGAGCTTCTAGGTGGTCCGCCCGAATTTCGGGAGCGGGCGTCGGCTTTCGGGGGCGTTCGTCGGGTCTCGGGGGCGGCGGGCACCGGGTCTCGGGAGGGTGCGGCAGGACCTGTGAGCGTTCGTCAGGTCCTGATCGGGGGGTGTGCGTCAGGTCATGGAAGCGTTCGTCGGTCCGGGTTCGTCCTCGGTCAGTCCGGCTGGTCCTCAGGCAGCCCGGCCAGCACTCCGAGCGGCACCGGCCGGGCGAACGGCCGTCGTCCGGGTGTGAACGGGCATCCGGCCAGCCCGGCCACCGCCGGGCCGCACATCCGGCCCTGGCACCAGCCCATCCCGGCCCGGGTGAGCAGCTTCACGGTGCGTACGTCGCCGGCCCCGAGCGTGCCGGCGGCGGTGCGGACCTGCCCTGCGGTGACCTCCTCGCAGCGGCACACCACCGTGTCGTCCCTGATCCGGTCGGGCCAGCCTGCGGGCGGGACGTACACGGCGTCGAGCGCCGCGAAGAACTCCCGCTGCCGGGTGCGGGTCCGGGCGGCCGCGGCCCATCGGCGCGGGTCGGGCGCCGTGCCGTGCAGCCGGGCGGCGACCGAACGGCCGGCGATGTGCCCCTCGGCGAGCGCCAGGGCCGCGCCGCCGATCCCGGTGGCCTCCCCGGCGGCCCAGACGCCGGGCGCGTCGGTGCGCTGCTCGTCGTCGACCCGGACGTCCGTCCCGGACAGGGCGCAGCCGAGGGTCTCGGCGAGGTCGGTGTGCGGCAGCATGCCGTGCCCGACCGCGAGGGTGTCGCAGGGGATGCGGCGCATGCTGCCGGGAGCCGGACGCCCGTCCCGGCCGAGCGCGGCGACGGTGACCGCCTCCAGCCGGTCGGTGCCGTGCGCCTCCACGACGGTGTGCCGGGACAGCGTCCGCACTCGGTGCCGTAGCAACTGCGCCGCGTACCAAGCGCCTTCGGCGATCTTGCCGGGCTGTGCCGCCAGGGCGGGCGCCCGTCCCAGCAGAGCCTTCGGGTCGGCGGACTCCACCAGCGCGGCCACCCGGGCGCCCGCCGCCGCGAGTGCCGTGGCCACGGGCAGCAGCAGGGGACCGGTGCCGGCGACCACGGCCGTACGGCCCGGCAGGACCAGCCCGCCCTTGAGCATGGCCTGCGCTCCGCCCGCGGTGACGACACCGGGGAGTGTCCAGCCCGGGAAGGGCAGCACCTGCTCGTAGCCGCCGGTGGCGACCAGGACGGCGTCGGCGCGGACGGTGACCCCCTCGTCCTGCGCGGGGCCGCGCAGAGCGTGCACCGCGAAGGTCCCCGGGCCGCCTTCCGCGCACCAGACATGGTGATCGGCCAGATGCGTGATGCGCCCGGTGCCGGTGTGCCGGTCGAGTCCGTCGCGCAGCCTTTGCCAGGTGCGCCACTGATGGTGCAGGGCCTGCGGTCGGCGGGCGCCGAAGGCGGCGGCGGGCTGCCGGTAGAACTGCCCGCCCGCCTGCTCGGCCGCGTCGAGGAGGGTCACGCGCACACCCCGTGCCGCGGCCGCCAGCGCTGCGGCGAGTCCGGCCGGGCCCGCCCCGACGACGGCGAGATGCGGTCGCTCGGTCGCCGTCATGGCGAGCTGTGCTCGTTCGGCCGGCGTCATGGCGGGGTGTGCCTCTTCGGTCGTCGTCATGGTGAGGTGCGCTCGATTTGGCGTCGGCATGGCGGGATGCGGCCGCTCAGTCATCGTCCCGTCCCGTTCCCTCCTGTGTGACGATCACGTCGCCCGGCTGTACGGGCACCAGGCAAGCGCGTTGGTTCGCCCGGCCGTTGACCGTCACCAGGCAGTCGAAGCACACCCCGATCCCGCAGAACACCCCGCGCGGCCGGCCTGCGCCGCGCGTGCTGCGCCAGGCGGTCACCCCCGCCGCCCACAGCGCGGCCGCGACCGTCTGGCCGGGCAGCGCCTCGACGAACCGGCCGTCGAGGGTGACGGTGAACGGTGCACCGGGCCGCGCCCGGGTCAACTCGAAGGGATTCACGGGATGTCGCCTCCGCTCGCCGGACGAACTTCGCCCGTCCCGAACCGGTCCGGGCGGAACGGTTCGGGATCCAGATCGGCCGTCTTCCCGGTCAGCGCCTGCGCGATCAACTGCCCGGTGCCGGTGGCCAGTCCGATGCCCGCGCCCTCGTGGCCGCAGGCGTGATACAGGCCGGGCACCCGGGGGTCGGGGCCGATCGCCGGGAGGTGGTCGGGCAGGTAGGGCCTGAAGCCCGCGTACGTGCGCAGGGCGCGCACCTGTTCCAGGAAGGGGAACAGCCCGATCGCCCCGGCCGCCAGCGCCCGCACGGCCGGAAGCGACAGCGAGCGGTCGAAGCCCACCCGTTCCCTGGTCGCCCCGATCAGGACGGGTCCGGCGGCCGTGCCCTCGACGACCGGTGAGGCTCGCAGGGCGGCCGAGTCGCTCGCCACGTCGGACACGTAGTCGGCGGCGTACACCTTGTGCCGGACCATGCGCGGGAGCGGCTCGGTGACCAGGACGAAGCCGCGCCGGGGCAGGACCGGGAGGTGAACGCCCGCCAGCGCGGCGAGGTCGCCGCCCCAGGTGCCCGCCGCGTTCACCACCGCCGGGGCATGGATCTCGCCGTGGTCGGTACGGACGCCGAGCACGGCGCCGTCCGCGGTGCGCAGCACCCCGGTCACGGTCCGGCCCGTGTGCAGCCGGGCGCCGCAGGCGCGGATCAGATGGGCGGCGGCCAGGGCGGGCATGACCTGCGCGTCCTGCGGATAGTGCACCCCGCCCGCCATACCGGGCGCCACATGCGGTTCCAGCTCCCGGAGTTCGTCCTCACCGACGGGACCGGCCATGACCCCGGCGGCCTGCTGTGCCTCGGCGAAGGCGAGCAGCGCGCCGAGTGCGCCGGGCGTCGAGGCGACCACCAGGCCGCCCTTGGGCTCGTACTCGACGGCCGCTCCCAGTTCGTCGGCCAGCTCCGCCCACAAGCGGGCGGAGAGCAGGGCGAGTTCGAGCTCGGGGCCGGGCTCCTTGTCGGAGACCAGCAGATTGCCCTCGCCGGCGCCGGTGGTGCCGCCGGCCACCGGTCCCCTGTCCACCACTCTGACGTCGAGGCCGGACCGCGCGGCGTACAGAGCGCACGCGGCGCCCACCATTCCGGCCCCCACGACCACGACATCGCAGGTCAGTCGCTTCGCCACATCAGTACTATGTCACATGTCGCACAGTCTGAGGAGGCCCCCGCGCGCGCTTCGTCACCCGCCCGGAGTCCCAGGCGTGGACACCCCCTTGACGGCGCACCACCTCGGATCGACACTCCAGGGAGGGAATCCTAGTGAACAGGTAGGGAACCATGGTGCGCCTCAGAGCGGTCACCGGTCGAGCCGGCCGTACGCCGTTGCACGCACCCCTTCTCACCTCCCGCCTGCACATCGATCTGCTGCGCGTCTGCAGCGCGATCAGCCCCTGCCACTGAGCCGCGCTCGCCACAGCAGCGCCCGCCGCGCAGCCGTGCCCGCCGCCGGGCCACGCCCGCCCTGGAACGCCCGGCCTGGGCCCCCTGCGCCCGCCGAGCCCGCCCGTCCCGAGCGCCGAGCAGGGAAAGTCCGGCGCACCCACCGTCCGACGACGCTTCCGCCGCGCACCGTGCGCGCGCCCGCAAACGGGGGAGACACATGTCCACCACTCCGCTCGCCGCCGTTCCGTCCGCCCACGGCACCGCCCCCGTCTTCCGGGGCCGGATCGGCCGGGACGCGCGCAGCGGCCACTACCCCGTGCCGCACCGCTACCGGCTCCATCTGTCCACCACCTGTCCCGACGGACTGCGCCTCGCCATCGGCCACCGCCTCCTCGGCCTCGACGACAGCTGCCCGGTCACCTTGCTGCCCGCCGTCCCGGACTGTCCCGGCGGCGGTCACGCCGCCCTGCGCCCGCTGTACGAGGCGAGCGCCCACCACCACACCGGGCCGGCCCTGGCGCCGGTGCTCAGCGACGACTGGTCCGGACGCATCGTCAGCAGCCACGCCCCGGACATCCTGCGCGACCTGGACCGCTTTCCCCGGGACGGCCGCCCCTCCCTGTATCCGTGCGGCACCGAGAGCCAGATCGAAGCCGTCGAACGGCTCTGCGCCGATGACATCCAGGAGGCCGCGCAGCGCGCCGGACGTGCCGACGCCGACCCCGCCGAGCGTGCCGCCGCGCTCGGTCTGCTGCTGGACACGCTCGACAGGCTGGACCGGTACCTGACGGGGGAGGAGTACCTCGTCGACGGCCGGCTCACCGCCGGTGACATCGAGTTGTGGGTGTCCCTGGTGCAGCTGGACACCGTCCACCGGTTCCACCTCGACGCCTCCGCCGTGCACCGCATCGCCGGGCACCCGGCACTGTGGGCCCACGCCCGGCGCCTGGCCGCCCACCCCGCCTTCGGCGCACAGCTCGACCTCGACGGCATCGCCCGCCGCCACCACGGCCACTGCGAGGGACTGGAGGCCGCCGGAGCCGCCGTCCAGATCCTGGACTGGACGCGCCACGCCACGAACGGCCCGGACTCTTCCCTCGGCTGACAGCGGATCAACGGGGAATCAACAGCGCATCAGGCACGGTCCGTCGCGCGAACGTCTTGGGGTGTGCGAGCCGCTGTCCGCGGGCTGCGCGTGCGAGAACGCATGTGGCCGTGGCGCATGTGGCAACGGTGTGTGGGGCAACGGCGCATGCGGCAGAGGCGTGGATCCTGCGGTCGAGTCGTGGAGCGTGCGGCACCGGAGCCGAGCGTGCGGCAGTGGAGGAGATCGCGCGGCAGTGGAGCCGAGCGTGTGGCAGTGGAGGAGATCGCGCGGCAGTGGAGCCGAGCGTGTGGCAGTGGAGCCGAGCGTGTGGCAGTGGAGCAGATCGTGCGGCAGCCCGGGAACACCCGGCGCCGCCCGCGCGTTTCGATTGTGACGAGATCCGCCAGGCGGGCGCCGACCGGGCCCGCCGCGCCCGAGCGACGGAGGTGACGGCCGTGATACGCGTCCACTCGCTGCACGTCCCGCAGCCGTACCGCTCCGTCCGTCTCCACTCACGGCCGCACATAGACCTCCAGCGTGTGGCCGGCGCGCTCTGTCGCCCCTGACCGCGCTCGGTCGCTCTCGACCGTGTTCTCGTCGGCGCTGACCGCGTTCTGTCAGCACTGACTCCTTCCCGGCCTTCGGTCCGGGGCTCTTCCCGCCGCGCTCGCCCGCCGCCGACGCCTGCCCGCGAGCCGGTGTTCCCCTTCGGACATCCAGGAAGGCACCCACGTGTCCGCAACTTCCGCCACCCCTCTGCACCTTGCCGTCGCCCTGGACGGCACCGGCTGGCATCCGGCCTCCTGGCGCGAACCGGTGGCCAGGCCCCGGGACCTGTTCACCGCCGGCTACTGGGCCGACCTGGTCGCCGAGGCCGAGCGCGGCCTGCTCGACTTCGTGACCATCGAGGACGGCCTCGGCCCGCAGTCCTCGCGCCTCCTCGGCCCCGACGACCGCACCGACCAGGTCCGCGGCCGCCTGGACGCCGTACTCGTCGCCTCCCGCATCGCACCGCTGACCCGCCACATAGGCCTGGTGCCGACCGTGGTGGCGACGCACACGGAGCCGTTCCACATCTCCAAGGCCGTCGCCACCCTCGACTACATCAGCGCAGGCCGGGCCGGACTGCGCGTGGAGGTCAGCGCGCGTCCGGACGAGGCAGCACACTTCGGCCGCCGCACGATCCCGGCGTTCGACGCCTGGGACAGTCCGTCCGCCAGGGAGCTGCTCACCGAGCTGTTCGACGAGGCAGCCGACTACGTCGAGGTGGTCCGTCGGCTGTGGGACAGCTGGGAGGACGACGCGGAGATCCGCGACGCGGCCACCGGCCGCTTCGTCGACCGCGACAAGCTGCACCACATCGACTTCGAGGGACGGCACTTCAGCGTGAAGGGGCCCTCCATCACGCCCCGTCCGCCCCAGGGACAGCCGCTCGTCACCGCCCTGGCCCACGACACCCCGGCCCACCGGTTCGTCGCCCGCCAGGCCGACATCGGCTACATCACCGCGCACGACACCGACCGGACCCGTGCCGTCGTCGCCGGGATCCGGGCCGAGCAGGCCGCCGCCGGCCGCGCCGGCCAGACCCTGCACGTCTTCGGCGACCTCGTCGTCTTCCTCGACGACGACCCGGCGGCGGCCGCGGCCCGCCGTGAGCGCCTCGACGCCCTCGACGGGCAGCCGTACGCCGGCGACGCCCGGATCTTCACCGGCACACCCCTCCAACTCGCCGACCTGCTGGAGCAGTTGCGGGAGCCGGGTCTCAGCGGCTTCCGGCTGTGGCCCGCCGTGGCCGGCCACGACCTGCCGCGGATCACCCGGCACCTCGTGCCCGAACTCCAGCGCCGGGGCCTGTTCCGGCAGGCCTACGAGGCGGCCACCCTGCGCGGCCTCCTCGGGCTGGCCCGCCCCGCCGACCGCTACTCCCCCAGGCTCTCGGCTTCGCTCGAGCCCGGGGGGACCCCCACCGCCACCGCCTGAGCCGGAGGAACGCCCGACCATGAGCAAGCCGCTGAAGCAGATCCACCTGGCCGCCCACTTCCCCGGCGTCAACAACACCACCGTGTGGAGCGACCCGGCCGCCGGCAGTCACATCGAGTTCAGCTCCTTCGCGCACTTCGCCCGCACCGCCGAACGGGCCAAGTTCGACTTCCTGTTCCTCGCCGAGGGGCTGCGGCTGCGCGAACAGGGCGGCCGGATATACGACCTGGACGTCGTCGGCCGCCCCGACACCTTCACCGTGCTGGCGGCGCTCGCGGCCGTCACCGACCGGCTCGGACTGACCGGCACCATCAACTCCACCTTCAACGAGCCCTACGAGGTGGCCCGCCAGTTCGCCAGCCTCGACCACCTCTCCGGCGGCCGCTCCGCGTGGAACGTGGTCACCTCCTGGGACGCCTTCACAGGTGAGAACTTCCGCCGCGGCGGCTTCCTGCCGCAGGAGGAGCGGTACTCCCGCGCCAAGGAGTTCCTCGCCACGGCCAACGAACTGTTCGACTCCTGGCGGGGCGACGAGATCCTCGCCGACCGGGCCACCGGTACGTTCCTCGCCGACGCCCGGGCCGGCGCCTTCACGCACCGGGGGCAGCAGTTCGGCATCCACGGCCGGTTCAACGTCCCGCGCGCCCCGCAGGGGCGCCCGGTGATCTTCCAGGCCGGCGACTCCGAGGAGGGCCGCGAGTTCGCCGCGTCGAGTGCGGACGCGATCTTCAGCCGGTACGCCACCCTCGCGGAGGGCCAGGCCTTCTACACGGACGTCAAGGGGCGCCTCGCCGCGTACGGCCGCCGGCCCGACCAGCTGCTCGTCCTGCCCGCGGCGACGTTCGTCCTCGGCGACACCGACGAGGAGGCCGCCGACCTCGCCCGCGAGGTGCGCCGCCGGCAGGTCAGCGGCGCGACCGCCATCAAGCACCTGGAGTTCGTCTGGAACCGGGACCTGTCGGCGTACGACCCCGAGGGCCCGCTGCCCGACGTCGACCCGGTGGTGAGCGAGGAGCACATCTCCCGCGGGCGCGCCCAGGTGCGGATGTACCGCGACCCGATCGCCGTCGCCCGCGAGTGGCGGCAGCTGGCCGCCGCCCACGACTGGTCCATCCGGGACCTGGTCATCAACACCGGCAACCGGCAGACCTTCGTCGGCTCCCCGGCCACCGTCGCCCGGACCATCAACGACTTCGTGCAGGCGGACGCCTCCGACGGGTTCATCCTCGTCCCGCACATCACCCCCGGCGGCCTCGACCCCTTCGCCGACAAGGTCGTCCCGCTGCTGCAGGAACAGGGCGTCTTCCGCGCCGACTACGAGGGCACCACCCTGCGCGACCACCTGGGCCTCGCCCACCCCGACGCCGCGCCCGACGCTGCCCCGGACGCCGTCGCCCGCACCCAGCGGGCCGCCTCGTGAAGTCCCCCGACGCCATCCGGATCGTCGCCCGCCCGGATTCGGCTGCGGGCATCCAGGGACGAGGACGGACCGTGCTGCCGGCCCCCGCCCATGCGAAAACGCCGTCCGCGCGGACGGCGAACGGCGTACAGGCGTGGTCGAGGGACGTCTCCCTCCCCCGAAGGCGACGTCCCTCGGCCGCACCCCCGGTGCCGGACTGTGGCCTGGAAAGCCAGACTGCCGCCCCGGAGGACCGTTCGCCTGAGTCGAGGGCTACTCAAGTCGCCCTGTATCAAACCTGAGTAGGCGCACTCCTCTTGGTGTGACGACCTACGAACAGGACGCGAAGACCCTGGAGCTGCCCTGGCCCTTCACCGGCCGGGCGGACGAACTGGAGCTGGCGCGCAGGTGGCTGGCGGCCGGCCGGCCCGGCATCGTGGTGACCGGACCGGCCGGCAGGGGCAAGACCCGCCTGCTCACGGAGGCGCTGCGGGGCACGGACTGCGCCCGGGTGACCGGGACGCCCGAGACCCGGGGTCTGCCCTTCGCGGCGTTCGCGCACCTGTTGCCCGACACCGTCTCGCTGCACCGCGCCGTCCAGCTCCTGTCCGGCGTACGGCTCCTCGTCGTCGACGATGCGCACCTGCTCGACGAGGCTTCCGCCGCGCTCGTCCACCAGCTCGCCGTGCAGGGCCGCACCCGCCTCGCCGTGGCCGCCACGGACGGGGTGCCGGCACCGGGCGCGGTGTCCCGGCTGTGGACGGGAGAACTGCTGCCGCGCCTCGCCCTGGAGACACTGCCCCGCGAGGACACCGCCCAGCTGCTCACCGTGGCCGGCCTGGAGCCGCTCACCATGAGCCGGCTGCACCGGATGTGCCGGGGCGATCTGCGGCTGCTGCGCGATCTGCTGGACGCGCTGCGGCGTTCCGGGGGACTCGCCCGCGTCCCGGAGAGCGGTGAGTGGGCCTGGCACGGCCCGGTGCCGGTCACCGCGGCCGTCCGCGACCGACTCGCTCCCGCCCTGGACCGTCTCGACGCCGCCGAACGGGAGACACTCGACCGGCTCGCCTTCGCCGAGCCCCTGCCGCTCGCGCTGGACGGCCTCGACCTCGACGTCCTCGAACGCCTGGAGGCACGCGGCCTGATCCACGCCGACGACCGGGGCTCGGTCACCCTCGCCCACCCTCTGCACGGGCCGGCCCTGCGCGCCGGCGCCGGCCGACTGCGGGCGCGGCGGCTGACCCGCACGACGATGCGGTGCGGAGCCGCTCTGGTGGCCGAACAGGCCTCCCTGACAGCCATGCTGGCGGAACAGGACGTGCGGGCCGTGCCGGCGCCGGTGGGGGACTGGCTGCTGGCCGAGGGCCTGCCGGTGCCCGCCGGGTACGCCGCCGTACGTGCCCGGTGCGCCCGGCTGCGCGGAGAGCTGCGGGAGGCGGTGGCCTGGGCACGGCAAGGGTTGCGGGCGGCGCCGGAAGACGTGTGCTGCCGCGCCGAACTGGAGTCGGCTGCAGGGCAGTTGGGTGAGATCACCGGGACGGACGTATGGGCCGCTGCCGCCCGCGGCGACATCGCTGGAGCCCTGGCCCGGATCCGCGGGGACGACGCGTACGCGCTCTACGACGCCGTACGCCTCGCAGCTCCCGAGCGGGTCGCCGGGCGGCTGCCCGCCGACGGTGTCTTCGCCCGGCACGCCGAGGCGCTCGTCCGGACAGACGGGCCCGCGCTCGACCGGGTGGCAGGGGCGCTGGCGGAGCGGGGCTTCCTGCTCTTCGCGGCGGAGGCCCATGCCCAGGCGGTCCGTGCGCATCGCGACCCGCGCGCCGCGCGTCTCTCCCGTACCCGTGCGGTCGCGATGGCCCGTCGCTGCGACGGTGCCCGCACGCCGGCGCTGGCCGGGCTCGCCCTCGGTGATCTCACCGCGCGGCAACGCCAGATCGTCACGCTCGCGGCGTCCGGGCTGAGCAACCGGCAGATCGCCGAGAGGCTGACGCTGTCCGTCCGGACCGTCGGCAATCACCTGTACAGCGCCTACACGCGGCTGGGCGCGAGCGATCGTGGTGCCCTGCCGTGGCTGAGCGACTTGCCCGAGGCCGAGTCGGCGTAGTTCTGCGGGGCCTGGAGGGGCCGGTTACTGCGGGTTGTTGGTCGGCTGCGGGTGTGTGGTGGCTGGTTGCGCAGTTCCCCGCGCCCCTTTTGAGGGCGTTGTCGGTCGAGGGCGTGTCGTCCGTTGCCGGTGTGTGGGGTGGTTGGGCGCGCAGTCGCCCGCGTCTATGTGGGTGTGCCGGCGGTGGAGGTGTGCCGTTCGCGTGCGTGGGTGCGTGGGGGTTGCGGAGGGGCATGGCGATGCGGTCCCGCCGATCTTGCGTACGTGCCGTCCGCTGCATGGACGCTCCCTCACGTGCAAGGACGCCGCTCACGTGCAAGGGCGGCCCCTCGCGTGCAAGGGCGGCCCCTCGTGTGCATGGGCGCCCCTTCGTGTGCAAGGGCGACCCCTCACGCTGCTCCGAATGCCGCGAAGGCCCAGCCCGTTGCCTGGTGGACCGCGTCGCCGGGCTGGGCGGTGCGGGCGTCGCGCAGGGCCTCGGCCAGGGACAGGCCCGCGTCGAGGCCCTTGTGCAGGGCGAGCATCAGGGGCACCACGGCGGCGTCGTTGACGGGCGCGCTGCTCGCCACGACCCCGGCCGTGCCCAGCGGCAGCAACGCTGTGACCAGGCCGAGGAGTTCGTCGGCGCCGACCGAGGCGAGGCGGGCGGTGTCGCAGCTGGAGAGGATGATCCGGTACGGGCTGCGGGCGAGACGCTCGAAGTCGTGCACGATCAGCGGGCCGTCGGCCATGCGCAGGGCCGAGAACAGGGGACTGTCGGCGCGGAACGTGCCGTGCGCGGCCAGGTGCGCGAGCGCCGCGCCGTCGAGCTCCTCCAGCACACGGGGCACCTCGGCAGCCGCGCCCTCCAGCACGGTCGCGGTGCCGTACCGGTCGGCCAGTTCGGGCACCTCCGCGCCACCCGTGGCCAGGCCCGGGCCGCGTACCAGGACGGGCCGGCCACCGGGCGGCGGCTCGGTCTCCCGGGCCCGCAGCCAGCTCCCCGCCGACGGCGACACGCTGAGCACCCGCTCCCGCAGCGCGGGCAGCAGCGCCCACGGCACCCGGTGCAGCGCGCCCGGAGGCACGATCACCACCGGCCCGGACCCGAGGTGGCGGACGGCATCACCCAGCAGGAGTTCCTGCAGGCGCCGCCCCGCCGCCTCCACCAGCGGCAGCCGTGCCTCGCCTCCCGGATGGGCGAGCCGCCGCAGCCCGGCCTGTACATGCTCGGCCTCGGCCACCGCCTCCGCGAGCGTGCCGCCCGCGAACCGCCGTACCCGCCCCTGCCCGCACAGGAGGATGTGCACCTGACCGTCCACGACGGCCAGTTCGGCCAGCCGCGCCTCGCCCAGCCGGTCCAGCAGGCGGCCGGTGTCGAAGCGGTCGCCGTAGCCCGGGGTGTCGGCGTGCAGATGGTGGGTGCGGGAGCGGATGTCCCGTTCCAGCCGCCGCTGTTCGCGCTCCAGGGCCGGAACCGGACGGCCCTCCCGCCGGGCCTCCGCGGCCCGGGCCGCTATCTCCCGGTAGGCGGTGAGGCTGCGCACCAGTGCCGGATCGGCGGGCGGCCGGGTGGGCGGCGCGGACAGCACGGTCGCCCGCCAGCGCTCACTCCATTCCAGCAGCCGCCGCGGGCTGCCGTGGGCCAGGCTCGCCGCCTGCGCGAGCGCGGCCAGTTCGGCGCCGTGCGCGGTGGCGCGGGCCCGCAACTCGGAGGCGCCGAGCGTCATCCGGTGGTCGTCGAGCACGTCCAGGCCGCGCCGGCAGGCATTCAGCACGCCTCGCCCGGAACCGGCCGCACGGGCCCGCAGCGCCTGTGCGGCCCAGCCCGTCATACGGGCAGGCGGGGGACCGCCGTGCCGGCTGCGGGCGGCCACCGCCAGATGGCACTCCGCCTCTTGCGTCCGGCCCAGGACGAGCGCGATCCGGCCGGCCAGCAGCGAGGCCTCCGCCGCGGCCGGCGAACCGAAGGAGGCCAGCCGCTCGGCGACCGCCGCCGCGTCCGCGACCAGCCGCCCCGACCGGCGCCCGGCCGCCACCCGGGCCTCTATGAGCACCAGCCGGGCATGCGTCTCCCACCAGGACCGCCGCTGTCCCGCGAACAGCCGTACGGCGAGGGCGGCGCGGGCGATGGCGGTGTCCGGGTCCCCGGTCGAGCGGGCGGCCCGCGCGGCGGCCAGCAGCAGCTCGGCCTTGCGGGTGGACTGCCCGCCCATCCGGTCCAGCTGCGCGATCGCCGCGTCCGCCTCGGCGAGCGCCTCCGGGGCGAGCCCCGCCACCATCAGCACCTCGCAGCGCCGGGCGGACAGCACGAACGTGGGCGTGCCCAGCTTGGCGTACCGCTCCTCGGCCTCGTCGAGCAGCCGCAGCGCCGCCGGGATGTCGCCCGAGCGGAACGCGGCCAGGCCCCGGCTCTCCACCGCGTCCGCCTTGTCGTGCTCCTGGCCGGTGGTCTCCCACAGCCGCTCCGCCGCCGTGAAGTCCGCGTCCGCCCGGTCCACCGCACCCACCGCCAGATGCACGGTGGCCCGCAGCGTCAGCGCCCGCGCGGTCCAGATGTCGTCGCCGGCCTGCCGCAGCACCGGAAGCGCCCGCCGTACGTCCTCCAGCGCCTCCCGGTGGCGCCCCAGCACCCACCACACATAGGCCCGCCGGTACAGCACCCGCGCCCTGGTGTGTCCGCTGCCCCGCGCGACCCCCCGCTCGAAGGCGGCCAGCCCCTGTCGCGTGCGCCCCGCGTGCACCAGTGCGACCCCCAGGGTCGCCAGCACGTCCGCCTCCCGCTCGGCGGATTCGGCTCGCGAGGCCAGGTCCCGGGCCCGCCGCAGATGCCTGAGGGCGATCCTCAGGTCGCCGAAGTCCCGCTGCCAGATGCCCAGTACCTGATGGGCCACGCTGGCGTGCAGCGGCGACGGACGGCTGTGCAGTACCTGTTCCGCGCGCGCCCGGGCCTCGCCCGGGTCGGCGAAGACCATCGGCAGCAATTCGAGTACCGACTCGCTTCCCGCTGTCACTCCTCGCATGGTAGTGGCCTGCGTAAATCCGTCACACGGGTTCTCCGTCGTCTCCTCGGGCTGTACCGGCCGGACCCGCGCGCTGTATCAATCGGTCGTCGGGCGACTCTGACTGACGAACACCGCATCAGGGGGAGGACACACCATGGCACCTCGGCGATTCCATGAACAGTTCCATCACATCCAGCGCGCGATGCCCGACGTCCCGCTGGCCATGGGACCGGACGACTCCGCGGGGTTCCTCTACGAGAAGGGTGTCGTCCTCGCCCGCGACGGCGAGGAGGCCCGCCTGGTCGAGGAGACCGTGCGCACGCATTTCACCGACACCCGCGGACTCGTCCCCGACCACGTGGCCCGGACGGGCCCGGACACCAACCGCACCGGCGTCACCCGCATCCGGGTCGGCGACCCCGCCGAGGGCGAGGACGTCGTGCCGCACGCCCTGCGCGCCCTCGCCGAGGCCGAGGGACGGCGGCGCCGCACCCTGGTCAGCCGCAACCACGTCGTGCACATCGCGGTCAACGCCTGCCCGGGCGACGAGCCGGTGCCCGTACCGCGCAGCGAGCCGCCCAACCCGGCGGCGGCCGAGGACCCGTACGACCCTGACACCGCCGTCGGCGTCCTCGTCATCGACACCGGCCTCGTGCACGACCACGCGTCCTACCCGCTCCTCGCCCACACCACCGGCGACGCCCAGGTGGAGGAGACCGGAGCGGGCGGGGTGCTGCGGCAGTACGTCGGACACGGCACGTTCATCGCCGGGATCCTCGCCGCCGTCGCACCCAACACCGACATCACGGTGCGCGGCACGCTCAACGACGCGGGCGCCGTCCTGGAGTCGGAGTTCGGCACCAGGCTCTTCGAGGCCGTCGACCAGGGCGGCTGGCCCGACATCCTCAGCCTCTCCGCGGGCACCTCCAACGGCTCGGCCGACGGTCTCATCGGCCTCGACGCGTTCATGGAAGAACTGCGCGACCAGGGCACCCTGCTGGTGGCCGCCGCGGGCAACAACGGCAGCGACGCCCCGTTCTGGCCCGCCGCCTACGCCACACTGCCCGAGTACGAGGGCAGCGTGCTGTCGGTCGGCGCGCTGCGCGGGGACGGCGCGTCGGGCGCCTGCTTCAGCAACCACGGCCCCTGGGTGCGCGTCTACGCCCCCGGCGAGCGCCTGACCGGCGCCCTCACCGGCTTCGGCACACCGGTGCCCTACGTCTACCAGCACTCGACCTACGACGCCTGCCGGTACGGCTCCGACTACGCCTGCACCTGTCGGTACCCGCGCCACACGGGCGTGTTGAGCGAGGCGGGGGAGAGCACCGGGGCCAAGCCGGACCAGGTGATGTTCGACGGCCTGGTGCAGTGGAGCGGCACCTCCTTCGCCACCCCCGTCGTCGCCGGCCTGGTCGCCGCCCACATGGTGGCCCACAAGGAGCGCGACCCGCGCGCCGCCCGCACACAACTGCTCGCCTCCACCACGGACTCCGCCGAGGTGCGCGGGGTGCACGTCCCGGCGCTGCGCCCGCCCACCTGGCGTCCGGTTCCGGTCATGATCCCGGAAGTGCCCGCATGAGGGCCGGAATCCTCTGCTCCACGGCGTACGATGACGTGCCGTACACGAGGGGTGGAGCCGTGGACCGTACAGAGGTCGGCGCGCTGGTCCGGTCCGCCGTCGACGGCGACGCCGCGGCCTGGAAAGCGCTGGTGGAAGGGTTGAGTCCGCTGGTGTGGTCGGTCGTGCGCGCGCACCGGCTCTCCGATGCCGACGCACACGAGGTCTACCAGACCGTGTGGTTCCGCTTCGCCCAGCACCTGGGCCGCCTCAGGGAACCCGACAAGGCGGGTGCCTGGCTGGCCAGTACCGCCCGTCACGAGTGCCTGAAGGTGCTCAAAGGTCTGACGCGGCTGACACTGACCGACGACCCGGAGGTGCTCGACCGGGCCAGCGACGAGCGGACGCCGGAGCAGACGCTGATCGACTCGGAGGAGGCGGCGGTGGAGGCCGAGCGCATCCGCCGGCTCTGGCAGGAGTTCGAGGCCCTCGGCGACCGGTGCCGAAAGCTGTTGCGGGTGCTGATGTCCTCGCCACCGCCCAGCTATCTGGAAGTGTCGGCCGCGCTCGGTATCGCGGTCGGCAGCATCGGTCCGTTGCGCCAGCGTTGTCTGCGCCGGCTGCGGGCCCGGATGGACGCACGGGGGGCGGCATGAGCGGCATGGACGGCAACGGCGTTCCCGAAGCGGACTTCGACGCGTCCGGGGTCGACGGCGATCTGCTGGAGGAGGAGCTGCGGCAGGCGGCCGACGTCCTGGATCCCGTCCCCGTCGAACTGCGCCAACTCGCGCTCGATGCCTACGCGTTGCACGACCTGGACGCCCGGATCGCCGAGCTGACCTTCGACTCGCTGGTGGATGCGCTGCCGGTCAGGGGAGTGCCGGACGCCCCCCGGATGCTGACGTTCCGCGCCGGCGGGCTCACCGTCGACGTCGAGGTCACCGGCGAGGGGCTGATCGGCCAGGTGCTGCCGCCGCAGTCGGCACGCATCGAGGTGCTGGGCGGCCCGCAGACGGCCCGCGCGGTCACCGTCGACACCCTGGGCCGCTTCACCAGCGACGCGCCGCCCGCCGGACCGTTCGCGCTGCGGCTGCGGACCGGCGGAGAAAAGATCGTCACGGAGTGGCTGCGGGCATGAGTCCGCTCACCCGGTGGGCGTGAGTTCGCTCAGCCGGTGGGCATGAGTCCACGCAGCCGGTGGGACCGAAGCCGCTTGCCGGGTGGGCGGGACCGGGCGAGGACCGCACCGGTGCAGTGGTGCGGGATGTACCGCAGCAGCTCGTCCAGGACCGGACCGCGGGCATCCGGACGGGTACGCATGCGTTCCATCAGCTCGGGCCGGGTCAGTATCAGGAACAGCATCTGCCCGTTGTGGTGGGTGACTGCCTCGCCGCCGATCTGTCCTGCGGGAGTGTTCTGGGCAGAGGTCTGCCGACGTGCGGTCGCGTGACAGGGGAAGCGGGGCGCCACGGCGTCCGGCGGGCCCGAGTGGGGGCCGGAAAGGTGACCGGCGCACGGTGGGCAGCGGCGTCCGGCGGGGCTTGCGCGCGGGAGCCCACGAGCGCGACCGGTGCGTGCCGGGTCGGCCCCGTCCGGCGGGCCTGCGCGTCCGGCGGGCCTACACGGCGTCCACGAGGGCGGTCAGGGCGGCGGCCAGCCGCTCCAGACCCGGCCCGGCGGGCCCGCCCGGCTCCGTCATGTACGTGTCCCGACGGATCTCCACCATCAGGGCGCTGACCCTCCGGTCCCGCCCGTAGTACTCCAGCGGTACGTAGGTCCCGCTGAACGGGCTGTCCAGACCCGTCTCCCCGCATCCCGCCAGCGCCGCACGCGCCGCCTCGGTCAGCTCCGGCGGCGTGTGGAAGGCGTCCGTGCCGAGACACACGGCGGGCCGCGGCCCCGCCCCGTGCAGCTCGTACGGCAGCGGCTCGGCCGGATAGGAGTGCACATCGATCACCACGGCCCGCCCGGTCGCGGCGAGCCGCCCGGCCACCGCCTCGGTCATCGCCTGCGCGTACGGCCGGAAGTACCGCTCGACCAGCGGCCCGGGATCCGTCTCCGCGGGACGCAGCTCGGCCCGGTGAGTGGTGCGGGTGTACACGGCCCCCATCCCCACGGCGAGCATCTCCTCCCGCTCGTCCGGAAACCGCTCCGGGTCCACCACCAGCCGCGACAGCCGGTTGACGAACCGCCAGGGCGTGATCCGGGCCGCCCCGGCCGCCCGTTCGGCGATCCGGCCGGTGTGGGCGTCGGTGATGTGGTCCAGTTCGCGCCGGAGCGCTTCGTCGTCGAGCAGGATTCCCTCGCGCACGTCGTGAGGTATCTCCCGTGCGCCGTGCGGCACGTGCAGCAGGACCGGCGACTCGGCGGCGCCGGGAAGGAGTTCGAACGCGGGGACGGGCTCGGTCACGGGCTGCTCCAGGGGCGTGGTCGGTGGCGTCGCGCAGGATCAAGGTGTCACATCGTCACCGGGCGAGGTCGGGAGAGGGCCGGCGCGGACGGGCGAAGACGGGAGAGGGCGGGCGAAGACGGGCGGGAGTGTGCGCGCCCGGACATGGCTGCGCCCCGGCCGGGTGTACCGGCCGGGGCGCAGTCCTGCTCACGGCTGCGGCTCGCGCGCCGCAGACGCAGGCGTCAGCGTCAGATCAGGGACGCGAGGGTCTCGTTCCAGGTGGCCGACGGGCGCATGATCGCGTCCGCCTTGGCCTTCTCCACCTGGTAGTAGCCGCCGATGTCGGCCGCGGAGCCCTGGACGGCGATCAGCTCGTCGACGATCTTCTGCTCGTTCGCCGCGAGGGTCTCGGCGAACGGGGCGAAGGCCTTGGCCAGGTCGGCGTCGTCGGTCTGCTTCGCCAGCTCCTGCGCCCAGTACAGGGACAGGTAGAAGTGGCTTCCGCGGTTGTCGATGCCGCCGAGGCGACGGGTCGGGGACTTGTCCTCGTTGAGGAAGGTCGCCGTGGCGCGGTCGAGGGTGTCGGCGAGGACCTTGGCACGGGTGTTGCCGGTGGCCGTCGCGTACTGCTCGAAGGAGGGGACGAGCGCGAAGAACTCGCCGAGCGAGTCCCAGCGCAGGTAGTTCTCCTTGACCAGCTGCTGGACGTGCTTCGGCGCGGAGCCGCCGGCGCCCGTCTCGAACAGGCCGCCGCCCGCCATCAGCGGGACGACCGACAGCATCTTGGCGCTGGTGCCCAGCTCCAGGATCGGGAACAGGTCGGTCAGGTAGTCGCGCAGGACGTTGCCGGTGACCGAGATCGTGTTCTCGCCGCGGCGGATGCGCTCCACCGACAGCTTGGTCGCCTCGACCGGGGACAGGATCTTGATGTCCAGGCCCTCGGTGTCGTGCTCCGGAAGGTACTGGCGGACCTTCGCGATCAGGTTGGCGTCGTGGGCGCGGCCCTCGTCCAGCCAGAACACGGCCGGGTCGCCGGTGGCGCGGGCGCGCGTGACGGCCAGCTTGACCCAGTCGCGGATCGGGGCGTCCTTGGTCTGGCAGGCGCGGAAGATGTCGCCGGCGCCGACCGGCTGCTCGATGAGGACGTTTCCGGCCTCGTCGACCAGGCGGACCGTGCCCGCGGCCGCGATCTCGAAGGTCTTGTCGTGGGAGCCGTACTCCTCGGCCTTCTGCGCCATCAGGCCGACGTTCGGCACCGAGCCCATGGTGGACGGGTCGTAGGCGCCGTTGGCCCGGCAGTCGTCGATGACGGCCTGGTAGACACCGGCGTAGGAGGAGTCCGGGATGACGGCGAGGGTGTCGGCCTCCTGGCCGTCCGGGCCCCACATGTGACCGGAGGTGCGGATCATCGCCGGCATCGAGGCGTCGACGATGACGTCCGAGGGGACGTGCAGGTTGGTGATGCCCTTGTCGGAGTCGACCATGGCGAGGGCCGGGCCCTCGGCCAGCTCCGCGTCGAAGGACGCCTTGATCTCGGCGCCCTCGGGCAGGTTCTCCAGGCCCTTGAGGATGCCGCCCAGACCGTCGTTCGGGGTCAGGCCGGCCGCGGCGAGCGTCTCGCCGTACCGCGCGAACGTCTTCGGGAAGAAGACGCGCACCACATGGCCGAAGATGATCGGGTCGGAGACCTTCATCATCGTCGCCTTGAGGTGCACGGAGAACAGGACGCCGTCCTGCTTGGCGCGGGCGACCTGCGCGGCGAGGAACTCGTTCAGCTGCGCGGCGTGCATCACCGAGGCGTCGACGACCTCGCCCGCGAGGACCGGTACGGACTCCTTCAGGACGGTGGTGGTGCCGTCCTCGCCGACCAGCTCGATCCGCAGCTTGCCGGCCTCGGAGACCACCACGGACTTCTCGGTGGAGCGGAAGTCGTTCTGGCCCATGGTCGCCACATTGGTCCGGGACTCGGTGGTCCAGGCGCCCATGCGGTGCGGGTGGGTCTTGGCGTAGTTCTTCACCGAGGCAGGGGCGCGGCGGTCGGAGTTGCCCTCACGCAGCACCGGGTTCACGGCGGAACCCTTGATCTTGTCGTAGCGGGCGCGGATGTCGCGCTCCTCGTCGGACTTCGGGTCGTCCGGGTAGTCCGGCAGTGCGTAGCCCTTGCCCTGCAGCTCGGCGACGGCGGCCTTCAGCTGCGGGATGGACGCCGAGATGTTCGGCAGCTTGATGATGTTGGCCGAGGGGGTCTTGGCCAGTTCGCCCAGCTCGGACAGCGCGTCGGGGATGCGCTGGTCCTCGTTCAGGTACTCCGGGAAGACGGCGATGATGCGCCCGGCCAGCGAGATGTCACGGGTCGTGACGGGCACACCGGCCTGCGAGGCGTACGCCTGGATCACCGGCAGGAACGAATGCGTCGCCAGGGCCGGGGCCTCGTCTGTGTAGGTGTAGATGATGGTCGAGTCAGTCACCGGGTGCTCCGCTCCACGTCTGCAACATTGCTCGACATCAAGATATCTCGTGAGCGGGTTCGGCTCGACAGGGGTCCTGGCTCGAAAACGTGCCACCGGGGTGCAGACGAGTCGCGGATCTTGTAGAACCCCGTCCCGGATCTTGTACAACCCTGCCCCGGATCTCGTGGTCATGACAAGCGAATCGCCCACTGACCGGCGGCCGGACCCGACCAGCCGGCCGCCCGAGCGAAAGCGGACCATGAGATATCGCACCAGAGTGACGGCCCCGGCGGCCGCCCTGATCGGTACGGCGGCGGCCCTGGCCACGGGGGGCACGGCCCCGGCCCTGGCGGCCACCCGCACACGCCCGACGGACCCGGACCCGAGCCCCGGCCCGGAGACCCTCGGCGACCCCGTCTTCCCGGCCCTCGGCAACGACGGCTACCGGGTCCGTGCCTACCACCTCGACCTCTCCTACGACGCCACGGCCCGGCGCGTGGACGCCGTCGCCACCCTCAGGCTCCGCACCACCCGCGCGCTGAGCCGTTTCTCCCTCGACGCGCTCGGCCTGGACATACGGGCCGTGGAGGCCGACGGCTGCGCTGCCTCGTTCGAGCAGGCCGACGAGAAACTGCGGATCACCCCGGCGCGGGCGCTGGAGGAGGACTGTGCCGTCACGGTCCGCGTCGAGTACTCCGCCGACCCGCGCCGCACCCTGACACACACCGCCTGGGTGCCCACCCCGGACGGCTTCGCGATCTGCCCCCAGCCGAACTCCGCGCACACCGTCTTCCCGTGCAACGACCACCCCTCGGACAAGGCCGGCTTCAGCTTCCGCATCACCGTCCCGAACGGGCTGCGCGGCGTGGCGAACGGCCTGCTCACCGGTGTCGAGGCCGTGGACGGGGACCGCACGGCGTACTCGTACCGCTCGCTCGCGCCGATCGCCACCGAACTCGTCCAGATCACCGTCGGCGACTACGTGGTCAAGGACCGGCAGGGCCCGCACGGCCTGGCCCTGCGCGACGTGGTCCCCACCGCCCGCGCCGCCGCCCTGGAGCCCGCCCTCTCGCTGACGCCCGCCCTGGTGAGCTGGCTGGAGGACCGCCTGGGCGCCTTCCCGTTCGAGACGTACGGACTGCTGCCGTGCAACTCCGACGACCCGAACGCCTTCGACTTCACGGGCCTGGAGACCCAGACCCTCACCCTCTACAAGCCGAACTTCCTCCTCCAGGAGGAGAAGAAGATCGGCTCGCACATGATGCACGAGCTGGTCCACTCCTACTTCGGCAACCTGGTCAGCCCCGCCACCTGGGCCGACCTGTGGCTGAACGAGGGCCACGCCGACTTCTACGGGCTGCTGTACCGCTACGAGCGGGGCTGGGCCGACTCGCTGGGCCTGACCACGATGGAGGCCCGGATGAAGGACACCTACGCCCGTGGCGACCAGTGGCGCCACGACTCGGGCCCGGTGGCGGCACCCGACGCGGCCGACCTCTTCGACAGCCAGCGCTACCTGGGCGGCGTGCTCGTCCTGTACGCCTTCTGGCAGCTGGTCGGCGAGGACGCCTTCCACGCGGTCGAGCGGACCTTCCTGGAGCGCTTCCGGGGCGGCTCGGCATCGACGGACGACTACATAGCCGTCGCCTCGCACGTCACCGGCCAGGACCAGTCGGGTTTCCTGCGTGACTGGCTCTACGGTACGAAGACCCCGCGCATGCCCGGCCACCCCGACTGGACGGTGAACCCGGTCGCCTCGTCCCTCGCGGCCCCGCACAGCCACCGGAGCGGCCACTGGCACGAGAACTCGGCCACCCTCTGACGGGCGGTGGCGGGCGGAGCCCTGCCCGGCTCCGCCCGCCACCCGTCACGGCAGCAGGCGACGGGCCCGCGGGCAGCGGACGGCTCGACTCCGTCCGGGCGCACCGGATCGCCCCGTCCGGACGAACCCCGCTCACTGCTCACCGATCCCTCGCCTCCGATCTCCGATCCCTGACACCTCCAGCTGCCTGACCCCTGGCCCCTGACCACCGTCACCTGGTACCTGCTTGCTGATCCCCGCCCGGTGATCTTCGAACTTCCGGTCTCCGATCCCCGATCCCGCCACGTACCGCCCGGCCGCTCGTTGCTCCGGTCGGACCGGGTGTCGCCGTGGGAGGGAAGGGCGCGGGCATGGGTTTGGGCTTCGTCAGCCGCCGGGGTTTTCTGGGGGCCTCGGCCGCCGGAGTGGCCGGGGCCGCGTCATCGAACGCTGCCGCGGCCGTCACAGCCGCCGTGGACGGTCGGCGAGCAGCTCGTCCCGGGGAGCGCGTCCTCACCTATCACGAGACGACCGGCGGCTCGGTCACCGCCTGCCGCGACGGCTCGGTGGTGGTCGCCGAGGTGCAGGGCGTCCTGTGGCACGTCCCGCGCGACGGCGGAACGGCGCGGCAGCTCACCCACTGGTCACTGGAGGCGACCCGTCCGGCGCTGTCGCCGGACGGGGAGCGGCTCGCCCTGTGCGGATACCGAGGGGGCGCCTTCCACCTGTGGGCGATGCGGACGGACGGCGGGGAGCCGAGGCAGCTGACCGACGGGCCGTGGGACGACCGCGGGGCGGCCTGGTCACCGGACGGGACACGGATCGCCTTCTCGTCCGAGCGCGGCGGCGACGCCGTAACCGGCAGCTCCTTCGGCCTGTGGACCCTGGAGGCGGACAGCGGCCGGCTGGACCGGCTCACCGGCGGTGACTTCGAGGACTACGACGCGGTGTGGTGGCCGGACGGGCGCTCGCTGGTCTGTGTCCGGGCCGCGCACCGGCCGGGCGGCGGCAACGACGGCGGACTCCGTCTGGTCCGGGTGCCCGCCGCCGGCGGCCCGGCGCAGGTGGTGCGCACGGTGACGGAGGGCCGCCTGCTGTGCCCGTCCGTCTCCCCGGGCGGGCGGATCGCCTACCTGCACCTGTCCGGGACGGGCGACTCGTCGTCCCAGCCGCCCACGGGCGCGGCGCTGATGGTCGACGGGCACGTCGTCACGGCGGACGAGGACCTCGCGGCGGCCCCGCCGTGCTGGCTGGACGAGGACCGGCTGCTGTACGTCGCGGACGGCCGCATCCGCGTCCGTACCCTGGCCGAACCCTCCGTCACGGACGTGCCGTTCACCGCCCGGACGACGGTGCCCCGGCCCCGGTGGCGGCCCAGGACCCGGGCGCTGGGCTCCCCGGCCCAGGACCCGGTGCGCGGCATCCATCTGCCGGCCCTGTCGCCGGACGGGAGGCAGGTGGCGTTCGCCGCGCTGAACGCGCTGTGGCTGCTGCCGGTCGACGGCGCGCCGCGCAGACTCCTGCAGGGCGAGCCGGTCCACTACGTCCAGATGCCCGCCTGGGCGCCCGACGGTCGGAGCCTGCTGTACTGCACCGACCGTGACGGTCTGACCGCCGTGCACCGGCTGGGCCTGGAGGACGGCGAGGACCGGCTGCTGGCCGGCGGCGGGCGCCTGCACCCGGCCCTGTCGCCGGACGGTTCCCGGCTGGCCTGCCACGACGTCGTGGGGAACCTGCTGCTGCGGGACGTGGCGAGCGGCCAGGAGCGGGTGATCGCCCGGCCGCTGGCCACCGATGGGCCGCCCGGGGCCCCGACCTGGTCGCCGGACGGCCGCTACCTGGCCTTCTGCGACCGCAACCGGCTCAACCACCGCTTCCGCGAGGGCTATCACCTCATCCGCGTCGTCGACACCCGCACCGGCGCCGAGAAACGCCACCTGCCCGCCGCGCACCAGTCGCTGTCCGACCGTGTCGCCGCCGGACCGGTGTGGTCGCCCGACGGCCGCTGGATGGCGCTGGTCGCCGAGTCGGTCCTGTGGCTGCTGCCCGTCCGTGCCGACGGCACCCCCACGGGACCCGCCCGGCAGCTCACCGACGAGCCGGCCGACCACCCCAGCTGGTCCGGTGACGGGCACACGCTGCTGTACCTGTCCTGCGGCCGGCTGCGCCTGATGTCCCCCGGCTCCGCACCCGGCGGCGCGCGCACTCTCGCCGCCGGGCCGCCCGTCCGCCCGCGCCCGGCGACGCGCCGCGAGAAACTGCGGATCCACGCCGGGCAGCTGTGGGACGGCACCGGTGCCGCTCCCCGCCACGACGTCGACATCCTCGTCAGCGGCGACCGCATCACCGCGGTGGAGCCGCACCGCACGCGCCGCCCGGGTCATCGCACCGTCGACGCCTCCGGACGGACCATCGTCCCCGGCCTGTTCGACAGCCACACCCACCCCTACAACGCCGTCTACGGCGCCCGGCAGGGCCTGACCGCGCTCGCCTACGGCATCACCACCACCGTCTGCCTGGGCGGACCACTGTACGAGGCGGTCCGGCTGCGCGAGTCGGCCGCCACCGGGCACGGCCTGGGCCCGCGTCAGCTCGCCTGCGCGGAGCTGATCGACGGCTCCCGCACCGCCTACAGCATGGGCCGGGCCCACCGCACCCGCGCCGGTGTCACCCGCACCTTGCAGCGGGCCGCCGCCCTCGACGTCGACTTCGTGAAGACCTATGTCCGTGCTCCGGGCGAGGTCATGGCGCAGGCCGCCGAGGCCGCGCACCGGATGGGCGTGCCCTGCGGCAGTCACCTGTGCTCGCCGGGCCGGGCGGCCGGCCAGGACCTCACGACCCATCTGCAGGCCACCCAGCGCCTGCCCCACGGGCACGCCACGACCCCGCTCGGGCACATCCACCAGGACCTCGTCCAGCAGTACGCCGACGGCACCTTCGCCCTGGTCGTCACCCCGTTCACCGCACAGGTCCTCCTGGGCGCGGATCCCGGGCTGGCCGACGATCCGCGGGTGGGCCGTCTCATGCCGCCGTGGGACGTGGCCGCCGTACGCGCACGCGCCAGGGCCGAGCCCACCGCCCCTCAACTCCACGCCCTGGCCGTGGAGATGGCCGACTACCGGCGGCTGACCGCCCGGGGCGCCGTGCTGGCGGTCGGCACCGACGCCCCGCTGGTCCCCGTCGGCCTGTCCCTGCATCTGGCCCTGCGCGCCCTGCACGCCCACGGGTTCAGCGTGGCCGAGGCCCTGCACTGCGCCACGTCCGTGCCGGCCCGCCTGTTCGGCCTGGACGGCGACGTCGGCACCGTCCAAGCGGGCAGGCTCGCCGATCTGACCGTGGTGAACGGCGATCCGTTCACCGATGTCGCCACGCTCGTCGACACCCCCCTGGTGGTGCGCGCCGGCGTCGTGCACCGGCAGAGCGATCTGACCGCCGTGCACGGGGACCGCGACCACCCTTCGCCCCGGGACACCACCTGGCTCGATGTCGCCCACGGCCTGCGGCGCGGGTCGTGCTGCGACACCGGCGGGGGCTGACCCGCAGGGGCGGGGGCCGGCCCCCGCGCCGGCTAGTCGGCCACCGACGACCGCGACGGCACGTCCTCGCCGGTGCGCTGCTGCGGGATCACCAGCGAGCCCTGCTGCAGCGCCACCGTCCTGGCCGGGGCCGGGATGTGGATGCCCTCCTCGCGGTAGCGGCGGTGCAGCCGCTTGATGAACTCGTGCTTGATCCGGTACTGGTCGCTGAACTCGCCGACGCCGAGGATCACCGTGAACCCGATGCGCGAGTCGCCGAAGGTGTGGAAGCGGATGGCGGGCTCGTGGTCCGGGACGGCGCCGGCGATCTCGGTCATGGTCTGCGCGATGACCTCGGACGTGACGCGCTCGACGTGGTCCAGGTCGCTGTCGTAGCTCACGCCCACCTGCACCAGGACCGTCAGCCGCTGCTCGGGCCGGGTGAAGTTGGTCATGTTGGTCTTGGCGAGCTGGCCGTTGGGGACGACCACCAGGTTGTTGGACAGCTGGCGGACCGTCGTCTGGCGCCAGTTGATGTCCACGACGTAGCCCTCCTCGCCGCTGCTCAGCCGGATGTAGTCGCCCGGCTGGACGGTCTTGGAGGCGAGGATGTGGACGCCCGCGAACAGGTTGGCGAGCGTGTCCTGGAGGGCGAGGGCCACCGCCAGACCGCCGACGCCGAGGGCGGTGAGCAGCGGCGCTATGGAGATGCCGAGCGTCTGCAGCACCACCAGGAAGCCGATCGCCAGGACCAGCACCCGGGTGATGTTGACGAAGATGGTGGCCGAGCCCGCGACGCCCGAGCGGCTCTGGGTGACCGAGCGGACCAGGCCCGCGATCACCCGGGCCGCGGACAGGGTGACCACGAAGATCAGCCACACCTGGAGGATCTGGTTGACGTGGTGCTGGACGGTCCTGGTCAGCGGCAGCACCGCGGCGGCCGACGCCGCGCCGCCCGCGATCGCCGCCCACGGGACGACCGAGCGCAGCGCGTCCACGATGACGTCGTCACCGCTCCACTTGGTCCGCTTGGCGTGCTTGGCGAGCCAGCGCAGCAGCATGCGGGACAGGAAGGCCAGCACCAGACCCGCGGCCAGGGCGATACCCGCGAGGACGAAGTCGTCCAGGGTCAGTGCGCGGTTCACCCCTCACCCCCGGGGCGGAAAGTTGCTGCGGAGAGCCTGCTGTGAAGTCTCGTCACGTTGTCACCTGCTCGATGTGCGGAATGTGCGTTCGCGCCGCCGACCGGGTACCCGGCCCGGCGCGAACGCTCATCCTGCCGCATCCGGAACGCCAGTTCGTACCAGGACCGGCGCCGCGGACGCTCGGTCTCAGACGATGCCCTCCGCGAGTTCGGCCTGGTCGCGGTCGTCCCCGTAGGCGGTGGTGGTGGGCGTGCCGTACGCACGACGGGCGACGTACCACCAGACGCTGGCCAGGACCAGGACGACGACGAGTGCGACGGCCGCGTAGTTCATCGTGTCGACGGTGACCGGCGAGGACTGCGGCAGGCAGAACAGCACCGTCACGCAGGCCACCCAGATCACCGCGATCCAGCCGACCGGTCTGCTCCACCGGCCCAGGTTCCAGGGCCCCGGCCGGAAGCGGTCGCCCGCGCGCAGCCGCAGCAGCACCGGGATGGCGTAGGCGGGCGTGATACCGATGACGTTGATGGCGGTGACCGCGCCGTACGCCGTCGCCGAGTACAGGGACGGCAGCGCGAGGACACCGGCGACGATCACCGACAGCCACACCGCGGCGACCGGGGTCTGGGTGCGGCTGCTGACCTTGCGCCACAGGTGCGAGCCGGGCAGGGCGCCGTCCCGGCTGAACGCGAAGACCATGCGGCTGGCCGCGGCGACCTCCGCGTTCCCGCAGAACAGCTGGGCGACGATCACGACGAGCAGCAGTGCGCTGGCCCCGCCGGTGCCGAGGCCGTCGAGCAGGATCTGCGCGGGCGGCACGCCGGTGGCGGTGGTGCGCGTGGCGTCGTAGTCCTGGATGGCGAAGGTGAGACCGGCGAGCAGCACGAAGCCCGCGATCCACGACACCCAGATGGACCGTACGATGCCGCGGGCCGCGGACACCGAGGCGTTGGAGGTCTCCTCGGAGAGGTGGGCGGAGGCGTCGTACCCGGAGAACGTGTACTGGGCGAGCAGCAGGCCGATCGCCGCCACATAGAGCGGGTTGGACCAGCCGGTGTCGTTGACGAACCTGGTGAAGACGAAGGACGGCGACCGGTGGTGGTCCGGGACGAACGTCAGAGCCCCGACGATGACGGCGACACCGGCCAGGTGCCACCACACGCTGAACGCGTTGAGCAGGCTGACCAGACGGACGCCGAACAGGTTCAGCACCCCGTGCAGCAGCAGGATGGCGCAGAAGATCAGCATCGTCCTGCCGGGGGTCGGCTCGAAGCCCCACTGGAGATTGGCGAAGGCGCCGGTGAACAGGGCGGCGCCGTAGTCGATGCCGGCGATCGCGCCGAGCAGACCGAGCAGATTCAGCCAGCCCGTGTACCAGCCCCAGCGCCGGCCGCCGAGCCGGTCGGCCATGTAGTACAGGGCGCCCGAGGTCGGATAGGCGCTGGTGACCTCGGCGAGCGCGAGGCCGACGCACAGCACGAACAGGCCGACGCCCGCCCAGCCCCACAGCATCACGGCGGGCCCGCCGGCGCCCAGGCCGAAGCCGTAGAGCGTCATGCAGCCGGACAGGATCGAGATCACCGAGAAACTGATCGCGAAGTTGCCGAAGCCGTCCATACGACGGGCCAGCACCGGGCGGTAGCCCAGCTCGCGCAGCCGCTGCTCCTCGTCGTGCTGCGGCCGGCCGGGGGAGTGCGACGGATCTGGAGCGGGGGACATGCGGAAACCTCCAGGGAAGCGGAAGGGAGAGGGGCGTCAGGGGTGGGGGTGTCCGGCGGGGCCCGAGTCCTCGTCGGTGTGGCAGCGGTCCCTGGCCTGCACGAAGACCTCCACGGCACGGGTCCGGTCCGGGGTGCGGTACATCCAGGGCGGGGGAGTGGCGTACGGGCCGATCGCGTCGAACACCCGGGCCGCGTCCGGGAAGCGGTGGGCGCCCCACAGGGCGTGGGCCAGGTGGTTGAGGTCCAGCAGGGAGTGCTCGGCGCGCGGCGCCCGGTCGAACCAGGAGCGCAGCGCCCGCTGTGCCTCCCGGGCCGCGTCCTCGGCGACCCAGTGCAGGTCGAGCGCCACGTCGTGTCCGCTGCCGCGCCGGTAGCGCTCGACCCGTACGTACAACGGCAGCAGGTGGACCGCCGAGGCGGGGGGCGCCGAGGCGGCCGCCCACTGGGCGTAGCCCGCGGCCTCGGCGAGCCGGTCCGAGGTGGCGATCGCGTACAGGAACTGGAGCATGCGGTGGTGGGCCTCGCGGTTGTGCGGGTCGCGCCGGCACGCCTCGGCGAGCAGTCCCCACGGGCCCGGCGGCAGCATCGGCTCCGGCGCCGCCGCCCGGTGCTCCTCCCAGCGCTGCCCGGGATCGAGCTGGGCCAGTGCCAGCAGGCACACCCAGGGCACGGGGTCCTTCGGGGCGGCCTCGGCGGCGGACTGGGTGGCGTCCCACGCCTCGATCCACAACTCATGCGTGCGGCGGTGCCGTTCGCGCCGCGCCCGCAGGGCCCGCTCCACGCCGACCCGGGCGTGCATCACCGCGGCGGGCACGCTGTGCGGCTCCTCCGCGCGCCAGGCCCGCACCACGTCGGTGCCGGCCGCCGCGGCCGCGAGGACCTGGGTGCGCTGGGTCCACAGCCACCAGCCGGAGGTGTCCGCGAGCAGGGTGCGCATCGCCATCCAGCGGCCGGTGCGCAGATCCTGCAGGGCGGAGCGCAGGGCGTTGTCGTGACCTGCGGGGTCGTAGGAAGGACGGGGTCCTCCTCTGGCCATCAGCTGCCCGCCCCGGTCCGGGGGTGGACGGGCAGGGTGGCGCGGTGAGGTAACAACAGCCCTCCTCTGGGCCTTGACCGAGGGGTCTCGTGGGGGATCGGCGGTCACTATAGGGGCGGAGGTTCGGGACCTGCCATTGTTGGCAACTCAACTGTCCACATGGACAGTTGAATCCTTCACGGACATCCGGCCGGGCCGTCGCCGAGCGGCCGGCCCGGCAGCCGGCGGCGGTGCTTGACTCCGGTCACGGGCCGACGGCAGGCTGTGCGCGGTGATCTTCCGAGGGACCGGACACATGGGCGGGAGGGTGCGATGACGGGGCCGGTGCTCGCCGTCGACCAGGGCACCTCCGGCACCAAGGCCCTGGTGGTCTGCCCCGAACGCGGTGTGCTCGGCACCGGGTTCGCCGCCGTACGCCCCCGCCACCTGCCCGGCGGACGGGTCGAGGTCGATCCCTCCGAGCTGTACGCCTCGGTCCTGGACGCCGGCGGGCGCGCTCTCGCCGAGGCCGGCGAGGACGTCGTGGCCATGGGCCTGGCCAACCAGGGCGAGACCGTCCTCGCCTGGGACCCGGGCAGCGGCCGGCCGCTCACCGACGCGCTCGTCTGGCAGGACCGGCGCGCCGCGACCGTCTGCGACGAACTCGCCCCGCACGCCGAGGAGTTGCGACGGCTGACCGGACTTCCCCTGGACCCGTACTTCGCCGCACCCAAGATGGCCTGGATCCGCCGCCACCTCACCCGCGAGGGGGTCGTCACCACCTCCGACGCCTGGCTGGTCCACCGCCTCACCGGCGCCTTCGTCACCGACGCGGCCACCGCCGGCCGCACCCAGCTCCTCGACCTCGACCGGGCGCAGTGGTCGCCGTGGGCGCTCGACACCTACGGGCTGTCCGGCGAACGGCTCCCGCGGGTGGTCGCCAACGCCGAACCGGTGGGCACCACCGCGGCGTTCGGCCCCGCCATCCCGCTCACGGGCCTCGTGGTCGACCAGCAGGCGGCCCTGCTCGCCCAGCGCATCACCGGGCCCGGCGGCGCCAAGTGCACCTACGGCACGGGCGCGTTCCTGCTCGCCCACACCGGCGGCACAGCCCGGCGCGGCACCTCCGGCCTGGTCAGCTGCGTCGCCTGGCAGCTCGCCGGAGACACCGGCTACTGCCTCGACGGGCAGGTCTACACCGCCGCCTCCGCCGTGCGCTGGCTCACCGACCTCGGCGTCATCTCCTCGGCCTCGGACCTCGACCCGGTCGGCGGCTTGGTGCCCGACAGCGGCGGGGTCACCTTCGTCCCCGCCCTCGCCGGGCTGGCCGCCCCCTGGTGGCGCGGCGACGTGCGCGGCTCGCTGACCGGGCTCGGCCTCGACACCGGACCGGGACACGTGGTGCGCGCCCTGTGCGAGGGCCTCGCCGCCCAGGTGGTGGAGCTGGCGGAGGCGGCCGCGGCCGATCTCGGCACCCCGCTCGACGCGCTGCGCGTCGACGGCGGCCTGACCCGCTCCGCGCTCCTCATGCAGACCCAGGCCGACCTGCTGCAACGGCCCGTCGAGGTCTCCGCGCTGCCCGACGCCACCGCCCTGGGCGCCGCCGCCCTCGCCCGGCTCGGCGCGGATCCCGCGCTGGGCTTGCCGGACGCCCTGCCCGACTGGAAGCCCGCCGCCGTGTACGAACCCCGCATCCCGGCCGACCGGGCCGCCGAACGCCTCGCCCGCTTCCGCAGCGCCCTCGCCGCGCTGCTCGGCTCATGACGGTCACCGCCGAGGGGCCGCTGCCCGCGCAGCCCTACGACGTGACGGTCGTGGGCGCCGGCGTCGTCGGCTGCGCCGTCGCCCGCGAACTCGCCCGCCACCCGCGTCTGCGCATCGCCCTGGTCGAGGCACAGGACGACGTCGGCCAGGGCACCTCCAAGGCCAACACCGCCATCCTGCACACCGGATTCGACGCGACCCCGGGCTCCCTGGAGGCCCGGCTGGTCCGTGACGGCTCCCGGCGGCTCGCCGCCTACGCCGCCGTCTCCGGCATCCCCGTCGAGAAGGTCGGCGCCCTGCTCGTCGCCTGGGACGAGGACCAGCTGGCAGCCCTGCCACGGCTGGCCGAGAAGGCCGGGCGCAACGACTGCCCGGACACCCGGCTCCTCGACGCCGGCGGACTGTACGCGCGCGAGCCGCACCTCGGCCCCGGCGCGCTCGGCGCCCTCCACGTGCCCGGCGAGAGCATCATCTGCCCCTGGACGACGACCCTGGCGTACGCCACCCAGGCGGTCCGCGCGGGCGTCGGCCTGCATCTGAACACCCGGGTGCGGGACATCGGGCGGAGCCCGCACGGCCATCGCCTGACCACGACCCGGGGCACCCTGCACACCCGCCATCTGGTCAACGCGGCAGGCCTGCACGCCGACACCCTGGACCGGGCCCTCGGCCACGAGGACTTCACCGTCACCCCGCGCCGCGGCCAGCTCCTCGTCCACGACAAGCTCGCCCGCCGCCTGGTGAGGCACATCCTGCTCCCCGTCCCGACCGCCCTCGGCAAGGGCGTCCTGGTCGCCCCCACCGTCCACGGCAACGTCCTGCTCGGCCCCACCGCCGAGGATCTGGACGACAAGCGGGCCACCGGCTCCACCGCCGAGGGCATCGCCCTGCTGCGGGAGAAGGGCCGCCGCGTCCTGCCCGCCCTGCTGGACGAGGAGGTCACCGCCGTCTACGCCGGGCTGCGCGCGGCCACCGAGCACGAGGACTACCGCATCACCGCACACCCCGACCAGGCGTACGTCACCGTCGGCGGCATCCGCTCCACCGGTCTGACCGCGTCCATGGCCATCGCCGCACACGTCGTGCGGCTGCTGGCCGGCACCGGGCTCGACCTCGGGCCGGTCCGGGAACCGGAGCCCGTGCGCATGCCCAACCTCGGAGAGGCCTTCCCGCGCCCGTACCAGCGCCCCGAACTCATCGCGGCCGACCCGGAGTACGGCACCCTCGTCTGCCACTGCGAGCGCGTCTCCCGCGGCGAGATCCGCGACGCCCTCGCCAGTACGGTCCCGCCGCGCACCCTGGACGGCCTGCGCCGGCGCACCCGGGCCCGCGCGGGCCGCTGCCAGGGCTTCTACTGCGGGGCGTCGCTACGCCGCCTGTTCGAGGAGCCCCGCCGGTGACCGCCGAGCCCGCCGTGCGTCGACACCCCGGGAGGCTCGCCGACGAGGGCCGAGTGCGCCGTGTGTCGGCTGGTGGGGGAGGTTGGCTGATGGGGGTGGGGTTCGCCGTGCGTCGGTGGTTCGAGGGGCCGGCCGGTGACCGTCGAGTTCGCCGTGCGTCGGCCGGCTGGGGAGGCCCGCCGATGATGGCCGAATCCGGCCTACGGCGGCTGTTCGTGGAGGCTTGCCCAGGAGCTCGCCCATGACCGTGGAACCCGCCGTGCGCCGGGTCGATGTGCTCGTCGTCGGCGCCGGTCCCGCCGGACTCGCGGTCGCCGCCCGCCTGGCCGCCGCCGGTGCCGGCCGGGTCGAGGTGTTGGAACGGGAGGCGCGGCCCGGAGGAGTGCCACGGCACTGCGCACACGGCGGCTTCGGCACCTGGCTGCACCCGCTGACCGGCCCCGCGTACGCCCGGCTGGTCACCGAGGGCGCCACACGTGCCGGAGCCGTGCTGCGGACCGGTGTGACGGTCCTGGACTGGGCGGGCCCGCGCACGCTCACGGCCGTCGGCCCGCAGGGCCCGGAGACGATCGACGCCGGGGCGGTCGTCCTGGCCACCGGCTCCCGCGAACGCCCCCGCGCGGCCCGCCTGGTGCCCGGCACCCGGCCCGCCGGCGTCTACACCACCGGCGAACTCCAACAGGCGGTGCACTTGTTCGGGCAGTCCGTCGGAACCCGGGCGGTGGTGGCCGGGGCGGAGAGCGTCTCGTACGCCGCGGCGGCCACCCTGCGCACGGCCGGCGTCGCGGTCGCCGCCCTGGTCACCGGACATGCCCATGCCCAGGTCCCGCGTCTGCGCGCGCAGTCGGCACGCCTGGGCCACCGCATCCCGCTCCTCACCCATGCCGCCGTCACCGAACTCCTCGGCCACGGCCGTCTGTCCGGCGTCCGGGTCCGCCACCGGGACGGTCGCACCGTCACCCTGCCCTGCGACACGGTCGTCTTCACCGGCGACTTCGTCCCCGACGACGAACTCGCCCGCCGGGCCGCCATCGCGCTGGGCACGAGTGCGCACACCACGCGTCCGGGCGTCTTCGCGACGGGCGCCGTGCTGCGCCCCGGACAGCGCGCCAAGGCGGCGACGTGGGACGGGGCGGAGACGGGCGGCGCTGTGCTGGAGTGGCTCACCGAAGGGGAGTGGCCGCCCCGGACGGCCGCCTGAGCGCTCCCGGCCGCACCCTGCCCGAGGGGCCCCTGGCGTCGCGGTCTCGGCGGCCCCTTGCCGGAGGGCACCCTGCCGTCGTGGTCACGGCCGCGCCCTGTCCGGTGTCGTCCGGTTGTCGTGGTCCGGGCGGCCCCACGTCCGGCGTCATCCGGCTGTCGTGGTCCGCGCGGCACCGCGGTCGGTGCCGTCCGGCTGTCGTGGTCCGGGCCGCACTCTCTGCGGTGTCGTCCTGCGTTCCTTGTCCCGGCGGCGGTCTGTCCGGCCGATTCCGGCGGGCGCGGCGCGGCCGGGCGGGGTCGCCCGGCTCACGCCTGGGTGAAGGACCCGTGCCGCCCGGCGCCCCCGGCGAACCGCGCCGCGCCCTCCAGCCCCTCCGCCAGCACCTCCATGCCGTGGCGGAGTTCGCCCCGCATCGCGTTCTCCTCGTCCAGGCCGTCCTGATCCAGTACGGAGGCCCGGTCGCCGCGCAGACAGGCCTGCGGGAAGCGGGCGACGGCCGCCGCCAGTTCCTCGGCCTCGGCGCGGGCGCGGCCGCTGGGCACGAGACGGTTGGCGAGGCCGATGTCGTAGGCCTCGCGGGCCGGGACCGGGCGGCCGGTCAGGATCATGTCCATCGCCCGGCTGGTGCCGATCAGCCGCGGCAGCCGTACCGTGCCGCCGTCGATCAGCGGCACGCCCCAGCGGCGGCAGAACACGCCGAAGACGGCGTCCTCCTCGGCGACCCGCAGATCGCACCACAGGGCCAGTTCGAGTCCGCCCGCCACGGCGTGCCCGGCGACGGCGGCGACGACCGGCTTGGACAGCCGCATCCGGGTCGGCCCCATCGGGCCGTCGCCCTCCTCGGCGACCCGGTTGCCGCGCTCGCCGCCCATCGCCTTCAGGTCGGCGCCGGCGCAGAAGGTGCCGCCCTCGCCCCACAGCACCGCCACCCGGGCGTCGTCGTCGGCCTCGAACTCCCGGAACGCGCGCACCAGGTCCGCGGCCGTGGGGCCGTCGACCGCGTTGCGGACCTCGGGACGGGACAGGACGATCGTGGTGACGTGTTCCTTGCGTTCCACGCGGACCGGCACGGCAGGTGCTCCTTCTGAGGGGCGGCTCGGAGGGCCACTCTCCCTCAGATGACCTTCAGCCGCACCAGTGCCCCCAGCGTCAGCGCCCCCGGCACCAGCGGCACCCAGACGGTGATGATGCGGAAGGCGAGGACCACCGCCGTGGCCACCGCCACCGGAGCGCCGGCCGCCACCAGCGCCACGATCAGCGCCGCCTCGACGGAGCCGAGCCCGCCCGGCGTGGGCACCAGCGCCACCGCGACCGTCGCGGCCAGGTACGCCAGGGCCATGTGCGCCGGTGGCACCGTCAGTCCCAGCGACCGTCCGACCGCCACCAGACCGGCGGCCTGCAGCGCCGGGAAGGCCAGCGAGCCGCCCCACAGCGCGAGCGCCCGGGCCGGTCGGGTGTGCACCGAGCGGGCCTCGCCCAGAGCGGTGCGCACGAAGCGGACCACGGGCGTGCGCAGGCGTCGTACGAGTGCCAGCGCGGCCACCGCCACCGCCGGCACCGCGCCCGCGACGATCAGGAGCGGTCCGGCGGCCCCTGCGGGGACCAGGGTGCCGGGCTGCAGCGCGTCGGGGAAGGCGAGCAGCAGCGCGGCCAGCAGGCTCAGCCGGCCGACCGACTCGGCGAGCAGGTACAGGGCGAGCGCGGCGGAGGAGCGGGCGAGCGGCACCCCGCACACGGTCATGAACCGCAGGTTGACCGCCCCCGCACCGAGCCCCGTCGGCAGCAGATGGTTCGCCGAGCCCGCCGCGAACTGTGTGGCCAGCAGCCGCCACCGGGGCAGCGGCTGGACGACGGCGCCCTGCCGGGTGACGGCGGCCGCCACCCACGTCAGACAGGTCGCGCCGGCCGCCGCCAGCAGCCAGGGCCACGAGGCGGTGCGCAGATGTCCGAAGCCCTCGGCGAGCACGGACCGGTGCCGCACCGCGACGATCGCGACGAGCAGGAGCGGAAGCAGGCACAGGATCTGCCGCACGGGCAGGCGCCGGGCGAGCCGGGTGAGGCGTCCCTTGTGGAGGCCGGGGAGATGTACCGCTGTCACAGTGCGAGAGGTTTTCCGCGTCGTGTGAGCGGCGGGTTGCGGGATCGCGGACGGCGCCTTACGGGCGGGCAGCGGATGAGAGGGAGACGTCATGGAAGCCTTCGGGTGCGGGGATGCCGAGGGGGGTGAAATGGCGCGGACATTGACCTCAACGAAGCTTGAGGTCCTACGTTCTCTCCCATGAGCATGGAGACCACCGCATGGACGCAACTGCACAGCGTGATGACCGCGCAGCAGGAACGCCGTCCCTTCGCCCGCGCCACGCTGCGCCGCATCGCCGCCTTCGCCCGCCCGCACCGCGCGGGCATCGTCCGCTTCGTACTGCTCGGGGTGGTGACGGCACTGCTCGCCGTCGCCACCCCCGTGCTCGCCGGCCGCGTCGTCGACGCGATCGTGGCGGGCCGGGACTCCGGGACGGTCGTCCGGCTCTCCCTGCTCATCGCGCTGGTCGCGCTCGCGGAGGCAGGGATCGGCATCCTCGGCCGGCGCCTGTCGGCGACGCTCGGGGAGGGACTCATCCTCGACCTGCGCACGGCTGTGTTCGATCATGTGCAGCGCATGCCCGTCGCGTTCTTCACACGTACTCGTACGGGAGCGCTGGTCAGCCGTCTCAACAATGACGTGATCGGCGCCCAGCGGGCGTTCGCCAACACCCTGTCGGGCGTGGTGACCAACCTGGTGACCCTGGTGCTGACCCTCGCGGTCATGCTCACCCTGTCCTGGCAGATCACCCTGCTCGCGCTGGTGCTGCTGCCCGTGTTCGTGCTGCCCGCCCGCCGCATGGGCAGCCGGATGGCCCGGATGCAGCGGGAGGCGGCCGCGCTCAACGCAGCCATGGGCACTCGGATGACCGAGCGCTTCTCGGCGCCCGGCGCCACCCTGGTCAAGCTGTTCGGACGGCCCGAGGAGGAGTCGGAGGAGTTCGCGGCCCGGGCCCGCCAGGTGCGTGACATCGGGGTGCGCACCGCGACCGCCCAGTCGGTGTTCATCACCTCCCTCACCCTGGTCTCGGCCCTCGCCCTGGCCCTGGTCTACGGCCTCGGCGGCTGGTTCGCGCTGCACGGCACCCTGGAGGCGGGCGCGGTGGTCTCCCTCGCGCTGCTGCTGACCCGGCTGTACGCCCCGCTCACCGCGCTCGCCGGAGCCCGGGTGGAGGTCATGAGCGCGCTGGTCAGCTTCGAGCGGGTCTTCGAGGTGCTGGACCTCCAGCCCCTCATCGAGGAGAAGCCGGACGCCGTCGAGGTGCCCGCGGGTGCGGTCGCCGTCGAGTTCGAGGACGTCACCTTCTCCTACCCCGCCGCCGACCAGGTCTCGCTCGCCTCCCTGGAGGAGGTCGCCGCGCTCGACACCCGCGGCGGCGCCGAGGTGCTGCACGGCATCTCCTTCCGCGCCGAACCGGGCCGGACCGTCGCTCTGGTCGGCTCCTCCGGCGCCGGCAAGTCCACCATCGCGCAGCTGCTGCCGCGCCTGTACGACGTCGACGGCGGCGCCGTCCGCATCGGCGGGACCGACGTCCGCGACCTGACCGCCGCCTCTCTGCGGGCCACCCTCGGGATGGTCACCCAGGACGGCCACCTCTTCCACGACTCCGTGCGGGCCAACCTGCTGCTGGCCCGTCCCGCCGCCACGGACGAGGAGCTGTGGGACGCCCTCGGCCGCGCCCGCCTCGCCGAGGTCGTGCGCTCTCTGCCCGACGGCCTGGACACGGTGGTCGGCGAGCGCGGCTACCGGCTCTCCGGCGGCGAGCGCCAGCGCATGACCATCGCCCGGCTGCTGCTGGCGCGCCAGCGGGTGGTCATCCTCGACGAGGCCACGGCCCACCTGGACAACACCTCGGAGGCGGCCGTCCAGGAGGCGCTCGCCGAGGCCCTGGAGGGCCGTACCGCCGTGGTGATCGCCCACCGTCTGTCCACCGTCCGGGCCGCCGACCAGATCCTCGTCGTGGAGGCCGGCCGGATCGTGGAACGCGGCACCCACGAGGAACTCCTCGCGGCGGGCGGCCGTTACGCGGAGCTGCACCGCACGCAGTTCGCCCAGCGGAGCGGTGAGGTCTCGGCCCTCTGACCGGCGGTCCGCCCGTGGCCCGGCCCGGCACCGGGCCACGGACAGTCGGCCGGTACACGTTCATGACCGTTGTCCAACCCCTTGACGTCTGTGGTCCGGACCTTTAACTTCACGCCTTAATCAAAGACTTCCGGATGCACTCAACGCCCCTTCTGCACACCTGTGTTGGCCTGCGTCCGGCATCCCCCCACCCGAAAGGCCGCCCCGCATGGCCAGACCACTTCCCGCAGCCGTCTCGCTCGCCGCCCTCTCCCTCGCCACCGGCCTGCTCACCGCCTTCCCGGCCCAGGCCGCCACCGGCGGCATCACCGGCCTGGCCGGCAAGTGCCTGGACGTCGCCGGGGCCAACTCCGCCGACGGAACCGCGGTCCAGCTCTACGACTGCAACGGCACAGCCGCCCAGCAGTGGACCGTCGGCAGCGACGGCACCGTCCGCGCCCTCGGCAAGTGCCTCGACGTCACCGCGAACTCCACCGCCGACGGCGCGAAGGCACAGCTGTGGTCCTGTACCGGCGGGGCCAACCAGAAGTGGACCGTCACCGCCGCGCACGACATCGTCAACCCCCAGGCGAACAAGTGCCTGGACGTCACCGACAACTCCTCGGCCAACGGAGCCCGCGCCCAGATCTGGAGCTGCAGCGGCGGCGCCAACCAGAAGTGGAACGCGCCCTCGGCCGACGGCGGCACCACTCCGTCCGCCCCGATGGCCGTGGCCCCCTACCTCTACAACGGCTGGGGCAGCCCGCCGGACCCGAGCACGATCACCCAGGCCACCGGCGTGAAGTGGTTCACGCTCGCCTTCGTGCTCAGCAACGGCTACTGCAACCCCCAGTGGGACGGCAGCCGCCCGCTGACCGGCGGGGCCGACCAGCAGACCGTCAGCACCGTGCGGGCCAACGGCGGCGACATCATCCCGTCCTTCGGCGGCTACAGCGGCAACAAGCTGGAGAGCTCCTGCTCCAGCGCGGGCGAACTCGCCGGCGCCTACCAGAAGGTGATCAACGCCTACGGCCTCAAGGCGATCGACATCGACATCGAGGCCGACGCCTACAGCAACCCCACCGTGCAGCAGCGCACCGTGGACGCGCTCAAGACCGTCAAGGCGAACAACCCGGGACTGAAGGTGTACATCACCATCGGCACCGGCCAGAGCGGCCCCGACACCAGCCTCATCAACCGGGCCGCCTCCTCCGGGCTGACCGCCGACGCCTGGGCGATCATGCCGTTCGACTTCGGCGGCGCCGGACAGAACATGGGCAACCTCACCACGCAGGCCGCCGAGGGCCTGAAGAACGCGCTGAAGAACGCCTACCACTACAGCGACGACCAGGCCTACCGGGACATGGGCATCTCGTCCATGAACGGCATCACCGACAACAACGAGACCGTCACGGTGAACGACTTCCGGACCATCCTGGCCTACGCCCAGCAGCACCACCTGGCCCGGCTGACCTTCTGGTCCGCCAACCGCGACCGCCCCTGCACCGGGGGCCCCGCCGACAGCTGCTCCGGCGTTTCCCAGTCCGCCTGGGACTACACCCGCGTCTTCGCCGGCTACACCGGCTGACCCCTCTCGCCTCCGGTCCTTCTGCAAGGAGAACCCGTGCCTCCCCTCTCCCGCCGCGGCAGATCCACCGCGGCCGCGCTGGTCGCCGTGGCGGCCGCGTCCCTGCTCACCGTCGCACCCGCGCGGGCAGCGGCCTCCGCCCTGCCCACCGGCCTGGCCACCGTCATGAACGCCGCGAGCGGCCGGTGCCTGGACGCCAAGGCGGCCGGCACCGCCAACGGCACCGTGGTGCAGCAGTACGCCTGCAACAACACCGCCGCCCAGCAGTGGAGCTTCACCGCTGCCGGCGACGGCTACGTCCGGATCGGCAACGCCAACGCCACCGACCAGGTCGTGGACGTCGCCGACGTCTCCACGGCCGACAACGCCCAGGTCCACCTGTGGACCTACGGCGGCGGCGCCAACCAGCAGTGGCTGCCCGTGGACGACGGCGGCGGTGCCTTCCACTTCGTGAACCGGAACAGCGGCAAGTGCCTGGACGATCCGGGCGCCTCGCTCGCGGACAGCGTGCAGTTCGTCCAGTACACGTGCAACGGCACCGCCGCCCAGCGCTTCCAGGTGGTCCCGGTGGCCCAGTCCACGAGCGATCCCGACCTCGGCCCGAACGTCGTCGTCTTCGACCCGTCGATGTCGTCCTCGGCCGTCCAGGGCAAGCTGGACACGATCTTCAAGCAGCAGGAGACCAACCAGTTCGGCTCCCAGCGCTACGCCGTCCTGTTCAAGCCCGGCGCCTACAGCGCGGACGTCAACGTCGGCTTCTACACCCAGGTCGCGGGCCTCGGACTGACCCCCGACGCCGTGTCGATCAACGGCGCGGTGCATGCGGAGGCGGACTGGTTCCAGGGCAACGCCACGCAGAACTTCTGGCGCGGCGCCGAGAACCTGTCGGTCAACCCCGCGGGCGGCAGCGACCGCTGGGCGGTCTCGCAGGCGGCGCCGTACCGGCGGATGCACCTGCGCGGCAACCTCGCCCTGGACGACGGCGGCTGGTCCAGCGGCGGCTACCTCGCCGACAGCAGGATCGACGGACAGGTGAACTCCGGCAGCCAGCAGCAGTGGCTGACCCGCAACTCCCAGCTGGGCAGCTGGACCGGCTCCAACTGGAACATGGTCTTCGTCGGCAGCCAGGGCGTCCCGGCCACCACCTTCCCCCACCCCCCGTACACCACGGTCGCGCAGAGCCCGGTCAGCCGCGAGAAGCCGTTCCTGTACGTCGACGGCAACGGCGCCTACCAGGTGTTCGTGCCCTCGGTGCGGTCCGGTTCCACCGCGACCAGCTGGACGGGCGGCAGCCCCTCGGGCAGCTCGCTGTCCCTGGACACCTTCTACGTCGTCAAGCCGGGCGCGACCGCGGCCCAGATCAACGACGCGCTCGCCGCGGGCAAGAACCTCCTGGTCACCCCGGGCGTCTACCACCTGGACCAGACCCTGAAGGTGACCCGGCCGGACACCGTCGTCCTCGGTCTCGGCCTCGCCACCCTCGTCCCGGACAACGGCATCACCGCGATGAGCGTCGCCGACGTCGACGGTGTGAAGATCGCCGGCCTGCTCCTCGACGCCGGCACCGCCGGCTCGAAGACCCTGCTGGAGGTCGGTCCGGCCGGCTCCGGCGCCTCCCACGCCACCGACCCGACCTCCCTGCACGACGTCTACGTCCGCGTCGGCGGCGCGGGCGTCGGCAGGGCGGGCACCGGCATCGTCGTCAACAGCAACAACGTCATCGGCGACCACATGTGGATCTGGCGCGCCGACCACGGCAGCGGAGTCGGCTGGACCAGCAACACCGCCGACACCGGACTCACCGTCAACGGCGCCGACGTGACGATGTACGGCCTGTTCGTGGAGCACTTCCAGAAGTACCAGGTGATCTGGAACGGCAACGGCGGCCGCACCTACTTCTTCCAGAACGAGATGCCCTACGACCCGCCGAACCAGTCGGCCTGGATGAACGGCTCCACCCAGGGCTACGCCGCCTACAAGGTCGCCGACTCCGTCACCAGCCATCAGGCCTACGGCCTCGGCAGCTACTGCTACTTCAACGCCGCCCCAGGCGTCACCGCCGCCCACGCCATCGAGGCACCCGACACCCCGGGCGTCCGCTTCACCAGCATGGTGACCGTCTCCCTCGGCGGCACCGGCACCATCAGCCACGTCGTCAACAGCACGGGAGGACCGTCGAACTCGGCCACCAACGTGGCGAACCTCGTCGGCTATCCCTGACGGACCCCGCCTGGCCGTCTTCCGATGTGCCCCGATATCCACGGTTGTGCCGGATATCGGGGCACACTGGTCGCAGACGCGCGGAAGGGGATCGCGGACGTGACCGGTCTGACCTGGGAGTACGAGGGCTACCAGCCCGCGCAGCAACGCCTCAGAGAGTCCCTGTGCACCCTCGGCAACGGCTACCTGGCCACCCGGGGGGCGCTGCCCGAGTGCACGGCGGACGACGTGCACTACCCGGGCACCTACGTGGCCGGCTGCTACAACCGGCTCACCTCCCAGGTCGCCGGACGCCGGGTCGAGAACGAGGACATGGTCAACCTCCCCAACTGGCTGCCACTGCGCTTCGGCCCGGCCGGTCAGGACCTCCTCACCCCCGACACCGCCCCCGTCGCCGAGCACCATCAGGTCCTGCACCTCGATCCGGGCGTACTGGAGCGCCGCACCCGCTACCGGCTCGGCGCGGGCGGCACACTCCTCGTCCGCCAGCTCTGTCTCGTCCACATGGCCGACCCCCATCTCGCCGCCCTGCGCACCGACTTCACCGCCGACGACTTCACCGGAGAACTGGACGTCGAGGCCGCGCTCGACGGGAGCGTCACCAACGCCGGGGTGGCCCGCTACCGCGACCTGGACGGCCGGCACCTCACCGACGTCGAGACGGGCAGCGCCCAACCCGGCACGGCGTGGCTGCACTGCCGTACCCGCACCTCGGACATCGGCATCGGGCTCGCCTCCCGGCTGGACGCCCCCGCCCCCGTGTCCGACGCGTCCGAGGGGCGGCAGGCCGTGCAGCGGCTGCGGCTCGCCCTGACGCCCGGGCGCACCGTCACCGTCGACAAGACCGTCGCCCTGCACACCTCCCACGACCCGGCCATCAGCGACCCGCGGTGCGCCGCGCTCGACCGGGTCGCCGCCGCGCCCGGCTTCGACGAGCTGCTCGCCTCGCACAGCACGGCATGGCAGCAGCTGTGGCGACGGGCCGAACTCGACGTCCCCGGCGAACCGGGCCGCATCCTGCGCCTGCACCAGTTCCACGTCCTGCAGACCCTCTCCCCGCACACGGCCGACCTCGACGTCGGCGTGCCGGCGCGCGGACTGCACGGCGAGGCGTACCGCGGGCACGTCTTCTGGGACGAGCTGTTCGTCCTGCCCTACCTCAACCTCCACCTGCCCGAGGTCTCCCGCGCCCTGCTGCGCTACCGGCACCGGCGCCTGGACGCCGCCCTGCACGCGGCCCACGAGACGGGCCGCCGCGGCGCCCTGTACCCGTGGCAGAGCGGCAGCGACGGCCGCGAGGAGACCCAGGAGCTGCACCTCAACCCCCGCTCCGGGCGCTGGCTGGCCGACCACTCCCGGCTGCAGCGGCACGTCGGATCCGCGGTCGCGTACAACGTGTGGCAGTACTGCGAGGCCAGCGGGGACACCGACTTCCTGCACACCGAGGGCGCCGAGATGTTCCTCCAGATCGCCCGCTTCTGGGCCGACTCCGCCGTCTACGACGACCACCTCGGCCGGCACCGCATCCGGGGCGTGGTCGGCCCCGACGAGTACCACGACGCCTACCCGGAGGCGTCCGAACCCGGTCTGGACGACAACGCGTACACCAACGTCACCGCCGCCTGGGTGCTCAGCCGCGCCCTGGAGCTGCTGGCCCGGCTGCCGGAGCCGCGCCGCCGCGAGGTCACCGAGGGCACCGGCCTGGTACCGGCCGAACTCGGCCGCTGGGAGGAGGTGTCCCGCACCCTGCACGTGCCCTTCCACCAGGGCGTCATCAGCCAGTTCGAGGGCTATGGCGACCTCGCCGAGCTGGACTGGGACGGCTACCGCGGGCGGTACGAGGACATCCGGCGCCTGGACCGGATCCTGGAGGCGGAGGGCGACACCGTCAACCGCTACCAGGCCTCCAAGCAGGCCGACGTCCTGATGCTCGGCTACCTGTTCTCGCCGGCCGAACTCCGGGCGCTCTTCGCACAGCTGGGACACCGCCTCGACGAGGAGACCTGGACGGCGACGGTCGACTACTACCTGCACCGCACCACGCACGGTTCCACCCTCAGCGGCCTGGTCCACGGCTGGATCCTGGCCCGCGCCCGCCGCGCCGACGCCTGGGGCTTCGTCCAGGAGGCCCTGCGCGGCGACATCGCCGACGTGCAGGGCGGCACCACCGGCGAGGGCATCCACCTCGGCGCCATGGCCGGCACCCTCGACCTCGTCCAGCGCTGCCTCACCGGCCTGGAGACCCGCGACGGACTGCTGTGGCTCGACCCCGTCCCGCTTCCGGAACTCTCCTCCTACGGCCTCTCCCTGCGCTACCAGGGCCACTGGGGCGTCCATCTGCGCCTGCTCTCAGGCCAGTTGGAGGCCGCCGTACCGGCCTCCTCCGGCCGCGCCCCCATCGACATCCGGCTCCCGGACCGGGTGGTGCGCATCGGGCCGGGGGAGCGGGTACGGATGCGCCTGCCGGACTGAACGGGGTCTCGACGGGCGACGGCCGCCGGGCCGAGGATGCTGCTCACGCGGTGCCGGCGCCCCCACGGGAGCGGAGACGAGGAGATGCGGCAGATGCTGCGCGCACTGGCGGTCGACGACGAGGAACCCGCGCTCGCGGAGCTGCTGTACCTCCTGGGCGAGGACCCGCGGGTCGGCACCGTCGTGGCCGCCCTGGACGCCACCGAGGCGCTGCGTCTGCTCGAACGGGCCAGGACGGTCGGCCCGGACGGGCCCGGGGCCGTCGACGTCGTCTTCCTCGACATCAACATGCCGGGCCTCGGCGGACTGGACCTCGCGGAACTGCTCGGCGGGTTCGCGGCCCCGCCGCTCATCGTCTTCGTCACCGCCCACGAGGACTTCGCGCTGCGCGCGTTCGACCTGAAGGCCGTCGACTACCTGCTCAAGCCCCTGCGCAGGGAGCGCTTCGCGGAGGCCGTACGGCGCGTCGCCGAACTGACCCGGGCGGGGCAGGCCCCGGCCGACCCCTTGGACGACCAGGTCCCGGTGGAACTCGGCGGCGTGACCCGCTTCGTCCCCATCGCCGACATCACCTACGTCGAGGCACAGGGCGACTACGCGCGCCTGCACACCCCGCTCGGCAGCCACCTGGTGCGGATCCCGCTGTCCGCACTGGAGGAGCAGTGGCGCTCCCGCGGGTTCGTACGCATCCACCGTAGCCGTCTGGTGGCCCTCGGCCGCATCGAGGAAGTGCGCCTGGACGGCGGCAACATGACGGTCCGGATCGGCGACCGGATCCTCGCCGTGAGCCGCCGCAACGCCCGGGAGCTGCGGGATCGGCTGGCCCGCCGTGCCCAGGGCGCGGCCGGCGGACCGCGGTGACCCGACAGGCTCTCCCGAGCCACCGCACCGGGGCTGTGGCGAGCGTGTGCCGAACCTCGTCCGGCGTCTACCTCACCTCCGGCCTGCTGCGTACACTCACCGCAACAAGGTGATCACCGTGGCCTGAGGGAGTGCGTCATGGGTGCGGAATCCGTCCCGCGCAGGGAGGTGGTCACCGGACAGCCCCGCACCGGCCGCGGCCGTCCTCCCCGGCCCCGCCCGCCCGCAACAGGCTCCGCCGCACCGGCCGACGACACCGCCGTCACCGCACTGATGCGCCGTCAGCTGCGCGCCGCCCTCACGGCCACCGCGCTGCTGGTGGTCTCGCTGGGACCGCTCCCCGTGCTGTTGCGGCTGCTTCCGGTCACGGACACCCGGCAGGGCGTCCCGCTCGCCGTCTGGCTCGTCCTCGGCGTGGCCCCGTATCCGGCGCTGCTGTGCGCGGGCGCCTGGTACGTGCGCCGGGCCGAGCGCAACGAGGGTGACGTGACCGCGCGTTGAACCAGACGTACGGAATCGCCGGTGTGTCGGCCGTGGTCCTCGCCACGGTGCTCGTCGGCGCGCTGGGCCTGCGCATCTCGCGCACCACCTCCGACTTCTACGTCGCCTCGCGCAGTGTGCCCCCGCGGCTCAACGCCTTCGCCGTCAGCGGCGAGTATCTGTCCGCCGCCTCCTTCCTCGGCGTCGCCGGCCTTCTGCTCGCCCACGGTTCCGACATGCTGTGGTACCCGATCGGCTACACCGCGGGCTTCCTGGTCCTGCTGGCCTTCGTCGCCGCCCCGCTGCGCCGCTCGGGTGCCTACACGCTGCCGGACTTCGCCGAGGCGCGGCTGGAGTCCCGCGCCGTCCGGCGGATCGCGAGCATGCTCGTCGTCGGCGTCGGCTGGCTCTATCTGCTGCCCCAGCTGCGCGGTGCCGGACTGACGCTGCGACTGCTCACCGGCGCACCCAGCTGGTTCGGCGGCCTGGTCGTCGCGGCGGTGGTCACCGTGGCGGTGGCCGCCGGGGGCATGCGCAGCATCACCTTCGTCCAGGCCTTCCAGTACTGGCTGAAACTCACCGCCCTGCTGGTGCCCGCCGTGTTCCTGCTGCTCGCCTGGCGCTCCGACCACACCCCGGCCCCGGTCTGGGACGAGCGGCCCGTCTTCCAGCGCTCCACCCAGGTGCGCATCGACCGGCCGCTCACCCTCACCGCGCAGGAACCGGTCCGCGTCACCGCGGCCGGCACGGTCGACGGCCGGGCCCGGCACGGTGAATCCCTCACCCTGGACGCGGGCACCCACCGGATCGGCACCGGGACCACCCTGCGCTTCCCGTCCGGCGCCCGCGTGCCCCTGCCGGGCGACGGCGGAACCGGCAGTGCCCCGCCGGGCTGGACGAAACCGCTGTCGGTCGGCCGTGAACAGCACGGCCTGTACGCCACCTACGGGCTGATCCTCGCCACCTTCCTCGGCACCATGGGCCTGCCGCACGTGGTGGTCCGCTTCTACACCAACCCCGACGGCCGCGCCGCCCGCCGCACCACCGTGGCCGTCCTCGGCCTGCTCGGCGCCTTCTACCTGCTGATTCCCCTCTACGGCGGGCTCGGCCGGCTCTACGCCCCCGACCTGCTGCTGACCGGCGACACCGATGCCGCGGTCCTCGTCCTGCCGCAGCGGCTGATCGGCGGAGCGGGCGGCGACCTGCTCGGCGCCCTGGTCGCGGGCGGCGCCTGTGCGGCGTTCCTGTCCACGGTCTCCGGGCTCACCATGTCCGTCGCGGGAGTGCTCGCCCAGGACGTGCTGCCGACTCTGGGCATCCGGCACTTCCGCCTCGCGACGCTGCCGGCGATCGCGGTCCCGGCCGCCGCCAACGCCGTGGTCGGCGATCTTCCGGTGGCCGACGCGGTCGGCCTGGCCTTCGCCGTGTCCGCCTCCTCGTTCTGCCCGCTGCTCGTCCTCGGCATCTGGTGGCGCGGCCTGACCCCGCCCGGCGCGGTCGCCGGACTCCTCCTCGGCGGCGGCTCGGCCCTCACCGCGGTGACGGTGACCATCGCCGGCGGTGCCGGCTCAGGCCGGCTGCACACCCTCCTGGCCTGGCCGGCCGTCTGGTCGGTGCCCGTGGGGTTCGCCGCGATGGTGCTGATCTCCCTGGCGACCCGGGACCGCGTCCCCGCGAGCGCCACCGCCACCATGGCCCGGCTCCATCTGCCCGAGGCACTGACCGGCCGCCCCGGCCCGAGCACACCGTGACCGGCCCCGCCCCGGGCGACTGTGTCGTGACGGACTCCGCGTCGTGACGGACTCCGCGTCGTGACGGACTCCGCCGCGACGGCCGTTGCCGCCTCCGGCCCTGCCGCCTCCGTCTCTGCCGCCACCGGTCCGGCCGCGGCCGGACCGTCCCGGTCCGCACGGGCCGTCCGGCACGGCACCCACCCGGAACAGCGCGCATGACCGCACTCGGCACCGTCGTCCTCGCCCTCGCCGGCCTCGCGCTGTTCGCCCTCGGTGCCGCCCTCGGCCATGCCGGCGCCCGCCGCCAGCAGGAGAACCCGGCCGGCCCCGGCACCCCCGTCGAACGGGCCACCTTCCACACCCTGCACACGGCCTCGCTCGCCGCCCCGCCCCTGCGCGCCGGCCTCACCCCCGACACGGCCCGCAAGGCGGCCAAGCGGCTGCGTCCGCTGCTCGGCACGGTCGCCCTCGCCCTCACCGACGAGGAGTCCGTGCTCGCCTGGGACGGCGTCGGCGACCACCACCGCGAGGAGGCCGAGGCCGGCCTCGCGCACGCCGTCCGGGCCGGCGGCACCCAGACCTTCGCGCTGTCCTGCGACAACGACACCTGCCCCGTGCGCTGGGGGGTCGTGGCCCCGCTCAGCGTCGACGGCCGGGTGACCGGCACGCTCGCCGCGTTCGGCGACCGGGAGTCCGCCGTCATGGTCCGGGCCGCCGAGGAAGTCGCCCGCTGGGTCTCCGTCCAGCTCGAACTCGTCGACCTGGACCGGGCCCGCTCCAGTGCGATCGAGGCCGAGATCAGGGCCCTGCGCGCCCAGATCTCCCCGCACTTCGTCTACAACTCGCTCGCCAGCATCGCCTCGTTCGTCCGCACCGACCCCGAGCGGGCCCGCGAACTCCTCCTGGAATTTGCCGACTTCACCCGCTACTCGTTCCGCCGGGACGGTGACTTCACCACCCTGGCCGAGGAACTGCGCTCCATCGAGCAGTACCTCGAACTCGCCCGGGCACGCTTCGGCAGACGCCTCGAAGTGACTCTGCGGATCGCCCCCGAGGTGCTGCCCGTCACCCTCCCGTTCCTCTGTCTGCAACCCCTCGTCGAGAACGCGCTCAAACACGGCCTGGAGGAGTCGGCGGACCGCAGACGCATCACGATCACCGCCGAGGACGAGGGCACCGAGGCTCGGGTCGTCATCGAGGACAACGGCGTCGGCATGGACCCGCAGCGGCTGCGCGACCTCCTGCGCGGCAGGGGCGGCCCGTTGGCCGGCATCGGCCTGAACAACGTGGACCTGCGACTGCGCCAGGTCTACGGCGACGACCACGGCCTGGTCATCGAGACCGCAGTGGGCGCCGGTACGAAGATCACGGTACGCGTCCCGAAGTTCCGCCCCGGCATCCGCCCGGCACCGCCCCCGGCGTGAGAGAACGGAAAGCCGGACGGGCATGGGCATGGGCATGGGCATGGAAAGGGATATGGATATGGATATGGATAGGGACAAGGGTGCGGACAAGGCCAAGGAAACGGCCGAGGACAAGGCCAAGGAAACGGGCAAGGACAAGGCCACGGACGCGGACTTGGAGGCTGCCGCCGCCGACCGCGCGCTGACCCTTCTGCGTACCTGCGGCGCCGCGGACATCGCCCACCCCGGCGGCACCCTGCTCGCACACCTGACACGCGTCCGGGCCCGGCTCGCGACGTGGGAGGCCCGACCCGCCCTCCGGCTCGCCGGTCTGTGCCACGCCTTCTACGGCACCGACGGCTTCGCCACCGCACTGCTGCCCGTGGACCGCCGCTCCGACCTCGCGGCGGTGATCGGCCCGGAGGCCGAGGAGATCGTCTACCTCTACGCCTCCTGCGACCGCAAGGCCACCTACCCGGATCTCGCCCGGCCGAACGCCACCTTCCACGACCGCTTCACCGGCCGCGCCCACGTCCTCGCGCCGCGTGCCCGCCGCGACTTCGCCGAGCTGTCGGCCGCGAACGAACTCGACCTCGCCCACATCGACCCCGCCTTCCGCACCCGGTGGGGCCCCGGCCTCCTCGCCCTCTTCACCCGTCTACAGGACCTGCTGAGCGCCGGCGCATGGCTCGACTGCCGCACGGTCCTGGCGGCGGCCGCCCCCTGAGCCCCGGCGGCGCGGCTCCCCTCCGGAACACCGGCCGGTGTCTGCCCGGCTCCCGGACACACGGGCGTGCCCGACCCTTCACCGGGTCGGGCACGCCCTGCCGTGTCACGGTCCTACGCGGTGCCGAAGGCCACCAGATGGCCGTCCCGGGTCCCCACGTAGACCCGGCCCCCGTCGGTGGCGGGGACCACGAACTTGGCCGCCGTGCCGATAGAGAAGGAGCGGCGCAGGTGCATGGTGCCGTTGACGGGCACCGCGTCGTAGACCCGCAGCTGGCCACCGACACCGCCGGCCCCGGAACCGGACCAGACGACCCAGACCAGCGCGGAGCCGCCGGCCGTTCCGTTGGAGGTGACCGCAGGCGAGCCGGAGGCGTACCCGAAGCCCTCGTTGCTGACGCCGACGCTGGTCAGCCGCGCAACGCCCGCGCTGTCGACGCCGAACTTCAGCGCGCGCAGCGGCACATGGGTGTTCCCGGAGGAGCCCACGGTGTACACGTAACCCCCGCCCCCGCCCCAGACCGCGGGATGACCCCAGACACCCTCGAACGGTCCGGCCATGCTCACCGGCTTGTCGGTGCCGTTCGGGCCCTGCCCCATGCCGCCCAGGTTGTCCCGGTCCAGCAGGAAGACCCGGCCGTCCTTGCCGACCTGGACGAGCAGGTGCGGGTGCGTGGGGGTACCGAAGCCGTCGGGCAGCGCGACCGGACCGCCCGATCCCAGATCGGTGTCGCCGTGGTCCAGGGTCCGGTTGTTCGTCGGGCTGAAGAAGTCACGGGCCGAGAGGGAGCCGTTGCTGTTCACTCCCAGCCGGACCACCGACTCACCGAAGTGGCCCGCCGGCTTGTTGCCGGGGCCGGGGCCGGGCGAGGAGCCCGTTCCGGCGCCGTTGCCGGTGGTGAAGAAGATCCGGCCGGAGCCGTCGGAGACCAGCCCGCCGCCGCTCTGCCAGATGCCGGCCTCCTGGGTGTCGGAGCCGGCCTCGGTGGACCACAGGGTGAGGCTGCGGGTGGAGACGTTCACGCCGGCCACCTGGCCGACGAACGGACCGGTGTCGCAGTAGGAGGCGAAGCCCGCGTACACCGAGCCGTTCAGCAGCAGCAGGCCGGGGCGCTGCGCGGCGGTGAACGAGTTGAACGGGTGGCCGGGACTGTTGGTCGGGGTGCCCTTGATCTTCACCGGCCAGCCGGCGCGCTCGGCACCGGTGGACGCGCTCATCGCGTGGAAGTACCAGCTCGGGTGCTGGACGTCCGGCCCGTCGTCGACCTTGCTGGTGAGGTAGACGGTGTTGGACGAGGGGTCGTACACCGGGGTGGAGGTGATCCCGGTGTGCGGCGCGGGGTCGTTGCAGTTGACCGCCGACGTCGGCCAGGCCGCGCCCACCTGCCGGGTCCAGTTCGTGGTCCCGGTGACGGCGTCGATGCCGTAGACGTAGTTGTTCTCGGTGGCGACGACCACGTTCTTGCCGGTGACCAGCGGCTGGGCCAGGACCGAGCCGTTCACGGGGGTGGACCAGCGCCGTCCGAAGCTCGACGAGGACACCTTGGACGGCGACAGGTTCGGCTCGTTCGAGTCCCATCCGGTGCGCTTGTTGTTCACCGAGATGGTGGATTCGACGGCCTGCGCCGGAGCGACGATCCCGAGCAGCAGGAGACCCGCCACCGCCGCCGCCCTGGCCCTCGGCCTCAGCAGTCCCCGCCCTCCCTGTCCTCCCGGTCCGCCTTGCCCTCCTCTTCCTTGCCGATGGGTCGGTGAAGTGACTAGCGCCATGTGATTCACCCTTGTCTCCGGTTGCGTGGACGCCGACGTCCGGCCGAGGGTCATTGTGATGACGGGTCGTCAGATCGTCGGCGTGCGAACCGGGGGCACGGCGGGGGATTCATTCCCCGGGAGCAACGAAGACGGGCTCCGGGCGCTTCTCGGACAGGGCATCGGGGAGCTGTTCCCGGTCGAGGACGGGGCTGTGACGGGCCACTGGGGTGATCCACGGAGGCAGCGGCACCCCCCGGCGGCGCGGGTCCGGGGAACCGGCCCCGGATCCGCGTTCAATCGCGCCAGAGAACCGATTCACCGGGCAGGAGAGGGCTCACGGACGCGGCCCCCCGACCACTGCCCGCAGTGCCTGAGGGAGAGTGCAATGAACGCCAAGACGGCCTTGCCGACACCGTCCGGCCCCTACCTGGACGAAGGGCTGCTGCCTGCCGACTTCTACGGCTACGAGGAACTGCTCTCGGACCGGGAACGGGAGAAGGTCGAGTCCGTCCGGGAGTTCCTGCGCACGCAGGCCGCCCCGATCGTCGACGACTACTGGGCCCGGGCCGAATTCCCCTTCCAGCTCGTGGAGGGCTTCGGGAAGCTGGGCCTGCTGGACTGGGCCGACCCGGACTCCTCGGAACACAGACCGAGCAATCTCCTCACCGGCTTCCTCGCCATGGAGCTCGGGCATGCAGACGCGTCCACGGCGACGTTCTTCGGCGTGCACTCGGGCCTGGCCATGGGCACGATCCTCGGCTGCGGCTCCGACGAGCAGAAGAGCCGGTGGCTGCCGGCGATGAGCCGCTTCGAGAAGATCGGCGCCTTCGGGCTGACCGAACCGCACGGCGGCTCCGACGTGGCCGGCGGCCTGCAGACGACCGCGCGGCGCGAGGGCGACACCTGGATCCTCGACGGAGCCAAACGGTGGATCGGAAACGCGACCTTCGCCGACCTGGTCGTCATCTGGGCCCGCGACGTGGAGACGCAGCACGTGCTGGGCTTCGTCGTGGAGAAGGACACCCCCGGGTTCACCGCGACGAAGATCGAGAACAAGATGGCGCTGCGGATCGTGCAGAACGCCGACATCGTGCTGGAGGGCTGCCGGGTTCCGGAGGCCAACCGGTTGCAGAACGCGAACTCGTTCAAGGACACCGCCAAGATCCTGCGCCAGACGCGCAGCGGGGTGGCCTGGCAGGCGGTGGGAGTGATGTTCGGCGCCTACGAGATCGCCCTGCAGTACGCGAAGGAGCGCGAGCAGTTCGGGCGCCCGATCGGAGGCTTCCAGCTCGTGCAGGACCTGCTGGTGAAGATGCTCGGCAACGCCACCGCATCCTGCGGAATGGTGACGCGCCTGGCCCAGCTGCAGGACGCCGGGGTCTACCGCGACGAGCAGTCCGCACTGGCGAAGGCCTACTGCACCGTCCGGATGCGCGAGAACGTGGGATGGGCGCGGGAGCTGCTGGCCGGCAACGGCATCGTCCTGGACTACAAGGTCGGCCGCTTCGTCGCCGACGCGGAGGCCCTCTACTCGTACGAGGGCACGCGGGAGATCCAGACCCTCATCGTCGGGCGAGCCGTGACCGGCGGCCTGAGCGCCTTCGTGAGGTGACGACCATGACCGTCGAATCCGTCTTCACCGGCCTGAAGGTCCTGGACGCCTCCAGCTTCATCGCGGCACCGGCCGCCGCCACCCTGCTCTCCGACTTCGGGGCGGACGTCATCAAGATCGAGCCGCCGGGCAAGGGCGACCCCCAGCGCATGCTCAGCTCCGTGCCGCCCAGTCCCCGGGCCGAGGCCAACTACAGCTGGCACCTCGCCAACCGCAACAAGCGCGGCATGGTGATCAACCTGAAGTCTCCGGCGGCCACCGAGGTCCTCAAGCGGCTCGTCCAGTGGGCCGACGTGGTGATCACCAACTTCCCGCACGGCACGCGCGAGAAGCTGCACCTCGGCTACGAGGAGGTCTCGGGCTGGAACCCGGCCGTCGTCTACGCCGACATCACGGGCTTCGGCGACGCGGGTCCCGACGCCGGGCAGCCGGGCTTCGACCTGACCGCCGCCTGGTCGCGCAGCGGGCTGCTGGCCTCCACCCGGGACGCGGGGGCCCCGCCGACGGTGCCGGTCTGGGGCAGCGGCGACTACATGACGGCGATCGCGATCTACGCGGCGATCGTGACCGCCCTGTACCGCCGTGAACGGACCGGGCTGGGGGCCAGTGTGGGGACGTCGCTGCTCGCCACGGGCATCTGGGCCACCGGAACCCTGGTGGCGGGCGCCCTCGCCGACGGCACGCCGTTCCAGCTGCACGACCGGAAGGCACCGGCGAACCCGCTGATCAACCCGTACGAGACCGCGGACGACGAGTGGTTCATGCTGGTCGCCTCCCCCACGCACTGGCCTGGCCTGACGCGGGCCATCGGGCACCCCGAACTGGTCGCGGATCCCCGCTTCGCGGACGTCGAAGGCTTCGTCAAGAACGCCGCCGCGCTGGCCGAACTGCTCGATGCCGAGTTCCGTTCACAGCCCTTCGCCCACTGGAAGGAGGCCCTGACGCGCGAGCGCGTCACCTACAGCCTCATTCAGACGCCGGAGGAGGCCGCACGGGATCCTCAGCTGCGCGCCAACGACATCGTCGTGCCGCTGGAGGGGGTGCGGGGCCTGGAGTACACCGTCAACAGCCCGGTCAACGTGCGGGGCGTCGAGAAGGTCCCGGCGAAGCGGGCACCGGACCTGGGCGAGCACAACGACGAGGTCCTCACCGAGCTGGGGTTCGGCCCCGCGGACATCGCCGAGCTGCGTGCCCAGGGAGCGATCCCCGGCCCGGCGGACGCGGGCGCCCCGGGCTGAGCACGGCGCACAGAACGGGATGAGTCCGGCGCCCGGAACGGGATCAGCACCGTGCACGGAAAGGGATGATCACGGTGACCGGAGCAGCCGGCGCGGTGCTTCGCCGACGCCACGACGGCGAAGCACCGAGCCGACCGGTGTCCGCCCCAGGACCATGGCGGCGCACCGCGGAGAGCACGCGGCCGCCGCACCGGATCGTGGGGGATGCCGCCTGCTTTCGGGGACACCGGGGCACACGCGCCGCGGATTCAGCCCCTGACGGTCTCGTTGTCCAGCGTCGAACCGGCGTCGCGCTGTCTCGGCATGGCCGCGAGCGCTCGCACCGCCATGCCCGCCCGGTGCTCGTCGGCCGTGGCGCACAGCGCGCGGGCCGCGTCGTTGAAGCGGACGACGGACGGCGGGTCGGAGGGGCCCAGCAGGTGCAGCTTGAGCTCGGTGCGGGCCTCGGCGTACCTGTCCTTCTCGGGCTCGCGCACGGACTCCAGCAGGGCCGGTATGCCGGAGGCGTCCGGAGTCAGAACGGCACCTGCCCGGACCGTGGGGAAGGTGTTCCGGAAGTCCTGCTCCGCAAGGCCGCTGGTGTTGGCGACGGCGTACGGCTTCTCGCTCTCCAGATAGTCGGAGATGACGCTGGAGACATCGCTGATCAGCACGTCGGCCACGTTGAAGCAGGCGTAGACGGTCGGCCGCGCCCCGGTGACGGTCCGGTGCTCCCACGCGGGGAAGGAGGCCCAGTACGCGGCCTCCCAGGAGGCGGTCGCGGCGGCCACGGCCGCGGCCCGGCCGGGCTCCGGGACCGTCTGGAGCAGCATCCGCTCGGTGTCGTCCGCGCCCCTGCGGGAGGCGGTCGTGGTCAGGCGGTCGAGTTCGGCGGTCCGGTGGGCCAGCTCCGCCGCCGCGGCGGTCGCGGGCCGCTCATCGGCGTGCTCCGCGGCACGTTGGACGTTCGCGGCGCGGATCATCTCCTGGATCCGGGCGTTCGCGGCTCCCGCCCGGGGAACGACGGATCCGGTCAGCGGGTGCGGCTTGTACAGGAGCCGGACGCCGGGATCGGCCAGGAGGGTGCGCACGATGTTCTCGCCGGCCTCGATGATCGAGGTGTTGCCCGGGTTGCCGTCCCAGCCCTCCCACGTGGGGGCGTAGAGAACCGTGGTGTACGGACCCGTGGGCGCGCCGGCGTGGGGCTCGATCACGTCGAGCTGCGGCCGCCCGATCTCCACGACGTCCCTGTCGTCGACACCCACGTTCGCCAGCGCATACCGTTGCCGCGCCGCGGGACCGGCCACCCACACCTCGTCGTACGCCTTCGCGTACGGGTTGCAGCTGGACAGCTTGTCGCTCTCGCCGTGGTTGACGAACGCGTGCTTGATGGTGGGGATCCGCAGCACCTGCGAGGTCTTCCCCGAGTTCGACGGGTGGATCAGCATCTTCAGCGTGGAGTGCTCCAGCATCATCAGGTCGGCGACCTTCGGCAGGCACACGACCGGGATGTCGGTGGACGCGATCTTCTTCACCATGAAGCGCTCACGCAGCACGATCAGCGGGCGGCCCTCCAGCCGGGCCAGCGGCTCCAGCCACATGTTCGCCTGGTAGGCCGAGCTGGTGCCGCCGGAGAAGTACATGCCCACTGTCGGCCGGTACTCGTCGAGCCAGCTCTCGAACCACTCCATCGCCTGCTCGCTCGTCACGGGCCGGCGTCCGGGCAGCAGCCGCAGCAGGAGCATGCCGACGGCCACCACCGCGAGGGCGGCGGACAGGGTGATTCCCGCGGCGGCCCACCAGGCCGAGGTGCCCGTCGCGGTGGCCAGCAGGCCGGCCGTCGAGGGCAGAGCGAACACGAGGAGCCGCAGCCCGGCCCGGTGCATCAGCAGCGCCGGGGGAGCGGAGCTCAGCCGCAGCGGCGAGGCGTCGATGTTGCGCGTCACCACGGGCAGGGTGCGGGTGCGGCGGACGAGGATGGCAACCGCCTGGCAGGCGAAGTGCAACGCGTAGAAGACCAGCAGTCCGCAGACGAGGGCCAGGTACTTCGTCTCGTAGTCCTGTTCCTCGATGCGGATCAGGCCGGTCACCATCACAAGGTCCCGGATGACCTGGCGCACGAACACGGTCGCGTGCAGCTTCCCGAGGGCCGTGGCCATGCCCCGCTGCCAGCGGTGCAGCGCGAAGTCCGCCGCCAGCCCGACGGTGGTGGCGGCCACGAGCAGGGGGACGCTGGGGAGGAAGGCACCTGCTGCCTGAGCGGCGAACGACAGCGCGAGCACCGTGGGCAGAAGGAGGCGTGCCGCTGCGGTCAGCAACCTAGCGGGCAAGGGCGATGGTGACACTTCGCGGGCTCCAGGCAACTCAACATCCCCGGGCACGGACTTGCTGACGGGCGCGATCAGGTGGCCGCGGGCCGGAAGCCGACACGTACGGATGTTCTCTTTTCAACGAGGTGGGGGGACTTTACATGCTCCTCCGTGTGCTTGGCACCAGGGGTGACCTGGAACGGAGTGGGCGGACGCCTTCCGTCCGCCGGGAACCCGACGGCCCCCCTGTGCGGACCGGACCGGCCGTCCCGCGGAGACCGTCTGGCCGAGGGGGATACGCAACGGCATATATCGCCCCGTTGCGGGACGATCCCGGCCGGCGCCCAGCCCTCGGCCAGGTGGACCCCGAGGAGGCAGTGGCCCTGTCACCCTCCTTGTGCTCCGCTCACGGGGTCGAGCGCACGATCACGAGCGACCCCTCGTACGTCGGCTGGTCGCGCAGGTGGCCGAATTCCTCGTCCCAGGCCCCGGACGCCAGGGGGCCCGCAGTGACGGGCGCACTCCTCGATCCGGTGCGGTGCACGCTGTTCTGCGGCAGCCCGGGTCCGCTGTCGGGATCCCGTTTCGAGGGGCCCCCGTGGTGGCGTCGGGATGGGGGCCGGTCTCGGTGACGCGGCCCCCCCGCACTGGTCCATCAGGCAGGTCCTGCACGCTTCTGGACCACGGACTTGGCATCCAGCGCTTCGAGCAGCTCGCGAGCATTTTGGGCATGGGTGGCGTAGTCGGCCATGGGACCTCCCCTGTCGATGCTGCGCAACAGTAGCCATCACGCGTGGCCGGCGGGGTCCGCATGGGTGAGGCAGCCACCGTCGCCGACGGGCTCGGGCGTCCACGCCGTGCTTTCGCCGCGCACGGGGGCGACGCGGAGCAGCCCGCCGACTACGAGGAGCCGCTCACGCCCTGATCCGTCGTGTCCGCGTCGCGCAAGGCCAGCCACACCCGGTCGCGTGTGAAGGGCAGTTCGGTGAAGCGGATACCGGTCGCGTCCCGCAGGGCGTTGGCGAAGGCCGGGGCGACCGGGTTGAAGGGGCTCTCGCTCATCGACTTCGCGCCCAGGGGGCCGATGGCGTCCGCGGTCTCCATGAAGTGGACCTCGGTGCGCGGGATGTCGGCGTACTGGGGGAGTCGGTAACGGCGGAAGGCGGCCGTCTCGACCTCGCCGCGCGCGTCGATGCGGACGTTCTCGAAGAGCGTCGAGCCGAGCGCCTGCGCGACCCCGCCCTCCACCTGGCCGCGGCACTGCATCGGATTCATGACCTTGCCCGCGTCGGCGGCGTGCACGCTGCGCAGGATGCGGATCTCCCCGGTGCCGGGGTCGACCGCGACCTTGAACCACTGGGCGTTGAAGGCGACCGAGCGGGGGGTGCCGCCGAAGTTCCCGTCGGCGGCGCACTCGACGCCCACCGCGCGGGCGGCCGCGTACACCTCCTTGAGCGTCAGGCGTCCACCGGGATGCAGTACGGCCTCGTCCGCGAGCCGGCACTCGGCGCGCGGGACGCGCAGGTGCGCGGCGGCGAAGTCGAGGAGCATGTCGGCGAGGGCGCGGGAGGCCCGCAGGGTGGCCTTGCCGGCGACGACCGTGCCGGTGGAGGCGAAGGCGCCGGTGTCGTGCCGTACGACGTCCGTGTCGGACTGGCGGATGGTGATCCGGTCGACGGTGGTGGCGAGTTCACCGGCGGCGATCTGCCGGTGCACGGTCGTGGTGCCGTTGCCGAACTCGGCGGTGCCCACCGCCAGATCGAAGGTGCCGTCGGGCAGCAGGGTGGCCCTGGCGTCGGCGATGTGGCCGCCGGGCGGGCCGGTCGCGATCATCGCCAGGGCCGCGCCCTCGCCCACCAGCCAGCCCTCCGGTGCCGGCCGGCCGGCACCGGTCTCCGCCTGTGCCCGGCGCACGATGCCGATGCACTGGTCCAGTCCGTAGCTGGCGATGTGCAGGTCCTCCTCGTGGCCGCCCGGGGTGACCATCGTCTCGTCGGCGCCGATGACGTTGCGGGCCTTGAACTCCAAGGGGTCCAGGTCCAGCCGCCGGGCCAGCTCGTCGAAGGCCGACTCGACGGCGAACATCACCTGTCCGAGCCCGTATCCGCGGAAGGCGCCCGCCGGGACGGTGTGCGTGTACACCGAGTAGGCGTCGACCTTCTTGTTCAGGGCGCGGTAGATCGCCATCGACTCGCCGACGCTGTGGAACATCACGGCCGGCCCGTGGTTGCCGTACGCGCCCGTGTTCGCGACGACGCGCAGCTGGAGGGCGGTGAGGGTGCCGTCGCGGCGCGCACCCGCCTTCAGCCGGATGGTGAAGGGATGGCGGGTGGTCGCGCCGTAGAACTGCTCGGCGCGGGTGTACTCCAGTTTCACCGGGCGGCGCAGCCTGAGCACCGCCAGCGCGACGACGTCCTCGACCAGCATCTCCTGTTTGCCGCCGAAACCGCCGCCGACCCGGCCTGCCATCACCCGGACCTGCTCCAGCGGCAGGTCGTACAGCGTGCACAGGGCGCGACGCGTGAGGAACGGGGTCTGCGAGCTGGTGCGCACGGTGAGGCGGCCGTCCTCGTCGAACCAGGCGACGGCTCCGTGCGTCTCCAGACTCGCGTGCTGCCCGCGCTGGGTGCGGAAGGTGTCCTCGTAGACGACGTCGGCCTCGGCGAAGCCGGCCTCGATGTCGCCGATCTCGCCGTGCGCCTCGCCGACCACGTTGTTCGCGGGGCGGGAGATCCGGTGGGTCTTCGCGTCCTTGTCGTGGACCACGGGCGCGCCGGGCCGCATGGCGTCCTCGGGGTCGAGGACGGCGGGCAGCACCTCGTACGTCACCTCGATCCGGCGGCAGCCCTCCTCGGCCGCCCCCTCGCTGTCGGCGACGACGGCCGCGACGCGCTGGCCGATGTACCGGACCGTGTCGTCGAGGACGCGGGTGTCGGCCGGGTCCTCCTCGGGGTGCTCGTGGCGAGCCGTGGAGAAGTGCCGTTCCGGGGCGTCGTGGTGGGTGAAGACGGCCTGGACGCCGGGAACGCGCAGCGCGGCGGAGGTGTCGATCGCGACGATGCGGGCGTGGGCGTGCGGGGAACGCAGTAGCTTCATGTGCAGCAGGTCCTCGACCTCGATGTCGAAGGTGTAGCGGGCGGTCCCGGTCACGACCTGGGGCCCGGCCGGCGCGGGCAGGCTGCGGCCGACGGACTCGCCGGGCGCCGGCTCCTCCACGTTCTTGACCCCGCGGACGGCGTCCTCGATGGCCCGGTAGCCGGTGCACCGGCACAGGTTGCCCTTGAACGCCCCCGGCAGGTCCGCCAGTTCGTCCTCGTCGAGGGCGGCCGTGGTCATCAGGAAGCCGGCCGTGCAGAAGCCGCACTGGAAACCCTGTGCGTCGAGGAACTTCTGCTGGACGGGATGGAGTTCACCCTCGGGCGAGGCCAGGCCCTCCACCGTGGTGACCTTGTGGCCGTCGGCGCGGAAGGCGGGGTACAGACAGCTGTGGACCGGCCTCCCGTCGACGTGGACCGTGCAGGCACCGCAGTCGCCCTGGTCGCAGCCCTTCTTCACGCCGAACCAGCCGCGGTCGCGCAGATAGGTGCGCAGACACTGGCCCGGGCGGGGCTCCTCCTCGTGGGACCGGCCGTTGACCTCGACCTTCATCGTGCCTCCTGGTGTGCCAGCTCCCGGCGGATCTCCTCCGCGTACCGGTACGTCATGTGCCGCCGCCACTCGGGCAGCCCGTGGATGTCGTCGAACCACTCGTCGTCGGCGACGGCGGCAGCGATCGCCTCCCGCAGCCCCGCAGCCGTCGGCGGGAACCACAGCCGGATCGGCCGGACCGTCGCAGCGGTGAGCGTGACCGCGAGGGAGCCGTCAAGGGGGTCGAGCGTGCCGATGATCAGCACCCCGGAGCGGCCCAGCCCGTACAGCGACGCCTGCCGGAACGCCGTACGGCAGGCCAGGTTCCGGGCCGGCAGGGTGACGGAGCGCAGCAGCTCGCCCTCCGCCAGCACCTTTCGGCCCGCTCCGGTGATGAAGTCGGCGACGCGCACCCGGCGGCGTGCGCCGTCCTGCGCGATCAGCAGGCACTCCCCGTCGAGAGCGGCCGTGAGGGAGATCATCGGGCCGGCCGGCAGACCGTTGCAGAGGTTCCCGCCGACGGTGGCCATGTTCCAGATCTTGAAAGAGGCGAGGAACGCCCGGCAGCACTGCTCGAAGAGCGGTCCCGCCTCGGCGGCAAGATCCTTCGCGAACCGGGACAGCTCGGCGATGGTGCAGGTGGCCGCGATCTCCAGGGAGCCGTCCGGGCGCTGCTGCACGGGGGTCCAGCCGGTGCGGCTGAGGTCGATCAGACGGCGCAGGTGCGGCTGCGGCTCGGAGAACAGATACGTGCCGCCGCCGAGCCAGCCGTCGCCCGGCCGCCAGGGCGCCGGGTGCCGGGCGTCCCGGATCTCCACCACCGTGTTCAGGTCCATGACCGCCAGTGAAGCAATGCGAACCGGCCAAAACGACTGGTTCCCAGCACGGAAACGACGGGCGGCCCGCCCCGATACTTGGTGAATCAACCAAGAGGCATACCGCTCGTCTCATCTGGCACTTACGATGCGAGGACTCGCACGCACCTGGTGAATGTGAGATGCCGGGTGTCAGGCACCGCCACCCGGCAGCCGTACGAGGAGCCGGAACCCATGCACGTCGAACACCTTCTGCAGGACGAGTCCCTCGGCCTGCGCCTGCTCTGGGCCGAGGACGCACTGCTGAGGCAGGAGATCAGCGGCGTCACCGTCACCGACCTGGAGGACCCGGCCCGTTTCGTCCGGCCCGACGAGGTCGTGCTCAGCGGACTCGTCTGGTGGAGCCCGGAGGGGGGAAGGGGCAAGGCCGAACGCTTCGTCTCCGGGCTGAAGGACGCGGGCGCCGCCGCGCTGCTCGCCGGTGAGGAGACCCACGGTTCGGTGCCCGACGACCTCGTCGAGGCATGTGCACGGCACGGGGTCCCGGTCGCCGGCGTGCCGGCCCACGTGATGTTCCGCGAGATCACCGACACCGTGTACCTGCGGCAGTGGGGCGGGCTCAGCCGCCACCACGCCCTGCCCGAACACGTGCGGGGCCGGCTGAACCGGCTGGTCGCACAGGACGCCGACCCGGCCCTGATTCTCGCCGGCGCCTTCGCGCATCTCGACCGGACCGCGGCCTACCTCCTGACCCCGACGGGCCGGACCGTCGCGGTCACACCGGGCGCGGACCCGCTCCCGGCAGGCGAGGCCGCCGCCCTGACCAAGGGCGACAGCGGTGTCCTGGGCAGGGGCGACACCGGTGTGACGGTGCCCGTGGAGGCGGACGCGGTCACCCCCTACGAACGCTGGTGGCTGCACCTGCCGGACGGTGCGGCCGCACCACCGCGCCTGCTCCACGAGATCACCGGCGTCCTGGGCCGCTGCCAGGAGGCGCTGATCCGCCGACGGGCCGCCGAGCACCAGAGAGCGGACGAACTCGGCAGGCTGCTGACCTCTCCGGAAGCCGGCGACGTGGCGGCCGTGGTGCGGGCCTGCGGTCTGCCGGCTCAGGGCCCGTACCTCGTGGTCGTGGCCGACACCGGCGCCCGGCACGAGGGACTGGCGGAGGGCGCGCTGACAGAGGCGGTCGCGCACACGACGCCGGCGTTCGCCGCCGTGGGACGCCTGCCCGACGGGACCGCATTCGCGGTCGTACCCGAGGACACCGCCGCCCCTCTGGCCGCGGCCTGGCCGCCGGTGGCCGCGTGCGAGCCCGGCTCCCCCCTGCACGGCGGGCTCGCCTCACCGGTCGGCGAGGCGACCGGACTGCCGGGTGCCCTGGCCGAGGCCCGCTACGCCCTGGCCTCGGCACGGGCGAAGGGCGCCGGCACCTCGTCCCTGGCGGACGCCACGTCCCTGACCACGCTGGACACGCTGCTCACCGGCATTCCGGCCGAGGTCCGCACCGCCTTCAGCCGCACCGTGCTCGGGCCGCTGCTCGACACCCGGAGCGCCTCAGCCGCCGCGCTGCTGGACACCTTGGAAGTGTTCCTCCTCCACGACGGCTCCTGGGCCCGCACGGCCGAGGCGCTGCACGTGCACGTCAATACGGTTCACTACCGGATCCAGCGCATCGAGCACTTCACCGGCCGTGACCTCTCCCGCCTCCGGGACCGCCTGGACCTGTGGGCCGCGCTGCTGTGTCGCGCGGAGCCGAGCACCACAGCGTCCGCTACGACCGCTCGACCTGTACGCTCGTCGACTTCACCCGCGCGATGACGGTGACCCCGACCGCCAGCCCCAGTTCGTCCACGGCTTCCCGGGTCACCAGGGACACGATCCGGTGCGGACCGGCCTGGATCTCCACCCGGGCCACGACGTCGTCCGCCCGCAATGCCGTGACGATCCCCGTGAGTGCGTTGCGCACAGAAGTCGGGGGACCGGCCGCCCCGCCCCGCTCGTCCTCGCAGGAGCGCTCCCGCACGAACCGCGCCAGTCCCACGCCGTCGATCACCCGGTTCCCCGAGCCGTCCCGCCCCATCGGCAGCCGGCCCGCATCCGCCCATCGGCGCACGGTCTCCGGACTGACTCGCAACAGGCGCGCGGCCTGGCCAATGCTGTAGGTCGGCACCCTCGAACCCTAGTGGTCCCCCTTCCTCGCGAAGGCCGTGCCTGCCGCTGCGCCGGCCGGTGTGCCTCGTCGCGCTCGCCCGGGAACGCCGCCCGGGCGGCAGCCGCCTGCTCTGCCCCGGCGGTCGGACCACCCCGGCCCCCGAGGCGGTCGGACTCACCCCCGCCCGCCTTCTCGGCCCCCGCGGTCCTGAGCCGGGGCCGCGGCTCAGTCACCGCGATGCCGCGACGGATGCCGCGGTGAGTCTGTCCACGGCCGCCGCGACCGCCTCGGGACTGGAGATCATCGTCAGGTGCCGGGCGCCGGGTATGAGCGTCGCCGGCGGTGCGCCGATGCGCCGGGCGGTCTCCCGCGGAGTCTGCTTGCCGAACACGTCGTCCTGGGCACCGAACACCACCGACTTGGGCAGGTTCACCCCGGCGAGTCGGGCCACCCGGTCCGCGGGCAGACCCGGCACGCCCGCGGCCAGCATGCTCCACAGCGCACTCTCCGCGCCCGGCACCCGGAGCGGGCGTCGCCACTGATCCAGACCGGCGGCATCCAGCCGTGGACAGGCAGGCCCGCACTGTGCGTCGTACAGGCTGCGGATCACCGCCTCGACGCCGAGCCCCAGCCGCAGCAGGCTGGTGCGGTACGGGTCGATCAGCACGTACTTGAGGGCCGGCGGCGGCCCGGCACCCGTGTCGAGGGCGTCGCCGTCGAGGAGCATCACGCCGCCCAGCCGGCCAGGGGCCCGCAACGCCGCCTCGGTGACCACGGCGGCTCCGCTGGAGTGCCCCACCAGCAGCGGGCGTTCGCCCGGACCGCCGAGGTGCACGGCGTCCAGGAAGCCCAGGAGCTGACGGGCGAAATGGTCGGCGGTGTACGGGCCGTGGCGTTCGCTGTATCCGTTGCCCGTCAGGTCGAGCGCGTACACCCGGTGGTCGCGGGCGAGCAGCGGGGCAAGGCGCGACCAGGTGTCCACGGATTCGAAGGCGCCGTGCACCAGGACGACCGGAGGGCCCGCCGTGCCCCAGGTCTGGTAGCGCGTGCGGATGTCGGCGGCCTGTACGTACCTGAGCCCCCGCGGTGGCGCGGCGCGCCCGGCCGTGACGCCGTTGTAGACGAACGAGGCCGCCGTGACGGCCACGAACACCACGGCACAGCCCAGCGCGCCGCGCCGCAGCCACCGCCGCAGCCGGGAACGGGGTGGCCGGTGCGTGCGCTCGGCAGGGAGCGACGGCGGAGCGGATGCCGCAGGGGCGCCCCCGTCTCCTTCTCCGTCTCCATCTCCGGGTTCGGCTCCGGCGTGGCGAAGATCAGCTGTCACGGGCCACAGCATGGCCCAGGGCACACCCGCGGTCATCCTGCGGGGGGAGCCATCGTGACTACTACGCAGGGTGTACGGGAGTGCTCCCAGGCCGCCGCGCGTGCGGAGGCCGCCACGCCGTGCGCCCCGAGGCGGAAGTGCGTGCGGAGGGCCGCCCTGCGTGCGCGGGCAGAAGTGCGTGTGGAGGCAGAAATGCGTGCCGAGGCGGTCATGACTGTGGGTGTGACGTGGGTCGCTCTGTGGCAGTAAGTGCCCGAAACGGGCGGCAAACGGGCGACCTGGGCGGCGAAACGGGCACGGCGGGCTTCGCGATGCCCGTTTCCCAGCTGCGCACACATGCTCATGGCATGTGCCCTTGTCCGGTGTCGCGGACGCGAAACTTACCTGGGGTAATGACCTGTGACGTGGGAAGTGGGGATTCGCTCCGGCGTGTATGGCGGCCGGTTCGTCGCGCGAGGCAGCGCCTGCGCCAGCAAAAGGAGAAGCGGGATTCCGCTTTTGATAACCACAATCGGAGAGGGTGGAACGGGCCCTGTCCGCTCCGATACCGTTGGCTCAGTCACGGGGGCGCGGGTTCGGTATTCGACTCGCTTACCGCAATCCGCCCGCGCAACCGGTCGGGCTTTCGGAGCGTCTTCTCTTGACCGCTGCATCGAGCCCGGCGCCCGCCCAGAGTCCATGGGATCCATGGAAAGGGGGACTAGACTCAGTGGCTCACGATGCAGGTTCCAGTACTTCCAGGCATGCCGTCCGGGCTGCCCCATGGAGACCGGGTCGGGCCGTTGACCGCATGAAAAACCGCGTCGGGCCTGCCGCCCTGCGATGCTCGCCTTATGTGTCGCGGACCTCGACCCCGGCCTGGGTCTCATCAATGCCGAAAGAGTGTTGTCGTCGCGTGTTTCCACGTGTCCTCGCACCCATGACCTGACCAGCCTTCTCGGCGCACGGCCATTTCGCAATTCGGTTCGCCATCGGCAGGGTGATGCGTGGCGTGACAGATGCTGTCGCGCCGGACGGCGCTGAAGCCGCATCGCCCCTGCCGGGCGCTGGCGCCCACGAGGCGCTGCCCCGCTGCCGCTCCTGCGGGCGCGGATCCCTGGGGGCGTCACCTGCAAGTCTTCCGTCATCCAACTCGCGGCGCGGCCTGGGCTCGGCGGACAGGGGCGCGAGCGGCAGGCCTCGTCGGCGCCGCGCAAGCGCCACGTTTCCCGCCCGGTCGTTCTCGCCGCCCGGGGGCGCGTCGCCGGCACGACGGCGTGGTGCGCATGCCGTGTGAACCCTGACACGTCCGGTCGGTGAGGTGTTTTCGGCCTGGCGTGCCGTAGATTTTCGCCAGCGGGCAGAGGTAAAGGCTTGCGCATGCGGGGATTACGTGTGGCTTGAAATTAACGGTCACATGACTGGCGAGTGCCGGTGAATGCGCTTGCCGTTTGCTTTCCCGTCTCTGGAGGTGCGCCCCGGGCGCTTGTGTCGTACAGGTAGGCGGCGTTGCTCTGAAGGGCAGGGGTGTTGCCCCAAGGGGCGGAGGGGGCTCTTCACGGGTCCTTGACGGTGCCGTGAGCTGGAAGTTCGTGTGGTGGTTCCGTGTGTCTGCGTGTCTTGATTTCGCGCCCGCTCGCCCGTGGCGGACACTGCTCGCCCGGGGGTGCCGGGTCAACGCGGCACGCCGTAGTTCGGATCGAAAAAGTCTTTGGTTGACAATTTCTGGATCATTGGTCTTGACTTGCGACCGTTGTCGCGGCGGATTGGCTTGGAAATACTCCGAGCCAATTCAGGCCAGTCATGTATGAGCCATGCATGGTGTCATGCATGCGTTCAGTTCTAATGGACGACTGACGAGGGCAGAAGCTGCCATGTGCGAATTGGCGCGAGTGGACACAGACACTGTCGCCGTCATCGGGGTCGCACCCGCGGCACCGGTACGAGCGGAATCGGACGCAGGGGCATGGGCCGAACTGACCGGCGTGCCCCTGCCCGCGAGCCGGACAGCCGAACTGGAGTCGGCGTGGAGAGCCTGCGAGGACGCGGGCATCAGCGCCGACCGGGTGGACATCGATGTCCATCTGGCCGCCGAGGGCGCGGCCGGGGGCGACGCGGCCGAACTGGCGGGCGCGTTAGGCCTCTTAGGTCTCTTAGGCCGGTCCCGGACCGGGCACGACCCCGTCGCCGAAGCCGTCGCCGCCGTACAGTCCGGTGACTGCGCCCTCGCCCTGGTCGGGGCGGACGGAGCCTTCGCCGTCCTCGCACGCACGGACGCCCCGCGAACCGCGGCCTTCGCCTACCGGCTCGACACCGGCCACGCATGGCCCGAGAGCGTTCCCGCCCTCGTGGAGGCCGCGCTGCGCGCGGGACGCCCCGGGCCCGGCCGCACCGCGCCGGAGGGACCCGCCGTCCCGGTCACCCTGTCCGCACACAGCCAGGACGCGCTGCGCGCACGGGCCGCCGACCTGCACACCCTGCTCCAGGCCGAGCCGAACCTGCCGCTCGCCGACATCGCCTACTCCCTCGCCACCACCCGGCCCGCGCTCGGCCGGCGCGCCGTGTTCGTCGGCGGGGACCGCGCGCGGCTGGCCGACGACCTGCTCGCCTTCAGCCAGGGCGGCCTGGCCGTGCCGGGGCTCGCGACCGGAACGCCCGCGCGGGCCGCGGCGGACGACCTCGCCTTCGTCTTCCCCGGGCACGGCCCGCAGTGGCTGGGCATGGCCGACGAACTCCTCACCGCGTCACCGGTGTTCGCCGAGCACCTGCACGCCTGCGCGGACGCCCTCGCACCGCACGTGGACTGGCCCGTGATGGACGTGCTGCGCGGCACCGCGGACAAGCCGTCCCTGGACCGGCCGGACGTGGGGCAACCCGCGCTATGGGCGATGATGGTGGCCCTGTCCGCGCTCTGGCGGTCCTGGGGCGTGCGGCCCGCCGCCGTGGTCGGCTCCAGCGTCGGCGAGATCCCGGCCGCGACCGTCGCGGGCGCGCTGTCCGTCGAGGACGGCGCCCGCGCCGTGGCCCTGTTCAGCCAGGCACAGGTGCACCTGCTCGAACGCGGTGTGATGCTCTCCGTGCTGGCAAGCGCCGACGAGGTGCGCGAGCGGCTGACCCGCTACGACGGGCTCGACCTGGCCGCCGTGCACGCCCCCGGCTCGGTCCTGGTCTCCGGCACCGAGGACCAGGCCACCGAACTCCTCGCCGAACTGGCCGCGGCCGGCATCAGGGCCAGGAGCATCGCCATCCGCCTCGCGGCACACGGCCGCCAGGTCGACTCCGTGCTCGACGCGCTGCGCGCCGGCCTCACCCCGATCACCCCCCGCCCGACGGACGTGCCGGTCTACACGGCCACCACGGGTGCCAGGGTCGACCCGCTCGATCTCACCGCGGACCACTGGTGCCGCAACCTGCGCCACACCGCCGACTTCGAGCGCGCCACCCGCGCCGTGCTGGCCGCCGGACACCACCTGCTCCTGGAGCCGAGCCCGCACCCCGTCCTCACCCGGGCCGTGCAGGAGACCGCCGAGGAAGCGGGCGTGGCGGCCACCGTCGTCGGCACGCTGCGCAGGGACCACGGCGGCGCCGACCAGCTGACCAGTGCGCTCGCCGAGCTGCACGCGCACGGCGTACTCCCCGACTGGGACGCGGTGTTCGCGGGCCGGGACGCCCGCGCCGTGCCGCTGCCCGCCTACCCGCTGCACGCGGCCCCCGCGGTCGCCCCCGCCCCGTCGCTCGCCGACCGGCTCGCGGCCGCCCCCGACCGCCGCACGGTCCTGATCGACCTGGTCCGCGCGCAGGTCGCCGCCGTCGTCGGCGGGAGCGCGCCGTCCGAGGCCGATGCGGACGCGCCGCTCCTGGGACTGGGCATCGACTCGGCGGGCGCCGTGACCCTGCGGAACCTGCTGAACGCGGCGACCGGCCTGAACCTGCCGGTGTCGGCCGTGTTCGACACCCCGACGTGCCGGGGCCTCGCCGAGCACATCGACCGGGTCCTGACCGGCGCCCCGGCCGAGGACGACGAGCCGTCGGCCCTCGCGGCGGCCGGTGACGACGAGCCGATCGCCGTCGTGGCCATGAGCTGCCGCCTGCCCGGCGGCGTGCACAGCCCCGAGGACCTGTGGGCGCTGCTGTCCGAGGGCGGCGAGGGCGTCACCCCGTTCCCCACCGACCGCGGCTGGGACCTGGACGGGCGCTACGACGAGGACGCCGAGCGGGCCGGCGGCTACTACCAGCGCGAGGCCGGATTCCTGCACGACGCCGACCGGTTCGACCCGGAGTTCTTCGGGATATCGCCGCGCGAGGCGCTGGCGATGGACCCGCAGCAGCGGCTGCTCCTGGAGATCGCCTGGGAGTCGATCGAGCGCGCCGGCATCGACCCGGCTCAGCTGCGCGGCAGCCGGACGGGCGTGTTCGTGGGCGCCATGACCATGGACTACGGCCCGCGGCTGCACGAGGCGCCCGCGGACCTGGAGGGCTACCTCCTCACCGGCAACACCGCGAGCGTCGCGTCCGGCAGGCTCTCGTACACCTTCGGGTTCGCGGGCCCCGCGCTCACCGTCGACACCGCGTGCTCCTCGTCGCTGGCCGCCCTGCACGTGGCCGTGCAGTCGCTGCGGCGCGGCGAGTGCCCCCTCGCGCTCGCGGGCGGCGTCACGGTCATGCCCTCGCCGGGCATGTTCGTCGAGTTCAGCAGGCAGCGCGCGCTCGCCCCCGACGGGCGGTGCAAGGCGTTCTCCGCAAGCGCGGACGGCTTCGGCCTCGCCGAGGGCGCCACGATGGTGGTCCTGGAGCGCCTGTCCGACGCACGGCGCAACGGGCACCCCGTGCTCGCCCTGATCAAGGGCACCGCGGTCAACCAGGACGGCGCGTCCAACGGCCTCACCGCCCCCAGCGGCCCCGCGCAGCGCCGGGTGATCCGACAGGCGCTCGCCGACGCGGGCGTCCCGGCCGCCGAGGTCGACGCCGTCGAGGCGCACGGCACCGGCACACGCCTCGGCGACCCGATCGAGGCGGACGCGCTCCTTGCCACCTACGGCCGGGAGCACCCCGCCGACCGGCCGCTGCTGCTCGGCTCGGTGAAGTCGAACATCGGTCACACCCAGGCGGCTTCGGGCGTGGCGGGCCTGATCAAGATGGTCCTCGCGCTGCGGCACGGCACGCTGCCGCGGACCCTGCACATCACCGAGCCCACGCCGCACGTCGACTGGTCGTCCGGCGCGGTGTCGCTGGTCACCGAGACCACGCCGTGGCCGCAGGTCACGCGCCCGCGGCGGGCCGCCGTGTCCTCGTTCGGCATCAGCGGCACCAACGCCCACGTCGTCCTGGAGCAGGCACCGGACGAGGTGGTGGCCGACGAGCCGCCGGTGTCCGGGCCGACTCCTTTGGTGCTGTCCGCCCGCACGGAAGACGCGTTGCGTGCCCATGCGGCTCGACTCGCCCCTTCCGTCGAGCAGTTGGGCTCGGCGGCTGTGGCTGATGCTCTGCTGTCGCGGTCGGTGTTCGATCACCGGGCCGTGGTGGTGGCCGGCGGTGCGGATGCGTTGACGGCGGTGGCGCAGGGCGCCGAGTCCGCCCGCGTGGCGGTCGGTGTCGCGCGCCCTGCCGGGAAGGTGGCGTTCGTCTTCCCCGGTCAGGGGTCGCAGTGGCTGGGGATGGGGACGGCGCTTGCGCAGTCCTCCCCGGTGTTCCGGGCCTCCATGGGCGCCTGCGCCGAGGCGCTTGCCCCCTATGTGGACTGGTCGTTGTGGGACGTCCTGGACGACGCCGACGCGCTGGAGCGCGTGGACGTCGTGCAGCCCGCACTGTTCGCGGTGATGGTGTCGCTGGCCGCGCTGTGGCGTTCGTACGGTGTCGAGCCGGACGCGGTGGTGGGACACAGTCAGGGCGAGATCGCCGCCGCGCATGTCGCGGGCGCTCTGTCGCTGGAGGACGCCGCACGGATCGTGGCCTTGCGCAGCCGGGCGATCCTGGCGCTGTCGGGGCTGGGCGGCATGGTCTCGCTCGCGGTGACGGTCGACGTGGCGCGTGAGCGGATCGCCCGCTGGGACGGGCGGATCTCGGTCGCGGCCGTCAACGGCCCCGGTTCGGTGGTCGTCGCGGGCGACGCGGACGCCCTCGACGAGCTCATGGAGTCCTGCGCCGCCGATGACGTACGCGCCCGTCGGGTTCCTGTCGACTACGCGTCCCACTCGCCCCACGTCGAGCGGATCCAGGCCGAGTTGGCGACCCTGCTGGCCGGAGTGGAGGCCACGGCCGCGCAGGTGCCGATGCTCTCCACCGTCACGGGGGAGTGGCTGACCGGGACCGAGGCCGGTGCCGACTACTGGTACCGGAACCTGCGGCACACCGTGCGGTTCGAGGACGCCACGCGCGGTCTCCTGGAGCACGGCGTCGGCACGTTCGTCGAATGCAGCCCCCACCCCGTCCTCACCTTCGGCGTGCGCGAGACGCTGGACGCGACCGGGCGCGACGCCATCGTCGTCGGCACCCTGCGCCGGACCGACGGCGAGCTCGACCGGTTCCTGCTCTCGGCCGCCGAGGCGTACGTCGAGGGCCTGCCCTTCGACTGGCGCGCCCTGGTGCCTGCCGGGCGACATGTCGACCTGCCGACGTATCCCTTCCAGCGCACGCGCTACTGGCTCGACGACACGGCCCGCCCGACGGCGGGCGGCGACCCCGCCGTTGAGGAGTTCTGGTCCGCGGTGGAGCGCGGCGACCTCGCCGCCACGCTGGACGTGCCCGCCGACGCGCCGCTGACCGACGTCCTGCCCAGCCTGGCCGACTGGCGCCGCCGCAGGCAGGAGCGGTCCGCCGTCGACGCCTGGCGCCTGAAGGTCACCTGGCGTCCGCTCACCGCCGCCACCACGCCGGTCCTGACCGGCACCTGGCTCGTGGTCGGCTCGCCCTCCGAGGCGGAACACCCGTGGCACACGGCGGCCGTCGAGGCCCTGCGCGCCCACGGCGCCGACGTCCTCGAAACCGACGGCTCGGCCGAGTCGCTGCGCGCCCTGGACGTCGTACCCAGCGGAGTCCTGTCCCTGCTCGCCCTGGACGAGAGGACCGACCCCGCCGCGCCGGACGTCCCGCGCGGACTCTCCGGCACGCTGGCGCTCGTGCGGGCCCTCGGCGACGCCGGGATCGGCGCGCCGCTGTGGCTGGCCACGACGGGCGCGGTGTCCGTCGGACGCTCCGATCCGCTCACCAACCCGACGCAGAGCCAGGTGTGGGGCCTGGGCCTGAGCGTCGGCCTCGAACACCCGGACCGCTGGGGCGGCATCGTCGACCTGCCCACCACCCCCGAGGGCAGAACCTCGACGCGCCTCGCCGCCGTGCTCACCCGGCCCGGCGACGAGGACCAACTGGCGGTCCGGGCCTCCGGTGTCTCCGTACGACGGCTGACCCCGGCCACCGCGCCGGCGGCCGCCACCGCATGGCGCACCGGCGGCACCGCGCTGATCACCGGCGGCACCGGCGCCATCGGCGGGCACGTCGCCCGCTGGCTGGCGGGCAACGGCGCCGAGCACATCGTCCTGACCAGCCGCAGCGGAGCCGGCGCGCCCGGCACGCGCGAGCTGGAGGCCGAGCTGACCGCGCTCGGCGTCCGCACCACCGTCGCCGCCTGCGACGCGACCGACCGCGCCGCGCTCGCCGGCCTGTTCGCGCGGCTCGACGCCGACGGCACGCCCGTGCGCTCGGTGTTCCACGCCGCGGGCGTCGTCGTGTCCAAGCCGCTTGCCGACACGGACACCGAGGACCTCGCCCACGCCCTGGCGGCCAAGGCCGTCGGCGCCGCCCACCTCGACGAACTGTGCGCCGGGCGCGACCTCGACGCGTTCGTCCTGTTCTCCTCCGGATCCGCGGTGTGGGGCAGCGGCGAACTGGGCGCCTACGGCGCGGCCAACGCCTACCTCGACGCCCTCGCGCAGCGCCGCCGCGCCGACGGCCTGCCCGCCACCTCGGTGTCCTGGGGCATGTGGGCGGGCGAGGGCAAGGGCATGGTCACCGACGACCTCGACGACCGACTGCGCCGCAGGGGCATGCGCCCCATGCGGCCCGAACTCGCCATCGGCGCGCTCGCCACCGCCCTCGCGGCGGACGAGACGACCCTGACGGTCGCCGACGTCGACTGGCCCCGCTTCGCCCCCGGCTTCACCGCGGCCCGCTCCCGCCCGCTGATCAGCGAGATACCCGACGTCGTGGCACTGGCCGCGCGGGACGAGGCGGAGCAGCCGGCCCCGGACGGCGCCCTGGCCGACCACCTCACCGCACTGGGCGAGGCCGATCAGCACCGGCACCTGCTCGACCTGGTGCGCGGCCACGCGGCCGCGGTGCTCGGCCACGACGGCCCCGAAGCCGTCACACCCGACCGGGCCTTCCGCGAGCTGGGCTTCGACTCCCTCACCGCCATCGAGGTGCGCAAGCGCCTCAACGCCGCCACCGGCACGCGGCTGCCCACCACCGTCGTGTTCGACCACCCGACGCCGGAAGCGCTCGCCCGCCACCTGCACTCCGTGGTCCTCGGCGAGCGGCAGACCGCCGCACCGGGCCGGACCGTGACCCGCGAGGCCGACGAGCCGATCGCGGTCGTGGCGATGAGCTGCCGCTACCCCGGCGGCGTGCGCGGACCCGAGGACCTGTGGTCACTCGTCCTGGACGGACGCGACGCCGTCGGGCCCTTCCCGGACGACCGGGGCTGGGACACCGACCGGCTGTACCCGGCCGACGCTCAGGCCCAGGGCCGCAGCCGCACCCTGGAGGGCGCCTTCGTCGACGACGCGGGCGGGTTCGACGCGAACTTCTTCGGCATCGCCCCGCGCGAGGCGCTGGCGATGGACCCCCAGCAGCGTCAGGTCCTCGAACTGGCCTGGGAAGCCTTCGAACGGGCGGGCATCGACCCGACGTCCGTGCGCGACAGCCTCACCGGCGTGTTCGTCGGCGCCTCGCCGCAGAGCTACGCGGGCACCCTGGAGCAGGCGACGCCCGAGATGGACGGCTACCGGCTGACCGGCGACGCGTTGAGCGTCGTATCGGGCCGGATCGCCTACACGCTGGGCCTGCGCGGCCCCGCCGTCACGGTCGACACCGCCTGCTCGTCCTCGCTGGTCGCCCTGCACCTCGCGGTGCAGGCGCTGCGCTCGGGCGAGTGCTCGATGGCCCTGGCGGGCGGCACGGCGATCATGGTGACGCCGACGGCCTTCGCCGAGTTCAGCCTGCAGGGCGGCCTGGCCCCCGACGGCCGGTGTAAGCCCTACGCCGACGCCGCCGACGGCGTCGGCTGGGGCGAGGGCGCGGGCCTGATCCTCCTGGAACGGCTCTCCGTCGCCCGGGCGGCCGGCCACGAGGTCCTCGCCGTCGTCCGCGGCTCCGCGATCAACCAGGACGGCGCGTCGAACGGCCTGTCCGCGCCCAGCGGCCCCGCGCAGCAGCGCGTCATCCGCGCGGCACTCACCAACGCGGGCCTCACCGCGTCGGACGTCGACGCCGTCGAGGGCCACGGCACGGGCACCCGGCTCGGCGACCCCATCGAGGCGCAGGCCCTGCTCGCCACCTACGGCCAGGACCGCCCTGCCGACCGGCCGCTGCTCCTCGGCGCACTGAAGTCGAACATCGGCCACACACAGGCCGCGTCCGGCATCGCCGGCGTCATCAAGATGGTGCAGGCGATGCGGCACGGCGTCCTGCCGCGCACCCTCCACCTCGACCGGCCCTCCCAGCACGTCGACTGGTCCACCGGCGCCGTGGAACTGCTCGCCGAGCACCGGCCGTGGCCCGAGGCCGGCAGGCCGCGGCGGGCCGCCGTCTCCGCGTTCGGCGTCAGCGGCACCAACGGTCACGTCATCCTCGAACAGGCCGAGCCCGTCGCCCCGGCCCGGGCCGACGAACCGGACGGCCGGCCCCTCGTCTGGGCCCTGTCCGCCCGCGACACCACCGCGCTGCGCGCACAGGCCGCCCGCCTGGCGGCCGCCGTGGACGAGCGGCCCGGGCTCTCACCGGTGGACGTCGCCGCGACGCTCGCGTCCGGACGGGCCGCCCTCGACCACCGCGCGGTCGTCCTCGGCACCGGCACACCCGAACTGCGCGCCGGACTCGACGCGCTCGCCGAGGGCACCGACGCCCCCACCGTGGTGCGGGGTGCCCCCGACGGCGGCAGGCTCGCCGTGCTGTTCTCCGGCCAGGGCTCCCAGCGCATCGGCATGGGCCGGAGCCTGTACGAGACGCACCCCGTGTTCGCCGACGCGCTCGACGAGGTGTTCGCCCACCTCGACCCGCTCCTCGCGGTGCCGCTGCGCGACGTCGTCTTCGGCGACGACCAGGCCGCACTGGACCGCACCGAGTACGCGCAGCCCGCGCTGTTCGCCGTCGAGGTCGCCCTGTACCGGCTGTGGGAGTCCTGGGGCCTGCGGGCCGACGCGCTCGCGGGCCACTCGATCGGCGAACTGGCCGCCGCGCACGTCGCGGGCGTCTTCTCGCTCCCCGACGCCTGCGCGATCGTCGCCGCCCGCGGCGCGCTCATGCAGGCGCTGCCCTCCGGCGGCGTCATGGTCGCGGTGCAGGCCACCGAGGACGAGATCGCGCCGGAGTGCTCCGACCACGTCGGCATCGCCGCCATCAACGGCCCGAACTCCCTGGTCCTGTCCGGCAGCGCCCGCGAGGTCATCGACCTCGCCGACCGCCTCAAGGCGCAGGGCCGCAAGGTGACCAGGCTGCGCGTCAGCCACGCGTTCCACTCGCCGCTGATGGAGCCGATGCTCGCGGAGTTCCGCCGCGTCGTCGAGGGCGCCACCGCCCATCCGCCCACGGTGCCGATCGTGTCCACACTCACCGGCGCGCCGGTCGATGCCGACCAACTCGCCTCGCCCGACCACTGGGTACGGCACGTGCGCCGGCCCGTGCGGTTCGCCGACGGCGTCACCGCACTGGTCGCGCAGGGCGTGACCACGATGGTCGAGGTCGGTCCCGGGAGCGCTCTCACCGCCATGGGTCAGGACAGCGCCCCCGACGCGGTGTTCGTACCGACGCTGCGCTCCGAGCGGCCCGAGCCGGACGCGCTGGCCCTCGCCGCCGCGCACCTCCACGTCCGGGGCGCCCGGCTCGACCTGGCCGCCGTCCTCGGCGGCCGCGGCAGCCGCGTCGACCTGCCCGCCTACGCCTTCCAGCACGAGAGGTACTGGCTGACCGCCGCCGTCGCCCCCGCGGGCGACGGGGCGACGACGGCCCTCGGTGTCGCCACCGGCGACCACCCGCTGCTCCGCGCCGCCGTCGCGCTGCCCGACTCCGACGGCGTCGTCTTCACCGGCAGGCTGTCCACCCGGGTACAGCCGTGGCTCGCCGACCACGGCGTCGGCGACCGGGTGCTGTTCCCCGGCACCGGGTTCCTCGACCTCGCCCTGCACGCCGCGGGCCACTGCGGCCTCGACACCGTCGAGGAACTGACCCTGCACGCCCCCCTGGTCCTGCCCGAGCGCGGCGGCCTCGCCCTGCGCGTCACCGTCGGCGCGCAGAGCGACGACAGGCGCGCCATCCGGGTGCACTCGCGGGCCGAGGACGCCGACCGGGACGAGCCGTGGACCGAGCACGCCACCGGCACGCTCACGACGGGCGACGCCCCGGCGACCGAGCTCGCCGACTGGCCGCCCCAGGGCGCGACGCCGATGGACGTCGACGACGTCTACGACCGTCTCACCGAACTGGGCTACGGCTACGGGCCCGTGTTCCGTGCGCTGCGGGCCGCCTGGCGCCACGGCGACGACGCCTACGTCGAGGTGGCCCTGCCGGACGGCACCGGCGGCGACGGCTTCAGTGTGCACCCGGCGCTGCTCGACGCCGCGCTGCACGCCCCCGTGCTGCGCGCCCTCGACGAGACCGGCGGCGGGCCCCGGCTGCCGTTCAGCTTCACCGGGGTACGGCTGCACGCCGTCGGCGCCTCTACGCTGCGGGTGCGCTGGTCGCCCAAGGGCAAGGACGGCATGGCGCTGGCCGTCGCGGACCCGGCCGGCCGACCCGTGGCGAGTGTCGACTCCCTGGTCATGCGACCGGTGGAGCTGCGCGGGCTCGCCGCCCGGAGTGCGGACTCCCTGCTCGCCCTTGAGTGGACGCCCGCCGAAGCGACCGGGGACAGCACGCCCGGTCTCGCCGTGCTCGGCGACGGTGACCTCGGCGATCTCGGCGTCGACGCCCCCACCGTCCGCGGCTTCGGCGCGCTCGACGGCGTGACCGACCTGCTCGCTGCCTGCCCGCAGCCGTCCGGCGACCACGGGAAGGCGGCGCGCGAGGCGGTGACCTGGGCGCTGACGCTCGCCCAGGACTGGCTCGCCGACGAGCGGACCGTGCACAGCCGCCTGGTGTTCGTGACCCGCGGCGCGGTCGACCCCGTAACGCCCGACCCGGCCCAGGCGGCCGTGTGGGGTCTGGTGCGGTCGGCGCAGACCGAGAACCCCGGCCGGTTCGCCCTGGTGGACCTCGACGGCACCGCGGAGTCCGCCCGCGCCGTACCCGCCGCGCTCGCCTCCGGAGAAACCCAACTCGCCCTGAGTACCGGGGAGATGACGGTGCCCAGGCTGGCCCGCGCGGCCGCCGACGCCCCGCTCGCCCCGCCCGCCCACGGCCCGTGGCGCCTCGACGCCCGGCCGCGCGGCTCCCTCACCGGCCTCACCCTGGTAGCGCACCCCGACGCCGCCGCGCCCCTTGCACCCCGCGAGGTCCGCATCGCCGTCCGTGCGGCCGCAGTGAACGTCCGGGACACCCTGATCGCCCTGGACCGCCACCCCGCCACGGCCGGACTCGGCAGCGAGGCCGCCGGCGTGGTGACCGAGGTCGGCGCGGACGTGACCGACCTGGCGGTGGGCGACCGCGTCCTCGGCCTCGTCAGCCAGGGCTTCGGGCCGCTCGCCGTCACCGACCGCAGGCTCCTCGCCCCGATACCCGCCGGGTGGTCCTTCACCCGCGCCGCGTCCGTGCCGGTCGCGTTCCTCACGGCCCACCACGCCCTGCGCGACCTGGCGGTGCTGCGCCCGGGCGAGTCCGTACTGGTGCACGCCGCCGACGGCGACATCGGCCTGGCCGCCGTACAACTCGCCCGGCACTGGGGCGCGGAGGTGTACGCGACCGCGAGCCCCGCCGAGCGGGACACGGTGCGGGCGGCCGGCGTACCCGACTCGCACCTGGCGTCCTTGCACGACGACGACTTCGTGGGGAAGTTCACCGCCCAGACCGGCGGCCGCGGCGTCGACGTGGTGCTGAACCCGCGGACGCGGGACTTCGAGGACGGCTCCCTGGAACTGCTGTCCGGCGGCGGGCGGTTCATCACGCCCGGCGCCGCCGACGGCCGCGACCCGGCCGGCCTGCCTCCCGGCGTCGGCCACGCCACGTTCGACCTGACGCGGCCGCACCCCGACCGCCTCCAGGAGATGCTCGTCGACGTCCTCGCCCTGTTCGAGGCGGGTGTGCTCAGCCCCCTGCCGGTACGCACCTGGGACGTCCGCCGCGCTCCCGAGGCGTTCCGCCATCTCGACCGGGCCCAGCACGCCGGCAAGGCCGTCCTGACCGTGCCCGCACCCTTCGACCCGGACCGCCCGGTCCTGGTGACCGGCGGTCTCGGCACCCTCGGCGCGCTGGTGGCCCGCCACCTGGTCACCGACCGGGGGGTGCGCAACCTCGTCCTGGCCGGACGCAAGGGCCTGGCCACCGACGGCGCCGGGGAACTGTGCGACGAACTGGCGGCGCTGGGTGCCCAGGTGACCGTGGTCGCCTGCGACGTGGCCGACCGCGCGTCGGTGGCGGCGCTGCTCGCCTCGCTGGACCGGCCGCTCGGCGCGGTCGTGCACACCGCGGGCGTCGTCGACGACGGCGTGCTGGAGTCCCTGACACCCGAGCGGATCGACCGCGTCCTCGCCCCGAAGATCGACGGCCTGCTCCACCTGGACGAGCTGACCAGGGACGCCGACCTGTCCGCGTTCCTCGTGTTCTCCTCCGCTGCCGGACTCCTCGGCAGCGCGGGCCAGGCGAGCTACGCGGCGGCGAACGCCGCCCTCGACGCCCTCGTGCGCCGCCGCCAGGCGCTCGGCCTGCCCGGCGTCTCGCTGGCCTGGGGCATGTGGGCGGCCGCGAGCGGCATGACGGCCGGGCTGGAGGCGGGCGACCGGGCCCGGCTCGGCCGCTCCGGCCTCCGGGAACTGCCCACCGATGAGGCGCTCGCGCTCCTCGACGCCGCGGCCGAGGACGGCCGCGCCGTACTCGCGCCGCTCCCGCTGGAGACCGCCACGCTGCGCGCACAGGCCGCGAACGGCACCCTGCCGCCCCTGCTGCGGAGCCTGGTCCGCGCCCCCGCCCGCACCGCCGCGCCGCCGCCCCCCGTCGCCACCGCGTCGTTCGCCGACACCCTCGCGGGCCAGTCCGTGGCGGACCGCGAACAGACGGTGCTCGACCTGGTGTGCGCCCAGGTCGCGGCCGTGCTCGGCCACGCCGCCGGCACCGAGGTCGACCCCGGCCGCGGGCTGCGGGACCTCGGCTTCGACTCGCTGACGTCGGTGGAACTGCGCAACCGGCTCACCGCGGCCACCGGACTGCGGCTGCCGTCGACACTCGTGTTCGACCACCCGACGCCCGCCGCGATCGCCCGGCACGTCCTCCCCCTGCTCGCCCACACCGGGACCGAGCCGGAGACCGACGTGCTCGACCAGCTCGAACAGCTGGAGAACGTGCTGCTCGCCCTCACCGACGACGGCACCGTCACCAAGGCGGACCTGCGGCTGCGCGCCCTGCTCGCCCGGTGGAGCGAAGCCCGGTCCGGGGACACCGGCGAGGACGCCGGCTCCGACCTCGACTCGGCCACCGACGACGAACTCTTCGGCTACCTCGACAACGAACTCGAGACCTCGTGACCGGGCCGGCCCGCGTCGACCTCTTCTGCACCGCCGTAAGGAGCGCACGCTAAATGGAGAACGAGAACAAGCTCCGCGACTACCTCAAGCGGGCCACCACCGACCTGCGCAACGCCCGCCGGCGCCTGCGCGAGGTCGAGGAGCGGGAGAACGAGCCCATCGCGATCATCGGGATGAGCTGCCGCTACCCCGGTGGCGTCGCCTCACCGGAAGACCTGTGGCGACTGGTCGCCGACGGCGGGGACGCCGTGGTGGAGTTCCCGGCCGACCGCGGCTGGGACACCGACGCGCTCCACGACCCCGACCCGGAGCACGCGGGCACCTCCATCACCCGCCACGGCGGATTCCTCCAGGGCGCCACGGAGTTCGACCCGGCGTTCTTCGGCGTCAGCCCGCGCGAGGCGCTGGCCATGGACCCGCAGCAGCGCCTGCTCCTGGAGACCTCCTGGGAGGCGTTCGAACGCGCGGGCATCGACCCGGCGCAGGCCAGGGACTCCAGGACCGGCGTGTTCGCGGGCGTCATGTACAACGACTACGCGACGCGGCTGCCGCAGGCCCCCGACGGGTTCGAGGGCTACCTCGCCAACGGCAGCGCGGGCAGCATCGCCTCCGGCCGCGTCGCCTACACGCTCGGCCTCGTCGGGCCCGCCGTGACGGTGGACACCGCCTGCTCGTCGTCCCTGGTGGCCCTGCACCTCGCGATGGTGGCACTGCGCCGCGACGAGTGCTCCCTCGCGCTGGCGGGCGGCGCCACGTTCATGTCCACACCGCGCACGTTCGTCGAGTACAGCAGGCAGCGCGCCCTGTCCGTGGACGGCCGCTGCAAGGCGTTCTCCGACAGCGCCGACGGCACCGGCTGGGGCGAGGGCGTCGGCATGCTCCTGGTGGAGCGGCTGTCCGACGCCCGCCGCAACGGCCACCCCGTCCTCGCGGTCGTCCGCGGCTCCGCGGTGAACCAGGACGGCGCGTCCCACGGCCTGACCGCGCCGAACGGCCCGTCCCAGCAGGCGGTGATCACCCAGGCGCTGGCGAGCGCGCGCCTGACCGCTGCCGACGTGGACGCCGTCGAGGCCCACGGCACCGGCACCACCCTGGGCGACCCGATCGAGGCACAGGCCCTCATCGCCACGTACGGCCAGGACCGGCCCGCGGACCGGCCCCTGTGGCTGGGGTCGCTGAAGTCGAACATCGGCCACGCCCAGGCGGCGGCCGGGGTCGGCGGCATCATCAAGATGGTCATGGCGATGCGGCACGGCGTGCTGCCCAGGACCCTGCACGTCGACGAGCCGAGCAGCCACGTCGACTGGTCGGCGGGCGCCGTGGAACTGCTGACCGAGGCCCGGGAGTGGCCCGAGACCGGCGAACCGCGCCGCGCGGGCGTGTCCTCGTTCGGAGTCAGCGGCACGAACGCCCACGTCATCCTGGAACAGGGACCCGCCGCCGACCCGGCACCCACCGAGGCCGGCGGCCGGCAGGCCGGCGCCGTCACGCCATGGGCACTGTCCGCCCGGACCCCCGACGCCCTGCGCGCCCAGGCCGGCCGCCTCCTGTCCGCCCTGCGGGAGACCGACGAGTTCGACGCGGCGGACGTCGGCTTCTCCCTGACCACGACGCGCGCCGTGTTCGAGCACCGCGCCGTGCTCCTCGCCGAGGACCGGGAGACCACCCTCGACCGGCTCGCCGCCCTCGCCGAGGGCCGCGGCGGTCCGGGCGTCGTGGTGGGCGAGGCTGCGTCCCACCGGCTGGGCTACCTGTTCTCGGGGCAGGGTTCGCAGCGCCTGGGCATGGGGCGCGAACTGGCCGCCCGCTTCCCGGTGTTCGCCGAAGCCCTCGACATGGTGCTGGACGCGTTCGAACCGCGGGTGCGCGAGGTCCTGTTCGGCGAGGACGCCGACGCCCTGGACGCGACCGGGGTGACGCAGCCCGCGCTGTTCGCCGTCGAGGTGGCGCTGTTCCGCCTCCTCGAAGCATGGGGCGTGCGCCCCGACGCACTGGCCGGACACTCGATCGGCGAGCTGGCCGCCGCGCACGTCTCCGGCCTGTGGTCGCTCGCGGACGCCGTCAAGGTGGTGTCGGCGCGCGGTGCCCTGATGGAGGCGCTGCCCGGGGACGGCGCGATGATCGCCGTCCAGGCGTCCGAGGCCGAGGTCATGCCCGACCTCCCGGACGACGTGGACATCGCCGCGGTGAACGGCCCGGACTCGGTGGTGGTCTCGGGTGCCGCCGCCGATGTGGAGGCCGTCGCGGCGCGGTGGCGCGAGGCGGGCCGCAAGGTGACCCGGCTGCGGGTCGGCCACGCGTTCCACTCGCCGCTGATGGACCCGATGCTGGAAGAGTTCCGGCGGGTGCTGGAGGGCGTGTCGTTCGAGGCGCCCGCGATCCCGATCGTGTCGACGCTGATCGGCCGGCTGGCCATGCCCGAGGAACTGGCGTCGCCCGAGTACTGGGTGCGGCACGTGCGCGAGTCGGTGCGGTTCCACGACGCGGTCGCCGCGCTGCGCGAGCACGGCGTCGACGTCTTCGTGGAGATCGGTCCCGGCGGCGTACTGTCCGGCCTCGGGCAGCTCAACGCCCCTGAGGCGGCCTTCGTCCCCGCCCTGCGCGGCGACCGGCCCGAACTCGACGCGCTGACGACCGCCGTCGGCCAGTTGCACGTACGCGGCGTCGCGGTGAACCTGGCCGCCTGCTTCGACGACGGCGCCCGGCGGGTGGACCTGCCCACGTACGCCTTCCAGCGCGAGCGCCACTGGCTGGACGCCCCGGCCGCGGACGCGGCCACCGAACCGATGTCGCCGGTGGAGGCACGGTTCTGGGACACCGTGGAAGAGGGCGACCTCGGCGACCTCGCCCGCACGCTGGGCGTGTCGTCCGACGACCCGCTGAGCGCCGTGCTGCCCCGCCTGTCCGCCTGGCGCAGGAAGCAGCGGGACCGCTCCACCGCCGACACCTGGCGCTACCGGATCGAGTGGCGGCCGGTGACCACCGGGAGCCGGCGGCTGGACGGCACGTGGCTGGTCGTGGCGCCGACGGGTGAGGAGCAGGCCGGTTGGGTGCGGGACGCGCTGGTCCGCAACGGTGCCGAGGTGCGGGTCCTGGAGGTGGACCCCGAGGCGGCCGACTGGGCGGAGCACCTGGACGGGCTGTCCGCGCCGAGCGGTGTGGTCTCGCTGCTGGGGCTTGCCCCTGCGCACGGCCCGGACCGTCCGGCCAGTCCGGACGGCCCGGGCGTGCCCGCGGGTCTCAGGGGCACGATCGGCCTGCTGCGGGCGCTCGGTGACGCGGGCGTGTCGGCTCCGTTGTGGTGCCTGACGTCGGGTGCGGTGGCGGCGCGCCCGGGCGATCCGGTTGCCGGGTTCGAGCAGTCGGTGGTGTGGGGGCTCGGCCGGGTGGCCGCGCTGGAGCAGTCCGGCCGTTGGGGCGGGCTGGTCGACCTGCCGGACACCCGGGACGACGCGACCGGCGACCTGCTGGCCTCGGTCCTCGCCGGCGCGGGTGACGAGGACCAGATCGCCGTACGTGGTCAGGAGGTCCTCGGCCGCAGGCTGGTGCCCGCGCCCGTGGGCGACGCCCTCGTGGAGGGCTGGACTCCGCGCGGCACGGTGCTGGTGACCGGTGGTCTGGGTGCCCTGGGCGGGCATGTGGCGCGCTGGCTGGCGGCGCGCGGGGCCGAGCA
>NZ_JBIBJK010000029.1:0-102995 GCF_042958635.1 Streptomyces sp. NPDC007971
GCCCCCCCCCCACCCCCCCCACCCCGCCCGCCACCTCCACCTGGGGGGGGGCGGGGGGGTGCCCCCCCCGGGGGGGGGGGGGGGCCCCGCGGCCGCCCCCCACGACCGGACGGTGCCGATCAGCTGTCGATGCGGTGCTGGGTCCAGAAGGAGGTCAGGTCCGTGCTGGTGGCCGCCTGGGCGGCCGCCTTGAACTCGGCCGTGGTCGACACGCCGTACCAGTGGGCGGTCGCGTAGTCCTTCAGCAGCTTGGCCATGGCGGTGTCGCCGAGGACGCGCCGCAGGTCGTGCAGGGCGCACTTGCCGTAGTCGTACACCACGGTGGAGTAGCGGGAGGAGTGCGCGTCCCAGTAGGCCATCGAGTTGGTGATCTTCTCGGCGCTGGAGGCCCAGGAGACACTGCTCCAGCAGCTGCTGCCGGTCTTGCCGAGGGCCAGGTCGGTGGCGTAGTCGGTGAACGCCTCGTCCAGCCAGGGGCTGGTGTACTCGTCGTCGCCGACGATGCCGTACCACCACTGGTGGCCGATCTCATGGGTGAGTGCGGTGGTGCTGACCAGGTCGAGGACGAAGCCGGGGTACTCCATGCCGCCGAACCAGTAGTTGTTGTCGATGACCGCGTCCAGTTCGCCGTAGGGGTAGGCACCGAAGCGTCCCGCGTGGGCGTCCACGGCGGTCTTGGCGGTGCTGAGCATCGACTGGGCGCTGGAGGAGCTGATGCCCGAGACGGAGTAGATGTTCACCGGGACACCGCCGGGCGAGGTGCCGGAGATCTTGGTGAACGGGCCCGCGGCCCAGGCGAAGTCCCGGACCTTGGCGGCGGTGGCGGTGGTGACGGTGCGGCCGCTGGAGCCGGGGGTGTCGGTGGAGGTGCCGGTGGCCGGGACCAGCAGGGTGCTGGGGTGGTCGAGGGTCACCTTGAAGTCGGCGGCCAGGGAGTAGAACGACTCGCCGTTGTTGGTGTACGGGTCCAGGTGCCAGCCCGCGCCGTCACGGACCGCGAGGACGGGCAGGGCGTTGCCGATGAAGCTGAAGGCACCGTCGTGGCCGAACCGGTCGGCGCCGCTGGGTACGGTGATGCCCAGGTCGAAGCCGATGGTGGCGCTCTGGCCCTGGTTCAGCGGTGTCGGCAGGGTGATCTTCAGGGCGGTGCAGTCCACCGAGAGGTCGCCCGCGGTGCCGCCGGTGACGTTGGTGACCTTGATGGGCATCGCCGAGCAGGTGCCGTGGTAGTTGTCCCACAGCCTGATGTACACCTCGCCGAGGGCGGTGGCGGAGGCGTTGGTGAAGGACGCGCTCTCGTGTCCGTTCCAGACGGTGCCGCTCGTGTCACTGCTGAGGCTGACGGTGTACGAGGGTGCGGCCGGGGTCCGGGTGGAGTCCGCCGGGGGCGGGGTGGTGCCGCCGGAGGTGTCGAGGGCGACGTCGTCCAGGACGAAGCTCGTCTGGAGGCTGGAGTCCTCGGTTCCGGTGAAGGACAGGTTCACGGTCTGGCCCGCGAACGACGACACGTCGAACGACTTCTGCACGTAGCCGGTGTTCTTGTCGAGGTTCGAGTACGTCGCCAGCGTGGTGCTGCCGATCTTGGCCGTCAGTCTGTCGTAGGCGGTGGACGAGGTCCGCTCGGCGGTGTCGATGTGCAGCCAGAAGGTGAGGGTGGCGCTGCTGCACCCGCTGGGGACGGTGACGCTCTGGGTGAGGGTGTCGGTGTGTGTGCTGCCGACGCCGTCCAGCCAGGCGTAGGAGGAGCCGTCGTGGGCGCTCTGGCCGCTGCGGCTGGTGATCACACTCGACGCGGACGCGGTCCACGGCGAGGTGCCGCTCTCGAAGCCGCCGTTGGTGACGGCCTGGACCGGAGTGCAGTCGGCGGGCGCGGCGTGCTTGTCCCTGGCCTGCTGTGCGGCGGCGGGAGTGACGGGGAGGGAGAGGGCGGCCAGCGTGGCGACGGTGAGGAAGCCGGCGCCGAGCGCCTTGTGGGGGGTGGATCTCACACACTGCTCCTTTGCGGCGGCCGGGATTCCGGCCTGCTCGATGGCCGTTCGCCGGCGGGGTGCGCCGGGGCGGCCGCGGACTGGATGGTGCGATCGCTGTGCGGAGAGGTGCGCCGCGCCCCCATGGGGTCGGGGCGAGGACTGCCGAAAGAGTGACAGATTTGACCGGACCATGCCAGAAGGGGGAGAGGAAGTGGGGGGCCGTGCTCCGGGACCTCTGCGGCACAGGAGGGGTGACACAGAGGTGGGTTGCCGTGCTCCGGTACGCCGGTCTCCGCACCACAGGGGTGGTCGTCGTGCTCCGGCACGCCGGTCTCCGCGCCGCAGGGACGGCTGTCGTGCTCCGGCATGCCGGCCTTTTCCGCACAGGGGTGGGGTGCCCGTGCTGCGGCACACCGGACTCGCCCGCGGGCGGTGGATCAGTCGCGGTTCAGGACCATGAGGATCGCCCGGAGGCGGGTCCCGCCCGGTCCCTGCCAACCGCTCGCGACATGGCCGAGGACGTCCCCGGGCGGCAACGGCGGGTTCTCGGCAACGGGCTTGAGGACCCGGTGCAGACGCAGGGTCGTGCCCTGGGGCGCGGGCAGCCGGGTGCCCTCCTCGTCGCACGTGGGCCGGGGCGCGAGCCCCTTCGCAACGAGTGCTTCGCCCGTGTAGGAGCGGGTCACCTCCCGGTCCGGTGTGTCGCTGATGCTCTGCGCCATCGCCGGCGCCCCGCCCTCGATCAGGGAGAGCAACGCGCCGACGAGCACCGGGTCGTGGCAGCCGTCGTAGACCCAGCGCTTGCCCAGCACCCCGTGCTCCGTCGTGCCGATCAGCGCGTGCTCCGCCCCGTCCAGCGGAGCGCCGCGGTACGTGAGCGGGACCAGGTAGGCGGTCCGCTGCTCGGTGGAGGCGTCGCTGGCCACCATGAACTCGATCCCCACCTCGCCCTCGGGGTCGTCCAGCCGGAATCCGCCGGACTTCTCCAGCACGGGGACATCAGCGCCGCCTCGGTACCAGGGGCGGGTGGGCAGCCAGGTGGTGAGGAGTTCGAGCTTGGTCGGCTTGAGGGTGGTGTGGTGGATGACGGCCATGCCGGCGGTTCCCCTCCGTCGTGCTGATACGAACGCCCTCACCCTTTCACACCGTTTGTGCCGGTCATGGGCCCGACGCGGTCAACGCGGGGGTCAACTCGGACCAGGGGTTGGGCGGTTCGCCCGTCACCGGTCCGCAGATCGCCGCGCCGCGTTCGTGTGCGGTGCGCACCGCGAGCGGGACGAGGGCCTCCGGTACGCCGTACACGAGATGGCAGAACCGCTCGGGCGGGTGCCGCGTCGCCCAGGCCGGCCGGGTGAACACCGAGACGTACGTCGACCAGTGGCCCTCGAAGGTGACGACCAGGTCGGCCAGGCGGAGATAACCGGGTGTCGGGTACACGCCCGGGTTGAGGACGACGGTGGCCGCACCGAGCCGCCGGACGTCCCTGACCAGGCGCCGGCAGGCCGGCAGGCCCTGCCCGGTGGCGGTGACGCGGTCGAGGAAGCAGCCCTGGGCCCCGTACCACTCCTGGTGCCGGCGCATGTCCTCGACCGCCAGGGCCGGGTTCCGGACGCCGTAGTCGGTGTCGATGTAGCCGAGCAGGCGGGCGCCCGCCGCCCGCAGTGCGCGCGCGGCGGCCGTGAACGCCGGATCGGGGGCCGTGCCGGGGCCGTTCGCGGGGTTGAGGACGACCGCGTGGGTGCGGGAGGCCGCGGTGATCAGCCGGTGCCAGGCGCCCGGATCCTCGGCCGGGTGCACGTACAGGGGTACCAGCAGGCTCATGGCGCACGCCCGCTTCCCGCCGCGGCCGCCCACAGCGCGTCGAGGGCGTCCTCCAGCGTGTGCACCGGCCGCCAGCCGAGGGCACGGTCGGCGGCCGTGATGTCGGAGCACTGCCAGGACACCCGGGCCGAGCGGGCCGAGCCGCCCGTGTTCTCCTCCAGCCGCCCCCGGAAATCCGCACGGCGGGCCAAGCCCTGCACCAACTCCCGGACCGGTACGGCCCGTCCGCCGCCGACGTTGAGAACGGGCGGCAGCGGGCCCGCGGTCGTCACCGCGAGGGCGACGGCCCCGGCGAGGTCGCGGACGTCCACGAAGTCGCGGTGGGCGGACAGGTCACCGAGGCGCAGGACCGCCTCCGGATCCCGGCCGGCGGCGCACAGCTGGGCCGCCATCCGGCCGGGCAGGCTCGCGACGGGTGCGCCGGGACCCACCGGGTTGCCGACCCGGAGCACCACCCCGTCCAGGGCGGCGGAGGTCACGGCGACCGTGCCCGCGAGCTTGGTCGCGCCGTAGAGGGTGACCGGGCAGGTGTCCGCGGTCTCGGCCACCAGGACGTCCGGGACGCCGGGCCCGTATTCGGCGGCCGAGCCGAGGTGCACCAGGCGCGCGGTGGGTGCCGCCTCGCGGAGGGCGGCGCACAGCGCCGCCGGGCCGCGGGCGTTGGCCTCGGCCAGGGTCACGGGGTCGCCCCCGGTCGCGCCCGCGCAGTTGACGACGGCGTCGGGCGCCGCGGCGGCGAGCGTCTTCGCGAGCCGCTCCGGCCGGTCGGTGGCGAGGTCGGCGCGGAACCCGGCTCCGGCCGAGCGGCCGGCGCCGAGGACCTGCGCGCCGGGCAGGGCGCGCAGCCGGGCGGCCACATGGCGGCCCAGGTATCCGGTGCCGCCCAGGACGAGAATGCGCATGCGGTACTCAGGCTCCCTTGAGAAGAAGCGACCTGCGGGTGGTGAACTCGGCGTTGGCCCGGTCGTAGTCGTCGGGGCGGCCGATGTCCAGCCAGTAGCCGTCGAACTCGTAGGCGTGCGGCTGGTTCTCGGCGGCCAGCAGGTCCAGGACCAGTTCGTCGAAGCCGAGCGGCAGGCCGGGGGTGTAGCCGTCGAGGGTGGAGCGGCTGACGCCGTAGACGCCCATGGAGACGCGGTAGTCCATGCTGGGCTTCTCGGTGAAGGCGACGACCTTGCTCGCGTCCGTGGTCAGCACGCCGAAGTCGATGTGCACCTTGCGGGCGTAGGTGGCGATGGTCAGCGGTGCCGCCGAGGCCCTGTGCCGGCGCATCACGTCGGCGTAGTCGAGGTCGGTGAGCACGTCACCGTTCATGACCAGGAAGGACTCGGGCAGCCGGTCGCGCAGGGTGAGCAGGGGGCCCATGGTGCCCAGGGGGCTGTCCTCGGTGGCGTAGTCGACGGCCATGCCCCACTGGGAGCCGTCGCCGACGTAGGCGCGGATGATCTCGCCGAGGTGGCCGATGGCGATGGTGCAGCGGGTGAAGCCCGCGGCCGACAGCTGGCGCAGCACGATCTCCAGGATGGCGTGCTGGTCGCCGATGGGGACGAGGGGTTTGGGAAGCGCGGTGGTGTAGGGCCGCAGCCGGACGCCCTTGCCTCCCGCCAGGATCACTGCGTGCATGAGGCTCCTCCTTCATGGCGTGCATGGATGTAGGGAAGTGGGGGACGTGCGTGCCGGACGGGGTCAGATGTTGTAGATGCCGGTCTTGTAGCGGGCCAGGTTGGCCGGGTTCCGGAAGAAGTCCACGGTGTGCGCGAGGCCCTGTTCGAGGGTGTGGGCGGGCTGCCAGCCGGTGGCCGCGGTGAGCCGGCCGGCGGCGGCGACGAGCCGCATGACCTCGGAGCCTGCGGGCCGGATCCGCTCGGGGTCGGCGCGGACGTCGAGGTCGGTGTCCATGACCTTGCCGATCAGGGCGACGAGGTCGCCGACGGAGATCTCGCCGCCGGTACCGGCGTTGAAGGTGCGCCCGGCGACCTGTTCGGCGGGCGCGGTGCCCACGGCGAGGAAGGCGCGGGCGGTGTCCTTGACGTAGGTGAAGTCCCGGGTGGGGCGCAGGTCTCCGAGGGTGAGGGTGCGCTCCCCCGCCGCGACCTGGCCGATGACGGTGGGGATGACCGCGCGCATGGACTGGCGCGGCCCGAAGGTGTTGAACGGTCTCAGGGTGACCACGGGTGTGCCGAAGCTGGCGTGGTAGCTGTCGGCGAGCCGGTCCCCGCCGGCCTTCGAGGCGGCGTACGGGGACTGGGTGTTGATGGGGTGGTCCTCGGTGATCGGGACGGTCCGCGCGGTGCCGTAGGTCTCGCTGGTGGAGGTGTGCACCAGCCGGGGGGTGCCGAGGGCGCGGACGGCCTCCAGCACATTGAGGGTGCCGGTGACGTTGGTCTCCACATAGCTGTGCGGTGCCTGGTACGAGTACGGGATCGCGATCAGTGCGGCCAGGTGGTAGGCGACGTCGGCGCCTTCGAGCAGGCCGCGGACCGAGCCGGGGTCACGGACGTCGCCGAGGACGATCTCCACCTGGTCGAGGACGTCCGGGGCGAGGGTCTCCAGCCAGCCGTAGGAGGAGAAGGAGTTGTACTGGGCCATGGCCCTGACCCGGTGCCCGGAGGCGACCAGGGCCTCGGTGAGGTGGGAGCCGATGAAGCCCTCGGCCCCGGTGACGGCGGCGAGCGGTGCGGAGGTCAACTGGTGTGTCCTTCCGTTCGGTTGCGTGGGAGGGATCCGCGGGCGGGCGGATCAGGCGTGCCGGGCCGGGCGTCCGAGCAGCCGCAGCGCGCACGCCCCGAGAGCCAGCTCGGCGGCGCCGCAGCACAGTGGCAGCGCGACCGGGCCCGGTGGCAGATGCAGAAGTGCGACCGTGCAGGCGGCGCCCGCGGCGGCGAGGCAGATCGCGGCCGGCTGCCAGGCGGCGCCGAACGCCTGCAGGAGCAGTGCGGTCCACAGCGTGGCGGCGAGCAGGAGCAGGGTGACCGGTTCGGCGCCGGTCAGGAGCGCCGCGGGCAGCAGCGGCAGGAGGTAGGCGAGCAGGCACAGGCCGAGGACGGCGGCGGAGCGCAGCAGGAATCCGGAGGGGGTCGCCGCCCTGCGCAGGGCGGCGACGGACAGGCCTCGATAGCGGTACAGCAGCCACTCGGCCGGTCCCATGCTCAGGGTCAGGGCGATCACGGCGTAGGGCGCCCGCCGCCCCTCCAGCAGTACGAGCAGGCCCGCGGCCAGCCCGAAGAGCCCGTACGGCAGGGAGGACAGCAGGCGGGGAGGCCTGCCGTCGGCTACGGCCGGGGCGGCGTGGGCGCGGCGCAGGGCGTGGCCGGTGACGGCGAGCGTCGCCAGCAGTGCGAGCAGGGGAAGCCCGGCCCGTAGCTGGGGGCCGGGATCCCACCGCAGCAGGACGGCGGCACCGGCGATCAGCGGGGTGAGCGCGGCGAGCAGCAGCCTTTCCCTGGCCAGGACGAGCAGGACGCCCGCCGCCGCCAGGTACAGCGACTGTGCGGCGGCCGCCAGGATCACCGGGCCGGCGCCTGCCGACGGGACTGCGGCTGCCGTGGCCAGGGCCGCACCGGCGGGCGCTCCGAGGAGGAGCGTGCGGGCGGCTTCCCGTCGCCCGGTCGCCCTGCGGACGTGGGCGCGGTGGCCGAGCCCCTGTCCCCAGGCCCAGGAGACGAGACCGGCCACGATCAGCGCCGCGGCGTGCCGGCCCGGGTGCCACAGCGGCGCGGTGAGCAGGTAGGCGAGGCCGGGCAGGGCGAAAAGCACGCCCCGCAGCAGGCTGCGCACATGGTCAGGGCGCCAGGGGTCGGCGCCCGGTGCCGGCTCCGGGAAGGTGCGGGGCACCTGCCCGTACAGGGCCGTGGCGAGGGAGAACAGGTCGGGGTGGCCGTACCGGTCCCTGATCAGGTCGGCGGTCAGGCCCTCGGCCTCCAGCAGGGCGGCGACCTCGTAGGGGTGGACGGCGGGGCCGATCCGGTCGGCGAGTTCGGCGGCGAGCCGGCTGACCGCCTCCCTGTCGGGTCCGGGGTGCCGGGGTGCTCCCAGGGCGAGGGTGTGGTGGTCCGCGCACCCGCGCGCGGGTGTGCCGGCGAGCCGGAGGGCCAGCGTGTCGTTCTCCGTTCCGCCCGGTTCGAGCGCCATCGGCCCGCTCATCCGGCCAGGCTCCCGGCGTCGGCGGGGACGATCCGGGGTGGCGCGGGCTGCGTGGTCGACGGCGTTGCGAGCGCGGGCAGTTCGAGGTAGATGGACCGGAAGGTGTCGATGGTCTGGCGCAGGGTGAACTGCTCGATCACACGCAGCCGTGCCCCCTCACCCATCGCCCGGCGCCGGCCGGGGTCGGCGAGCAGGTCGAGGGCGGCCGCAGCCATGGCCGCCGGGTCGCGCGGCGGGACGACGAGGCCGGTGTCGCCGACGGCCTCCCGTACGCCGCCCACGTCGGTGGAGACGGTCGCGCGGCCGCAGGACATGGCCTCGATCAGGGTGAACGGGAAGCCCTCGCTGATGCTGGAGAGCATCACGACGTTGCCGGCCGCGTAGGCGTCCTTGATGTCGTCGACGCGCCCCTCGAAGGTGACGGCGTCCGCGTGCCCCAGCTCGGCCGCGAGCGCCTCGCACCGCTCCCGGTAGGCCTCTCCGCCCCGGGGCGTGCCGCCGAACAGGCGCAGCCGCGCTTCCGGTATTCGCTCCTTGACCAGGCCGAAGGCGCGGATCAGGGTTTCCAGGTCCTTGATGGGGTCGACGCGGCCCGCCCAGCTGAGCGTGGGCACTTCGGGCTCGGGTCCGGCGGGCGGGAAGGCGGCGGGGTCCACGCCGTTGTAGACCGTGCGGATCGACTCCGGTGCGGCGCCGCCCTGTTCCTCCCACAGCCGGTTGTAGCGGTTGCCCGGGGTGATCAGGGCGGCCCGCCGGTAGCTCTCCTCGGCGAGCAGCCTGAAGAAGCCGAGGACTACGGCCTTCACCGGCCAGCGGTAGGGCGCCGTGCGATAGCCGAGGTAGCGTTCGCGCAGGTAGACGCCGTGTTCGGTGAGCAGCAGCGGAACGTCGAAGCGGTCCAGGCCGGCCAGGCCTGGCAGGACGGCGACGCCGCCGCTGACGGCGTGGGCGACTCCGTCCCTGGGCAGTGGTGCGGCCAGGGGGCGCAGGGCGTGTTCGAGCAGGGCGGTGGCGGTGACCGCGTCGTGCAGGGTGGGGCGGGCCTCGCGCACGGCGAGTCCGGGGCGGTTCCACACCGCGGCGAGCAGGGCGATCGCGCGGTCGCCGCGCAGAAAGGGGCTCAGGGTGCCGTCCGCCGCGGCCCGCGCCATCGTGTACAGGGCGGGTGCGAAGGCGTCCTCGGTGTGCGGGTCCACGAGCGCCGTCAGGAACCGCTCGTAGGCGGCGGCGAGCTGGTTGCGCGCGCGGCCCCTGGGCGGTCGGCCCTCGGGCGGGGATCCCCACATGGGGACGGATCGCACGCTGCGGACGTGGGCGGGAAGGTCCCAGGCGACGGGTTCGCGTCCGGTGCCGGTGACGGCGACGACGTCGAAGTCGAGGTCGGGCATGCCCTGGACGAGTTGGTCGCACCAGACGCTGACGCCGCCGTGGCTGTGCGGGTAGGTGCCTTCGGTGAGCAGGGTGACGCGCGTCGCGCCGGGGCGGCGCGCGCCGTACTGAACGTGCATCGGTGTGCTCCACGGCCGAGAAGTGGGGTGGTCGTGCGGGTCCCGGCCGCCGGTGGGCGGCCGGGACCTCGATTCGGTGCGCCGTTCAGCTGCCCGGGTTGTAGGGGACCTTCTTGGTCACGCCTGCGGGGACCTCGGTGTGCGGCGCGGGGTGGGTGGCCGGTTCCTTGACGGCCTTGCCGGCCTTGGCCGGGGCCGCGGCGGAGGACGGCTGGGCGAAGGAGAGCGCGCTGACGCCGCCGGTCATCCACTCGACGATGCCCCGGGCCAGCAGCCGGAACTGCTCCTGGTACCGGTTGTAGACGAAGGTGACGACCAGCTCGCGCCGCCCGTCGTGCCGGTACTCACCGATCAGTGAGCCCTGCCTGGCCATGCCCGGGATGGGCGCCTGGACGTACGGGGTGAAGTCGGCGCCGGGCGCGGGCGCCGACAGGTAGGCGTAACTCTCGCCCACGGAGGGCGAGTTGTCCTCGAAGGGAACCGCGCCGACGAGGTAGCCGAAGGGGCCGGCCTTGCCGGCCGTGGTGACCTGGGCCTGCGCACCGTCGATACTGCCCGAGTAACCGCCGGCGACCGGGTACTGCAGGCCCGCCGCGGGCCGGGCGTAGGTGTACGCGTCGACCTGGGGGACGGCGTACGTCTGCTCGTAGGAGGCGAGCGCGGCCATCTCGGCGGAGCCGGCGACGAACGGGTTGTCGTTGGGCAGGACGACGGCCTGGTACTGGGCGCGGGGCCGCCCGTCGACGGTGTCGGCGAGGAAGGCGGCGTCGATCGTGGGGCGGTTCGAGCGTGTGAGGTCGACCTCGGTGTACGGCGTTCCGGCCGCGTCGAGTTCGGCGGCGATCGCGTCGGTGGCCGGGCCACCGTCGCGGACCACCAGCACCCTGAGGTCGATGCGCGGCGCCGTGGCGTCGGCCTGGGCTGTCCCGGCCGGCAGGCCGACAGCCGCGATGAGCGCACCGACCGCCAGGGCGGTGGCGCGGATGGTCCGCTTCATGCGGTGAAGTCCCCTCCCCGGGCAGGGGTGAGTACGGCTCGCGTGGAGCGGACGCACCCCCTGCGCGACGCCGGCGTTCCCCCTCAGAAGCCGGTCGTCGACGCATCCGTCGCGTCACATGGTGATGGCTGTATGTAGCTTTTGTGGTCGTCTTACGAAACCTGACGGAAAAGTGCAGGCGCCCGACGGGGGCGCGAGGCAACCCGTTCGGTCGTTTCCCCGTCGCCCCCGCAGGGGGTCGGCGGCGGCCCGGCGGCTCCGGTGTGCCGGTCCGGGCCCGATACGACGCACCGGCGGGCCGATGCGGCCCGCCGGACGATGTGCCAGTGGTCCAGACCGCGCGGGGATCTGTCCGGAGGATCCGTTTCAGGCCACTCGCGCCATGGGTCCGGTTGGTCCGTCAAGCGCAGACCACACGCGTCTCGGGCGTGTAGACGGGGCCGCCGTTGGTGTTCGAGCTGTCGCTGAACTCGGCGTAGTAGTACGAGTAGAAGCCGATGTTGCCGTTGCAGCCGGAGTCGGCGGCGACCTGGAGCGTCAGCATGACGGTGCGGCTCTGACCGGGCGGGATGGTGGCGCCGTAGTTGCCGCCGAGGTTGGCCGGACCGGTGCCGGCACAGGCGGTGCCGCCGGCGGCCGTGGCCAGGCTGCAGCCGGTGAAGCTGCACTTCAGGTCGGGGCGCTGGGTGGTGAGCCAGGTCGGGTCGATGGTCTGGTACACGAACGAGATGTCGTAGGTCTTGTTGTTGGTGATGGTCATCGGCAGGTGCACCGTGCCGCCGGGGGTGGTGGTGGCGCTGTCGGTCCTGAAGGTCAGCGCGGCCGGTGCCGGGGCGGCACTGGCGGCCGGGGCGAGGCCGAAGACGGCGAGGACGAGGGCGAGGGCGAGGACGGCGGTGAGACCGAGGCGTCTCATCAGAGGTGATCGCATGGGCCGGGAGGCTAGGCACGGGGCGAGCGCGGCGTCTGCCCCGCCAAGAGCGCCGCGCGCACCGATCGGCCGAAAGTGTGCGTATCGTGAAGGTACTGCGATGGATCCGTGACGCAAGGTCATGGGTCGCATACGCGCACGATACGGGCGGGCGACTCCGGAAGCCCTCGGGGGCGGCCCGAACACCGGTGCATCCGGGCGGCATTGGCGGGCACGCACCCTCGACGGCACCCGGAATACGGGCCACCGCTTGTGCAGCGGGAACCTTCTCGGCCCATCACCATTTTCCGGCCTGGTGTTGCCGACTCGGCCTCCGGCTTCGGCTTCGGCTTCGGCTCCGGCTCCGGCTCCGGCTCCGGCTCCGGCAGGGTCATCGGCGGCGCCGCGGGGCGGCCAGAGCGGCGGTGAAGTCGTCGAGGGCCGCGAGGTTGTGGGCGCTGACGACGGCGTCGCAGTAGGGCAGTGCCGCGGCCATGCCGGCCACGAGCGGACGGTAACGCGGGCTGGCCGTACGCGGGTTGACCCAGACGACGCGGTAGGCGACCCGGGACAGTCGCGCCATGTGGGTGGCGAGGTCGGCGGGCGCGCCGGTGTCCCAGCCGTCGGAGACGATGGCGACCACCGCGCCGCGCGCCATGCCGCGCCGGCCGAACCGCTCGTTGAACTCCGCCAGGCACGCCGCTATGCGGGTGCCGCCGGACCAGTCCGGGGCCGCCCGTCCGGCCCGTGCCAGGGCGTCGTCGGGTGCGGTCCGCCGGAGGACGGGGGTGAGGCGCGTGAGCCGGGTGGCGAAGGTGAAGACCTCGGCGCGGGTGGCGCGGGCGGCGCAGTAGAGCAGTTGGAGCATCGCACGGGCGTAGGGCTCCATCGATCCGGAGATGTCGCAGAGCACGACGAGGTCGCGAGGGCGGGCGCGGGACACGAAGCGGCGCAGCCGCAGCGGGTGTCCGCCGGTGCGCCGGCTGGCGGAGAGCGTGCGGCGCACGTCGATGCGCGCACCGTGGTGCGCGGTGCGGCGCCGGCGGGACGGCCGGGTCGGGGTGCGCAGCACCAAGGTGCGCATCACGTCGGCGAGCAGCGCCAGTTCCTCTGCGGACAGGTCGGCGAAGTCACGGTCGGCGAGCCGGTCGAGCGGACTGGCGGCGAGGGGGACGTGGGCCTCCCGCGGCTGTGCGTCGGGCCTGCGGCCCTGTGCGTCCGCGGTGGCCTTGCGGATTCCGGGGACGCGGCCCGCAACGGTGTCCGGGAACGCCCCGGCCGGGTCGCCGGGTTGCCCGCGCTGTGCTCCGCGGTCGCCCGGGCCGCCGAAGACCTCGCGGAAGACCGCGTCGAACGGTTCGATCTGCTCGCGTTCGGACACCAGGGTGGCGAGCGCGCAGTGCCGCAGTTCCCGTGTCGTCGAGGGCGCCAGCACGGTGAGTGCCCGGGCGAAGCTCCGGGTGCGGTCGGGGCCCACCACGACTCCCGCGTCGTGCAGGGCGGCGGTGAAGGCGGCGGCCAGTTCCGGCAGGCCAGGCAGGTCGGACAGGCCGGGGAGGTCAGGCCCGCCAGGCAGGTCATGCGCGCCAGGAACGCCGGATGCACCAGGAAGGTCGGATGGAGCAGGAACGCCGGACGGAGCAGGAACGCCGGACGGGCCAAGAACGCCGGATGGACCAGGAACGTCAGGCGTGCCGGGAAGGTCGGACAGGCCGGGCAGGTCAGGCATCGGAGGCGGCCTCCGCGTCGACCAGCTCCGCCAGTCCGGCCCGGCGCACGGCCTCCAGGTCTTCGGCGTACTTGAGCACCGCTCCCAGGGTGCGGTCGGCGGCGTCGGCGTCGAGTTCGGCCAGCCCCAGCGCGTGCAGCGCGCCCGCCCAGTCGATGGCCTCGGCGACGCCGGGCGCCTTGGTCAGCTCCTGCCGGGCCCGCAGGCGTGCGACCCCGCGGGCCACGCGCGTGGCCAGCCATGCGGCCGACTCCGGCACCCGTCGGCGGATGATCGCGGCGACCCGTGCGGTGTCCGGGTAGTCGATCCAGTGGTAGAGGCAGCGGCGTTTGAGCGCGTCGTGCAGATCCCGGGTGCGGTTGGAGGTCAGGACAGTCACCGGCGGCACCACGGCCGTCCGGGTGCCGAGTTCGGGGATGGTGACCGCGGCGTCGGCGAGCAGTTCCAGCAGGAACGCCTCGAACTCGTCGTCGGCGCGGTCCACCTCGTCGATGAGCAGGACCGCCGGCCGCGGGCCCGGGTGGCAGATCGCGGCGAGCAGCGGCCGTGGCAGCAGATAGTCCTCGGTGAACAGGTCGGTGTCCCGCAGGCGCTCCCCGCGGGACTCGGCCAGCCGGATGGCCAGGAGTTGCCGCGGATAGTTCCACTCGTAGAGGGCCTCGGCCGAGGACAGGCCCTCGTAGCACTGCAGCCGGATCAGCGGGGTGTCGAGCACGGCGGCGAGTGCCCGGGCCGCCTCGGTCTTGCCGACGCCGGGCTCACCCTCCAGCAGGATCGGCTGCCGCATGCGCACGGCCAGCAGCAGCGCCGTGGCCAGGGCGTCGTCGGCCAGGTAGCCGGTTGCGTCCAGACGCGAGCGCAGGGCGGTGACATCGGGTACGAGGGGGTCGAGGTCAGGCATGCGCGTAACGGGAGGGCTCGTCGGCGAAGGCGTGCTGGCACCCGGGCCCGCAGAAGTACACCGTGGCGCCGGCCCGGTCCAGCGACAGCGTGGCGGGCGTGATCGCCACGGTCGTCCCGCACACGGGATCCACGTCCTGCGCCAGGACCTGCCGCACCGCGGACCCGGCTCCGGGGCGCACGGCACGGGCCGCCTGCGGCCGCGTCGCGATGATCTCGGCGTACACCGACAGCGCGATCTCCGCCGGGGTCCGCGCGCCGATGTCCAGCCCGGCCGGGGTGTGGATGTGTGCGCGTTGCTCCTCGGTGACGTCCAGCCCGGCGAGCACGGCCGCGCCGCGCCTCGGACTTGCGACCAGCCCGATGTACGGGACTTTGGAGCGTGCGGCCTCGGTCAGGACGCTCTCCTCGTCGCGGCCGTGTGTGGCGATGACGACGACGTCCAGATCGGGCGGCAGCGGCCCTGCCGGCGGGGCCGGCCGGACGTCGAGGCCGAGCACGCGACCGACGTCGAGCAGGGCGCGGGCGATGGGGGCGTGTCCGTAGACGTAGGCCAGTGCCGGGGGGAGGTTGGCTTCCAGGAAGATGTCGAGCGTCCCGCCCGACAGACAGGGATTGGCCACCGTGACCAGGCCTTCGCCGGGTTCCTGCGCGCTCCGGATGCCGCTGCCGGTGTCCGTGGCGGGCGTGATCCGCAGCAGCAGCGACTCGCCGGTCTCCAGCACCCGCAGGCCCTGCAACTGCACTGTCGTCTCGGCGCAGATACCGCCCACGAAGCCCTCGACGGTGCCGTCGGGGAGCACCAGGGCGCTGTCCCCGGGCTTGGCGCTCGTGGGCCGTTCCGCGTGCACGACGGTGGCGAGGACGAACGGGGTCCGGCCGTGCCGGAGCACATCCGCCCGGTTCAGCAGGTCGATGTTCGTCATCGCGGTGCCTCAGGTGATCGCCAGGTCGGTGCGCAGCGGCCGGCCCTGGGCGGCCCGCCACACGGCGGCGGGCGTCAGCGGCATGTCGACATGGTGCACGCCGAGCGGCTTCAGCGCGTCGACCACGGCGTTGACCACCGCGGCGGGCGAGCCGACGGTCGCGGACTCGCCGATGCCCTTGGCACCGAAGGGGTGGTGCGGGGAGGGGGTGACGGTCTCGCCCAGCTCCCAGGACGGGCATTCGACCGAGGTGGGCAGGAGATAGTCCATGAACGATCCGCCGAGGCAGTTGCCGTCCTCGTCGAAGGCGATCACCTGCATGAGCGCCATGCCGAGGCCGTCGGCGAGTCCGCCGTGCACCTGGCCCTCGACGATCATGGGGTTGATCCGGTTGCCGCAGTCGTCCACGGCGACGAACCGGCGGACCTTCACCTGCCCGGTGCCCGCGTCCACGTCCACGACGCAGATGTACGCGCCGAAGGGGAAGGTGAGGTTCGGCGGATTGTAGACGCAGGTGGCGTCCAGGTGGCCCTCGACGCCCTCGGGCAGCTCCAGGTTCGAGTGTGCGGCGAGCGCGATCTCGGCCATGGTCCGTCCCTGGTCGGGGTCGCCCGTGACGTACCAGCGGCCCTTCTCCCACTCCAGGTCGTCCGGGCTCACTTCGAGCATCGCGGAGGCGACGATCTTCGCGCGTTCGCGCACCTTGCGGGCGACCATGGCGGCCGCTGCCCCGGACACCGGCGTCGAGCGGGATCCGTAGGTGCCGAGGCCGAACGGGGTCTGGTCGGTGTCGCCGTGCACCACCTCGACGTCCTCGGGCGGGATGCCCAGTTCCTCGGCGACGATCTGCGCGAACGTCGTCTCGTGGCCCTGCCCCTGGGTCTGCACGGAGATCCGCAGCACGGCCTTGCCGGTCGGGTGGACGCGCAGTTCGGCGCCGTCGGCCATGCCCAGTCCGAGAATGTCCATGTGCTTGCGCGGGCCCGCGCCGACCGCCTCGGTGAAGAAGCTGACCCCGATGCCCGTCAGTTCGCCGCGTTCGCGCCTTGCGGACTGCTCCCGGCGCAGGTCGTCGTAGTGCGCGATGTCCATCGCGAGGCGCAGGGCCTTCGGGTAGTCGCCGGAGTCGTACTCCCACCCCGTCTGCGTCGTGTACGGGAACTGCCCGGGCCGCAGCAGGTTGCGCATCCGCAGCTCGGCCGGGTCCGTGCCGAGCCTGTCCGCGAGCAGGTCGACCATCCGCTCGACCAGGTACACGGCCTCGGTCACACGGAACGAGCAGGCGTAGGCGACGCCGCCGGGGGCCTTGTTGGTGTAGACACCGGTCACGGTGCAGTGCGCGGCGGCCAGGTCGTACGAGCCGGTGAAGACGCTGAAGAAGCCGGCCGGGAACTGCGTCGGCTGTGCGGTGGCGTTGAACGCGCCGTGATCGGCGATCACTTGGACGCGCAGGCCCTGGATCCTCCCGTCCTTCGTCGCCGCGATCTCCCCGTGCATGTGGTAGTCGCGGGCGAAGGAGGTGCTCATCAGGTTCTCCGAGCGGTCCTCCACCCACTTGACCGGCTTGCCGGTGACGATCGAGCCGACGACCGCGCACACGTAACCGGGGTAGATGCCGACCTTGTTGCCGAAGCCGCCCCCGATGTCGGGGGAGATGATCCGGATCTTGTGCTCCGGGATGCCGGCCACCATCGCGTAGATCGTGCGGTGGGCGTGCGGGGCCTGCGTGGTCGACCACACCGTCAGCTTCCCGGTGATGGCGTCCATGTCCGCGACCGTGCCGCAGGTCTCCAGCGGAGCGGGGTGCACCCGCGGGTACAGCATGTCCTGCGCCACCACGACGTCGGCGGCGGCGAAGACCTCGTCCGTGCGTTCCTTGTCGCCCGCAGACCAGTCGAAGATGTGGTTGTCGCTCTGCTGTTCCTTGTCGTCGCGGATCACCGGCGTTCCGGGGTCGAGCGCCCGTCGGGCATCGACAACCGGCGGGAGCGGTTCGTACTCCACGTCGATCAGTTCGAGGGCGTCCCGGGCGGCGTAGCGGTCCTCGGCGACGACGAAGGCGACCTCCTGGCCCTGGAAGCGCACCTTGTCGGTGGCGAGCACCGCCTGTGTGTCGTACGAGAGCGTGGGCATCCACGCCAGCCCGAGACCGGCGAGGGTCTCGCCGGTGATCACGGCCTTGACCCTCGGGTGCGCCTCGGCGGCGCTGGTGTCGACGGAGACGATCCGGGCGTGCGCCAGCGGGCTGCGCAGGATCGCGCCGTACAGCATCCCGGGCAGCCGGACGTCGTCGACGTAGGTTCCGTGGCCGCGGACGAACCGCGCGTCCTCCTTGCGGGGCATCCGTCCGAAGCCGACCGGCCGTTCCTCGGTGGTCGTCATGCCCGCACCTCCTCGCGGCCGGGCACCGGCTCGGTGTCCGCGTCGGCGGTCACCGACCCGCCGCCGTGCTCGGCGGCCCAGCGGATGGAGCGCACGATGTTCTCGTATCCGGTGCACCGGCACAGCTGGCCGGAGATGGCCTGGCGGATGTCCTCCTCGGACGGGTCCGCGTCGTGGTCGAGCAGCCAGCGGGCGGTCATCATCATTCCCGGCGTGCAGAAGCCGCACTGCAGCCCGTGGCAGGCGATGAATCCCTGTTGCACCGGGTCGAGTTCGGCCCCGTGCGCCAGGCCTTCGACGGTCCGCACCTCATGGCCGTCGGCCATCACGGCGAGTACGGTGCAGGACTTGACCGGCGTGTCGTCCAGCCAGACGGTGCACACCCCGCAGTTGGAGGTGTCACAGCCCCAGTGGGTGCCGGTGAGCCCGAGTTCGTCACGCAGGAAGTGGACGAGCAGCAGCCTGGGCTCGACGTCCCTGGTGTGCTGTTCGCCGTTGACGGTCACGGTGATCCGCATGTCACGCCTCCTGCCCCTGGGCGCGTGCGGCGGCGGCGCGCAGCGCCCGCGTCGTGAGCTCCCCGGCCAGATGCCGCTTGTAGTCGACCGGGCCGCGCTGGTCGGCCGTCGGCCTGCACTCCTGCGAGGCGATCCGGCCCGCCTCGGTGAAGCGTTCGTCGTCCGGCCGGCCGCCGCGCAGGAAGTCCTCGGCCCGCTCGGCCACGAACCGCGGGGCGCCCACGGCGGTCAGCCCGATCCCGGCCTCGGTGACGGTCCCGCCGGAGATCTCCAGCACCGCTCCCGCGGCGACCACCGCCCAGTCGCCCACCCTGCGCTCGACCTTGCGGTAGGCGCTGGCGTGCGAACGGATGGGCACGCGGATCTCCACCAAGAGCTCCGCCTCGCCCAGCGCGGTCTCGTACGGTCCGCGGAAGAACTCCCTGATGCCGATGGTGCGCCTGCCGCCCGGGCCCTGGGCGACGAGGGTCGCCCGCAACGCCGAGAACGCCGCGGACAGGTCCTCCGAGGGATCGGCCTGGCACAGCGAGCCGCCGACGGTGCCGCGGTTGCGTACGAGCGGATCGGCGATGACCCGCTCCGCGTCCCGGAGGATGGGGAAGTGCTCGCCGACCACCGGTGAGGCGAGCAGCTCCGCGTGGCGGACCATCGCTCCGACGGCCAGATCGTGTCCGTCCACCCGGATCCGCGCCAGCTCGCCGAGGCCGTTGATGTCGATGAGGGCTTCGGGCTGGGCCAGCCGCAGCTTCATCATCGGCAGCAGGCTGTGTCCGCCCGCCACCACCCGCGCTTCGGGGCCGTACCGTCCGAGCAGCTCGATCGCCTGCTCAAGGCTGGTGGCCCTCTCGTACTGGAAAGCAGCCGGTACCTGCATCGGGCCCTCCTGGAACGCTGTGCGCGTCGCTGTAGTGATGCTGCGCTCTTGCCCACCGGCCGTGCAATGGACCTATAAGCATTCACTTATCCATCCAAAAGCGGCAGAATCAGAGCGTGACCGTGACGCAGCTCAGCGCCTTCGTGCTGGTCGCGCGGCTCGGTTCGGTCAGTGCCGCGGCGCGGACTCTGGACGTGAGCGAGTCCGCGGTGTCGCAGGCCCTCGCCGCGCTGCGCACCCACTTCGGCGATCCGCTCATCCGGCGCACCGGCGGCAGTGGGATGCGCCTGACGCCCGCCGGGGCGCGGCTGCTGCCGGTCGCGTCGCGGATGGTCGCGCTGAGCGCGGACGCCGAGGCCGCGGTGCGGGCGGCCCGGGGTGCGCCCGACGACCTGCGGGTCGTCGCCACGAACACCCTGGCCGAGTTCGTGCTTCCGTCGCTCGTCGAGGCCTTCGCCTCCCGCCCGGGGCGCAGGACGGAGATCTCGTTCGGCGTGGCCGCCGGCAACGAGATGCGTGTGCTGGTGGAGAACCGGCTGGCCGATGTCGCGCTCGGGCCGTGCCCCGGCGCCGCGCACGGGGGCGAACTGGTCGTCGAGCCGCTGTTCCGCACCCAGCTGGTCGTGGTGACCGGCGCCAGGTCACCGCGTCCGCCCGGTCCGCCGCGGCAGTGGTCGTGGCTGGTCGACTCCTCCGGGACCGATCCGGACGCGGACTGCGGACGGCTGCTGCGTCGGCTCGCAGTGACCGAGGGACACGTGTGGGTGTTCCCCAACCAGGCCGCGACCTGGGCGGCCGCCGCCGAGGGGGCGGGGGTGGCGCCGGCGCCGGCCCATCTGGTGTCGCCCCGCATCCGGCGTGACGAGCTGCGCATCGTGGAGACCCCGGCCACGCCGTCGGACGCCACGTGGCACGCCGTCGTCCTGCGGCCCGAGCACCGTTCCCCGGCCACCGACGCGTTCCTGCACTTCCTGCACACGCCCGCGGCGACCCGCATCATGCGCGCGCCCGGCGCGGGCGTCCCGCCCTCCCGGTTCCGGCCCCCGGTGTACGTCACGCTCTGGGGCGCGTGAAGAGGACAGGCATGGCGCCGGCCCGTGGCGGCGGGCGTGGCTCGTGTCCGGCCGGCGGACGAGCGGGACTTCACGGAGGGCGTACACCGTGGAACACCGGTGCCCCGGCGGCGCGTGCGTACGTGTCAGGGCGCTGTCAGCGGGTCCTGGCACCGTTGTTCTCGTGAACGGCACGCGAAACCGCGAGCCGGTCACGGGGAGAGGTGCCCGGAGTGGTTGATCGGGGACCAGCGAGCACGCCTCGAGGTCGGGCCCACCAGGCCCACGCAGGTTCGAATCCTGCCCTCTCCGCCCGAAGCACCCGCCCCGCTCCGCCGGCCGCGGGATCGCCGGCTGGCACCCCCTTCCTCCTCGGGCGCGAATGTTCCTTCCCGCTTCTGGTCCATGTGACCTACCGAACGGTATACAGACCCAGTCGAACGCGCGAAGGCCGCTCCTGGGTGGGGGTCCCGTGCGATGTCCCGGCCTCAGGGGGAGGATTCCATGGCGAACGGCATGCGGACGGCGGACGGGGTCGGAGGCCGGCGGCGGGCGGCCGTCCTAGGAGCGGCACTGGGCAGCTGCGCCCTTGTTGCCGCGTCCACGACACCCGCCGACGCGCACCCCGGCGAACACGGACACGGCCTCGTGTACGTCTCCCTCGGTGACTCCTACGCCTCGGGCCCGATGATTCCCCGTCAGGTGGACGCCGGCTGCGCCCGCTCCGACCACAACTACCCCTCATTGGTGGCGTCGCAGCGGCAGGCGACCGCGTTCAAGGACGTGAGCTGCGGCGGGGCGACGACGAACGAGATGTGGAAGCCGCAGGGCACCAACGGCCCCCAGCTCGACGCGCTGGGGCGGAACACCGACCTGGTGACGGTACAGATCGGCGGCAACGACGTGGGCTTCAGCTCGATCATCAGCACCTGCGCCCGTCTCGGCGTGCAGGATCCGACGGGCGATCCCTGCGAGCGGTCCTACAGCGCCGCGGGGTACGACGGGCTGGCGCTCACCATCCTGCGGACCGCGCCGAAGATCGACCGGGTGCTGCGTGCGGTGCACGCCCGCGCCCCGCACGCGCGGGTGCTCCTCGTCGGCTACCCGGACCTGCTACCCGACGACGGCAGCGGCTGCTTCCCGTCCGTGCCGTTCGCGCAGAAGGACTTCCCCTACCTGCGGGACACCGAGAAGCGGCTGAACCTGATGCTGCGTCTGGTGGCCGCCTGGAACCGGGTCGAGTACGTCGACACCTACCGCCCCACGGTCGGCCACGACATGTGCAAGGCGCCCGCGGACCGGTGGATCGAGCCGCTGCAGCCCGCCGCGCCCGCGGCTCCCGCCCACCCCAACGCCACGGGCGAGGCCGCCATGGCGAAGGCCGTGCTGGACCGGCTGGAGCAGGGCCGCGCACACGGCTGAGCCCTTGCAGCCGAGCACACCGGCCGAGCACACACGTACGACGGCCTGCGCACCCGCGGCGCGCAGGCCGTCGTACGTCCTCGGGGCTCAGCCGCCGAGCGCGGCCAGGACCACCCCCTTGGCCTCCTCCTGCACCCGGGCCAGATGGTCGCGGCCGAGGAACGACTCGGCGTAGATCTTGTAGACGTCCTCGGTGCCCGAAGGCCGGGCCGCGAACCAGGCGTTGGCGGTGGTGACCTTGATCCCGCCGATGGCGGCGCCGTTGCCCGGCGCCTCGGTCAGGACGCCGGTGACCGCCTCTTGCGCCAGGGTGTCGGCGGTGACCTGGGCCGGGGACAGCTGGGCGAGCAGCGCCTTCTGCTCCCGGGTGGCGGGGGCGTCGATGCGGGCGTAGGCGGGTTCGCCGAAGCGCTCGGTCAGGGCGGCGTAGTGCTCCGAGGGCGTCCTGTCGGTGACGGCCGTGATCTCGGAGGCGAGGAGCGCCAGGAGGATGCCGTCCTTGTCCGTGGTCCACACCGAGCCGTCCCGGCGCAGGAACGACGCGCCGGCCGACTCCTCGCCCCCGAACCCGATGGTGCCGGCCGCGAGTCCGTCCACGAACCACTTGAACCCGACCGGTACCTCGACGAGCCGGCGGCCGAGGTCGGCGGCGACGCGGTCGATCATCGTGGAGGAGACGAGCGTCTTGCCGATGCCCGCGCCGGCGGGCCACTGCTCGCGGTGCCGGTAGAGGTAGGAGATGGCCACGGCGAGGTAGTGGTTGGGGTTCATCAGGCCCGTGTCCGGGGTGACGATGCCGTGCCGGTCGGCGTCGGCGTCGTTGCCGGTGGCGATGCGGAAGCGGTCGCGCTGCTCGATGAGGGAGGCCATCGCGTACGGCGACGAACAGTCCATCCGGATCTGGCCGTCCCAGTCCAGCGTCATGAACCGCCAGGTGGGGTCGGTGTGCGGATTGACCACCGTCAGGTCGAGGCGGTGCTCCTCGGCGATCCGGCCCCAGTAGGCGACCGACGCGCCGCCGAGCGGGTCGGCGCCGATGCGCACACCCGCCGCGCGGACCGCGTCGAGGTCGAGGGCGCTCGGCAGGTCACCGACGTAGGCGCCCAGGAAGTCGTACCGCCCGGTGGTGTCCGCGGCGAGAGCGCGGGTGTACGGCAGCCGCTGAACGTCCTTCAGGCCGCCCGAGATGATCTGGTTGGCCCGGTCCTGGATCCAGGAGGTCGCCGCGGAGGCCGCCGGGCCGCCGCTGGGCGGGTTGTACTTGAAGCCGCCGTCGGCGGGCGGATTGTGCGACGGGGTGACGACCACGCCGTCGGCGAGGCCCGAGGCGCGGCCCCGGTTGTGGGTGAGGATGGCGTGCGAGACGGCGGGCGTCGGGGTGTAGCCGTCCGCGCTGTCGACCAGCACGGTGACGCCGTTCGCGGCGAACACCTCCAGGGCGGTGACCCGGGCGGGCTCGGACAGGGCGTGCGTGTCGGCGCCGAGGAACAGCGGGCCGTCCACGCCCTGCGAGGCGCGGTACTCGCAGATGGCCTGGCTGGTGGCGGCGATGTGGTCCTCGTTGAAGGCGGTGGCCAGGGACGAACCCCGGTGACCCGAGGTGCCGAACGCCACCCGCTGCCCGGGGTCGGCCGGGTCCGGGTGCAGCGCGTAGTACGCGGTGACCAGCCGGGCCACGTCGACAAGGTCCTCGGGACCGGCCGGCCTGCCTGCTCGCTCGTGCGGCATCAGTCCGCTCCTCCGCATCGGTGTGATCGATCGCTCGGAGCCCATCTTTCCTTGGCAGGGGACCGCCGTGCGAGTACGCCACCGGCGCGTGGAGCCGACCGGACCCGGTTCGCCTATGATCCGCTTCTTCGACGAACGCCGCGGCGTCGCGCCTTTGCGTGCCGCCTCCGACAGCCAGGAACCCCTCGTGTCCAGACCCATCGTCAAGGCCCTGTGGCCGCTCGCCCGTTCCGCCCAGGCCGCAGTGGCCGCGGCCACGGTGGCGGACGTCTACCGGGCGGTGACCTCGCGGGCGCACCACCTGCATCCGCAGGACACCTCTTCGAGTGCGTTCACGACGGCGTCCCAGTTGAGCGTGTACACGACGATGGCGGCGGCCGTGCTCTTCCTGGTGTGGTTCGTCCGCTGCCGGCGCAACGCCCAGCTCCTCTCCCCCACGCCCCTGCCCGGCTCCACCCCATGGGCCGTGGCCAGTTGGCTGGTCCCGGTGGTGAACCTCTGGGTGCCGCGCGGGCTCGTCCTGGACGTGCACCGTGCGAGCGGCCCCGGCGCGACGGAGGGGCGCGACACGGTCCTGGTGAACGCGTGGTGGACGGTCTGGATCGGGCGCGCGGTGGTCGTCACCGTGGGCAGCGGGCCGGGACAGGGGGATTCGTCCGGCCTCCTCGCCGTCGGCGAGACCCTCAACCTGGCCGCGGGGGCCCTGGCACTCGCCGTGATCCAGCGCGTCACGGCGCGGCAGGCCACGGCGCTGGAGACCACGGTCGCGGTCCCGGGCGCCGCGGACCTGCCGCGCCCTTCCTGAGCCCCTGCAGTGCGGGCGCGGCGAGTACCCCCACGGTCAGGCCGCGCGCGACCGCGCCGCGCGGCTCAGCCGATGTGGTAACTGTCCCCGTACACCTTCCAGTCCAGCGGCGTGTTCAGGTCCAGGTTGCCCTTGCGCAGGAAGACGCGCTGTTCGGTGTCGACCCGGCTGGTGTCGCTGTGCGCCTCCTCCTGCTTCATGGCCCACACCCGGGCGTCGAGGAAGGCGTTGAGGTACGTCGTCTCGTTGCCGCCCTGCGCCGGCGGCTTGGCGCTGCGCAGGGCCCGCTTGCGGATGTTGCGGAAACTGGTGGGGTCGTCGCCGTCGCCGTGCATGACGATGGCGTCGTAGTAGGTGAACTGGCCCAGCGCGCGCAGTCCGTCCGTCTTGCCCTGGGCGACGGCGGGGTTGAAGTAGACGCGGTCGCGTTCGTCGTTCTGCGCCTGCTGGAAGGCGCTGTCCTGGGCGGCCTTGCGCCAGTCCTTGGGGTAGTCGGGGTCCAGGCCGCTGTGCGAGTCGCTGCCGTTGACCCGGCGCAGGGCCGGCAGGTACTTGGCCAGGACGTTGCCGGGCTTGCGGTCGGTGTAGAGCTGGACGAGGTCGAGCATGTCGCCGGTGCCGGAGCAGAAGCCGATGATGCCGGCGGTGTAGCCGCGGCCGTCGCCGATGTCCTCGATGTACTTGTACTGGGCCTTCCAGTTGAGCGAGGAGTTCTCCGCGCTGGAGACCAGCTGCATGGCGATCTCCTTCTTGGCCGGGTCGTCGAGGCCCGGCCCGGCCGCCCGGGACGCCGGGGCGGCCGCCACGCGCTGGGCGCCGAGCACGGCGCCGGAGGCGACGGCACCGAGGACGGCGACGACGGTCCGCCGGGAGAGGCGGGGGGAGGCTGCTGACTCGCGCTCTATGTGCTCCACTTGGACTCCAAGGAGGGGTGGGGGGTGGGGAGTTGGTCCGTACCGGCACTGGTAGGAAAGTTTCCTATCAAATACAGAGAGGGCCGGTAACCCGTCAGGCCGCAAATTCGTAGGATCGAACAGTACGGTCCGGCCGCCCGATTCAGAACCCGGGCCGCTCAATCCCATGAGGGACATCGGTTGGACTTACGAATCATGGAGGCGCAGGGTGGACGAGCCCCTCGCACACGACGGGCATCCCTACGGCACCACCCGGAGACGACCCGATGAACCACGTCGCGGACCCCGCTCGCTACGACGGCACCATGCGCTACCGGCGCACCGGCCGGTCGGGGCTGGACCTCCCCCTCCTGTCCCTGGGCTACTGGCACAACTTCGGCGACGACCGCTCCTTCCAGACCCAGCGCGAGATCGCGCTGCGCGCCTTCGACCTCGGGATCACCCACCACGACCTGGCCAACAACTACGGTCCGCCCTACGGCGCGGCCGAGATCAACTTCGGCCGGCTGATGAAGCAGGACCTCGCCCCCTACCGGGACGAGCTGGTGATCTCCACCAAGGCCGGCTGGGACATGTGGCCCGGCCCCTACGGGCAGGGCGGCGGCTCGCGCAAGTACCTGCTGGCCTCCCTGGACCAGTCGCTCAGCCGGATGGGCCTGGACTACGTGGACATCTTCTACTCCCACCGGCTGGACGCGAGCACCCCGCTGGAGGAGACGATGGGCGCGCTCGACACCGCGGTGCGCCAGGGCAAGGCCCTGTACGTGGGCATCTCCTCCTACGACGCGGAGCGCAGCCGGCAGGCGGCCGCCATCCTCCGCGACCTGGGCACCCCGCTCCTCATCCACCAGCCGTCGTACAGCATGCTCAACCGCTGGATCGAGACCGACGGACTGCTGGACGCGGCCCAGGAGGAGGGCTTCGGTGTCATCGGGTTCACGGCGCTCGCGCAGGGGCTGCTCACCGGCCGCTATCTGGACGGCGTCCCGCAGGACTCACGGGCCGCGCAGGGGACGTCCCTGGACGCGGCGTGGCTCACGGACGACATGCGGGGCCGGCTGCGTGCCCTGAACGACATCGCGGCCCGGCGCGGCCAGACACTGGCCCAGATGGCACTGGCCTGGGCCCTGCGCGACAAGCGGGTCACGTCCCTGGTGATCGGCGCCTCGCGGGTCGAACAGCTGGAACAGAACGTTGCCGCGCTGGAGAACCCCGCCTTCAGCGACGAGGAACTGGCCGAGATCGACCAGTACGCCACCGACGGCGGCGTGGACCTGTGGCGGGACGCCCGGCTGGGAAATCTCGGATAAGCCCCGAATATGTGATGTAAGTCACAGACTTAAGGGAAAAGTAGGACATACTGGAGGCCATCCGGACAGCGTTGTCATCCTGGTCATCGCGACATCCCGCGACCTCAAGGAGCCGCTCGACGTATGGCGCACACAGCTCACCACACCCCGGTCCTGCCCCCTCGCCCCGACACGAACCTCGCCAGGGACTGCACACAGTGCCTCGGCTGGGGAACTGTCGTCACACGCGACGGGGATCACGAACTGTGCCACACCTGCCAGCCCGACCCGGGCGGCCGCGAGGACAGTTCCGGCTTCACCCGTTGACCATCCCCCTCTGCCCCGTCGGGGCCTTCCGGGCGACGATCCCGACGCCTGCGCGCTCTCCGTCCGGCTGACCGGCGGGGAGGCCGAGGCGCTGGTCGAGGCGCTGAAGCCGGCGCACCACTCGTCATCGCCGGTCTCGCCGTGACCTCGGGGATCGACTCCGACCTCGGCCCCCTGGCCACGGCGTACGTCCTCATCCTCGTGGTCCTCGGACCGCTGACCGCACGCTGCGCTGCTGGAGCAGACCTCCCGGGCCGCTACCCCTTGCGGGCGTACGCCGGATAGGAGCCCTTCGGGGTGTCGTCGCCGGCGGGCTCGTGGCTTCCGCGCAGGGCGGAGGCGACGGCCGAGACGAGGGCCATGCCGGCGGCGACACAGAAGACGACGGTCAGACCGTGATGGAAGGGGCCGGAGACCAGCCGGGGGAAGAACGTGTGCCCGGTCAGGGTGGCGCGCTGGGCGGCCGTCAGGTGGTCGAGTCCGCCGTGGGAACCCAACAGGTGACCGATGGGGTTGTTGCCCAGGAAGGTCGCGAAGAGGGTGCTGACCGGGGGCAGCGAGGCCACCTCGTGGGCGGTGCCGGCGGGCACTCCGTGCGCCTGGAGTCCGCCGCTGAGCGTCGACGGCAGCGAGGAGGCCAGTCCGGAGACCATCAGCGAGAAGAACACGCCGATGGACAGGGCCGTGCCCGAGTTCTGGAAGGTGGAGCGCATTCCGGAGGCCACACCCCGGTAGCGCGCCGGGACGCTGCCCATGAGGGACGAGGTGTTGGGCGCGGAGAACATGCCCTGTCCCAGGCCGTTGAGGAAGAGCAGCGCGGCGAACAGGCCGTAGTCGAAGTCGACCGGCAGTGCCAGCAGGCCGAGGAAGGAACCGGCGACGACGAGCAGGCCGGCCGTGGAGAACATCCGGGCGCCGAAGCGGTCCGAGAGGTAGCCGGAGACGGGACCGGCGATGAGGAAGCCGAGGGTCAGCGGCAGCATGAAGACACCGGCCCACAGCGGGGTGTCCTCGAAGTCGTAGCCGTGCAGCGGCAGCCAGATGCCCTGCAGCCAGATGATGAGCATGAACTGCAGCCCGCCACGGGCGATCGCGGTCAGCAGGGCCGCCAGGTTGCCCGCGGCGAACGCACGAACCCGGAACAGGGACAGCTGGAACATGGGCTCGGCGACCCGCCTCTCGACCAGGCAGAACACCAGGAGCAGAAGGACGCCGCCGATCAGGCCCGTGAGCACCCAGGGGTTGGTCCATCCGGTGGGGTGACCGCCGTAGGGCTGGATGCCGTAGGTGATGCCGGCCAGCAGGATTCCGGCGCCGGTGGCGAAGGTCAGGTTGCCCAGCCAGTCGAAGCGGCCGCGCTCGCCGGCCGCGGTCTCGCGCAGGCTCAGGTACGACCAGACGGTGCCGGTCACGCTGACCGGGACGCTGACCCAGAACACTGCCCGCCAGTCGACCGCGGCGAGCAGGCCGCCCGCGAGCAGGCCGAGGAACTGCCCGGCGAGCGCGGTGATCTGGTTGATGCCGAGGGCCGTGCCGCGCTGGCGGGCCGGGAAGGCGTCGGTGAGGATGGCGGCCGAGTTGGCGGTGAGCATGGAACCGCCGAAGGCCTGCACGACGCGCCACAGGATCAGCCACAGCGCGCCCGCGCCGGCCCGGAACGGGTCGAGGGACAGGGCGACGGAGGCACAGGCGAAGACCAGGAAGCCGAGGTTGTAGATGCGGACCCGGCCGAACATGTCACCGAGCCGGCCGAGGACGACGACGAGCACGGCCGAGACCAGCAGATAGCCGAGGATCATCCACAGCAGATAGCCGATGTTGCCCGCGGCGAGGGGGTCGAGGCCGATCCCGCGGAAGATGGCCGGCAAGGAGATGATCACGATGGAGGCGTCCATCGTGGCGATCAGCACGCCGAGCGTGGTGTTGGAGAGGGCCACCCACTTGTAGCCGGGGCCCGGGGGCGTGTCGCTGTGGCGGGCCGAGCGGGCGAGCAGCCGGGAGCGCAGGCCCTCGGTGTGCCGGCCGTCCCGCGGGGCGTGCGCGTGGCCGGTCACAGCCGCTGCGCCAATCGGTCGAGCAGGGGGAGGACGGCGTCGAGCGCCGCACGTTCCTGCGGGGTGAACTGGTCCAGGGCCTGGGCGAGCCGGTCGACGGACTCGGAGCGGCGCTCCTCCAGCACGGTCCGGCCGGTGTCGGTGATCGACATGATGGACCGGCGTCCGTCGGCCGCGTCGGGGGTGCGGCTGACCAGCCCGCGCTGTTCGAGTCCGGCGAGCGTGGTGGCCATCGCCTGCGGCCTGACCCGCTCCAGTTCGGCGAGTGAGCCGGGCGAGTCCGGTCCGCCGCCCGCCAGCCGGGACAGCACGGACACCCCGGAGAGGGACACGTCCCCCACGGCGTGTGCCTGGCGCAGCCGGCGCACGATGCGGCCCATCGCCAGCCGCAGCGCGGCCGCGAGCGCCGCCGTCTCCTGCGCCCGGCCCGTGGGACGGATCCCGCCTTCGGATATGTCTTCCGTGTCCATGATTACTAATCATAGATTTATCAGTCTGGACTGTTCAACCAAGTGTAAGTAATCGGGCGGGCCGCGGCGAACGCGCGGGGCGAGGGCACCCGTGCCACGCTCGACAGAGCTGTGCTGAGCCGCGCGCTGTGCGCTGTGCGCGAGAAGAAGGTGGAGCGGGAATCGAGTGCCGCCGGGCCGGAGGAGGGGGGAGCATCGGGAGCGCATGCCGGCGGCCCCGCAGGAGAGGGCGGAGCCGGGAGCGAGGAGGAAAGGGCATGATCCGCAATGACGGCCCGAACACGGGCGGCGACTCACCGCGCGGCCTCCTCCGCCGTCCCGAGGCCGGCATCGCCGGCGCCCCGAGCCCTGCGGACACCCCGCCACGGATGGGCTTCTTCACCGACACCTCCGTCTGCATCGGCTGCAAGGCGTGCGAGGTGGCCTGCAAGGAGTGGAACGCCATCCCGGAGGACGGCCTGGAGCTCACCGGCATGTCCTACGACAACACGCAGGGCCTGGGCGGCAGCACCTGGCGGCACGTGGCCTTCATCGAGCAGCGCAGGCCGCTCGCGCCACGGTGCCGTGGCCGCGCACGCCGTACGTCGGTGCCATCGGGGTGCCGTGCATCGGTGCCGTCGGAGTGCCGTGCGGGGTTGCCGGAGCCGGGACCGGACGCGCCGGTTTTCCGGTCCTGCCCGGCCGGTTCCGCCCGCTGTTCCATGCCGCCGTGTCCCTCCGGACCTGCCCGTGCCCTTACCCGTACGGGTGTCGCCCATCGTCTCCCAGCACCCCTGGCCGGCCGTCCGACACGCCGTGACCACGGGCCGACGCCACGCCTGCGCCGGTGCGGTCACCCCTCGTTCACCGGTTCCACGGGCTCACGGGGTGCCGCTCTGCCGCGGCCAGTCGCCGGTGTCGGTGCGCGGCCGGTCGTCGGTACGGGCACCCGGGCCGTCGTGGCGGTCGGTCCGCCGGCGGGGCGGCGGTGTCTCGCCCGCGGTCAGGTGTTCCAGCACCTCGACCAGCTCCTGACAGGCCTGCTCCACGGAACGTCTGGTGTTGCGCTGCTCGGTGATCACGGCGGACAGCAGCAGCGCGGTCAGGGCCATCGCGCCGTTGAAGGCCTGGAGTTTCGCCATGACCTCGATCCGGTTCAGCCCCGCGAAGGCGCCGACGTGCGCCGTCGCGGCGACGGTGGCCAGCACGGACGTCAGCAGCGCGCACAGCATGCCGCCCGCGAGCTGGAAGCGCAGAGCGGCCCAGATGATGAGCGGATAGACGAGGAAGAGCAGGCTGAGGGAGCTGTAGGCCGACAGCGGTACGAGGAAGCAGGCCACGACGGCCAGCACCGTGGCCTCCTTCCAGCGTGTCAGGGGCGGTGGCCAGCGGCTCTTGTACAGCAGCAGCAGGAGCGGGGTGACGATGAGGACGCCCATGGCGTCTCCCACCCACCAGGCCAGCCACACGGTCCAGAAGCTGGGGGCAGGCAGCTTGTCGGTGAGGACGAGGAGGCCGACGCCGATGGTCGAGCTGACCAGCATGGCGGTCAGCGCGCCGAGGAACACCAGGGCGAGACCGTCGCGCAGCCGGGCGAGATCGATGCGGAAACCGGTCCGGCGCAGCAGCAGTGCCGCGCACAGGGGCGCGACGGTGTTGCCGAACACGAAGCCAAGCATGTCCGGGCTGGGGCTGCTCAGGTACAGGACGGCGAAGAACGACCCGAGCGCGATGCCCGGCCAGCAGGCCAGCCCGAAGACGAGCAGGGCGGCCACGGCGACACCGGTCGGCGGCCAGATGGGGGTGAACACGGAGCCCTCGACGACGAGCCGGCGCAGCAGTCCGAGCCGTGCCGCACCGTAGTAGAGGGCGGCGACGGCCAGCACCTGGACGGCGTAGCCGCCCCGCCGGTGCAGATCCAGGTGAGCCACCACAGCAGCCATCTCACACCGATGCCCCCGCGCGTGCGAGGCGAGAGACCGGCCGTCCGGCTCTATGGCGGAACCGCGGGCCCGCCCGGCCTTGTGCCTGAACAGCGGGCCCGTCGGGCCCTGGGGCCGTTCCGCGGGCCCGTCCGGCATCCGGCTGACCGGAAGACCCGTCGGGCCCGGGGCTGCTCCGCAGGCCCACCCGGCCGCACGACCGGGACGGCAGAGGCAGGCCGGGCGGGCGGGCGCTAGGACTGCTCCGCGGGCCCGTCGAGGCCCACGACGAGGACGGCCGCGTCGTCCTCGTGTCCCACGCTCTCGGCCCCCTTGATCACGGCCCCGGCCAGCGCGTGTGCCTCCAGGCCGGCGACGGCCGCGATGCCCGCGAGCCGCACCACCTGGTCGAGGCCCTCCTCGATGTTCAGCGACGGGCCCTCGACCACACCGTCGGTGAGCAGGACGAACACGCCGCCCGTGGTGAGCCGGTGCCGGGTCACCGGGTACTCCATCCCCGTGTCGATCCCGAGCGGCGGCCCTCCCTCGTCGTCCACCACGCCGGATTTTCCGTCGGCCGTGGCCCAGATGAAGGGGATGTGTCCGGCCCGGGCGCTCTCCAGCACGCCCGTGGCCGGGTCGAGACGCATGAAGGTGCAGGTGGCGAACAGCTCACTGCCGAGGGAGACGAGCAGTTCGTTGAGCCGGGCGAGCAGCTCCCCCGGCTCGCCGGTGACGGAGGCAAGGGCCCGCAGCCCGGCCCGGACCTGGCCCATGAAGGCGGCCGCCTCGATGTTGTGGCCCTGGACGTCGCCGATGGACAACCCGATGCGGCCGTCGGGCATGGTGAAGGCGTCGTACCAGTCGCCTCCGACGTTGAGGCCGTAGCAGGCGGGCGCGTACCGCACCGCCAGGTGCAGGCCGGGGGCGGAGGGCAGGTCAGGGGGCAGCATGCCGCGCTGCAGGGCGATGGCCAGCTCCACCTGGGTGCGCTGCAGCTCCGCGCGCTCGCGTGCCTGGGCGGTGAGCGAACCGAGTCTGGCCAGCAGTTCGTCGCTGTCGTCCGTGGAGCGCTTGCTGGGCATCGATCACTTCCGGCTGGGCAGTGGCCGCCCTTCTGGGCAAACGCCTCGATTTTACCTTTACAGGCTGATCTCGCCCCAGGGAGAGTCCGCGCCGGCACGTCCTGCCTGCCGGCTCCGCTTCGGCCCGCCGGACCACGATTCGGAAGGAAGGGCTCCGAATCGGCCGCCGGACCCGAATCGGAATCGGGGACGGGTCCTGCATCGGCCCGCCGGGCTCCGGCCCGGTCAGTCGGACCCTGCGTCGATCCCGGTGATCACGGCGGATCCGAGCGGCGCGGCCCGCTCGTCCAGTCCCGCGTCCCGCAGGGCGGAGTCGGCGAGCTTGCGGGCCGCCTCCTCGGCGTGGGGGCCGGTGTCCGCCTCGACCGTCAGGCGCAGGGTGAAGGTGTTGTCCTCGTTGATGTGGAGCGCGTCGAGGTCCTCGGCGCTGCCCAGCCGCGTGGTGTGCGGATCGGCCGGCCGCAGCGCCCGGCTCAGCTGCGCTCGGGTACCGGCCTCGACCGCCGTGGTGAAGGTACCGGGCACGGTGATGACGTACGTCGTCATGACGCTCCTTTCCTCGGACTCCCCGCCTACCCCGATTCGGGTCCTTCGCACGGCGGCCTGCGGGACACGCCCCGGGGGACGGAAGAGCTTTCGGCCGCCTCAGACCCAGCCGTCCAGCGCCGCCATGAAGCCGTCGAAGTCGTCCCGGAACAGGGTGTGGCCGGCCCCCCGGACCGTGCGGGCGGTGAAGCCCCGCCGGGTCAGCTCCTCCGCCAGGTCGGGGGGTACGAGGTCGCTCGGATCGGCCGTCAGGACCAGCGAGGGCACCGCGGCGCACGCCGGAGTGCGGCCGACCGCGTAGGCCTCGGCGAGGGCGTCGGTCGTCGCCGGGTCCCAGGCGGCGAGGGTCGCCACCTCGATGTCCACGTCGGCCTGTTCCCATCGCGGATTGAAGCGTTCCAGCACGGTGCGGGGAATCTGCTTGGCCTCCGCGTACGTGCGGGCGACCAGGGCGATGTCCTCTCTCGTCTCCCAGGCGGGATCGCAGTAGACGGCTCGGCTCGGTGCCAGCCGCTCGACGGCGAGGGCCAGGGCCAGGGCGCCGAGCGAGTGCCCGATCGCCAGTTCCGGGCCGTGGGGCAGGGTTTCCACGAGGTCGTCCGCCCATATCTCGGCGCCGTAGTCCCCGCGGCCGCTCGCTCCGTGTCCGCGCAGGTCCACGGCGACGACCCGGTACCCCTTGTCCGCCAGGGCGGGGGCGACCCGGTGCCAGGTCCGGTGGTCGGACATGATCCCGTGGACCAGGACGGCGACCCGGTCGCCGGTGCCCCACTCGCGGGTGTGCAGCTTCATCGACACGCCTCTCTGGTCCACGGTCCTCGTGATCTTTTCATTGGACCGGCTCCGGTTCCACCCTCACCGGACGGCGGGCGCCCGCCCCTTCGCGTGCCGAGGCCGAGCGCCCGCACGACGCAGCCCCACGCCCTGCGCACAAGGACCTGCCCGGCAGCCATCGTCTGCGGGCGGAGACAGGGCCCGGCGGGCCACCGCCCTGCGGACAGGCACCTGGTCGGGCGGGCGTTGGCCCTGCGGACGAACAGGCACCTGCTCCGGCGGGCGTTGACGAGGGGGACGGACAGGTACCTGCCCCGGGGACTCACAGCGGGGAGTGGGCCACCACCGTCACATACGCCCCGAACAGCAGGGACACGACGGCCAGGGCGCCCCCGACGAGCAGCGCCCGGGCGGGCCGGACCCGCCAGCTGCGGGCCAAGGCACGCGCCGGCGGGATCAGCAGCGGGAAGACGGGCAGCAGGAAGCGCGGCTTGGACGAGAAGGATCCGGACCCGCCGATCACCAGCAGGACGAGGACACCGGCGAAGACCACCAGGACCAGCGGGGCACGGTCCAGGCAGAGCAGCCCGAACAGGACGACGCCGGCCACGACCACCATCAGGGCCGCCGGGTAGACGAAGCCGCCGCCGTGCAGGAGCAGCGCCCTGAGGAAGCGCAGGGCACCGGCGCCGAAGTCGAAGCGGGAGTCCCAGGCACTCTGGATCCTGAAGTAGCCCCCCAGCGGGTCCCCGGTCTGCTGCCCCACCCAGAGCACGTAGCCGAACCAGCCCAGCGGCGCGAGAAGGGCACCGACCCACAGGCCGGCCGGCACCCGGCCGCGCTGCCGCAGCACTTCGTGCGCCGCGGCAGCGCCGACGGCCACCGCCACCGCGAACCCGGTCGGCCGGGACAGGCCCGCCAGTGCGGCCAGCGAACCGGCCCACAGCCAGCGCCCCTTGAGCACGCAGTACAGGGACCAGACGGCGAGCGCCGCGAAGAGCGACTCGGTGTAGGCGATGGTCAGTTCCACGGCGTGCGGCAGGACGGCCCACAGGCCGACGAGGGCGGTGGCGACGGCCCGCCCGTACAGGTGGTGGCCAAGGACGTAGAGCCCGTAGGCGGCCATGCCCGCGGCGGCCCAGGCGATCAGCAGCGCTGCCTGGCCGGGGGTGAGCGGGAGGACCGTGGTCAGGGCCCGGATGAGTCCGGGGTAGAGCGGGAAGAACGCCCAGTCGGCCTGGACCCCGCCGGTCTGGGTGATCCAGATGAGGTGCCCGTAGCCGTGGGCGGCGATGTGCAGGTACCAGCGGGAGTCCCAGGAGTGCGCCAGGCTCCGGAACAGCGGGTGTCCGGCGAGGTGGTTGGTGAAGACCACCGCGACGATTCCGGCGAGCCGGACGGCCGCGAACAGGGCGAGGACCCGCAGGGCCCCCTGCGGGACCCGGGGCCGGACGGCCTGGGGCAGTGCGGGGCGGCGGAGGGGACCGGACGGCGCGGCCGGCTCGGGCCGGGGTACGGATGACGTGCTCACCCTCCGACCTTGGTCACGTCGCCAGGGGCATGCAATCCGAAACCCGGCTTTCTTACGATCTTCCACCCTGATTCAGGAATCGCCGCAACGTACTTGTGAAATCGGAATGAACCAGCCTCAAATTGACGGACAAATCAGATCAAATCAATACTGCGGCCACCCCGCAGGAGGGCGCGGCCGAAAGGTAAGTAGGGTGTGGTTACCATATGAGCGCTGCCTAGCTCGAAAGATAGATCTGTGACTGTCAACGACGACTCGTTCACCAACTGGAAGACCCGCGAGGAGATCGCGGAGTCGATGATCCCGATCATCGGGAAGCTGCACCGTGAGCGGGACGTGACCGTCCTGCTGCACAGCCGCTCCTTGGTGAACAAGTCGGTGGTCAGCATCCTGAAGACGCACCGCTTCGCCCGGCAGATCGCCGGCGCGGAGCTGTCGGTCACCGAGACCATGCCGTTCCTCCAGGCGCTGACCGCCCTCGACCTCGGGCCCTCCCAGATCGACCTCGGCATGCTGGCCGCCACCTACAAGGCCGACGACCGTGGCCTGAGCGTGGCCGAGTTCACCGCCGAGGCCGTCGCCGGCGCCACCGGCGCCAACAAGATCGAGCGCCGCGAGCCGCGCGACGTCGTCCTCTACGGCTTCGGCCGCATCGGCCGCCTCGTCGCCCGTCTCCTGATCGAGAAGGCCGGCTCCGGCAACGGCCTGCGCCTGCGTGCCATCGTCGTCCGCGGTGGCGGAGAGCAGGACATCGTCAAGCGCGCCTCGCTGCTGCGCCGGGACTCCATCCACGGCCAGTTCCACGGCACGATCACCGTGGACGAGGACAGCAGCACGATCGTCGCCAACGGCAACGCGATCAAGGTGATCTACGCCGACGACCCGACGTCCGTGGACTACACCGAGTACGGCATCCGCGACGCCATCCTGATCGACAACACCGGCAAGTGGCGCGACCGCGAGGGTCTGTCGAAGCACCTGCGCCCGGGCGTCGAGAAGGTCGTCCTGACCGCGCCGGGCAAGGGCGACGTGCCGAACATCGTGCACGGCGTCAACCACGACACGATCAAGCCGGACGAGCAGATCCTGTCCTGCGCCTCCTGCACCACCAACGCGATCGTCCCGCCGCTGAAGGCCATGGACGACGAGTACGGCGTGCTGCGCGGGCACGTGGAGACGGTCCACTCGTTCACCAACGACCAGAACCTGCTGGACAACTACCACAAGTCCGAGCGCCGGGGCCGCTCCGCGCCGCTGAACATGGTGATCACCGAGACCGGTGCCGCCTCCGCCGTCGCCAAGGCGCTGCCCGACCTCAAGGCGCGGATCACCGGCAGCTCGATCCGGGTCCCGGTGCCGGACGTGTCGATCGCGATCCTCAACCTCCAGCTGGCCCGCGAGACCACCCGCGAGGACGTCCACGACTACCTGCGGGACGTGTCGCTGACCTCGCCTCTCAAGCGTCAGATCGACTTCACCACGGCACCCGACGCGGTCTCCAGCGACTTCATCGGCTCGCGCCACGCCTCGATCGTGGACGCCGGTGCGCTCAAGGTCGAGGGCGACAACGCGATCCTCTACCTCTGGTACGACAACGAGTTCGGCTACTCGTGCCAGGTCGTCCGGGTCGTCCAGCACGTCTCGGGCGTGGAGTACCCGACGTACCCGTCGACGGCGGTCTGACGGACACACACACGCGCGCCGCAGCGGCCGCCGACCGGGGTTCCGGTCGGCGGCCGCTGCGCTCGTGGGCGGGCGGTCAGGCCCTGGGCGTGGCGCAGGCGCCCGCGGCGCACGCCGTGAGCCACTGGTCGAAGTCGGCGTCGTAGCGGGTGCCGATGCCGTCGTGGTAGACCGCGTATCCGCCGGTGTAGTCACCGACGCGGAAGCGGTCGAGCATGCGCCGGATGTCGTCGGGGTGCCGCTCGGTCATGTAGCGCACGGCGAGATAGCCCCACGGGTAGGTGCGGGTCACGTCGCTGTTGTCGTAGGTGCTCTCGAACAGGGTGCTCAGCTTGTAGGTGTGCTTGCCGGCCTCCTGGACGGCCTGGTCGTCGGCGAGATTCCGGTAGCTGTAGGAGACGTACTCGGCCAGGCCCTCGATCCACCAGATGTCCGGTACCGAGATCTGCTGGGGGAAGTCGCCCTTCATGTCGTCGCGACCGTCGAGGAAGTGCGTGTACTCGTGGTTGAGGTTCCAGATCCGGGCCACGAAGCCGTCGTCGGTGCCCTTCTGGTACATGATCGACGTCACCTGGTTGCCCGGGTCGGAGGGGTTCCCGTCCAGCGTGATGCCGCCGTTGTCGGTGCTGACGCCGTAGATCGCGCCTGCGTAGGTCTGGTAGTCGGCGCGGCCGGCGAAGACCACGAGCTGGATGGACGAGACGTACTGGCCGGGTATCGGGCCGCCGGCGCCGACGACGCCGCGGAAGTAGCCGTCCTGGCTGAGCACGCTGGCGCACACGGCGTCCAGGTCGGCGGCGGTGAGGGCCTGGGCGCGGATGGTGTGCTCCGCGTCGCAGTGGTGGGTGACGGGCAGGGCGGCCGCGGTGAGCTTCGCGGCCAGGTCGCAGACGTCGTAGTAGGAGCACTGGGAGCCGTCGTAGGCGTTCGCCTGCGTGGCCACGGCCACCCAGAGCCCGGCGGTCGGGCCGGTCATCTGCGACTCGTCCAGCAGGTCCTTGGTCAGGGGCCGTACGGTCGCCTGGAGTTCGGGGTGCTCGACGTAACGGGCCACGTTCATACCGGCGTTGGAGTCCAGGTAGGCCTCGTCGGTGCCGAGCAGGCCGGTGTGGTCCAGGGCGAAGTCGTGCAGGGTGTCCGCGATGGACGGATCGGCGGCGACCGCGGTCACGTAGTCCGGGTTCCAGTTGCCGCGCCACAGCGGGGTGTACACGTCGTTGACGGCCCTGACCATGCTGTCGATGGCGTCGTAGGAGCTGTCATAGGCCTCCAGCAGGCGCTGGTAGACATCGAGGTAGCGGCCCTGCTGGTCGACGCTGTCGGTGAGGATGACGACCTCGCCGAGGATGTCGCCGTTGGCGGCCGTGACGTCCTCGGAGTGGCGCCGGTCGAAGAAGGTGTCCAGGCCGGCGGTGGTGGCGCCGGTGAGCCGGGAGGAGTACGGCCCCACGTCACCGGAGTGGTTGTACTGGACGTAGTAGCCGGCACGCAGGAAGAGGACGAGCTGGAGCAGGTGGGCGGAGTTGTTGCCGCGGTACTGCCCTGCGGTGCGGGTGAAGGCGCCCGCGACGCTCAGCATCTGGGACTCGCGGAAGATGTCGTGCGCGTCCTTGCCGGTGACCGAGAAGAGGGTGTTGACGCAGTCCGTCGTGGCGGCCTTCACGAAGGAGACGAGGGCGGACCCGGTACGGCTGCCGAAGTCGGCCGGGGTGCAGGAGGCCGCCTTCGCCGCGCGCGGGCCGCTCTCCTTGCTGCGGGTCACCGTGGGTGCCCGGGGCGGGAGTTGGGCGGGGCTGACGTGCCGCGCCTGCGCCGCGGGGCGTTCGGTGGCACCGGTGGTCGGGCCCGTGGGCGGCGGTGCGGGGATGTGCCGTGCGGCGGCGGGGGCGTCCGTACCGGCGTGCGGCCGGGGCGCGGCCAGCGCCGGTGTCGAGAGCAGGCCGGCCACGGTGACGCAGACGGCGGCGGCTCCGATCATGCGTCTGGGCAGCGCGAAGCGATAGCGCATCGGGGTTCCTCCACGAAGGGATGCGCCTCTGTGGGGTGTTGAGGCGTATGAGGCACTGTCCCAGCGCGTCTGCACACCAACAATGCCGTGTGACATAGCACATGGCACCGACGACCCATAACATCGCGGACCTGCGCCTGGGTCCCGCTACGCCCCTGCGGCACTCCAGGTGCGAGCGGCCCAGGTCCTCAAGTGGGGTGCCTGGGCGACCAGATCACGGTAGGCGGCGGTGGCCGACTGGAGCAGCGCCTCGGCCACGTCGTCGGTGACGGTGCCGGGCCGCCAGGCCAGCACGTACCGGCACCACAACGGGGAGCCTGCCAGCGGCTTGACCACGACGTGCGGGATCGGGCGCAGGGTCGGCTGCACGAGGGAGACACCGAGCCCGTCGGCGATCATGCTCTGCAGCTGCGTCTGGTCGCCGAGGAACTCGTGCACGGTGACCGGGGTGAACCCGGCCGCCTCGCAGGCGTCGTAGAACACCCCGGGCCAGCCCGCGCCGTCGTCCGGGGTCACGAACCACGCGTCCTCGGCCAGATCGGCCAGCTGCACCTGGGCGCACTGGCGCAGCCGGTGCCGCGCGGGCAGGGCGACGAACGTGGGCTCGGTGACGATCCCGCGGTGCCGGACGGAGGCCGAGTGGCGCAGTTCCATGCCTGGGTAGTCGGCGGCTATGGCCGCGTCCACGGCTCCGTCCTCCAGCAGTTCCACGATCCGCGAGGAGGCGTAGACGCTGGTCACGGAGAGGTTCAGTTCCGGCAGCCGGGTGCGGACCCGGGAGACGGTGCCCGAGAGCATCGGTGAGTTGGTCGCGGCGACGCGCAGGGTACGGCGGTCCGGGCCGGCGGGCGGGCGGTGGCCGATGGCGTCGGCGCGGGCCAGGACGTCCCGGGCCTGCGCCACGACCTCGGCGCCGTACCGGGTCGGCCGCACGCCGCTCGCGCTCCGCTCGAAGAGCGGCTCGCCCAGGTGGCGCTCGATGCGCCGGAGCTGGGTGCTCACGGCGGGCTGCGAGTAGCCGAGCTGCGTGGCGGCGCGGCCCACGCTGCCCGCGTCGGCGATCGCGCACAGCACCCGCAGATGCCGAAGCTCCAGCTCCATCGGTCCACTCCCCGTTCCGTCGCACGACCCGTCCCACAACCCGTTCCGGGAGATTGTCCGTCTCTCGGGAAACCGGGCCTCACCGCCCTGGCCGGCCGTGGTCGCGCGGCCGGCCAGGCGGAAGCGTTCCATTGTGCCCTCACGGGCACGGGGCGCGGGTCGGCCGGGTCCGGGCGCTCCCCCTGCGCACGACGTCGAGCAGGTCCGCGTCCTCGGCGGATCCCGCCCGGCCGGCCGACTCGCCCGTCAGTGGCGCCCCCGTACCCCCGCCACACTGGTCCGATGTTCCGGCTCCCCGGTCCGGCTGGGGCCATCGCCGCTCGGAGCGCCTCGTCCCGGCCGGGCCGGCCTGCCGAAGCACGGTCTCCTCCCCCGTTTCCCCCGCTCGGCAGCCCCTGACCTCGCACATCACCCTCTCCCGGCCGGGCAGGGCTGCCAAGTACCCCCGAAGAAGCGGGTGCTCACGCCCGGCCGCCCCTCCTCCGACACGACAAGACCACAGGCTCTGCCTACAACATAATTCGATTTGCCTAAATACTTTAGGCAGACGCATAATGATTTTCGGCTCCTAGGAGGAAAGCTATGGTGCGAGCAGGTCTGACCACGGAACGTCTGGTCCGGGCGGGAGCGGAGCTGGCCGACGAGGTCGGCTTCGGCCAGGTGACGGTGTCCGCGCTGGCCCGCCGTTTCGACGTCAAGGTCGCCAGCCTCTACTCGCACCTGAAGAACTCCCAGGACCTGAAGACCCGGATCGCCCTGCTCGCACTGGAGGAACTCGCCGACCGCGCCGCCGACGCACTGGCCGGCCGGGCGGGCAAGGACGCCCTCACCGCCTTCGCCGACGTCTACCGCGACTACGCACGGGAGCACCCGGGCCGTTACGAGGCGGCCCGGTTCCGGCTGGACCCGCAGACGGCCGCAGCGAGCGCCGGCGGCCGGCACGCGCAGATGACCCGCGCGCTCCTGCGCGGCTACCAGCTGACCGAGCCCGACGAGACCCATGCCGTACGGCTGCTGGGCAGCGTGTTCCACGGCTACGTGAGCCTGGAGGCGGCCGGTGGATTCAGCCACAGCGCCCCCGACTCGCAGGAGTCGTGGACCCGGATCCTGGACGCCCTCGACACCTTGCTGCGCAACTGGCCGACGCCCTGACCCCGCCCCCCCTCGAACGACAGGTACGCACCATGTCTCCCACCCGGCACGACTGGATCACGACGCCCCTGACCGCAGACCTCGTCCGCGGCGCCCTCGATCTGGAGCGCACCGGACGCGGGCTGCTGCCGCACCGGCTGCCCGCGCGGGCCCGCGCCCAGTGCGCCGACCCGCAGCTGCAGATGGCGGAGTCCCAGCCCTCCGGCGTGCGCCTGGTCTTCCGCACCCGGGCCACCGCCGTCGAACTCGACACGCTGCCCACCAGGCGGGTCTACGTCGGCGCCCCGCCGCGCCCGGACGGCGTGTACGACCTGCTCGTCGACGGACACCCGGCCGGCAGCGCCTCGGTCACCGGCGGCGCCACCCTGACCATCGACATGACCACCGGAACCACCGAGCACCGGCCCGGCCCGGTCGGCACCGCCCGCTTCACCGGTCTGCCCGGTGGGGACAAGGACGTCGAGATCTGGCTGCCGCACAACGAGACGACCGAACTGGTCGCCCTGCGCACCGACGCGCCCGTCGAACCCGTACCGGACCCGGGCCGCAGGGTGTGGCTGCACCACGGCAGCTCGATCAGCCACGGCTCCGACGCCGCGAGTCCCACCACCACCTGGCCGGCGCTCGCCGCCTCCCTCGGCGGGGTGGAGCTGATCAATCTGGGCCTCAGCGGCAGTGCGCTTCTCGACCCGTTCACCGCCCGCGCGCTGCGCGACACTCCCGCCGACCTGATCAGCGTCAAGCTCGGCATCAATCTGGTCAACGCCGACCTGATGCGGCTGCGCGCCTTCGGACCCGCCGTCCACGGCTTCCTCGACACCGTCCGCGAAGGCCACCCGGACACGCCGCTGCTCGTGGTCTCGCCGATCCTGTGCCCCATCCACGAGGACACACCGGGTCCGAGCGCCCCGGACCTCACCGCTCTGTCCACGGGCCGGTTGCGGTTCCGGGCCGCCGGGGACCCGGCGGAGCGCGCCTTCGGGAAGCTGACCCTGCGTGTCGTCCGGGAGGAACTGGCCCGGATCGTGCGCGAGCGTGCGGCCGAGGACCCGCACCTTCACCACCTCGACGGCCTCGACCTCTACGGCGACGCCGACTTCGCCGAACTGCCGCTGCCCGACGACCTCCACCCGGACGCCGCCGCGCACCGCCGGATCGGCGAGCGCTTCGCCGCAGTGGCCTTCGCCCCGGGCGGCCCGTTCGCGGACGGCGCCGAATGAGCCGTACGGGCAGGCGGCGGAGTCACACGAGATGGGCGAAGACCACGAGGTTCTCCGTGTAGTCCCCGACCGCGTGGTCGTAGTCCCCCGCGCAGGTGATCAGCCGCACCTCGGGGCGCGATGCGTCGGCGTACACCCGATCGCTCGGGAAGTCGTCCTTCGCGAAGGTCTCCGTGTCGTCCACGACGAAGGTCGCCGTCCTCCCGTCGGCCCGGTCGACCGAGAAGCGGTCCCCGCTCTCCAGTTGGTCGAGGCCGGCGAAGACCGCCGCGGAGGTCACGGTGTCGACGTGCCCGGCGATGACCGCGGTGCCCTTCTCACCGGGCGAGACTCCCTCGGAGTACCAGCCGACGAGATTGGTGTTGGCCGCCGGCGGCGGTTCCAGCTGACCGGAGGCACCGACGGTGAGGGCGGTGAAGGGGGCATCCACGGAGATCTTCGGGATGAGCAGCCGCAGGGGCGTGGAGCGGGGCAGCCCCTGGTCGGACTTCTGCGGGTCCGCCCGGGTGGCGGCCGCGCCCGAGGCGCGGGACGGGTTCGCCGCGTCGTCGGTGCCGTGGGGCCCGCCGAACAGGGTGACGGCGAGGACGACGATCACCACGCCCCACAGGGTCAGCCATCCACCGCGGCGGGCGTTCTGCTCGCCCGGCGCCGGTGCGGGGGACGCGGCGGAGGGTTCTGCTGCCATCGGACACCACCTCACTAGGGCACGGCAGCACAGGGGCCGGGACAGGGGGCGGACCGCCGGCACCGGACGCACCGGCGGCGGCCGCATCCCCTGGACTCTTCAGACCGGTCAGGACGCCTCCGCACCCTTCCTGCGGCGCATCGCGTACATGCCGGTGGCGCCTACGGCCAGCACGCCGAGACCGCCCGCGGTGACACCGGGCGTGGCGAGGGCGCCTCCGCCGGTGTGCATGCCGCCCCGCGGCTTGTCGTGGCCGCCGCCACCACTTCGGTCGCCCTTCTCGCGCCCGCTGCCGCGGTCGCTGCCGCTGTCGTCGTCGCCGTCCTCGCCCTTGTTCCGGTAGGTCTCGGGGTCGAACCGGCTGTCGTCGTCCTCGGAGCCGGAGTCGCCGCCACGGACCGCGGCGAGCGCGCCGCCGCCCGTGTGCATTCCGCCGCGCGGCCCGCCGTGGCTGCTGTCGTCGTCGCGCTCGGTGCTGTAGTCGTTGTCGTGGTCCCTCCCGGAGCCCTTGTCACGGTCACTGTCCGAACCCTTGTCACGACCGGAGCCGCTGTCCGAACCCTTGTCACGACCCGAGTCGCTGTCCGAACCCTTGTCACGGTCGCTGCCGGAACCCTTGTCCCGGCCGGAGTCGCTCTCACTGTTGTACGAGGAGTCGTCCCGGCCCCCGTCGTTCCCCGCTAGGGCGAACACGGCGCCGGGCGCAGCGAAGGCCAGGGCGGCCGAGGCGGCCGCCGTGGCCAGAAGCAGGCGGGCAGAGCGCATGTCGATGTCCTTCCGCCGTGGCCGGGCAGCGGATACGTCATCAGCTGATGAGACCCGGCCTCGACATGAACCACCGTCAGTCAGGCCCCTGTGCCGCACCATCCGGGCGGCCCAGCCGGGTCATCGCGCCACCCGTCTGTCCCAGCGACACGCCGGAGCGCCCCCGGCCGGACCAGTCCTTTGTCACCCGGTCGCGCGCCGTGCGGCGGCTGGGTGTCGGACTCGCCGATGCGGTCGGCCCGGGGCTGCCGATCGCGCTGTGCACCGAGTGAAAGTCGGCCCGGCTGGTACGTCGTCGGAGCCCTGTTCGCCCTGCCGGGTCCGCTCGCACCGGCGGCGGTCGGCCGGGCGCGGTGGCGGCAGCGCGCTGTGCGGATCCGGGAGCCGACCGTGCAGCGGAGCCGACCGCGCCCTGGCCCCGTCCCCCTTCCGGGCCGGTCCGGTCGTAGGACGGAACGGACGCTTCTAGCCTGAGGCAGACGATCTCCCCGCCCCAAGCACACGCATCCCCTGGCCTGAATCCGATGATCTCCCGGTCTGCATCCGACGATCCGGTCCGTATCCGACCATGCTCCGGTCCGATCCGACGATCCATCACCTGCCGGCAGTGGCTCTGAACCCCGCCCTGCCGAGAAGGGGCCGCCCCATGTCCGGAGCAGCCTTGCCCGGGCGCGCAGCCCACCGCGTCCTCACGGTGTCTCTGGGCGCCCTGATCGGCGTGACCGCGGTCGCCGTCCCTACCCAGGCCGATGCCACAGCCACAGCGCCTGCCACTTCCACTTCCGCTTTCGCTTCCGGTTTCGGCGTCGGCGTCGGCGTCGGCGTCGGCGTCGGCGTCGGCGTCGGCGTCGGCGTCGGCGATGTGACGGAGTATCCGATCACCACCGCGGCCGACGCGCTGCCCTCCGGCATCACCACCGGACCGGACGGCGCCCTGTGGTTCGCGGCGTCCGGAGCAGGCCGGATCGGGCGGATCACCGTCGAGGGAAGCACGACCGACTTCCCCACGTCCAGCCCGGACAGCCTGCCTCTGGCCGTCACCACGGGCCCCGACCGCGCGCTGTGGTTCACCGAGGGGAACGCGAACAGGATCGGCCGGATCACCACCGACGGGCACCTGAGCGAGTTCCCGGTGCCGACGGCGGACGGCTTCCCGGCCGGGATCGCGGCCGGACCGGACGGCGCCCTGTGGTTCACCGAGGAGGACGGAAACCGGATCGGCCGCATCACCCCGTCCGGCCGCGTCACCGAGTACCCGGTGCCCACCCCGGACGCCTCTCCCCTCTCCGTCGCCGCGGGCACGGACGGCGCCCTGTGGTTCACCGAGCTGACCGGCCGGCGGATCGGACGGATCGACGGCACCGGCCGGATCACCGAGTTCCCGCTGCCCGCCGGCTCCGGCTTCCCCGACGACATCGTCGCCGGCCCCGGCGGAATGTGGTTCACCGCGTCCGACGCGAACGCGGTCGCCCGGATCGACCCCGCCGGACGCGTCACCCGGTTCCCGCTGCCCGACCCGGACAGCAGCCCGAGCGGCATCGCCGTCGGGCCGGACGGCCAGGTGTGGTACGCCGACCAGGCCGGGCGGATCGGTCGGGTCGGCGCGAGCGGGGGCGTCGCCGTCTACCCGGTGAAGGACGGCGCGGACACGGTGCCGTTCCGCATCACCGCCGGTCCCGATCGCGGGGTGTGGTTCACGGAGCTGTCCGGCAATGCCGTCGGCCGGATGCAGACCCTGCCCCCGTGACCGCCCCCGGCGGCGGCGGAGTGCGGCAGGACGGCGACGACCGCCCGAACCCGCTTGTTATGACGACAGTCATAACGCAGGCTGATGCCGACAACGGTGCAGCCGACGCGGTGGGAGGAAGCAGTGGCGGGCGGAACGGCACGGGACATGTGGGAGCGGTACGAGCCGGTGCACGATCTGGTGTACTTCGCGCCCGAGGCGCGGCAGGCGGCGGACCGGCTCGGGATGCGCGGCTTCTGGATGGGGTACTTCGCCCTGCGGGCGGCCCCGCTGGGTGCGGTGTCCCCGGCGGTGGTGACGAGTTGCTTCTACGTCTTCCACCCGGCGCGGGTGGCCCGGGCGCTGCCCGACGCCTGGGGACACGCGGATCCGGCGGACGTACTGGCGGCCCGGTGGGAGGCCATGGACGCGGCGATGACCCGCCTGTTCGGGCCGGAGACGGTGGGGTCGGCGCAGTTCACGGAGGCGGCCGATCTCGCGTGGGAGGCGGCCTGCGCGGCGGACACACCGGGGCGGGTCCTGGCCGCCGCGAACCAGGCGCTGGAGCGCCCCGAACGGCCGGCCGCGCGGCTGTGGCAGGCCCTGACGACCTTGCGCGAGCACCGGGGCGACGGGCATGTCGCGGCCCTGGTGGGCCAGGGCATCGGACCCGTGGAGGCCATGGTGCTCAAGGCGGCCGCCGGGGAGTCGGACGGGGCCTTCCTCCGGGAGACCCGCAAGTGGGAGGCGGAGGACTGGGCGGCCGCCGGGACCGCCCTGCGCGAGCGGGGCCTCCTCGCCGACGACGGGGCGCTGACCCCTGCGGGCGTGACGGCCCGCGCGGGCGTCGAGGCACGGACGGACGAGGCGGCCGAGCGGCCGTGGACCGCACTGGGCGCGCAGCGGACGGCGCGCCTCGCCGGGTTGCTGGAGCCGCTGGCCCGCACGGTCGGGGACGCGGGGCTGCTGCCGGCCGGCAATCCGGTGGGACTGACCGGAGGGCGGGTCGCCGGCCGGTGAGGGCCGCGTACGTCGGCGTCCCCGCCCGGGGTGCCGGGCCGGGGACGCCGTACGGACGTGCGGAGCGCCTTCGGGCTGCAGGGTCGACGGCAGCCGTTCGACTGCCGGGTCAACGGCAGGGGTGCGGCCGCCGGGTCACCGGCAGGGGTGCGGCTACCAGGTCACCGGCAGCCGTTCGGGGATCCGCTTCATGAAGCCGGTGCGCCACACGAGTTGGCCGGGCGGCACGGCGAGCGCCAGTTCCGGCAGGCGGTCCAGCAGGACCTCCAGGGCGATCCGGGCGTGCGCGCGGCCCAGGGCGGTCGCGGGGCAGTAGTGGGCGCCGCCGCCGAAGGAGAGGTGGTCGGCGGTGTTGTCACGGTGGACGTCGAAGCGGTGCGGGTCCGGGAACTTCTCCGGGTCGAGGTTCGCGCCCTCCACCAGGACCAGGACCAGTTCGCCCCGGGCTATGCGGACGTCGCCGAGGAGGACGTCCTCCAGAGCGAGGCGCGGCAGGGCGTCGCCGATGGACAGGTTGACGCGCAGCAGTTCCTCCACGCCCGGGCCGGTCAGGTCGGGGCGGTCGCGCAGCAGGTCCCTGGCGATGGGGTGGGTGAGCAGGTAGACGAGGGCCATGGCAAGGAAGCCCGAGGTGGAGATGACGCCTGCGCCGAACATCGTGACGCCGACGGTGGCGAGCATCTCGTCGGTCAGATGGGCGTATTCGGGGTCTTCGCGCAGTGCGGCGAGTTCTCCCATCAGGCCGTGGGTGGCCGGGTCGTCGAGCAGGGCGGACATCCGGGCGATGTCCCGGTCCCAGTTGATCTTCGCGCCGGTGACCGGGCACGGCGCGTTCATGAAGGCGATGTCGAGGCTGCGCAGGAAGGCCGGGGCCTCGGTCTGCGGGATGCCGAGGATACGGCAGTGCATGCCCGCCGAGTACGGCTCGCAGAAGGCCCCGCGCAGATCCACCGTCGGCCCGTCGGCCGCCATCAGGTCCACCAGGCGGTGGGCCTCGGCGCGCAGCCACTCCGTCAGGCCGGGCGCCTTGGGGTTGAGCGCCTTCATCACGGCCCGACGCAGTCCGGCGCCTGTGATGTTGCCCATGTTGTTGACGACCTCGGGCGGGATCGTGAGCGCGTACTGGCGGGGCACGCCGGGCGCGGAGGTGTCCTTGAGCGAGAAGCGGTCGTCCTTGAGGACCTCCTGGCACAACTCGTAGGAGGACACCAGCCAGGCCTCGTCGCCGGCGATGGTCCGCACGCGCCGTACGGGGGTGGCGGCGCGCAGGTCCTCGACCTCGGCGGGCACGCGGGTGCCGTCCCAGGAGAAGGGGAAGTCCAGCAGCGGCGGGGCCGTGCGGATGTCGGGGGCGGCGGTCATGCCGCGGCTCCTTCCGGGGGTGCGGGCGTCACGACGGCGTGGCCCTGGTTGCGGGAGGCGCGCAGACCGGCGCCGCGGGAGTACAACAGCTCGGCCATCGGCAGCAGCTGGTGGTAGCAGTTGAGCGAGGACGGGACCTTGAGGATGGCGGGGGTGTCGAGGAAGAGCGGCGCCTCGGCGCAGACGTACTCCAGGCACACGGAGCGCTGCCGCTCGTCGGCCTCCTCGCCGCGCGCCGAAAGGAAGCGGCTCACCAGGGCGTTGCAGACGGCGCGGAAGTCGCCGTCCGCCTGCATGCGGCTCTTGAGCTGCCGGTGGATCTCCTGGTAGGCGGGGTTGGTGCGGAAGGCCGACATGGGCTGCCAGTCGAGCCGCTTGCCCTCCGGGTCCGCCCGGGAGACCGCGTCCCGGACCTTCGCGCGCACGCCCCGCAGGTTCTTCACCGCCTTGCGGCGGGCCTCGTCCGGCGCATAGCCGGATGCCTCGTACATCTCGGCCACGTACAGGTCGGTGTAGACGAAGTCGACCCTGTCGAAGTGGTGCAGCCCCCAGCGGGCGAGGTCATGCAGGCGTTGGGCGGAAAAGTAGCTGTTTCCGGGCGACACACCGATGACGGCGTGCGCGCCCTCGCCGAAGATGACTTCGCAGTGGGAGGTGTAGGGCTGAACCTCGAAGACGTCGGCCATCAGCACGGATGCTGTGGTCAAGGGGGAAACCCTCCGCCGCGCGCTAGTCCCGGCAGGGCCCTGTGCCCCTGGTGTGGCGACGCGGCGCCCTCACGCTAGCCGTACTGGATCAACACGGGTAGTAACTGTCTGGGTTTGGCTGAAAACAGTCGTATCAACGGTCGAAGCGCCCTCAGGAGGGCCTCATGTACGGGCCGTACGCTGGGGCCGTGGTCGACCGAGGCGAAGGTCCAGGACGGGCGGCGTCGCGGCTCACCGGGCGCCGCGTCGCGGGCGCGCGGGCGGAGTCCGCCTCGCCCGCCGAAGTGACGCTGGAGGGCGGGGCGGTGGTGATGGTCAAGCGCGGCGAGGCCCCCGGTGCCGTACGGGCGGAGGTGGCCGGGCTGCGCTGGCTCGGCGCGGCGGGCGCGGTCCGGGTACCGGCGGTGCTCGGCCATGACGAGCGATGGATGGTGACCGAGCGCGTACAGACCGGCCGTCCCGACGGCGAGGCGGCCCGGCGTTTCGGCCACGCCCTGGCGGCCCTGCACGCGTCCGGGGCACCCTCGTTCGGCGCGCCGCCGCCCGGCGGGCCCGAGGAGGCGTACATCGGCCTCGCACCGATGCGCAACGCGCCGGGAGCCGACTGGCCCGCCTGGTACGCCGAGCACCGCGTGCTGCCGTACCTGCGCTCGGCCGTCGACGCCGGGACCCTTCTGCCCGGGGAAGCCGCGGTGATCGAGCGGGCCTGTGAGCGGCTGCCGGCTCTCGCCGGACCGCCCGAGCCTCCCGCGCGGCTGCACGGCGACCTGTGGAACGGCAATGTGCTGTGGGGCGCCGACGGGGAGGTCCGGCTCATCGACCCGGCCGCGCACGGCGGGCACCGGGAGACCGACCTGGCGATGCTCCAGCTGTTCGGCTGCCCGCATCTGGACGGGGTGCTGGCCGGATACCAGGAGGCGGCGCCGCTGGCCGACGGCTGGCGGCGGCGCGTCGCCCTGCACCAGCTCTTCCCCCTCCTGGTGCACACGGTGCTCTTCGGTCGCGGCTATGCCGATCGGGCCCTCGCCGCGGCGCACGGAGCCTTCGCGGAATGATGCGGAGCTTTCACGGAATGAACGGCACCGCGCAACTCCTCTCGTCCGGGGCGACGTCCTCCTAGCTGACGCCTCGAACGACCCCTCTCCGGACCATGGTTACGGAGTGTAAGGAAACCAACCACCCGTTCGATTCGTATAAGGACGTGAAAGCCGAATCAGGGAGAGATCATGCAACCGTTCACGCTCAACTACGCGCGCCCCGCTGTGCAGTTGGACGTCACCGCTCCGTACGCGTACGACTCCGCACTGCAGTTGAACGTCCTCCCGGACGGTCGGATCGCCGCCACTGACCACGAGACCCTGAGAGCGCTGGGGACAACGACCTCCACGGCCGGGTCCAAGACTCACTTCGACGACTGAACGCGGGCCTGTGCAAGATGACCGTGCTCATCCTGACCAGTGAAGAAGACGTGACGGCGGACATGGTGGTCCTCCGGCTGGCCGACGCGGGCGTGCCCGTGGTCCGGCTCGACCCCGCCGATCTCACCAACGGGGTGGCCCTGTCGGGCGAGTTCGTGCAGGGCGCCTGCCGCGGACACCTGTCCGTCGGCGGGCGCCTGGTGAGCATGAACGGCCTGCGGTCCATCTGGGTGCGCAGGCCGGGGGAGGCGGCGGTACGCGCCGCGCAGCCCTCCGCCTGGCTGACCGAGGAGTCCTCCCAGGCGCTCTACGGCATGCTGCGCTGTACCGACGCGCGCTGGATGAACCACCCGGACGCGGCCCGCCGTGCCCGCCACAAGCCCTGGCAGCTGCGGCTGGCCCAGAACAGCGGACTCGCCGTGCCGGCGACACTGATCACGACGTTTCCGCAGGCGGCCCGGGAGTTCGCGGAGCGGTTCCCGGAGCTGGTGGTCAAGCCCGTCTCCGGCGCGCATCCGCAGGAACCGCCACGGGCGGTGCCCACCAGCCGGGTCGCGCCGGACACCGACTTCGCCGCCGTCGCCTACGGCCCGACCCTGCTGCAGCGCCGGGTCTCCAAACGGGCCGACATCCGGCTCACCGTCGTCGGCGAACGGCTGCTGGCCGCGCGCAAGCCGACCGACCCGGACGCCCACCCCGACGACGTGGACGTCCGCTTCGCCCCGTCGGTCTCCCCCTGGCTGCCGGCGGAGGTTCCTCCGCGCGTCGCCGAGGCCGTCCACCGCTACATGCAGGGTGCCGATCTGTCCTATGGCGCCTTCGACTTCGCGGAGGACACGGACGGGATCTGGTGGTTCCTGGAGTGCAACCAGTCGGGCCAGTTCGGGTTCGTCGAGATGGACACCGGCCAGCCGATCGCCGGGACCATCGCCGGATGGCTCGCGGGAGACGGGAGTGCGGCACAGCTGTACCTCGACGGCGAGCGGAACGCGGCATCGTGAGGCCCGGGTCACCGGTTCGGAGAGAGGAACGCGAGATGCGTATCGGACTGCTGGGAACGGGCCCGTGGGCGCGGGCCGCCTACGCTCCCGCCCTGGCCGGGCACACCGGCCTGGACTTCGCCGGGGTGTGGGGCCGCCGCCCGGAGGCGGCGGCCGCGCTGGCACAGCAGTACGGCGTCCGGGCGTACGACGACGTCGACGCGCTGCTGGCCGACGTGGACGCGGTGGCGGTGGCGCTGCCGCCGTCCGTGCAGGCCGAGTTCGCGGTGCGGGCGGCGCGGGCCGGCCGTCATCTGCTGCTGGACAAGCCGTTGGCGGTAGGGGTCGCCGAGGCGCGGGCGGTCGCCGAGGCGGCGGAGCGGGCCCAGGTCGCCTCGGTGGTGTTCTTCACCACCCGCTTCCAGAAGGAGCCGGAGGCCTGGATCGACGAACAGGCCGCCGTGGCCGGCTGGTTCACGGCGCGGGCGCAGTGGCTCGGGGCGGTGTTCACGAGCGACAGCCCGTTCGCGGGCTCGCCGTGGCGGCGCGAGAAGGGCGCACTGTGGGACGTCGGGCCGCACGCCCTGTCCGTCCTCCTGCCGGTCCTCGGTGACGTGCGGCAGGTCCTGTCGGCGGCCTACGGTCCCTCGGACACCGTGCACCTGGTCCTCGACCATGCCACCGGGGCGTCGAGCACCGTCACGCTGAGCCTGACGGCGCCGCCCGCGGCGGCCGGTGCCGACGTCGAGCTGCGGGGCGAGGCCGGGGTGACCCAGCTCCCGGGCAGCTCCGAGGGCGCGGTGCCCGCGCTCGGCCGCGCGGCGGACGCCCTGGCGGCCGCGGCCCGCACCGGCCGCCCGCACGCCTGCGACGCCGCGTTCGGCGTCCGCGTCACCGAGATCCTGGCGACGGCCCAGGCCCGACTGACCGGGAGTCCGGCCGACTAGGGGCCCCGCTCGGCCGTGCCGCCGACCCGGGCACCGCGGATCGCTGTGCTGCACCGGGCGCTCCGCCGCAGACGACCAGCCGCGCCGTGCCCGCCTCCCCGGGCACGGCGGAACACTGTGGTGCGCCCGGGGGCCGCCCCGGACACCCCCGGCACCGCCGGGACGTTCGCGGGGGCCGTACCCTACGGGACGTTCACGCGGGCCCTGCCCTGCGGGACGGAGTCACAGGGGCCGTACCCTGCGGGACGGTGAGGTGGGAGCATGGGTGAGACGGTGCGCGCGGGCGCGGTGCTGGTCGTCGACGACGACGCGGCGATCCGGCGGTCGCTGGAGCGCGGACTGCGGCTGAACGGCTTCGCGGTGCGGACCGCCGCCGACGGGCCGCAGGCGCTCACCGCGATCGACCGGACGCCACCGGACGTCCTCGTGCTGGACGTGTCGATGCCCGGCATGAGCGGCATCGAGGTGTGCACGCGGCTGCGGGACGCCGGACACCTCCTGCCCGTGCTCATGCTGTCCGCGCTCGACGAGACCGCCGACCGGATCGCCGGACTGCAGGCGGGCGGCGACGACTACCTCGTCAAGCCGTTCGCCCTGCAGGAACTGGTGCTGCGGCTGCACGCCCTGCTGCGCAGGCGTCCGCCGGCCGGCCCCGAGACGCTGCGGGTGGCCGGCCTGGTGATCGATCCGGCGGCCCGGACCGCCGAGCGCGACGGCCACCCGCTGGACCTGACCCGCCGGGAGTTCGAGCTGCTGGAGGTGCTGGTCCGCAACGCCGGTCTGGTCCTCACCCGCGACCAGCTGCTGGAACGGGTGTGGGGTTACGACTTCGACGTACGTACCGACGCCGTCGACACCTTCGTCAGCTATCTGCGGCGCAAGCTGGAGACTCAGGGGCGCGGCCGGCTGGTCCACACGGTGCGCGGAGTCGGCTTCGTACTCAGGGAAGAGCGGGACACGCCGTGAGACTCTCCACCCGCACAGGGATCGCCGTCGGCTGCACCGTCCCGCTGCTGGTCCTGGCGTCCGGCTGGCTGCTGCTGCAGCTGGTCGCCCGTGATCTGCACCGCGCCGAGGACCAGCACCTGCGCCGGCGTGCGGTGGCCGTCGCCCCGGACGCCCGGGCGCTGCTGCGAGCCTCGCAGCACGACCGGCCCAAGGCGGCGGACACCAGGGAGCGGCAGCTGTTCAGCGCGGCCCTCGACGTCGGCATACGGGTCGTCGGACCGGACACGGTCTTCAACGGCGGCCCCCAGCCCGGCCCCTCGGTGAAGCTGCCCGTCCGCACCGCCGGACCGGTCACCCTCCACGACGGCCCGCGCAGCTGGCGAGCCCTGGCCCGGCCGTTCCGGGCCACCAACGCCTCCGGCACCCTGTGGGTCTTCGCGCCCGACACCGCCGACCGCACGCAGATCCGGCTCGTCCGGCGCCGCGTGCTGCTCACCGCGCTGCTCGCCGCGCCCCTGTCCGGCCTGCTCGCCTGGGGCCTGGCCGGCACCGCTAGCGCACCCCTGCGCCGGCTGACCCGGCGCACCGCGGGCCTCGATCCGCGCACCAGCAGCGCCCGGCTCGACCAGCGGCGCACCGGAGTGACAGAGGTCGACGAACTGGCAGCCACCCTGCGGACCGTCCTCGCCCGCTACGACGAACAGGCCGCACGCACCGCCGAGGCGCTGGACACCGCCCGCTCGTTCTCCTCCGCGGCCTCGCACGAGTTGCGCACCCCGCTGATGAGCATGGGTACCAATCTGGACATCCTCGCCGGACACCCCGACCTGCCCGACCCCGACCGCGCCGAGGTCCTCGCCGACCTGCGGCACGAACACGCCCGGCTGCTGGGCCTGCTGGTGATGCTGCGCGAGCTGGGGCGCGGCGATCTGGTGGAGGCGGAGGCGTTCCGGGACATCGAACTGTCCGACGTGGCCGACGCGGCCGTGGCCGAGGCCCGCCGACGTGCTCCGGACGCCGACATCGCTCTCGACGCGGCGCCCGGTCTCACCGTGCACGGCTGGGAGCCGGGCCTGCGGCTGCTGCTGGACAACCTCCTCGGCAACGCCCTGGCCCACGGCCGTGACGGGCGGGGCGCGGGGTGGGTGCGGGTGGGCGTGACCGGCGGCGCGGACCAGGTCCTGATCACGGTGGACGACCGCGGGGCCGGCGTACCGCCCGAGGCCAGGGGCCGCATCTTCGAGCGGTTCCAGCGGGGCGTGGACAGCGCGGGCTCCGGGCTCGGACTCACCCTCGTCACCCAGCAGGCGGCACTGCACCGGGGAAGCGTCACCGTGACGGACCCGCCGGGCGGCGTGGGGGCGCGCTTCGAGGTGCGGCTGCCCCCGGGCGGCGGCGGGCTGCCCGGCCGACGGGACTGGCTGATCGGCACAGCCCGGGCAAACCGGTCACAGGATTTCCCCAAAGACGGTCCCTAACCTCCGTCGCGGCGGACGGACGACACGGCCGTCCGGGAAGTGAACGGAGAGGCAGATGTACGTACGACGAGGGACGCGCACGCTGCTCGCGGGGCTCGCCGTGACGGCTGTGCTGGCGGGCACGGCGGGGGCGGCGGACGCGGCCGACAGCACGCCGGCGAAGCCGGCCGGCGACGGGGCCCGGGCGCTGTGCAAGCGGGTGCCGAAGGTCGACCGGCACATCGCGCGAGCCCTGAAGCGGCTGGACGCCGGAGTCGAGCGGCGCGGCTCCGTGGCCCGGCTGCAGAAGCGCATCGACAACGCGAAGAAGGCCGGGCACACCGAAATCGCCACCTACCTCCAGAACCGCCTGGACTTCCGCAAGTCGCTGCGCACCAACCTGCAGCAGCGGCAGAAGGACCTGACCGCCGTCAAGACGTGGTGCCAGGACCACGACGGCGGCAAGGCGGCGAACTGATGCGGATCCCGGGGCGGCCGGCGGCCCTCGCGGTCCCGGCGCTGGCACTGCTCGTGGCCCTCACCGCGGGCTGCGCCCGAAACGACGGCGACTCCCCGAAGTCCGCCCCTGGCACCGCTTCTTCGTCCATGTCCCCGGCCGGCACGCCGTCGGGATACGCGGAGATGGAGAAGAAGGTGAACGCGGCCGAGTCGGCAGCAGCCGCCGCCGACCGGGACGCGTCGGCCAACACCGACCGCTGACCGCGGCACGGCGGCCGCGTCGAGTGGGCTCGCCGTGCCGCATCAGAGCGCCTCGTGGGGCTGCCCCTGGCTGCGACACGGAACGGCTCGACCTGACGGGGGCGGGGTCGCGGGGAGTACACGCCCCCGCCCCCCGTCAGTCCGCAGACCACAGACCTGAGACCACAGACCGCGGACCGCGGACCGCGCAGACCGCAGTGCCTGAGACCGCAGACCCCAGACCGCAGACCGCAGACCGCAGTCTCAGGCACGGTCGTGCGCCGCTCCGGCGCCGGCTTCCACGGCCTGCGTCCAGTCCAGGTACCCCTCCCCCTGGACGAACATCTCGCCGGTCTCGTCCCGGCACCAGACCCGCCACTCCTCGGCGAAGTCGGCGCGTCCGCGCAGCCAGGCCTGCGGCACCGCGGGGAAATGCGCGCGGAGAACACGGTCGTCGCCCAGCCGGAGCGCGGTGGCGATCATCAGGCCGCTCTTCGCGTCGATCTCCCGTTCGACGCTCGCCACGCTCACCCCGCGGTCCGCGAGCTCACCGAGGTAGGCGATGACGGTCTGCATGCCGTCCCGCTCGTGTTCCTCGTCCAGCTCGAACAGATCGGAGATGTCTTCCGTGCTCCAGTTCCTGGGTGTGTGCCGCATGTGCGGGTGGGGTCCTCTCGGGTGTCGTCGGGGTCCGGCAGTTCCATGATCGCAAGCGGCCGGCCGGTCGTGGACCTCATTCCGCGAACGGCTCGTCGCTCCACCGGAACCACGCCCGGTCCCCCTCGATGTGCAGCAGGAACTCGGGGACCGGGCCGTCCGGGGAGGACAGCGCGACGCGGCGCCGTATCTCGTCGTACGCGGACTCCCATTCCTCCCAGCCCGCGTCGTCGTCCCGGTCCGCCAGGGCGAGCTCCCGGGCGAAGAGATCGCGGACGGCGGCGAAGCCGGGGCCGGGGACGAACCGCCCTGCCAGCCAGGGGAAGTCGGCCTCGTCGATCAGGATCTCCCCGACCGGCTCGTCCTCCGTGCGCACGCACCACACCGCGCCGTCGAACCCCATGGCCCCTCCCCCGCTCCGCCGCCGTCGATCACCCCTTCAGCATGTCACCCGGCACTGACACCGCGGTCGGCCCAGAAATTGATCCGTTCCCGTACGACGGGGTATCCGGCCCTGGTGAAGTGCGCGGCCATCGGGACATTGCCCTGGTCGGTGGCGCCGGCGACGAACGGGGCGCCGCGTTCGACGAGGAAGTGGGTGCACTCGGCGAGGAGGTCGTAGGCGTAGCCGTGGCCGCGGTGTTCCGGCAGGACGCCGATGAAACCCACGCACGGGCCGGACGGGTTGCGGGCGGGAATGTGGATGCCGACGGTCTCGCCCCCGGGCGTGCGTGCGAGCTGCCACCACTCGCGGGGTGACGGGAACCAGCGGAAGATGTCCAGCTCCTCCTGGGCCGCCCGCTCCACTCCGCCCTGCTCGATGGCCCGGCGGGCGTGCGCGTCCAGGGTGACGGAGTGGATGCGGCGCAGGGCGTCGAAGAAGACGGCGTCGTCCGGCTCGGTGGTGAAGACGAGGCGCCCCGGCCGCCGCGGCAGGCCGTGCTCGGGGGTCCAGCGGTACAGGAAGCGTTCGACCAGCGGTTCGTATCCGGCCATGCGGGCGGCGGCGGCACGGGTGGCGACCGCGGCCGGCAGGCCGGGGACGTCGCGCCAGCCGGACGGGAGGTCCAGGTCCAGTTCCTCGGGGTGCCAGGGAGCCGTACGCAGGAGGTCGGCTCCCGCCTCCTCCTCGCCCTCGGCCACGTCGAACCAGTTGACCAGGAGCGGCTCGGGGTCCTCGGGCCGGGCCCACCAGGCGGCGCGGGCCACGACCCGGCCCTCGCGCAGGGCGACCCGCTTCCAGTCGGGGCGGTACCGGGTCTGCCGGTGCCGTTCGCCCAGGCCCAGCGGGTCGGGCATGGAGTCGAAAAGATGAGCACTGCTCTCGTCGAGCGTGCGGACGACCAGGGCGGTCATGGATTCCTCCGGGATGCGTGCCGCGTACGGCGTGGAGCGCTCCCGGTCGGGTCAGACGTGGTACGCCCGCGGAACGGGGAGGGGGGAGCGCTGGATGACTGTGCACTGCATGACGCTCGCCTCCTTCCGTCCGTCTCGGGCGTGCTGCACACCGTAGGCGGACGGCCCGGGCGGCGTCGACGGGTTTTCCGCGGTGCGCGCGGCGTTGCGCGCGTTTCCCGCGTGCGCGGCGTCTCCCGCGTGCGCACGGCGGCCCGGGCCGGCACGGCGGCGAGAGGCTCGGCCCGCGGCGGCGGCGTAGCGTGGGGGTGTGAAGTCGGTGCGCGGCTGGTCGTCGCGTCGGAACCGGGAGGAGCGCGGCTGGCTGCGGGGCGCACCACCGCCGCGGTGGGTGCGGGTGCTCCCGGTGCTGCTGCTGGTGGCGGTGACCACGGCCACGGTCGTCACCCCGCACGCGAGCGATCTCGGATTCCTGCTGGGAGCGATCCCGCCGCTCGCCGTCCTGTCGTACGGTCCGCTGGCCACCGCCGCCCTGGGTGCGCTGGTCGTCGTGGTGCTGAACGTGCCGTCGACCCATCTGAACCGTCCGGGCAACACCGATCTGCTCACCATCGTGTTCGTCGCCGTGCTGAGCGTGTTCGTGTCCTATGTACGCAGTCGCCGGGACGCCCAGCTCGACACGGAGCGCGCCATCGGAGAGGCCGTGCAGCGGGCCGTGATGCCGCCGCTGCCGGAGCGGCTCGGGCCGATCGGCTGCGCCGGGTTCTACCGGGCCGCCCAGGACGGGACGCTGGTCGGCGGGGACTTCTTCGATGTGCGGCAGGGGCCGTACGGCGTCCGCGCGGTGATGGGGGACGTACGGGGGCACGGCCTGGCGGCGGTCGCGACGGTGGTGTCGCTGCTGGGCGCGTTCCGGGAGGCGGTGCTGGACCAGCCGGACCTGGAGTCGGTCGCGGCCCGGATGGATCGCAGGCTGGCGGTCGACGCGGCGGGTGTGCGCCACGGGGAGCTGTTCGCGACGGCGGCGCTGCTGGAGTTCACGGCCGACGCGCGTGCGGTGCGGGTGGTGGTCTGCGGGCATCCGGCGCCGGTGCTGCTGCACGACGGGCGGGCCGAGGAACTGGCCGTCGCGGGGGCGGCGCCGCTGGGCCTCAACCTGGTCGGCGTCGAGTCGCCCAAGGAGATCACCGTGCCGCTGGGGCCGGGCGATCGCCTGCTGCTGGCCTCCGACGGGGTCTGGGAGGCCCGGGACGCCTCCGGCTCCTTCTATCCGCTGCCCGAGCGGCTGGCCGTGCTCGCGGACACGGCCTCCGGTGAACTGGCCGACGCCGTGTGGACGGACCTCGGGCGACAGCGCTACGAGGTCCGCGACGACGCCACCGTGCTCGTCCTGACGCCCGCCCCGGCGGACGTCCGACCGCCGCACTCCTCCCCGGCGGACGTCTGAGCTCCGCGCTCGTTCGCGCAGACATCCGGCCACTGCGCTCCTCCGCGCGGGCGTCCGACCACTGCGCTCTTCCGCGACGCACGTATGGCCGCCGGGCTCCTCCCCGGCGGACGCGCAGCTGCCGCACTGCTCCCCCGGCGACCCGACGCTCCACCTCCCCGAAGAAGGCGCTCCACCTCCCCGAAGAAAGGGTGAGGTGCTCCCGCGGGCACACGCTCTCGCGGGCCGGCAGGGCTTGCCGCCTCGGCCCATGAGCGGGCTCGCAGGGCCCGAGCCCGCGGGGTCCACAGGCGTGCTGGGGAACACGGTGCCGGAGTTCGAACACATCGCCCAAAACGCCAGGGTGCGCCACCCCTTCCGTCCCGTAGAAATATCTACCAGCATGCATATGCCGGGTTGGCGTGCAGGCGCACCGAGTGCCCGGTCACGGCCGTTCCCTGCCCTCGGGCCCGGCGAGCGAGGATCATCCGGAGCAGTGCATGACGAACACGATGTGGACGCGGGGCGTGGAGTGGCTGGCAGCGGCGGCGGCCGACCCTCGCGCCTGCAAGTGGGAGTGGGACCACGGCGAGGGCGTCGCACTGCTGGAGGCGGGCCGCTTCTGGGACGTCCTGAGCGTTCCCGCCCGGCTCGGCCTGCTCACCCTGGACCTGCTGTGGCAGCCCTCCCGGCCCGTGCCGGGGCCGACCCTGGTGGACACCGCCGCGGGGCGGGTCGGGTTCTTCCTGCCGCCGGACCCGTCCGGCGGCTGGATCGGTGCCGGGCTGCGGTACGCGACCAAGGGAGCCTGGGTCTCCGTGCCGCCGCCGTACCGGCCCGCCCGGTTCCTGGAGTGGCTGGTCCCACCGGACGGCACCGGCGCCCTGCATGCGCCCGGCCCGCTGGAGGCCGCCCTTCAGCAGGCCAACGGCACACTGACGGTGCTCGCACCGCTGTGCGGGCAGTAGCCGGAGCGGATCAGGAACGTTCGGATTCGGGCCGCGTGCGCGGCGCGAGCCCGGCCAAGGCGGCCCAGAGGCCGTCCGGTTCGGCGGGGACCGTCCGCCCCTGCGCCTGCCACTCCTCGACCAGCTGGGCGTAGATCGGCTCACGGGTTCTGAGGGCGCCGGTCACCGCGGTGTGGACGCGCGGGGCGGTCTCGACACAGGGCAGGCGCCTGAAGAGGAGCGATCCCGTCTGGTACATCGGCGCCGTGCAGTCCAAGAGGTTCATGTCCGGGGCAACGTCCGGGACGCGCCCGGGGTAGCCCCGCCCGGCCCCCGCTCACCGGGTCGGGTGAGCGCACCCCTCGAACGGGGCGTTCCGCCCGTCCGACAAACAGCCCGCAGCAGGCTGCCCACGGCCGCGAGAGCGCCGGTGGCGGCCGTCCCGGCCGACGGGCGCCGCTCGGAACGCGCTCCTATGCTGGACAAACAGGGCTCCGACGTCTCGCCCACCGCACGTTCGGCTCTCACGTGCTTGGAGTCAGCCCATGTCGCATTCGTCCGCACGCCTGCGCAGCGGGGCCGTGGTTGCCGTCGCGGCGGGGACGCTGCTGGTGGCGCTCGCCGGTGCTCCCGCAGGTGCTGCTCCGGTCCTGGGCCCCGTGGCGGTCGACGCCGGCTCCCCCAGTCCCTCTCCCTCGGGACCGGCCGTCCGTACCCTCACCCCCGACGTGGCCCGCCAACTCGACGCCGCGGTGCAGAAGGTGATGACCGAGGCGAACGTGCCGGGCGTGACGGTCGGCATCTGGACACCGCACCAGGGCAGCTACGTGGCCTCGTACGGTGTCGCGGACAGGAGCAGCGGCCGGAACATGACGCCGAACCTGTACATGCGGATCGGCAGCGAGACCAAGACGTTCACGGTGACGGCGCTGCTGCAACTGGTGGACCAGGGCAAGGTCGGTCTGGACGACCCGATCGGCAAGTACGTCGACGGTGTCCCCAACGGGGACACGATCACGCTGCGGCAGCTGGCGGGCATGCGCAGCGGGCTGTTCAACTACTCCGAGGACGACGGCTTCTTCAAGGCGCTCACGTCCGACCCCCGGCGCCGCTTCACACCCGAGGAACTGCTCGGCTATTCCTTCAAGCATCCGGTGCTGTTCCCGCCGGGGCAGAAGTTCTCGTACTCCAACACCAATCTGATCCTGCTGGGTCTGGTGGTCGAGAAGCAGAGCGGGCAGCCGCTCGGGACCTACATCCAGCGGAACATCCTCGACCCGGCAGGCATGAAGGACACGCTGTTCCCGGTCGGCGCGGAGTTCCCCAGCCCGCACGCGCAGGGCTACACGAACCAGACCGCAGACGGCAAGGTCGCGGACACGGCCGACTGGAACCCGTCCTGGGGGTGGGCGGCCGGCGCGATGATCTCGAAGCAGGACGATCTGCGGGTGTGGGCGCGCACGGTGGCCACGGGACAACTGCCGGACGGACGCTGGATGATCAGCCCCGCCACACAGAGGCAGCGACTCGTCACACCGGCGACTCCCATACCGGGCGCGGGGTACGGGCTCGGCATCTTCAATGTGCAGGGCTGGATCGGCCACAACGGCTCGCTGCCGGGCTACGAGTCCCTGACCGTGTACCTGCCGGCGGCGCAGGCGACCCTCGTGGTGCTCCTCAACACCGACATCGACCACAACGGCCAGGAACCGAGCACCCTGTTCGGCGAGGCGATCACGAAGATCGTCTCGCCCGACCACGTCTTCAACCTGCCGACCCAGCCGACGGCCAGGTGAGATCGCGCCCCGGCACGATGCGCACGCTCTGTGGCCGGTCCGCCGGGGCATGGTTCCGGTTCCGCTTCCGTGCCGGTGCCTGTGGGCGCCGGTGCCGTGCCGGCCCGGGTGGACACCCGACCCAGATGCCGGTCCGGGTGGAAACCCGACCCGGGCCGCGGACACAGGTGCGGGGCTCCGACCGGACCCCCGTCCCGGTCGTGCCCCGCAGAGTGCCGAACTTACGTGGGCCGGACGGCCCTGGGAATCGCGCCGGTGCCCTCTCCCCGCGGGCGAGGGCTCATCCGTGCACAGGTGAGTCCGGTTGACCCCGGTTCGCCCCGTCGAGCGCAGGGACGGCGAGGGAGCCGGTGGCCAGGTGGGCGAGGACGACCTCGTACAGATCGCTGCCCGAGGCAAGCAACTGGCGTTCCAGGACCGGTTCGGCGGCCCGGACGTGCTCGCGCACGGTCTGGGCGTGGACGCCGAGGTCCCGGGCCGCGCGTTCGGCGTTCGAGTCCGCGGCGATCCAGGCCCGCAGGGTGCGGCGCAGGTCGCGGCCGTCCGTGTCCAGGCGCCCGAGCAGGTCCTTCGCCCAGACACGCAGCGCGGGCAGGGCCAGCAGGTCGCCGAGCCCGGCCCGTGGCGACGGGTGCGGCACCGTACCGTCGGGGTCGTAGGGTTCCTGCACCGCTTCGGTGTTGAGCGCGAGGTGGGCGGCGGCGCGGGTGACGAGGTCGGAGAAGTCGGTGGCGAGCAGGGTCTCGACGCGGTCCATACGGGCGCGGACGGTGTTGCGGCTGACGCCGAGGACCTTGGCCGCGCTCACGGCGGTGAACTCCAGACCGAGCCGGGTGGTGGCGAGCAGTTCGGCGCGGATGTGGTGGGGCAGGGTGTCGAGGGGACGCAGCACGCCGGCGGACCAGGCGCGCAGAGCGTCCGGGTCCATGAGCCGTGCGGGGTGGGTGCGTTCGGCGTAGACGGCCGACTGGTCCGGGCGGAAGCGGGCGACGGCCAGGGCGCTGATGGCCTGCCCGTAGGCCGTGGCGGTGTGGGCGAGGCGCTGGCGGAGGCTGCCGCCGAGGAAGATGCCCGGCCGCCCGTCGACCAGGGAGCGCAGTTTCTCCCGCGCCGCGGGTATGGGGCTGACGACGATGACGTGCCCGTCCATCGCGGGACAGCGCACGACGAGCGCCTGGCCGCCGAGGGCGTCGGCGCAGGCGTGGGCGAGGGCGTCCCGCTCGGCCGGTGATCCCTCGACGACGTAGACCCGGGCGGTGTCCTCCTCCAGCAGACCCGGCCACAGTCCCGCGGCCACCCGGCGGGCGGAGACGGTCTCCTCCACCATCAGCAGTTGCAGGATGGCCAGCCGCAGGTCGGCGGTGGCCCGCTGCAGGCGGCGGCCGGACTGCGTCAGTCTCCGTTCCCTCAGCAGCAGTTCGAGCACGCCCGCGGTGTGGTGGACGATCTCGGCCGCGCGCCGGTCGAAGGGTTCCGGGCGGACCACGGCGAGCACCGCGCCCGCCGCCGGGTCCTGTTCGGGGTGCGGCAGGCGGACCATCCGGAGGTGGCGTTCACGGTCCTGGAGGGCAGCCGCGGAGATCCGGCCGGTGACCAGGTCGGCGAGCAGGTCCGCGTCGAGCGGCACGCGGTCGCCGGCCAGGAGGGCGCCGTGCGCGTCCTGGAGGCAGACCACTGCCCGGACGGTCCGCCCGAGCCAGGCGACGACCCGGCGCGGATCCCGGCCGCCGGGGCGCAACTGGTCGAGCAACTGCTCGGCCCAGGCGGACTCGTTGTCGTGGGGCTGGGGGGCGTGGGGGCCCTCGTCTGCTCGGCCGGCCACGTCGCCGTTCTCCTCGTCTCCGTGCTGACCTCGGCTTTCGACGGGGACGTTACCCCAGATGCGCCTCCCGTTCACCCCTGGTGCGCGGGGCATGGCTGCTCCGGCGGCGGCACGGCGACAAGGCCTCACGGCTGTGTCGGGCCGGTACGACCGCGGCGGCGCGCGACAGGGCGCGCGGGGGGCTGCGCGCGCGAGACCGGAAGACGGCATAAGCTCGACGGGTGGCGAAGTACTTCGACGTGCACCCCGAGAACCCGCAGCCGCGCAGCATCGGCCAGATCGCCGACGCGGTGCGGTCGGGGGCACTCATCGCATACCCGACCGACTCCTGTTACGCGCTGGGCTGCCGGCTGGGCAGCCGGGACGGCATCGACCGGATCCGTTCGATCCGCCATCTGGACGACCGGCACCACTTCACGCTGATGTGCCGGGACTTCGCGCAGCTCGGCCAGTTCGTGCGGGTCGACAACGACGTGTTCCGGGCCGTCAAGGCGTCGACACCCGGCAGCTACACCTTCATCCTGCCGGCCACCCGCGAGGTGCCGCGCATGCTGCAGCACCCCAAGAAGAAGACCGTGGGCGTGCGCATCCCCGACCATGTGGTCACCCAGGCGCTGCTGGACGAGCTGGGCGAGCCGCTGCTGTCCAGCACGCTGCTGCTGCCGGACGAGAAGGAGCCCTTGACGCAGGGCTGGGAGATCAAGGACCGGCTCGACCACGCGGTGGACGCGGTGGTCGACTCCGGGGAGTGCGGCACCGAACCGACCACCGTCGTCGACTTCTCCGGCGGCGAGGCGGAGATCGTGCGGCGCGGCGCCGGGGACACCACGCGCTTCGAGTGAAGGCGGACTCCCGGCCGTGCCGTGTGGATCTTGCGTGGCAGCATGAGACGTACACACAGCACCGGAGGGCGTCTGCCTCCCGCCGCTGATTCCTCAGGAGGCTCCTCACCATGACCGCCGTTCAGGGAACAGCCGTCGACATCCCGACCGCGGACGGCACCGCCGACGCCTACCTCGCCCACCCCGCGGACGGGAGCCCTCACCCGGGTGTCCTTCTCTACCAGGACGCCTACGGTCTGCGCCCGCAGCTGAGGGCGATGGCCGACCGGCTCGCCGGCGCCGGCTACACCGTCCTGGTGCCGAACGTCTTCTACCGGCACGGCCGCACGCCGATCGGGGAGCTTCCGGAGTTCATCGACCCGTCCGCCGACCCGTCCCTCTGGGAGCGGATCGGCCCGGTCATGGCCTCCCACACCCCCGAGCAGACCGAGCGGGACGCGGACGCCTTTCTGGGCTGGCTCGCCGACAGCCCCCTGGTCGCCGAGGGGCCGGTCGCGCTGACCGGTTACTGCATGGGCGCCCGCCTGGCCCTGCGCACCGCGGCCACCCACCCCGAGCGGGTGGCCGCCGCGGCCGGCTTCCACGGCGGACGGCTGGCGACCGATGCCCCGGACAGCCCGCACCTCGGCGCCGGGCGCATCACCGCGGAGCTGTACTTCGCTCACGCCGACCAGGACCAGTCGATGCCCGAGGAGCAGATCCGCAGGCTGGAGGAGGCGCTCACCGCCGCGGGCGTGCGGCACCGCACCGAGGTCTACGCGGGTGCTCCGCACGGCTACACCCAGGCGGACACCCCCGCCTACAGCCGCGAGGCCGACGAGCGGCACTGGGCGGCCCTGCTCGATCTGCTCAAGCGCACCTTCTGAGGTCCGCGGGGCGTCCGCCGCACGGCGGACGCCGCCCGGATCCCGTCCAACTCATTGACATGCTCGCACCCAGCCGCAACATTGAGAGCGCTCTCACGAAGGTACGGACCAAGTCCGTACGACCCCGACCCCCACACGGAGGTGGAGAGTGCCCCCCAGGATCACGCGCCGGGCTCTGCCGCTGGCGACGGCGGCCGCCCTGCTCGGCGGACTGCTCACCCTGGCCGCACCGGACCACGCGGGTGCCGCCGCACCCAACACCCTCACACTGACGATCACCAACGACTCGGGGCGCTCCGGCCCGGTGTACCTCTACGACCTCGGCACCCAGCTGTCCTCGGGCCAACAGGGCTGGGCCGACGCGAACGGCACCTTCCACGCCTGGCCGGCGGGCGGCAACCCGCCGACTCCCGCACCGGACGCGGCGATCGCCGGCCCGGCGGCCGGCCACTCGACGACGATCCGGATCCCCAGGTTCTCCGGCCGGATCTACTTCTCCTACGACCGGAAACTCGACTTCAGGCTGACCACCGGCGGGCTCGTGCAGCCGGCCGTGCAGAATCCGTCCGACCCCAACCGGGACACCCTGTTCAACTGGTCGGAGTACACGCTGAACGACTCCGGGCTGTGGCTCAACAGCACCCAGGTGGACATGTTCTCGGCGCCGTACGCCGTCGGCGTGCAGCGCTCCGACGGCGGTGTCAGCAGCACCGGGCATCTCAAGCCGGGCGGCTACACCGGCTTCTTCGACGCCCTGCGCGCACAGCCGGGCGGCTGGGCCAAGCTGATCCAGACGCGCTCCGACGGCACCGTGCTGCGCGCCCTGTCGCCGCTGTACGGCGTGGAGACGGGGGCACTGCCGGCGAACGTGATGGACGACTACATCAACCGGGTCTGGCAGAAGTACGCGACGGCGACCCTGACCGTCACGCCGTTCACCGACCGGCCGAACACCAAGTACCACGGCCGGGTCTCGGGGAACGTCATGAACTTCACCGATTCCTCCGGCGCAGTCGTCACCAGCTTCCAGAAGCCCGACGCGGACAGCATCTTCGGCTGCCACAAGCTGCTCGACGCGCCCAACGACCAGGTGCGCGGACCCATCTCGCGCACCCTGTGCGCCGGTTTCAACCGCTCGACCCTGCTGGTCAACCCCGACCAGCCGGACACCTCGGCGGCCGGCTTCTACCAGGACTCGGTGACCAACCAGTACGCGCGCGCCATCCACGCGCGGACGGCCGACGGCAGGGCGTACGCGTTCGCCTTCGACGACGTCGGCAACCACGAGTCCCTGGTCCACGACGGCAGTCCGCAGCAGGCGTATCTGACGCTGGATCCGCTGGGCTGACATGCCACGGTCCCGCACCCCTCGGGGTACGGGACCGCAGCGGATGTCTCAGCCGGTCGTGAGGGCGGTGTCGTCCACGACGAAGCTGGTCTGGAGCGAGGAGTCCTCGACTCCGTTGAACTTCAGCGTGACCGTCGAGCCCGCCAGCGAGGACAGGTCGAAGGACTTCTGGCTGTAGCCGGAGGCCTTGTTGAGGTTCGAGTACGTCGCCAGGGTCTTCGAACCGGCGGTCACCGTCAGCTTGTCGTACTGAGTGCTGCTGGTGGTCTCGTCGGAGTCGATGTGCAGGTAGAAGGTCAGGGTCGCCTTGCAGCCCGCGGGGATCGTCACCGACTGGGACAGGGTGTCGGTGTGCGTCCTGCCGTAGCCGTCCAGCCAGGCCTTGTAGGAGCCGCCGTGGGCCGCCTCACCGCTGTCGGTGGTGATGACCCCGCTGGTCGCGGTCCAGCCGGTGCCGCCCGACTCGAAGCCGGGGTTGGCCAGCAGCTGGCTCGACGTGCAGCCGCCTCCGCCGCCGGAGCTGACGGTCCAGCCGAAGGTCGCGGTGCCGGTCGCCCCGGTGGAGTCGGTCACCGTGACGGTGGTGTTCGAGTTGCCCGCGGTGGTGGGTGTGCCGGAGATCAGGCCGGTCGAGCTGTTGATCGAGAGGCCGGCCGGCAGGCCGGTGGCGCTGTAGCTGAGAGCACCGCTGTTGGTGCTGCTCGCCTGGATCTGCAGACTGACCGGCGTGCCGACGGTGGCGGTCTGGCTGCCCGGGCTGGTGACGGTCACTCCGCTGCTGGGCAGGGTTATGTGACTGCCGACGTTGATGCCGGCGAAGGCGTTGCCCACCCCGGCGTACTGGGTGGAGTTGGTGCCGTAGAGCGCGGCGGCCGCGTTGAGCGCGGCGGTACGGGCGGCGGCGTAGTCGGTGCTCGACGTCATGTACGACGTCAGCGCCTTGTACCAGATCTGCAGCGCGGCGGCCCGGCCGATGCCGGTCACGGCGACCCCGTCCGAGGTGGGACTGTTGTACGTGACGCCGTTGATGACCTTGGTGCCGCTGCCCTCGGAGAGCAGGTAGAACATGTGGTTCGCGGGCCCCGAGGAGTAGTGCACGTCGAGGTTGCCGACGCCCGAGTACCAGGAGTCGGCGGAGCCGCCGTCCTTGCTGGGCTTGTCCATGTAGCGCAGCGGGGTGCCGTCGCCGTTGATGTTGATCTTCTCGCCGATGAGGTAGTCGCCGACGTCGGTGCTGTTGTTGGCGTAGAACTCCACGCCGGTGCCGAAGATGTCGCTGGTGGCCTCGTTCAGGCCGCCGGACTCACCCGTGTACTCCAGGCCCGCGGTGTTGGCGGTGACGCCGTGGCTCATCTCGTGGCCCGCGACGTCCAGCGCGGTCAGCGGGTCGTTGTTGCCGGAGCCGTCGCCGTAGGTCATGCAGAAGCAGCTGTCGTCCCAGAACGCGTTCACGTACGCGTTGCCGTAGTGCACGCGGGAGTAGGCGCCGACGCCGTCGTTCTTGATGCCGCTGCGGCCGAAGGTGTTCTTGTAGAAGTCCCAGGTCTCCGCCGCGCCGTAGTGGGCGTCCGCGCCCGCGGTCGCCGCGTTGGACGTGGTGCCGTTGCCCCAGGTGTCGTTGGTCTGGGAGAACAGCGTGCCGGTGCCCGAGGAGCCGTGGTTCAGGTTGTACGTCTTGTGGCCGCCGCGCGCCCCGTCGGTCAGCGTGTAGCTCGACCCCGACTGGGTCGTGGTCAGCGACACCTGGCCGCTGTACTGGGTGTTGCCGATGCCGGTCCTGACCGCCTGGTAGCGGTGCAGCTCCTTGCCGGTGGTGGCGTCGGTGATGACGTGGAGCTGGCTGGGCGTTCCGTCGTCCTGGAAGCCGCCGATCACGGTCTCCCAGGCGAGCTTCGGGGTACCGCTGCCGGCCCAGATCACCTTGCGGGCGCTGTCGGTGGTGGGCTTCTTCGCGTCGAGTGCCTTGGCTGTCTTGAGCGCCTTGGTCTCGGCGGCGGACTTGGTGAAGGCCGCGGTGGTGGAGGCGACCTGGATCCGGTGCTTGTTGTTGTACGTCGTGCTCACGGTGCCCGCGGCAAGGGAGGCGGGCGGGGTGTGGACGACGAGGTCGCCGCCGAGGACGGGCAGGCCGGCGTAGGTGCGCTCGTAACGGGTGTGCAGGGTCCCGTCGTTGTCCTTGACGACGTCCTTGACGACCAGCTTCTCCTGCGCGCCGAGTCCGAGGGTGCGGGCGGTGGCGGCGGTCTGCTGCTTTGCGCTCTTGATCAGCGCGGAGTGCTGGGCGGGGGTGAGTTTCGCCTCCAGGCCTCCGGCGCGGAGGGGGCTGGGGTGGGGGCCCGCGGGCTTGGCGGTCGCGGGAACCGCCTGGATGCCGACGGCGAGGAAGGCGGCCGTGGAGACCAGTGCGGCTCCGACCGTGGCCCGTCTGTGGGGATGACGTCTCACTCGTACTCCTCCTGCTGCGGCCGCCGGGTCGCGGCCGGTGACAGACCGGGCAGACGGGTGTGCTGCCCGGAACGAGCTGAGCTGTGCGGGGACCGAGGTCCGTGAACACACCGTGGAGGAACTGTGTGTTGGGGGAGGATTTCAGTCTTGACCCGCACATGTCAGCCATATGAGGGGCATTCGAGGGTTTTCCCTATGTCGCCCGGCGCGGACCGGCAGGCCCGTGACGCACTCGCAGTGTCGTACCGGCACCCCGCATGCGGAAGAGACATCGCAGGCGCGGATGCGGCGGCCGGGAAGAGCGGGGCGCCTTGCCGGGCCCCGGCGCGGCAGGCCCTGCACTGCGGCGGCCCTGCACTGCGAGGGGCGGGCGGCGGCGCGCCCACCGTGTGCCGGTGCCGGTGCCGGTGCCGGTGTCGATCCCGGTGTCAGTGTCGGTGCCGGTGGGCCGGCCGGTCAGAGGTCGAGGACGACTTCGGTGCTCGGTTCGCAGCAGCAGACGAGGACGGTGCCGGCCTCGGGCGGTTCGAGCGGCGGGGTGGTGTAGGTGATGCCGCCGGACACCAGGGGGGTGACGCAGGTGTGACAGACCCCCGTGCGGCAGGACCAGCGGGTGGGGATGTCACAGGCTTCGGCGAGGCCGAGGAGCGAGGCGTGCGCGGGTGACCACGGGGTGGTGATGCCGCTGCGGGCGAAGGTGACGAGGGGGCCGGTGCCCGGCGGACCGGGCGGCCGGTGCGGCCGCACGGCGGCGGTGGGCGTCACACCGGGATTGACGGCGGGCAGGGCGCTGAACTGTTCCGTGTGGATCCGCTCGGGGCTCAGGCCCCGCTCGCGCAGGCCGGCGCCGAGGTCGTCCATGAAGGCGGGCGGCCCGCAGAGGTAGGCGTCCGCGTCCGCCGGAACCCCCATGGCCGCGATGGTCGCGGCGGTCGGGCGGCCCCGGGTGACGGTGAACTCGTCGGCCTGCGGGGCGTCTTCGGCGGTGTAGTGGATGTGCTCGTGGGCGTCGGGGAGCCGGGCCAGCAGCGCGTGGGCCTCGTCCGCGAAGGCATGGCGGGCGCGGTCGCGGGCGACATGGATCCACCACACGGGACGCGGGGCCCGCGAGGCGGCGAGCCGGTGGAGCATGGCGAGCACGGGGGTGGCGCCGATCCCTGCGGAGACCAGGACGACCGGACGGGTGCCCTCTTCGAGGACGAACGTTCCGCGGGGGCTCGCGACGTCCACGAGGTCACCGGGACGGAGCGCGTCGTGGAGGTAGGCGCTGACCCTCCCCCGGCTCTCGCGTTTGACGCCGATGCGGTAGGTGTCGGCCGCGGGCGCGCCGGACAGGGAGTAACTGCGCACCGCGGGGCCGGCATCGCCGACGGAGAGGCGGACGGAGAGGTACTGGCCCGGGCGGGCCTCGGGCAGGGGCGCGTCGTCGGTGGCGGTGAGGTAGATCGACGAGACGGTGGCTGTCTCGGGGACGACACGGGTGATGCGCATCGCCCTGAAGCCCTGCCATCCCGGCTCCTGTACGGGGCGTCGCGCGGCGGCGAGTTCGCGGAAGGACTGCTGCCAACCGGGGCTGAGGGCGGGGATGTTCAGCGCTCGGTGCAGCATCCCGGGGTCGCGGCCGGGGAGATAGAGCAGTGCGTCGGTGTCGGCGACGCTGAGTTCTTCGGGCCCCTTGCCGAGCAGGGTGATCTCGTCGCCGGCCCGGACGTGCCCCTCGGTGAGGACACGCAGGTAGAAGCCGGGGCGGTGATGGGCGACCAACAGGGCGGGCATGGCCGGCTCACCCAGGCGCATGCCGACCCGGTAGCAGGTGACCCGCGGCTGGGTGACCTCGAATTCGGCCTCGCCGATGCGGTACCGGTCACCGATGCACACTTCGTCGTCCGGCAGCCCGTCGACGGTGAAGTTCTCGCCGAAGATCCCGAAGGTCAGGTCGTCGCGTCCGAGATGCTTCTGCCAGTGACGGTAGGACTCCAACTGGTAGACGAGTACCGCACGGATCTCGCCGCCGTGCCCGGCCAGGTCGCCCTGGCCGTCTCCGTCGACGTTCAGCCGGCGCACCATCCGGGGTCCGTGCACGGGGGTTTTCCAGGCCCCGGTGCGGACGACCCTGCCCTGCCAGGGGACGTCCTCGGGCATTCCCACATTGACGGAGAGCAGCGTCGCCATCGCGGACCTCCTGCGGGTGGCCGACGGGGGCAGCCCTTCGAGGCGCTGTGCCGGGTGCACTCCGGCCGATCCTAGTTGCGGACGCGAGGGCGCGCACGATCACGATGTAACCACTTAAACGGCCTTGACAGGTTAGATTCCGCATGCTCGACTGAATGCGTAACCGTCAAAGCGCGAGAGAGGGGTTAGAGATATGGGCTCGGCAGTCCACCACCGCACCGCCGCCGTCGGGGGTCTCGAGGTCTTCTACCGGGAGGCCGGAGACCGCAAGGCACCGGTCCTGCTCCTCCTCCACGGCTTCCCGACCAGCTCACACATGTTCCGCCACCTGATTCCGGCGCTCGCCGATCGCTACCACGTGATCGCCCCCGACCACATCGGGTTCGGCCAGTCCGCCATGCCCTCCCCGCAGGACTTCCCATACACCTTCGAAGCCCTCACCGAGGTCACCTCCGGCCTGCTGGAGCACCTGGGCATCGACCGCTTCGCGATGTACGTCCAGGACTACGGCGCCCCCATCGGCTGGCGCCTGGCCCTGCAGTCCCCGCAGCGCATCACCGCGATCATCACCCAGAACGGCAACGCCTACGAAGACGGCTTCGTCAGACCCTTCTGGGACGGTGTCTTCGCCTACGCCAAGGACCCCGGGCCCGACACCGAGGCTCCGATGCGCGGGGCCCTGACCGCCGAGGTCACCCGGTGGCAGTACGTGAACGGAGTCGCCGACCCCAGCCTCGTCAGCCCCGACAACTGGGTCCACGACCAGGCGCTCCTGGACCGTCCCGGCAACGACGAGATCCAGCTCCGGCTCTTCCGCGACTACCCGACCAACGTGGACCTCTACCCCCAGGTGCACCGGTACTTCCGCGATGCACAGGTCCCGCTGCTGGCGGTCTGGGGAGCGAACGACGAGATCTTCGGCCCCGAGGGCGCCAAGGCGTTCAGCCGGGACCTGCCCGGCGCCGAGATCCATCTGCTCGAATCCGGGCACTTCGCCCTGGAGAGCCACCTCGGGGCGATCACCGAGCACATCCGCGACTTCCTCGCCCGCGTTCTCACCTGACCTCCGGAACCTGACGTCCGGGGCCCGACGCCCGAGACCCGACGTCCGGAACCCAACGTCCGGGACCCGACGCCCGAGACCCGACGTGCGGGCCCGACATCCGGGTGGCCCACGCGCCGGCACGCACCGCCCGCGCCGCCGGCAGGGGCCACCACCACCGCACTCCGCGGCGCGCCCGCGCGCCCACCCCGTCCCGGAAGGACCTCTCATGGGACTCTCCTGGCAGCAAGGCCCCCTCTCCGCAGGCACCGTCGGACATTTCCTCACCCCCGGCCCGCTGGCCGGGCGGCTCCTGTTCGCCGAGCGGCTGCGCCGCCGCATGCGGGTGAGGTTCAACGACACCTGGATCGCCGACAGCGAGGACGTCGTCCTCCTGCACGAACCGGGCCGTTACCCGGTCGCCTACTTCCCCCGCGAGGACATCGACGAGAAGGTCCTGGCCGGCAACGGCAGGACCACCCGGCACCAGGACCTCGGCGAGACTGCCTGGTTCGCGGTGCGGGCGGGCGGGCGCAGCGCCGAGCGCGCCGCGTGGGAGTTCACCGCCCTCCCCGGCCACGCCGCCGACCTGCGGGGCCGTGTCGCCTTCGCCTGGCGGGCCATGGACGGGTTCTACGAGGAGGACGAACGCATCCTCGGACACGCTGCGGACCCGTACCACCGCATCGACATCCGCAGCACCTCCCGGACCCTCGAAGTCCGGCTCGGCGACGACCTGATCGCCCGGTCCGAACGCCCCCTGGTGCTCTTCGAGTCCGGGTTCGCCCCGCGCTGGTACGTCCCGCGCGCCGACATCGACGAGAGCCGGCTGCGCCCCGTCGACGGCCGGACGTTCTGCCCCTACAAGGGCCTGTGCGACTACTACGACATCGACGACGCACCGCGCGCTGCCTGGTCGTACCGCAACGCCTACCGGGAGGTCGACAGGATCGGCGACATGGTGTCGTACGAGCCGGACAAGGCCGAGGTCCGTCTGGACGGCACGCGGCTGCGTCTCGAACCCGGGCAGAACGTCGTCCCCCACGGCATCGACCGTGGTCTCGACGTCGAGGAGGTCGCACCGCACTGACGGCGCAGGACGCCGGACACCCCGGCTCCTGGTGCCCGGCGCCACCGCCAAGGCCCAGCCCCCCTGACCGGCTCCGTGCCAACTTGTCTGGTCAAGTTTGGCCGCGGTTCTTCCGTTCGACAGCACCGGCCGATACCCATGTCCCGTTCATCGTGCACAGCCGGGCCGCACGGCCCTCACCCTCACGACATCCTCCTCAACGGGACGAGGTACACGAATGCGCATGCGCGGGAGATCCCTCGGCGGGCTGCTGGCCCTCCTCGGCGCCCTCATCGTCTGCGCTCCGCCGGGCCATGCGGCCGGGAGCAGCGGCAATCTGATCGTCAACGGCGACGCGGAGGCCGGCGGTTACTGCACCGACGACTGGGCCTCGGCCACCACGGTGCCCGGCTGGACCACCCAGGCCGGCGGGCCGGACGTCATGTGCCACTCCGTCGCCTCCTTCGGGCTGCCCGGCGACGGCAGCACCCCCGGCAAGGCCTTCTTCGGGCCCGGCAACTTCGGTGACGGCTCGATGACGCAGACCGTGGACGTCTCCTCGGCGGCCACGGCCATCGACGGCGGGGGCGTGGGCTACCACCTCTCCGGCTGGCTCGGCGGCTGGACCGTCTACGGCGGATACGCCGCCGTCGCTCTGCACTTCCGCGGCGCGGACGGCCACCCGCTCGGCACGACGGCCAAGCTCCCGACGGTGTCCGCCTCCGACCGGGGCCAGGCCACCAAGTTCCTCTCCCGCACCACCACCGGCACGGTCCCCGCGGGGACCCGCTCCATCCAGGTCGAGGTGCAGTTCCTGTCGACGTCCCACGAGACCGGCTACCTCGACAACCTCTCCCTCACCCTGGACACCCCCGTGACCACGCCGGCGCCGCTCGCCCCGCCCGTGTCGAAGGTGCCCGGCTACGACCACGTGTTCATGGTCATGATGGAGAACACCGACTACTCCGAGGTCATGAACGACCCGGCCGACACGCCCTACATGCACAGCCTGATGGCCCAGGGCGCGAACCTGACCGACTTCCACGGTGTCTACCACCCGAGCGACGAGAACTACCTCGCCGTCGCCGGCGGCGACACCTACGCCAAGGGCGCCACCTACTGGCCGAACATCAACTCCCCGCAGCGCAACCTCGGCGACACCCTGGAAGCGGCCGGCAAGAGCTGGAAGGCCTACGAGCAGGGCATGGGCACGCCCTGCAACACCAGCAACGCGAACGACAGCTACTACGAGCCCGACGACGCTCCGTTCATCAACTACACGGACATCAGCCAGAACCCGTCCCGCTGCGCCGCCCACCTCTTCGACACCTCGCAGCTGACCACCGACCTGAAGTCGGCCTCGACCACGCCGAACTTCTCCTGGATCGCCGCGGACGACTACTACGACGGCGAGGCGTCCGGCAACGGCAGCCCCACCAGCCTGAAGACGCAGGACGGCTGGCTGAAGCAGACCCTCGCCCCGGTGCTGTCCTCACCCGCGTGGACCCAGCAGCGCTCCCTGCTCGTCCTCACCTGGGACGAGAGCCAGAGCGAGGCCTACAACCACATCGCCACGACGGTCGTCGGCTCGCAGGGCACCGTCCCGGCCGGGACCAGCAGCCCGGCCCACTACGACCACTACGGCATCGGCCGCACCATCGAGGCGGCCCTCGGCCTGCCCGGGCTGACCGGCAACGACACCTACGCGACGCCGCTGAACGCCGCCTTCGCACCGTCGACCGCGACGACGCCGACGCTCACCGGCGACCTGAACGCGGTCGCCGACGGCGGCAACGTCACCTTCCGCTACTCGGTGCCGTCCGCCGCGCAGGCGAACGCGAAGAACTGGATCGGCATCTACCCGGCGGGCGTCGCCCCCGGCCATCAGTCCTCGCTCACCTGGTCCTACACCCCGAACGCCAGCGGTACGGCGACCTTCGCCACCTCCAAGCTGCGCGGCACGGGCACCTACGACGTGTACTACCTGTCCAATGACGGCTATTCGGTACTGGCCGGGCCGTTCTCCCTGACCGTGGGCTGATCCGCGGACACGGGTCGCGACATCGCGGCGGACTCCGGGTGCAGCGGCAGCGCCGCACCCGGAGCCGTATCCGTCGGCGGGCCCCTCCGGACGGACGGGACAGGCCCGTTGTTACCGTGCACGGCGTGTCTGACTCCTCACGCGATACCGCGCAGGGCGCCGGCTGGGGCTCGGCCGAACGCGGCGCTTACCAGCAACTCATGCCCGTCCACGTCGAGAAGCTGTCGTGGCTGAACCCGAGGACCCTGTGGGCCGCCCGGAACGGGGTGCTCGCGTCCTGGTTCGGCGATCCGACGGGCCGTACCCGCAGCCGCTGGGCGGCACAGCGGGCCGAGGCGGGAGCACCTGCCGACAGGGTGATCCGGCGGGACGTGCCGGACCGATTCTCCTTCATGGTCATCGGCGACACCGGTGAGGGGGACGCCTGTCAGTACTCCGTCGTTCCGGGCTTTCTGAAGGCCGGTCAGGACACCGAGTTCGCGGTGATCGCGAGCGACGTGATCTATCCCGTGGGCAGCGCGGACGACTACGGCACCAAGTTCTTCCGGCCGTACCAGGACTACCCGGCCCCGATATACGCGGTACCGGGCAACCACGACTGGTACGAGGACCTCGGCGCGTTCATGCGCGTCTTCTGCGCCGACGCACCGCCGCTCGCCCCCGAGCCCGCACCCCGCCCGCTCACCCGGGCCTGGTGGCGCTCCCTGCTGTGGCACCGGCCGCGCCCGACGGACGGTCAGCAGCTCGCCGACGCAAGGAAGTTGCGGTCGACGCCGGAGCAACAGGCCGTGCAGCCGGGGCCGTACTGGGCGATCGACGCCGGGCCGGTGCGGATCGTCGGCATCGACACCGGGCTGCTCGGCACGATCGACGCCGAACAGGGCGCCTGGCTGCGGGAGATCTCCCGCGGGCCGAAGCCGAAGATCCTGATCACGGGCTCGCCGCTGTACGTGGACGGCGAACACCACCCCTGCGCCATCGAGGGCGGCGGCACGGTCGACGACATCGTCCGCGACCCGGAACACCACTACGTGGCCGCGATCGGCGGCGACATCCACAACTACCAGCGCTACCCGGTCGACGTGGACGGCCGGACCGTCCAGTACGTGGTCGCGGGCGGCGGCGGCGCGTTCATGCACGCCACGCACACCATCCCGCGGGTGTCGGTCGCGAACGTCACCGAGCGGGACTTCCGCTGCTATCCGCTGCGCGGCGACTCGCTCGCCTTCTACAGCCGCCTGTACGGCCGCCGTCTGCGCCTGCGCCGCTTCTTCACCCTCACCGAGTCCGAGGCGACGGCCGTCGTGTCCGAACGGCTCGGCATCGAGCCGGGCCGGGCGCCCGGCCCGGACGCCCGGGTCACACGGCGCACCCGCCTGGTCGCGGGCCTGCTGGGCACCGGTGGCCGCCCCGACCGCGCCTCCCGCTTCCGGCTGCCGGTGCGCAAGCTCTACACCCAGCTGTTCTCGCCCGGCTCCGCCACCTACAGCCCGCCGTTCTTCAAGTGCTTCCTGCGTCTGGACGTGACCCCGGAGGCGGTACGGCTGCGCTGCTTCGCCGCCACGGGCAACCGGCCCCAAGAGCTCGATCCGCCGGTCGAGGACGAGGTCACCATCGCGCTGAAGTGATCACACGCCTGTCACATTCGCCTGCCAGAATCGAAGGCGAAACGACGTACGCCCGCTGGAGGAGCCCGTGCCGTCCACGCCCCGCCCGCTGCGCAAGCTCGGTTTCCTCACGATCGGTCTGTTCGACGCGGCCGATCCCGCCCGGGGCCACGCGTCCACGCTGGAGATCATCGAGCTGGGCGAGCGGCTGGGCTTCGACAGCGCCTGGGTCCGGCACCGCCACCTCCAGTACGGCATCTCCTCCCCCGTCGCGGTGCTGGCGGCGGCCTCGCAGCGCACCCACCGCATCGAGCTGGGCACCGCGGTGATCCCGCTGGGCTGGGAGAACCCACTGCGCCTCGCCGAGGACCTGGCGACCGTGGACATCCTGTCCGGCGGCCGTCTGAACCCCGGGGTCAGCGTGGGCCCGCCGATGCACTTCGAGCAGGTCAAGGAGGCCCTGTACCCGGACACCGCCGACACCGAGGACTTCACCTACGAGCGGGTGCGGCGGCTGCTGGACCTCGTGCGCGGCACGCCGGCCACCGGCTTCAGCGGGGTGGAGGGATTCGAGGTGTTCTCCGACGTCGTGCAGCCGCACTCCCCCGGGCTCGGCGGCCGGCTGTGGTACGGCGGCGCCAGTCCCGGCTCGGCCCGGTGGGCGGGCGAGCACGGGATGAACTTCCTGACCAGCAGTGTCGTCAAGGCCGGCGATCCGGAGGGACCGCAGGACTTCGCCGAGATCCAGCGGTCCCACATCCGCGCGTTCCGCGCCCGCCACCCCGACGGGGACGCGGCCCGCGTCTCCCAGGGCCTGGTGGTGATCCCGACGGACTCCGCGAGCCCCGCACAGCGCGCCAGGTACGAGGAGTACGCGGCCAAACGCCTCCCCCGCACGGCCTCCCCGCAGGGTCCGGCACGCCTCCTGTTCGCCCCGGACCTGGTCGGCACCTCCGACGAACTCGCCGAGCGGCTGCACGCGCACGCCGCGTTCCGCGAGATCGACGAGGTGGCGTTCGCGCTGCCGTTCACCTTCGAGCACGAGGACTACGTCCAGATCCTCACGGACATGGCGACGAAGCTGGGCCCGGCCCTGGGGTGGCGGCCGGCCGGCTGAGCCGGGTTGCGAACAATCCGTGGAGGCGCCGGTGGCCCGGTACTCCTCCTGCGTCACCGCGCCGGCCCTCGTATGAGTGAGAGGCGCACAGGACGGCGATCCCGGCGCCGGACGCGGACGCGCCCGACCCGGGCGACGGCTCAGGGGGAGGTCGAGTGGCGGCGGGTTTACCGGCTGCTGCCGGAGAGGGCGGCGCGGGCCGCCCGGACCCGGAACACGGACAGCGCAGCGACGACGGCGACGGCCCGGACCCGGCACGGACACGAGCACGAACACCGACAGTCCAGGACAACGGGGACAACCGGGACGACGGGGAGGGAGGGGACGGCGGCTTTCCGGGGCCGGGGCGAACGGCTTCTCGCCGCCGTCCCCGACGACGTGACCCGCCCCGCCGCCATGACCACCTGGGAACTGGATCCGATCGTCTACGGAACGTTCCGCCACGCGCTGCTGCTGGACCACCGTTCGACCAGCCCGCTGCCGAGTGCCTCGGCCGTGCCGGGCCAGCCCCGCCCGGGGGGCGGCAGCATCATTGCGGACAAGACCATCGGTACCCGGCGCGGCCCGATCTACCCGATGGCCGACGACGGCCGCGTCACGACGGTCCTGCAGGACGCCCGCCTGATCTTCTGGCACCCCCTTCGCACCGCGTCCTCGGGTCCGTCCCGCTGCCCTTGACGGTCGTCTGCCCGTCGACCGTCAAGCCGGCACCGCCCGCCCCGTTCGACTCCTCCTTCTCCCCCGGCCACCGGACCCTGGTGATCCGTGCCCGTTGTCCGCCACGCGACAGCGCGGCGGACAACGGGGACGACAAGAGCACCTGGACGTACCGGCGATGGATGCTCACGTATCCGTCGCCGTGAGGCGGCACCCGCTCACCAGCGGCCGGCCTGCGTGCCGGTGACCGCCTCGGACGGTGTGCCGTCCACGCCCACCGGTACGTCGCCCGCGAGCATCACCCGGTGCATGATCCGGGGGAAGTCCAGGTGGGCGTTGTCGCCGGGGGCCAGATGGATGGTGGCCCGGTTGTCCCAGAAGGCGACACTGCCGGGTTCCCAGCGGAAGCGGACCGTGTACTCGGGGCGGACCGCCTGCTCCAGGAGCATCTCCAGCAGGGCCGCGCTCTCCGGCCGGGAGACGCCGGTGATCTGTTCCAGGTAGTAGCCGTTGACGAACAGCACCCGCTCCCCCGTCTCCGGGTGCACGCGCACCAGCGGGTGCACGGACGCCACCTGGTGGTCCAGCAGATGGCGGACGTAGGCGTCGTCGCCGGGCCGCGGCTGGTAGCCGACACCGAGCCGGTGCTCGGCACGCAGTCCGTCCACGAAGGCGCGGACCGGCGCCGACAGTCCGGCGTAGGCGGCGGCCAGGTTGGCCCAGGTGGTGTCCCCTCCGTACGGCGGAACGGTCTCGGCGCGCAGGACGGTCGCGGCCGGCGGGTCGATGCGGGCGCCGTGGTCGCAGTGCCAGCCGCGCAGCAGGGTGTGCCGGCGGCGCTGCAGCCACTCCTGGTGTTCCATGCCGAAGCGGCCGCCCAGCTCCAGCCGGTCCGCGGTGGTCTCCACCTCGGGGACGCCGGCCGGGGAGGCGCTGCCGCGCCGGCCGAGCACGACCGGCTCGCCGAAGCGGCGGGCGAAGGCGACATGCCCGGCGTGGTCCAGGCGCTGCCCGCGGAAGAACACCACCTTCCAGCGCAGCAGCGCCTCCCTGATCAGGGACACCACGGCGTCGTCGAGGGGCTCCGCGAGGTCGATGCCGGTGATCTCGGCGCCGATGTGCCCGGCCACCGGCCGTACGTCGACGCCCTCGACCGGCTCCGCCCGCCCGGCTCGTTCCGCTGTGTCCCTGTGAGTCGTCATACGCGCTCCGAAGGTCGTCCGTACGGGCTCTGCAGAGATCGTGACAGCCGTGCGGTGCGTTGGCGACAGGGCCTGCGCTCATGATCGCCGGCTGACGGCGCTCGACGCCGGGGGCCGGCCCGGGCGAGTGGGCCGCGGGCGGTGCCAAAGGTCCCGCGCCGTGCGTGGCCGACGGCGGCGGCCGGTCAGACGACGCTCGACGTGGCCGGTCACTGCTCCTCCGCGTGTTCCTGCCGGGCGCCGGACCGGGGCGCGGCGAGGCTGCCGAGGATGTCGAGGAGTTCGTCGCTGCGGCTGCCGGGCTCGGCGTGGAAGACGACCAGGGTGAGGCCGTCGGTGCCGTCCACGGAGAGCTTGTTCGAGTACAGGTCGAGGTCGCCGACCTGCGGGTGGCTCAGACGGCTGACCCGGCCGCGCCGGGGCCGTACGTCGTGCCGGGCCCAGAGCGTGCGGAAGCGTTCGCTGCGCAGGGACAGATCGCCGACCAGGTCGCGCAGCCGCGGGTCGTCGGTGTCGAGTCCGGCAGTGGCGCGCAGAGCGGCGACGCCCTCCTCGGTGAGGTCGTCCCAGTCCCGGCGCAGTGCGCGCTCGGCGGGGTCGAGGAGGACGGCCCGCAGCAGGTTGACGCCGGGCGTGTAGTTCGCGGTGAGCGCCGTGGCAAGGGTGTTGGCGGCGAGGCAGTCGGTGTACCGGTTCTGGAGGTAGGCGGGGTTGCGGGGCCAGCCGTCGATGAGCTGGAGGAGGCTGGAGGACACCGGTTCCGGCCGGCGCGCCGTCCCCGCGCGGGACGGGCGGCGGGCGTCGGCGGGGCGGTCCCGGGCCAGGCCGAGGAGGTGGGAGGTGGCGTCGGCGTCCAGCCGCAGCACACGGGAGATCGCCGCGAGGACCTGGGCGGACGGGTGGCGGTCGCGGCCCTGCTCCAGACGCAGGTAGTAGTCGGAGCTGATGCCGGAGAGCATCGCGACCTCCTCGCGGCGCAGCCCCGGCACCCGGCGCAGGCCCGAGCCGGGCAGCCCCACGTCCTCGGGCCGCACCTGCGCCCGGCGGGCGCGCAGGAACTCGCCGAGCGCGTTCGTACCGTCCATGACACCACCGTACGGCCGTGCCGGTGACGGTGGCTGTCCCTGCCACTCCCAGGAACGCGGGAGCACTGCCGCCCGGGGCGCGTCGGCCGCACGGTGGAGACAGATCACCGAAGGCAAGGGTGACCCGGCACATCACGAGAGGTACGACATGACTGAACAGCTCGGCGGCACCGTCACCCCGGCGCACGGACTGGCCCTGACCCGCATGGGCTACGGCGCCATGCAGCTGGCGGGACCGCACGTCTTCGGCCCGCCGAAGGACCGGGCCCGGGCCGTGGCGGTGCTCCGCGCGGCGGTGGAGGCGGGCGTCACCCACATCGACACCGCCGACTTCTACGGGCCCGTGGTCGTCAACGAGATCATCCGGGAGGCTCTGCACCCCTACCCGGACGGCCTGCACATCGTCACCAAGGTCGGTGCCCGGCGGGGGGCCGACGGCAGCTGGATCGTCTCCCGGCATCCCGAGGACCTGAAGGCGCAGGTGTACGACAACCTGCGCAGCCTCGGCGTGGAGACGCTGGACCTGGTCAATCTGCGGCTGGGCGACATGGACACCCCGAACGAGGACTCGGTCGCCGAGCAGTTCGGCGCCCTGGCAAAGCTGCGGCAGCAGGGGCTCGTCCGGCACCTCGGGCTCAGCACGGCGTCCGCGGCGCAGTTGGAGGAGGCGCGGGCGATCGCGCCGGTGGCCGAGGTGCAGAACCTGTACAACCTGGCCAACCGGCAGGACGACGCCCTGGTGGAGCGGACGGCGGATCAGAACATCGCCTTCGTGCCGTACTTCCCGCTCGGCGGCTTCACCCCCTTGCAGTCGCAGGCGCTGTCGAAGGCCGCCGCTCGGCTGGGAGCCTCGCCGCAGCAGGTCGCCCTGGCCTGGCTGCTGCGCCGCTCGCCGAACATCGCGGTCATCCCCGGGACCTCGTCCCCGGAGCACCTGCGCGAGAACCTCGCCGCGGCCACGCTGGTCCTGCCCGAGGACACGGTGGCGGAGCTGGACGGCATCGGCGGCTGAAGGTCCGCCGCCGGGGTACTCGGGAGCCCGTGGGGCGGACGCACGGAAGGGAGCCGCACGTGGTGGCGGAGGACCGGCTGCGGACCTACCGCGGCAGGCGCGACTTCGAGCGGACCCACGAGCCGTCGGGCAGGGCGCCGGCGTCCGCGGGCGGGGAGCCCCGGTTCGTGGTGCAGATCCACGACGCGCGCCGGATGCACTTCGACTTCCGGCTCCAGGTGGGCGACGTCCTGAAGTCCTGGTCCGTCCCGAAGGGCCCGTCCACGGACCCCGGGGACAAGCGGCTTGCCGTGCCCACCGAGGACCACCCGCTGGAGTACGAGTACTTCGAGGGCGTGATCGCGAAGGGGGAGTACGGGGGCGGCACCGTGATCGTCTGGGACAACGGCACGTACGAGCCCCTCAGCCATGACCGCAGGGGGCGTCCGGTGGACTTCGCCCGGTCCCTGGGGGGCGGGCACGCCACCTTCCGGCTGCACGGCACCAAGCTGCACGGCGAGTACGCCCTCACCCGCTTCCGCGGCGGCCGGGACGGTCAGGAGGCCTGGCTGCTGGTGCGCAAGGGAACGGCCCGGCCGGCGGGCCACGCCACCCCGGATCCCCGCCGGGCCCGCTCGGTCCGCACCGGCCGCACCCTGGCCCAGGTCGCCGCGGACGGCGAGGGGTGACCGGGGGCGACGGCCCGCCCCGGCTCCCCCGCACGCCCTGCCCGTCGGGCAGCGGCGCCCTCGCCCGGCCGGCGCCCTGCCGTCCGGACGTGTCCGGGGCAGAGCCGCATCACGGAACGGAGGCAGCCATGGGTGCAGACCCTCCCAGTGGGCGCTGCCTCCAGGCCATTCGCTGACTTCAGCCGGCCGGGGGCCGCACGGCCCCCTTTTCCCGCGCCGGGCACGGCTCCCTTCGACGAGGCAACCACGACCGCCCGGGCGGTCCGTTCCTGCTCATCCGTCCTTCCCCGTGCTACCCCGGGTGACCCCCGTCCTGCCGTCGGTGCACAGGCCGCGGTCCGGCGCTCCGTCGTGCCCGGGAGGGGGGCGGAGGTTTTTCGTGATGTCGGCGAACTGCCCGTCCTGTCCGGCATCGACCTGCAGGTCCGTGCCGGTGAAGTCGTCGCCCTGCTCGGCAAGTCGGGCTCGGACAAGTCCACGCTGCTGCGCTGCCTGGCCGGGCTCGTGCCCGCCGGCTCGGGCGCCGTCACCCACAAGGGCACCCCGCTCACCGGCGCCAACCCGGGTGCGGCCAGGGGGTCACCCGCCAGCTGGAGACGGCCACCGACTGGGGCCGCCACGCCGAGCTGTACTCCTAACGACGCCGAGCCGCAGAAGCGCCGTCTCGACGGGCACGACGACCTGTGCGCGGCGGCCACCGGTGCGGGCCGGGGCCGAGCCGGTTCCGCAGGCGCAGGCGTCAGTGCTCCGTGGCCGTCCGCCGGACCCCGGCCACCCGTGCGGGAGCGCGTCGCTTGCGCACGACGGCCGCCGCCTTCGCTTCCACGGCGGCCGCCCGCCCGGCTTCCGGCGCCGGGACGTCCTCCGCGGCGACGGCCGCGTCCGCGGCCAGCACCGCGCTCTCCAGCAGTGCCCGCACCGGCGGGCCGGCGATCCGGTAGAAAATGCGGGTGCCCTCGCGGCGCGACGTGACCAGCCCGGCCGCACGCAGCTTCGCCAGGTGCTGGGAGGTGGCCGCGACATGCGCCTTGATCAGCTCGGCCAGTCGGCCGACCGGCAGCTCCCGCTCGCTCAGCGCCCACAGCAGCCGGTGACGCGACGGGTCGGCGACCGCCTTGAGCACCGCCACCGAGCGCTCGGCCCGCTCCTCGTCCCACGACGCTACTTGCGCTTCCATGCAAATAGGGTAGCCCGTGGTGCACCGGGCGCCTCGCAGCGCGCTAATTGCGTAGATGTGCAAATATGGGGGAAGGCGCCGAGGAGCCCGCAGCGGCGGTTCCGGCCCGGCCGAGGAGGAGGTGAGCGACATGGACTGCAGCAGCAGTCCGGGCCCCGACAGGCCCCGCATCCCCGTGTCCCCCAGCTCCTCGGGCATCCGGTAGCCCCCGGCTCCACGGCCGGACGTGCGGCCGCCATGCCCTCGACATGTCCCGTTCCGGCGGGGCGAGGGGAGGTTCCCATGGCGAACCTGACCACCGCCGCCTTCGCACTCCGTCTCGCCACCGGCGTCGCCTGCGGCGCCCTGATCGGCGTCGAACGGCAGGGGCGCGCCCGCATGGCCGGTCTGCGCACCAACGCCCTCGTGGCCGTCGGCGCCACGCTCTTCGTCCTCTACAGCGAGGCGGTCGGCGACGCCGGCAGCCCCACCCGGGTCGCCTCCTACGTCGTCTCCGGCATCGGCTTTCTCGGCGGTGGCGTCATCCTGCGCGAGGGCGGCGGTGTGCGTGGCCTCAACACCGCGGCCACCCTGTGGTGTTCGGCCGCGGTCGGTGTTCTCGCCGCCTCCGGCCGACTGGCGCTGTGCCTCGTCGGAACGGCCACCGTGCTCGCCGTTCACCTGATAATGCGCCCCGCGGGCCGGCTGATCGACCGCGTTCCGCAGCGCGACCCCGACAGCGAGGCCCTGGAACCGGGCGTGCGCGACCTGCACTGGCACCTGGACGACACGGCCCTCGACCCGCAGCGGGAGGCGGTGGCATGAACGACCTCGACACCCTGCGTGCCCGCCACGCCGTCCGCCGGGCCGCCCGGCAACTGGCGGAGGACGCCCCGGGGCTGACCGCCGGCTCGGCGAGCGCGCTGCGGGCCGGACTCGCCGCCCGCACCGCCTGTCTCCGCAGAGCCGCGCTCGCCGCCTGGCTCGTGGGCATTCCCACGCACGTGATCGCCGCCGACGGTCGCGTGCCCGTGGCGGTCGTGCGCCGCTGGATCGCGGCGCGGTACGCGCCGCACCACTGCGACGACGGCCGGCCGTGACGCGGAACGGGGCTGCCGCACGGCTCGCCGCTCTCCGGGGACGCACCGGATCCGGGCCGGCCGTTGCGGTGATCACGCCTCGGGCAGCGGCTGCTCCGCCCAGATCGTCTTGCCGCTGCCCGTCTGCCGACTGCCCCAGCGCTGGGTGAGCTGGGCGACCAGCAGCAGGCCGCGGCCGCCCTCGTCGTAGGCGTGCGCCCGGCGCAGGTGCGGTGAGGTGGAACTGGCGTCGGAGACCTCGACGATGAGCGCGCGGTCGCGGATCAGGCGCAGCTTGATGGGCGGTACGCCGTAGCGGATGGCGTTGGTCACGAGTTCGCTGACGACGAGTTCGGTGACGAACGCGGCCTCCTCCAGTCCCCAGGCGGCCAGCTGCTCGGTGGCCGCCTGCCGGAAGGCTGCCACCTCCGCCGGATCGGGCGGTACGTCCCAGGTGGCGACGCGATCGGTGCCCAGGGCGCGGGTGCGGACCATGAGCAGGGCCACGTCGTCGGTGGGCTGTTCGGGCATGACGGCCTTGAGGACGTTGTCGGTGAGGTCTTCCAGGGAGTCGGCCGGCGCGCCGAGGGCGCGGCGCAGCTCGTCGGTGGCGTGGTCGACGTCCCGGTCGCGGTCATCGATCAGCCCGTCGGTGTAGAGGGCGACGACCGAGCCCTCGGGCAGGTCGACCTCCATCGCCTCGAAAGGCAGCCCGCCGACACCGAGGGGCGGTCCGGCGGTCATGGGGAGGAACTCGGGGGTGCCGCCGGGCAGGACGAGGGCCGGCGCCGGGTGGCCGGCAGCGGCCAGGGACAGGCGCCGGGAGACGGGGTCGTAGACGGCGTACAGGCAGGTGGCGCCGAGCTCGGCGACCTCCTCTCCGCTGTCCTCGGCGGCCAGGTGGGTGACGAGGTCGTCAAGGTGGGTGAGGAGTTCGTCCGGGGGCAGGTCGACGTCGGCGAGCGTGCGCACGGCCGTGCGCAGCCGGCCCATGGTGGCCGAGGACTGGATCCCGTGGCCGACCACGTCGCCGACGACCAGCCCGACCCGGCTGCCGGAGAGCGGGATCACGTCGAACCAGTCGCCGCCGATGCCCGCCAGCGATCCGGACGGCAGGTACCGGTGGGCCACCTCGACCGCTGCCTGCCGGGGCAGCCCCCTGGGCAGCAGGCTGTGCTGGAGGGCGTGGGCGGTGCTGCGTTCGCGGGCGAAGCGGCGGGCGTTGTCGATGCAGACGGCGGCGCGGCTGGCGAGCTCCTCGGCGAGGACGGCGTCGTCGGGCGCATAGTCCTCGGGATGGCGCGAGCGCACGCACACCGCGACGCCCAGCGTGGTGCCGCGGGCCAGCAGCGGCACCGCGATCATGGAGTGGACGCCCTCGCGGTAGGGGCGGCCCTCGGGCCTGCGCGCGTTGCGCTCCGCGAGCCACTCGTCGAAGTCGGGCTCGCCGGTCCGGCCGAGCACCGCGCCTCCCTCCTGCAGGGCGCGGGCCGGCGGTGAGGACGGCCGGTAGCTGTGCATCTCGTCCAGGTGTACGGCCACACCCGGGTTGCCCTCCTGGGTGGATCCGTGCGCGACGCGACGCAGCGTGATGCCGCCGTCCGGGACCACGGGTGGCTCGTCCTCCCCGAGCACCCAGTCGAGCAGGTCGACGCTGGCGAAGTCGGCGTACTGCGGGACGAGCAGCTCGACCAGTTCCTCGGCGGTGCGCACCACGTCCAGGGTGGTGCCGATGCCGGTGGCCGCCTCGTTCAGCAGGGCGAGGCGGCGCCGGGTCCGGTACTGCTCACTGCTGTCGAACGCCGCCAGCGCGACCCCGGTCAACTCGCCCGACACCTCCCGCAGGGGCCACATCTCGATGCTCCAGGCATGCACCCCGTTGGGGGCGGGGGTGCCGGTGAAGCTCTCATAGCGCACCGGCAGGCCGGTCTCGGTGACCTGGCGCAGATGGTTCAGAAAGCCCCGGCTGTGCTCGGTGTCCTCCACGGTCTCCGGGTAGAACCGGCCGACGAGCGTCTCCTCGGCCACACCCAGCCGCCGGCAGGCGGCGGCGTTGGCGCGCAGGTAGCTCTGCCCGAGGTCGAAGACCGACATGGACATGGACGCCTGCTGGAAGGCCTGGTCGGCCAGGGCGGTGCCGGGCACGGTGGCGGTGACCACGTATCCGGCCGCCTCGCCGCCCGGGCCGAGGACCGGGCAGGCGGAGAGTGCCTGCTCGACCCGGTGGCCGTCGCGGTGGCGCAGTGCGACGGTGCCGGAGCGTGCGGCGAGCACACTGGGGGGTACGTCCTCGGCGAGGAGGCCGGCGGCCGGCCGGCCGACGATCTCGTCCGCCGTGTGCCCCGTGAGCAGCCGCGCACCCTCGCTCCACCCGGTCAGCCTGCCCTGGGCATCGATGATCGCCGCGGCCGCGACACGCTCCATATGCCCAAGGATGATCCGAATGTTCCGACGCATCAAGCGCGGAGACGACCCGGCTCAGCCCTGGTGGGTACGGAGTGCGGACAGCGCCCGATCGGCGTGGGTGTTCATGCGCAGTTCGCTGCGGACGATCTCCAGCACCGTGCGGTCCTGCGCGATGACGAAGGTGACCCGTTTGGTCGGCGCGAGGGCGAAACCCCGCTTGACGCCGAACCGCTCGCGCACCGCCCCGTCGGCGTCGGAGAGCAGGGGCATGCCGAGCGTGTGACGCCCGGCGAACTCCTGCTGGCGCTCGACGCTGTCGCCGCTGATTCCGACGGGACGGGCACCCACGGCCGCGAATTCCGCGGCGAGATCGCGGAAGTGGCAGGCCTCGGCCGTGCAGCCGGCGGTCAGGGCGGCGGGGTAGAAGAACAGCACGACCGGCCCGTCGGCCAGCAGCTCGGTGAGCCGCCGGACGGTGCCGTTCTCGTCGGGCAGAGCGAAGTCCTCGACCTTGCCCCCGACCTCGATGCGCTCCGTCATGACCGCTCCTCCCCGCCACGGGCGACGCCGCGGGCCCACAGCACGAGGGGTACCTGGAGGGGCAGCCGGGCCAGGGCCGCGGTCCGCTGCGGGGCGGGCCGGTGGCGCCAGTCCACGGCCATCTTCACGTTGGCGGGGAAGACCCCGACGAAGAACGCGGCCGCCGCCCTGGCGGCCACGGCGCGGGTGCGGGGCGAGGCCACCCCGGCCGCCAGCGCCAGCTCCACGACCCCGCTGCCGTACGTCCACGCCCTGGGCGAGCCCGGCAGGATCCGGGGGACCGTGGCGTCGAACTGCTTCGGGGAAGCGAAGTGGGCGACCCCGGCGGCGGCCAGCAGGCCGGCCAGCAGCAGGGGTGATCGTTCGGACCGGGACACGGTTCCTCCTCTGGTGATCTGCCGCCGGATATTACTCGACGGTAGGGCGAGGGGCGCCCCCTTCGGAAGGATCGGCTCCGGCCGAACGACCCGCGCACGGCTTCCCCGCGGAGACGTCCGCCCGATGTCGCGCCTCGGGCTCCCGCCCTCAGCCCCTGCCTCCGGAGCGAGCGGCCCGGAGCCCGAGCCCCGCCACCGCAGCGGCCCCCGGACACATCCGGCACCTTCTCCGCATGGTTGCTTACGTCAAGTAAACGACCGGGGCGCGCGAAGCGGAGTGGCACGTTCACGGAGACGGACAGGACGGCGGGACGCCTCCCGGCCGACGACCGGCTCGACCGGGGAGCGGCCGCACCGCCCGTCCCCGGGCACGTCCCCGGCGTCCCACGGGATGCCGGGACGGCATCCCGACAGCCCGCCACGGCAACGCTGACTGACGTGATCACGTTGCGTGGTCACGAGAACGACAGCCGGAGGTTTCCATGATCCGACGGACCATCAAGAGCGGTCTGCTGACCACGGTCGCATTGCTCGCGTTCCTGCCCGCGGCGGCCGGGGCCACCCCGGCGAGCGCCGCGACCACCCCGCGCCCGGCAGCCGCCGCGGCGGCACAGCACCCCGCGCAGCACCCGAAGCGCCCCAAGCACCACGCCAGGCGGCACACGCACCGCGCCCACCACCGTCGGCTCTCCTACCGTCACACCCACCACCTCGTCGCGCCGGGAGTGGCACGGGCCGCCATGCAGGGCCTGTCGTACCACCGCACACGGCCCGTCGTCGGCCGGGTCGTCACGCACCGCGCCCGGCTGAACGTCCGCTCCGGCCCGGGCACCTACTACCGCGTGATCGGCCACCGGCACGCCCACCGGCTGCTGAGGGTCGCCTGCAAGACGTACGGCTCCCGGGTCTTCGGCAACCACATCTGGTACCGGCTCCCCCACCACCAGGGGTACGTCTCCGCGCGCTACGTCCGCACGGGACGCGCCGTCCGGTGGTGCTGAGCACCGCTGAAGGTCGTACGACCTAAGCGTCGAAGGCCCGTTCGGGAACTCCCCTTCCCCGAACGGGCCTTCGACCCATGGGTGCCTCACCGTCCTCACACCTCACCGCGTGTTCCAGAGGCCGGTCTCCAGGGAAGCCATTCCGACAACAGGGGCCAAAGCGCCCATAGCGGAAGTGGGAGTCGAGGGACGCACGATGCCCCATCCCCAAAGATCGGCCGCACCTGACGAGCCGCTGGTGGTGAAGCTGCGCGAACTGAGAGACCGTACAGGACTGAGCCTGGCGGCCCTGGCCGCACGCACCCCCTTCAGCAAGTCGGCCTGGCACCGCTATCTGACCGGCACCCAACGACCCCCGCGACCGGCCGTGGAGGCGCTCAGCCGGCTGGCCGGCACCGATCCCGCACCCGTACTGGCCCTGTGGGAGGCGGCCGAGGAACCGCCCGCGCCCGCCCCGCCGAAGCAGCAGGAACGGCCCCTCACCCGATGGCTCCCGCTGTCGGCGCTCGCCCTGCTCGGTACGGCCGTGGCGGTGGCCGTCGCCGTCAGCGTGACCGGGCGGCCGGGCACCCCCGCTCCCGCCGCCCAGACCCTGCTGCCCCGGCCCGGCTGTCATGCACGCGCGTGCCGGGGCGAGTTGCCGGACGCCTCGGTGTGCGCCCGGGACGCGCAGACGGAGAGCCGGGTCACCGACTCCGGCTACGACGTCCGACTGCGCTACTCGCGCGCCTGCGGCACCGCGTGGTCGGAGGTGCGCATGCACTCCCCACGGGCACGCGAGGTGTCGGTGCGGGCGGGACGCGACCTGCTGTCGGCGAGCTATCCGGCGGAGGACTCCGCCGGATACACCAGCCCGATGCTCGCCGTCCGTTCACCCCGGGGTGTGGAGGCATGTGCCGAGGTGGACCGGCGGCTGGCGTGCACCGGGCTGGACGCGGAGCCGCAGGACGAGTGACGAGACGGACGGGTGCCGCCCCCGTTGCGCGAGAGCGGCACCTGGCCGGGCCCTGTCCGAGGGCCGCCGCGCGCCGGAGAACCGCCCTCGCACAGCGGCCCGCCGCCCTCGCATACGTCGCAGGCCCGCCCCGTACGCAGGCGCCCCGCAGGGCTGTCCGACCGACGCCTTCGAGGTCTTCGAGGACTTCGAGGACTTCGGGCCGGCGCACTCTACGGGGCCGCCGAACAGGTCGGTCGTGGTGGCGACGCGTGGCGGTCAGCGGGGACGGGTGACCGGGGCGAGCCACAGCCCCACGATCGCGTCGGCCAGCCCCGTGGCCACCTCGCTCCAGGTGGTGCGCGGTGTCGGGGCGCCCTCGGCGAGGGCCCGCTCCCGCTCGGCGCAGGTGTGCAGGATCAGCGTCCGGACCATCTGGCCGCGTTCCGTGCGGACCTCGGCGGGCAGCGCGGGCAGGGTGCGGTCCAGGCCGGCGATCGCCTCCCGCAGCGCAGGTGAGGTCAGGGACTCCTCGACCATGATGTCGTGCAGCGCCGGGTCGGTCATCACCTGGGCGCAGAACCGCGCGTACCAGGTGGGGCTGCCCAGACCGGCCAGGTGCTCGGTGACCGGGCGCACCAGGCAGTCCACCCAGTCGCGTACGTCGGTGGAGCCGGCGGCCGCCACCAGGGCCCTCTCCCGGAGCACCTCGACGGGCCCGGCATGCCGGCGCGCGACCGCGCGGACCAGGTCGGCCTTGGTGCCGAAGTGGTAGCCGACCGCGGCGTTGTTGCCCTGGCCCGCGGCCTCGCTGACCTGCCGGTTGGAGACGGCGTACACGCCGTGCTCGGCGAACAGCCGCTCCGCCGCGACCAGGATCGCCGCCCGCGTCGCGTGCACCTGCTCCGCCCGGGCCGTCCTGCGCGCCATGCTCACCACCGCTCCGGGACTGCGCACCGCCCTGGGGCGGCCAGTCCCGCGCACCGCTCCAGGTCCTCGACCGGGGCGGCGAGGTCCAGCCGGGGAAGCCTACGGGGCACGCCCGGCCCCCGGCCGACAGACCCCGCCCGACCGCGTTACCGACGATCGCCAGGTCGAAGGGACCGAGGACCTCGCTGATGACCGGCGCGCACCCGGAGGCGGTGGCGGTCACGGTGACGGTGACGGGCCACGGCGAGGCCGGACGTCCATGACCGTGGCCAACTCGCGGCATCGGCACCTCAGTCGGGGCAGGTGTCGGCGCGGCCCCGGGCCGCCGGCCGTCGACACGGGCCCGTTCAGGCGAACCGGTGCCGCAAAGGGCGTGCGGGCGCCCGGAGCGGTCGACACCTTCAGCCGTGACCGCCGTGACCCTCCCGCTCATCGCGCCGATGCTCGCCACCCCCGGACCGTTGCCGCCCGCCGCCCAGGACCCACGGTGGGCGTACGAGACCAAACAGGACGGCCAGCGGGTCATGGTCTATCTGCCGGGCGACGGCAGGGTGCTGCTGCGCGCCCGCTCCGGCGAGGACATCACCGCCGCCTACCCCGAACTGCAGCCGCTCGGCGCCGCCGTGGGCGCCACGCCCGCCGTCCTGGACGGCGAGGTGCTCGCCCTGGACGAACAGGGACGCGCCGACTTCCAGCTGCTGCAGAGCCGGATGGGCCTCGCGCATTCCCCCGCCCGGGCCGCACGCCGGGCCACGCAGGTGCCGGTGCACCTGGTGCTGTTCGACGTCCCGTACCTGGAACGCCCCTTGCTGCGGCTTCCCTACACGCAGCGGCGGGCTCGGCTGACGGACCTGGGCCTCGCCGGACCGTACTGGTCGACGCCGGGAGCGGTGACCGGACACGGCGCCGAGGCACTCCGGGCCACCCGCGAGCACGGCCTGGAGGGCCTGGTGTGCAAGCGGCTGGACTCGGTGTACGAGCCGGGGGTGCGCTCCCGTGCCTGGATCAAGATCCGGAACATGCGCAGCGAGGATGTGATCGTCGGGGGTTGGTTGCCCGGCAAGGGCCGGCTGACCGGGCTGCCGGGCGCGGTGCTGGTCGGCCAGCGCGCGGGCGGCCGGCTGCGCTACGTCGGCGGCGTGGGCACCGGCTGGAGCGAGGCCGAGCGGACGGAACTGGCGGCGCTGCTCAGGGCCGCCGCCAGCGGCCGGTGCCCCTTCGACCCGGTACCGCGGATCACGGACGCGCACTGGGTGCTGCCCCGGCTGGTCGGCGAGGTCGGCTACAGCACCCGGACCCGGGCCGGCATGCTGCGCCAGCCGTCGTGGCTGCGGCTGCGTCCGGACCTCACACCCGAGACGTCGTCGGCGGACCTGCCGGAGGACTTCGCCTGACCGCAGGAACAACAGCGCGGAGGTCCCGACCACGTGAACCACAGACGGAACGACCTGGACGTACCTGCGCGGAGCACCGGCGGAACATCCTTCACTTTGTCCTCCCCCTGCGGGCCTGCGGTGTCGCCGCCGCCGATCTCCGTGGACGCTTGCCGGGTCGCAGCTCATGATGACGGGATGGATCGTCTCGCCGAACCGCCCGGAGACCTGCCCGCAGCCGTGGACGCCGCCGGTCGGCTCGCCCTCGCCCTCGCCCGGATGCGGTTCCACGACCGTCTCGGCACCCGGAGGAAGCAGAAGCCGAGCCACGGCCCGGCGGTCGCCGGATGAGCCGGGAGAGGACCGGCGCCCGGGAGCTGTACGAAGGGCTCCTCGGCCATGACGGCCGCGACGCGTACGCCGCCGTCGTCGAGCCGTGGCTGGCGCACGCCCGGGCGGCCGGTGCCCCGCTGCGCGCCCCGCTGCCGGGAGCGGCCGATGCGCGGGCCCAGGGCCCGGGACACCCCGGAGCTCTCTGGGAGCTGTACGCCCTCAGCCGGGTCAGCGACGTTCTGCTGCTCTCGTTCCAGCCTCCCGGTCACGATCCGTGGGCGGGACCGGGCCTGACCGAGGATCAGTATCTGCTGCTGTTCACGGGCCTGGGCATGGTGCCGTTCGAGGAGCACTCGGTCTTCGATCCCTTCCTGCACGAGATCGTGGAGGTGGAGCAGACGGCGGATCCGGACGAGCCGATCGTGGTCACAGGCGTCGTGTGGCCCGGTCTGTGGCTGGGTGACATGGTGTTCGCCCGGGCCGGTGTGCGGGTGCGGGCCGGTGCCCGGCACGCCGAGCGCGGGGTGGCCGACCGCTCTGCGCTGTACTGGGCCTTCCGGCGCCGGCACCGGCCCACGGTCGACCTGTCCATGGGCTGGGGATCCAACTCGCAGTGGCGCACGGACTTCCGCGTCGACATCCGCGGCAGGGCGCAGGACCGGCTCAACGTCATGGGCAGCACGGACGTCGACGAGGTGGCGGCGGACAGTGCCGAAGCCCTGCTGACGCCGGCCGAGCGGCGCGAACTCCTGCGCCACCGCAGCCTGCTGCGGACTCCGCGGCGTGCGAGCGCCCTCACCGCGAGTCCCGGCTGGGATACGGATCTGTTCCCCTTCGACTGGCGGCTGACGGTCCGACCGGGACGGGGCACGGTCCCCGAGGGTCTATCGTGTCCCCCATGTCCGTCCCGGAGCTGATTCGTATCGTCTCGCGCGACTCACCGATGGCCCTCGCCCAAGTGGAGCGCGTCCGCACCGAGTTGGGTGTGCTGCACCCGGGAGTGCGCACCGAGGTCGTGCCGGTGAAGACCACCGGCGACAAGTGGCTCGGCGACCTCTCCAAGGTCGAGGGCAAGGGGGCGTTCACCAAGGAGGTCGACGCGGCCCTGCTGGCCGGGGAGGCGGACCTCGCGGTGCACTGCGTCAAGGACGTGCCCGCCGACCGGCCGCTGCCCGCCGGCACGGTGTTCGCCGCGTTCCTGAAGCGGGACGACATCCGTGACGCGCTGGTGCATCCGGGCGGGCTCACCCTCGACGAGTTGCCTGCCGGTACCCGGATCGGCACCTCCTCCGTGCGCCGGGTGGCACAGCTGGCCGCCACGCACCCGCACCTGGAGTGCGTGCCCTTCCGCGGCAACGCCAACCGCCGGCTGGAGAAGCTGGCCGCCGGGGAGGCGGACGCGCTGCTGCTGGCGGTGGCCGGTCTGGAGCGGATCGGCCGCACCGACGTGATCAGCGAGGTGCTGTCCCCGGAGACGATGATGCCGCCGATCGGCGCGGGCATCCTCGCCCTGCAGTGCCGGGAGGGCGATGCCGAGCTGATCGACGCGGTCAGCGGGCTCGGGGACCCGGCCACGCATCGGGAAGCGACGGCCGAGCGGATGTTCCTGCATGTGCTCCAGGGGCACTGCAACAGCCCCATCGCGGGCTACGCGCGCGTGGACCGCAGTGGTGAACTGTCCCTGCGGGCCTGCGTGTTCACGCCGGACGGCAAGACCCGGCTGAACGCCCACGAATGGGCGGGCCGGCTCGATGCGGCCACGCTCGGCACGTCGGTCGCGGTGGCGCTGCTGCGGCAGGGGGCGCGGGAGATCATCGACGGCATCCCGCACTGACTCACGTCAGGCGCATCCCGCACCCACCCACGTGAGGTGCATCCAGCACTCACTCATGTCAGGCGTGTCCCGAACCGCCTCACGTCGCGCGCACCCGCGCTGCCCCGTGTCGGGCGCATCGCGCACCGACCCGCGCCCGTATCCCGCATGGACCGGCGTCAGGCGGTGCCGGGCTCCGTCTGGTCCTTCAGGAAGGCGCTGACCTGGTGGGCCAGGCTGCTCTGGCCGGTCCCGGCCGGCGTGGGCGCGGCGGTCCCCTCCGTGACACCGATGCCGCCCGTCCACAGGCGGCGGTCGGCCCACTCCTCCTCGACCCGCAGCTGGACCTGTACGTCCACGTGCGTCAGGACGGCTTCGGGGGCGGCCGCGTAGACCACGGCGGTGGCCCGGCGCAGCGGGTAGACGTCGAAGCCCTCGATGAACTGGGAGTTGCGCCAGTCGATGAACGCGCCCTCCCCGTCCGGGCCGACCCGCACGTCGATCTGGCCGTCCTCCAGGTGGATGCCGTAGTGGCGGGCACCGCGGTTCTCGACGGTGATCCGCACACTGAAGTACGCGAGGCCGGCCGCGGCGTCGTCGCGTCCGCGCGGCGGCTCGGCAGCCTCCATGCGGTGGACGCGGACCCGCAGACCGGCATGCTCGTCGTACTCGTGCCAGTCCCCGACCACGTTCGGCTCGTACACAGTGCCCCTCTCGACCTCAGAGAGCTGCTGTCTATCTGTGCGCTCAGTGCACTGTCAAATGAGCAGAATGCGCTGTGGCCAGGGGGTTCGCCCCCTTTGATCGGTGATCAAGCGCTGCGCAGGAAGAATTCCGTCGGCGGCTCCGCGGACGCTCGCCGGTGCGTGCCGCACATCACGTCCGCGGCAAGATCACCGGGTCGGTCACCGGGCCAGGCGGCCGAGCAGGGAAGAGGCCGCGGTGATGCCGAGGGCGGAGGCCACCGCCAGGACCCCGAAGTCGGCGGCGAGGTGGGCGGGCGTGCCGAGCAGAAGGCCGCGCAGGGCGTCGACCTCGTAGCTGAGCGGGTTGAACGTACTGACGGCCTGGAGCCAGCCCGGCATCACCGAGACGGGGTACAGGGCGTTGGAGCCGAAGAACAGCGGCATGGTGATCGCCTGCCCGAAGCCCATCAGCCGGTCCCGGCTGAGGACGATGCCCGCGATGGTCATCGACAGGCAGGAGAAGAACGCGGAGGCGAGGAGTACGGCGGCTGCGACGCCGAGGAGTTTCAGCGGGTTCCAGGTGAGGGCGACGCCGAGCAGGGCGGCGATGACGACGACGACCACGGCCTGGATCAGCGACTTCACTCCGGCCGCGAACGCCTTGCCTGTGATCAGTGCCGAGCGCGGCGTCGGGGTGACGAGGAGCTTGTTCAGGATGCCCGCGTCGCGCTCCCAGATGATCTGGATGCCGTAGAAGATGGCGATGAACATGGCGGACTGGGCGATGATGCCGGGCGCCAGGTAGTCGATGTAGGGGATGCCTCCGGTGGGTATCGCCCGGATCCGGGTGAAGGTCTGACCGAAGATCAGCAGCCACAGGGCCGGCTGGACCGCGCGGGTGTACAGCTCGGTGCGGTCGTGGCGCAGCTTCTGCAGTTCGACCGCGCACATGGCGACGACCCGGGCGGGCAGCAGCCGCCAGCCCGCGCGGGGGCGTGGCGGGCTGAGCAGCAGGGCGGTGTCTGCGGCGGTGTCGTCAGCCGACACGGTGGGCGGTGCGGCGGGTGCTTCGGACATCGCGGAAACCTCCTCCGGAGTCGAGGCCGCTGCCGGCGACGTCCCGGAAGACGTCCTCCAGCGTGGGCAGGGTGTTCGTGCCGCGGCGTTCGGCGAGCCCCTGGCGCAGTTCGGCCGGGGTGCCCAGGGCGCGGACGCGTCCGCGGTGCATCAGGCCGACCCGGTCGCAGTACTGGTCGGCCTCGTCCATGGAGTGGGTGGTGACGAGGACGGTCATGCCGGTGGCGGCGCGGACGGCGTTGATGTGGTCCCACACGCCGGTGCGGGCGATCGGGTCGAGGCCGATGGTGGGTTCGTCGAGGATCAGCAGCCGGGGTGCGCTGACCAGGGCCTGGGCGAGTTCGAGGCGGCGCACCATGCCCCCGGAGTAGGTGCCGGCGAGCCGGTCGGCGGCGTCGGTGAGGCCTACGGCGCCCAGCGCCTGGCCGACACGTTCGGCGCGTTCGCGGCGCGGCACGTCGAAGACCCGGGCGAACAGGGCGACGTTCTCCCGTCCGGTGAGCCCGCTGTCCGCGGACAGCTGCTGGGGCACGTAACCCAGGAGGCGGCGCACCGCCATGCGGTCCCCGGCGGCGTCGTGCCCGAAGACCCGGACCATGCCGGCCGGGACCGGCAGGAGCGTGGTGATGCAGCGGATGGCGGTGGTCTTGCCGGCGCCGTTGGGGCCGAGCAGTCCGAACACCTCGCCCTCGTGGACGGTCAGGTCGAGTCCGTCGACCGCCCTGGTGTCCCCGAAGGCGTGGGCGAGGCGAGTGCAGGCGACGGCTTCGGCGATCTCGGCGGACGTGGCGGTCATGCTTCCTCGGCCTCCTCGTGCAGGGTGACGGCCAGCTTGCGCAGTGCGGGCAGCGCCGCGCGCAGGGCCGCGCGGTCGGCTTCGTCGAGCCGGGACAGCTGCCGGCCGATCAGTTCGGTGCGGCGGCGCCGCCAGTCCTCCAGTCGTTTCTCGGCGGTCTCCGTGAGGAGCAGGCGGGCGGCTCTTCGGTCGGCCGGGTCGGTCTCCCGGGTCAGATGGCCGTCCCGGACGAGCTGGTTGACGAGGGTCGACACCGAGTTGCCCGCCAGGTGCAGGGCCCGTGCGGCGTCCGAGATGCCGATGCCGGGCCTGGCCTCGACGAGCCGCAGGAGTTCCACCTCGGCGCCGCGCAGCCGCGGCCCGGCGAGTCCGCCGCGCAGCCGGCGCCGGACCAGCCGCTGGATCCGTACGAGCGCGTCGGCCAGTTCCTCCGAGTAGTCCGGTTCCACGGACAGAAGATTACCTCTGTTACAGAGGTAATGCTCCCCAAGGAAGGTCAAGCGAGCTGGCTCATTCATACCCATATCGGTCGATTTGTTTCGATATACTCGCTGAAGGGAATCCGACGTAAGTGCTTCGGACAGGAGGCACGTCCGTGGGAACCGGCTCAGCCGGGCACCCGGTGTCCCTGTCACGGTCCGAGCCCCTCCCACGGTGTCTGTCGAACCAGCACCTGCTGAGAGTGGTGCCCACGATGCCTGTCACTGGCAGCACGAAGTCCCATCCGCACGACGACGCCCCCGACACCGCCGAGTCCTTCGAACGGCTTGCGCAGCTGCCCGAGGGTCCCGAGCGCCGAGCCCTGAGGGACGAACTGGTCCGGCTCTGGCTGCCCATGGCCGAGCGGATCGCCGTACGGTTCCGCGGCCGCGGGGAGTCCCTGGAGGACCTGTACCAGGTGGCCGCGCTCGGCCTGGTGAAGGCCGTCGACCACTACGACCCCGGCCGCGGCCGCGCCTTCGAGGCGTACGCGGTGCCCACGGTCACCGGCGAGATCAAGCGTCACTTCCGCGACCACATGTGGACCCTGCACGTCCCGCGCCGGGTCCAGGACCTGCGCAACCGGGTCCGCAGCGCCGTCAAGGAGCTGGCCCAGACCACGTCCGGCCGGGCGCCCACCGTCGCCGAGATCGCCGCCCACACCCGGCTCAGCGAGGCCGAGGTGCAGGCCGGCATGGAGGCCCTGGAGTGCTTCTCGGCGCTGTCCCTGGACGCGGACGTGACCGGCACGGAGGGGTACGCGCTCGGGGACTGTCTGGGCGAGGCCGACCCCGGCTTCGATCTCGTCGTCGACCGCGCTGCCGTCAGGCCATGCCTCCAGAAGCTGCCCGAGCGCGAGCGCACCATTCTCTACCTGCGGTTCTTCGGCGGGATGACGCAGAGCCGGATCGCCCAGCAGCTGGGCATCTCGCAGATGCACGTCTCCCGGCTGCTCAGCGGCTGCTTCGACCGGCTGCGTGAGGAACTGCTCGCGGAGGCCGGCTGAGCCTCACTGCGCGAAGACCGGCCGATCGTCACTTCGCCGAGACCGGCCGAGTCTCACTCCTGCACGCCGTCGGAGGTCTCCTCGACGGTGGCAGGGACCGGCTCGGCCGCGCCGGGGATCTGGGTGGGGCCGTACCGGTCCAGGGTGTCCTCCAGCGCGGCGCGGACGTCGGGCGGGATGTCGCCACGGCGACCCCAGATGAGGATCACATCGGCGATGGTGCGCAGCTTGATGTTGGTGTGCTGGGAGACCTCCTTCAGCACCTCCCACCCCTCGTCGGGGGTCACCCGCCCGAGGGCGACCATCATGCCGATGGCCTGGTCCACGACCGCGTGCGAGGCCACGGCCTCCTTCAACTGGTGCACTTCGGCCTGCAGCTCGGCGATCCGGTCGGGCTCCGACTCTCCCATGCCTCCATCGTGCTCACCCGCCTGGACCGCCGCCACCGGGGTACTCGACGGGCGTCTGGCCCCCTCCGGCCGGACACTGGTGCCAGACCGGCGGGCGCCGGACCCCGAGACCAGGACGCGACTGCGATGAACCATGACACGCCTGCCAGCGGTGGACCGAGGAAGAGGGACGTCATCTCCACGCACTCCGTCTTCGGCGCGCCGTGCTGGGTGAGCCTGACCAGCCGCGACCTGGAGGCGACGCAGGAGTTCTACTCCGCCCTGCTCGGCTGGCGCTGGCGCGGCGCGAAGCTCGGCGAGCACTTCCGGATCGCGCTGGCCGACGGTGTGCCCGTCGCCGGGATCGCCGCGGTGGCCGCCATGTGGCAGATGGCGGTGGCCTGGACCCCCTACTTCGCCGTACAGAACGCGGACGAGGCAGCCTCACGGGCCCGGGAGCGCGGCGGTACGGCGGCCGTCGGGCCCCTGTCGTTCCCGCCGGGACGGGCGGCGCTGATCGCCGACCGGGACGGGGCCACCTTCGGGATCTGGGAGGGAGAGCTGGTCGGCAACTGGGAGGCCTGGCGGCGGGCGGCCCCGACCTTCATCCGGCTGCACACCCGCAACGCCTTCGACGCCGCGATCTTCTACGGCGAGACGCTCGGCTGGGCCACCGGGGTGCAGGGCTGCTGCGAGGTCGAGTACGAGGGCGGCGAGGTGGTGCTGCGCAGCAGGGGCGACGTCGTGGCGCGCATCGACTCGGGCGCGGTGGAGGCGGCCCCGGACCCCTCGGTCCGGCCCCACTGGCAGATCCATTTCGCGGTGTCCGACGTGGTGAGCTGCGCCCGCACCGCGGAGAAGCACGGTGGCAGTGTCCTGCACGAGGAGGAGACGGAGGCGATCCTGCGGGACCCGGACGGTGCCCAGTTCACCGTGACGTCCCGCCCGGAACGCTGACGGCGCGGCGGATCCGGCACCACGGACCGCCCGGCCCGTCACCCGCTTCGTGACGGTCGGGACAGCAGGATCAGGCTGCGGGACTCCGCGCGGAGCCGGGTGCCGGCCTTGCGTTCGCGTTCGTCGGGGATGCCGTCCGGGTCGGCGGTGTCGATCAGGGTCGTCCAGCGCTCGCCGTAGGAGGCGTCGGGGAGGCGGAAGTCCACCGGTTCCCAGTAGCCGTTGAGCAGCAGCAGGAAGGAGTCGTCGACCACGCGTCCGCCGTAGGAGTCGCGCTCGGCGATGGCGTCGCCGTTGAGGAAGACACCGACCGTGTGCGCGTCGCTGCGCTGCCAGTCCCGGTCGGTCATCTCGCGGGCGTCGGGCCGCAGCCACACCAGGTCGGGCAGCGGCTGCTCGGCGTTGGTCGCGGTCTCGCCGCGGAAGAAGCGGCGCCTGCGCAGCACGGGATGCCCGGCGCGCAGGCCGATGACGTACCGGGTGAACCCGGCGAGGGAGCGCTGCTCGTCGGTCAGGTTCCAGTCCACCCAGGAGACCTCGTTGTCCTGGCAGTAGGCGTTGTTGTTGCCGCGCTGGGTGCGGCCGAGTTCGTCGCCGTGGCCGAGCATCGGGATGCCCTGCGACAGCAGCAGCGTGGCCAGCAGGTTCCGCTGCTGGCGGGCGCGCAGTTCGAGGACGGCCGGGTCGTCGGTGGCGCCCTCGGCCCCGCAGTTCCAGGACCGGTTGTGGCTCTCACCGTCCCGGTTGTCCTCACCGTTGGCCTCGTTGTGCTTGTCGTTGTACGACACGAGGTCGCGCAGCGTGAAACCGTCGTGCGCGGTCACGAAGTTGACGCTGGCGCGCGGTCGGCGCCGGCTGTGCTGGTACAGGTCGGAGGAACCGGTCAGCCGCGAGGCGAACTCGCCGAGGGAGCCCGGTTCCGCACGCCAGAAGTCGCGTACGGCGTCCCGGTAGCGGCCGTTCCACTCCGACCACAGCGGAGGGAAGTTGCCGACCTGGTAGCCGCCCTCCCCCACGTCCCAGGGCTCGGCGATGAGCTTGACGCGGCTGATCACCGGGTCCTGCTGGATCAGGTCGAAGAACGCCGACAGCCGGTCCACCTCGTGGAACTGCCGGGCCAGCGTCGCCGCGAGGTCGAAGCGGAAGCCGTCGACGTGCATCTCCGTCACCCAGTACCGCAGCGAGTCCATGATCAGCTGCAGCACGTGGGGGTGCCGCATCAGCAGGCTGTTGCCGGTGCCCGTGGTGTCGTAGTAGTGCGCCCAGTCGCCGTCGACCAGGCGGTAGTACGAGGCGTTGTCGATGCCCCGGAAGGAGAGCGTGGGGCCCTTCTCGTTGCCCTCGGCGGTGTGGTTGTAGACCACGTCGAGGATCACTTCCAGGCCGGCCGCGTGCAGCGCCTTCACCATGGCCTTGAACTCGTCGACCTGCCGGCCCCGGCTGCCCCGGGCCGCGTACGCGTGGTGCGGGGCGAAGAAGCCGATGGTGTTGTAGCCCCAGTAGTTGGCCAGCCCCCGGTCCTGCAGGGTGCCGTCCTGGACGAACTGGTGGACCGGCATCAGTTCCACCGCGGTGACTCCGAGCGTGGTCAGATGCTCGACGATCGCGGGGTGGGCGAGTCCGGCGTAGGTGCCGCGCAGCCGCTTGGGGACGTCCGGGTGGGTGCGGGTCAGACCGCGCACGTGCGCCTCGTAGATGACGGAGTCGGCGTACGGGTGCCGCGGGGGGCGGTCGTCGCCCCAGTCGAAGTACGGGTCGGTGACCACGCCGAGCATCGAGTGCCCGGCGCTGTCGGCGGGGGCGGGACCGTCCGGCGCTCGCTCGTAGAGGGAGGCGTGGTTGTCGGTCCGCCCGTCCACCGCTCGCGCATAGGGGTCCAGCAGCAGCTTCGCCGGGTTGCACCGGTGGCCGAAGGACGGCTGCCAGGGGCCGTGCACCCGGTAGCCGTAGCGCTGCCCGGGGCCGACACCGGGCAGATGGGCGTGCCAGACGAACCCGTCGACCTCGTGCAGCGGGACAGGGCGCTCGGTGCCAGCGTCGTCGACCAGGATCAGCTCGACAGCCTCGGCGACCTCGCTGAACAGCGCGAAGTTGGTGCCCTGCCCGTCGAAGGAGGCACCCAATGGGTAGGGGTGCCCGCTCCAGGCGGGCACCCCTGTCCGGGACGTGCGAGCCGTCACCGGGCGCCCTCCAGGGCGTCGTCCACCGCGTTCGCCGGGGCGCCCAGGACGGCCACCGGGAGGGCGCGGGGCACCGGGAGCCCGCTGCGCAGGGTCGGCGCAGGGGCCGTCGGGACCAGCGGGACGCGCTCGCCGGAGCGGGCGCGCTGCGAGAACCAGATGATGGTGCAGCCGGTCCCCGAGGCACAGCAGCCCCAGCCGTCGCTCATGGCGGCGATGTCCGCCAGGCACGCCCGGAGGTCCTGGTCGGGGCGCAGGTCGCGGTCCTCACCGCCGATGGCGGTGATGAGGTGCTGGCCGTTCCACCACATCTCGATCGAGGTGTGCTTGTCCGTGGCGTGCTGGTCGATCGCCCGCAACAGCAGTTCGGTGCCGTGGCGGACGGGGTCCACGAGGTTCTCGAGGTCCCAGTGGCGCAGATGGGCGGCCAGGATGCGGCTGACCTGTCCCACCCGTTCCGGGCCGACTTCCACATCGATGTGGTAGTAGCAGGGCACTGCGGTCTTCATCGTCGCTTGCTCCTCACCCGCGAAGCTCCCGCTCCCCTCGCCCGGTCCGGGAGGGATCCCGGACTCCGTTCCGCCCAGGAGGAATCCCAGGCACTCAGCGTGAGCGTTGATCGCTTCAGAGTCACCTCTACAGTGAGGGCGCTACGCCATTCGTGCAACACGAGCCTCATGTACGGCCAGATGGTTGAACGTCCAACAGGACGTTGTGTCGTCGTCCGTGCACCATGAGTGAAAGCCTCGATCGCCGTAACGGTGCCGCCCCCTCCTGTGCGCGGACGCCACCCGACCGTCGGGAACGCGCCCAGTCGAGAGCGTGGAAGGTGAAGAGGGTCATGCTGCTACCCGCCAAGGCCGAAGTGGCCCGGCAGTTGCGGCGTTACCGGGCCTGGGAGCGCGTGATGCTCGCCTCGCCCCACGACCGCACGGTCCGGGCCACCTTCGAGGACTCGGGCTACACCTTGTGCGTGCTGATGGGAAAGCGCTGCGCCAGGGAGGCAGCGGAAGCGGCCGAGCGCTATCTGCGCTCCTCGCTGTCCGGCTACCTGCACGAACTGGACGGGCGGCCGCATCCGGACCGGTCGGGGCGGCGCGCGCCACCACCGGAGCGGCGTTCCACGGCGCCGAGGCGCTGAGCTGGCACCGTACAGGGCGTTCCACGCGGGGCGGCAGCAGCCGACCCCGTTTCTCGGATCGCGAAGCCGGGCCCCGGGCCCGGCTTCGCGCACGGCGGAGGTGAGAGATGCGCAGGACCCCGGCCATCGGCCGCGTACCGGTACGAGACGTCCGGCCGGCCGTGGACTGCGGCAGGCGCCCGGCGAAGGCGGTGGCCGGGGAGACGGTCCAGGTCACGGCGACCGTGTTCCGGGAGGGGCACGACGCCGTCGGCGCCAATGTCGTCCTGCGGGATCCGGCGGGCCGGCGCGGCCCGTGGACGCCGATGCGCGAGCTGGCCCCGGGGACCGACCGCTGGGGCGCGGAGATCACCCCGGACGTCACCGGCCGCTGGAGTTTTCGCGTGGAGGCCTGGAGTCATCCGCTGGCCACCTGGCGGCACCACGCCTCCGTGAAGGTGCCGGCGGGCATCGACACCGGTCTGGTCCTGGAGGAGGGCGTCGGCCTCTACGAGCGTGCGGCGGCAGGAGTGCCCAAGGGGCCGCAGCGGGAGCTGGTCCTGGCCGCCGCGCGGGCACTCGGCGACGACTCGCTGTCGGTGCACGACCGGCTGAAGCCGGCTCTGTCGCCGCAGGTGGAGGCGGTGCTGTCCCGGTGTCCGCTGCGGGAGCTGGTCACCGCCTCGGATCCGCTGCCCCTGCTGGTGGAGCGGGAACGGGCCCTGTAC